>CAZYCV010000092.1:0-14918 GCA_964645305.1 uncultured Occallatibacter sp. | reverse complement strand
ACAAGAACAAGGTCTACAGCGTGCATGAGCCTGAAGTCGAGTGCATAGCCAAAGGCAAGGCGGGCAAGCCGTATGAGTTCGGCAACAAGGTCAGTGTTGCGGTAAGCAGCCGGGGTGGATGGTTCGTCGGGGCCAAAAGCTTTACGGGCAATCCCTACGATGGCCACACGCTGGCCGAGCAGATGAAACAAGTGAATAACTTGATCGGCGAAAGAGTTAGAGAAGTGCATGTGGACATGGGCTATCGCGGCCACAACTATGCAGGCGAGGCCGCGATCCATGTGGATAAACGACAGCGAGGCCGAATACCAAAGGCGCTCTGGAAGAGGATGAAACACAGAGCGGCCATCGAACCGAGCATCGGACATCTGAAGAACGAACACCGGCTGGAACGTAACCGGCTGAAGGGCGCTGCCGGAGACGCGATCAACGCCATCCTCTCGGCTGCTGCGATGAACTTCCACAAGCTGCTGAGAGCCTGTGAGGGCAAACTTGTCGCTGAAATCTGGGCGATCCTGGCACGATTCCTGCTCCAATCATGCTTCAAAGGCTTCTTGATCGCCTTGCCTTCTGCTTGAAATCGGCTTTTTCAGGATCGACTAAACTAGGTCAGCGGAATGTGCTGTTCGGGAATGCCGATCCAGCAGGCGATGTAGCCCACGGCCACGATGCCGCCGGAGCAGAAGAACGCCACCACGGCGATGATGCGAACGATGGCCAGATCCCAGCCATAGGCCTGCGCCAAACCGGCGCAGACACCGGCGATCTGGCGGCCCACAATCGGGCGAACCAGCGGCATTCCCGGATTGAATGGGATCATGGGCACAACCGCGCCGCACATGGAGCAGAAGCGCGCGGTGGGCGGCAAACCGGCCCCGCAGCGTGAACAGAAATTGGCCATCGTCGAACCCTCCTTGGAACCTATACCAGTGTAAAGATACGAAGGAGGGTCGAGGATGGTTCCATGCCAGCGCGGCTACTCGACAACCAGCGTGAGTGTCCCGGTGGTCAGAGTTGAACCGCCTGAGGTGCAGGTGATGGTGATGGTGTAACTTCCGGCGGTGGTTCCGGAGTTGCCGCCGCCGCCTCCTCCACTATTGCTGCTGCCGCAGGCCATCATGCCGCCGGATAGAATCACGAGCATGGCGGTCATCTTCAGCAGCGTCTGCCAACTGCGCCGGCGCGACGGCAGGCAGAAGAGCAAGAGGCAGGCCAGCGCCGCGCCCGTGCCGTACCTTGAGATGCCGGAATGCGCGGGCGAGGAGACGGCGTTGCTGGAGGCAGCCGTAGTGGTAACGGTGAGCGTGGCCGTCTGTGCGGTTGTTCCGGTGATATTCACCGAACTGGTTGTGCCAAAGCTCAGGGTGGGCAGATATTCAGCACCCGTTGGCGAAGAGGTGATGGCCGCCGAGAGCGCGACGCTTCCGGTGAAGCCGTTAACCGGAGTGATGGTGATCTTTGCCGTGTTGCCGCTGGTTGCGCCCGGGGTGACGCTGAATCCCGATCCGCTGACTGTAACCGAGGGGGTGGCCTTCCCGGAGGCATAGTTCGCGATAAAGACCGCTGCATCCAGCGAGCCGAGCCCTGTCACTTCGTCATAGCCATCTGTGACCAGGTATCCAGATTGCCCGCCCGTCAGGCCGGTGGGCGAAGCAATACTGTTGTTGCACATGCTCGGCGTGTTGACGTCGCAATTGCTGACACCGCTGGAGGCGACCGTCACATCATGGAAGGCTGCCGGGGCGCTGGCTGCCAATTCATAGAGCTTGGGGTTGAGGTTGCCTTGCGGCGTTCCCTGGCTTTGATTGAGCAACGCGGCGATGCCCGCCATGGAGGGCGCAGCCGCGGAGGTTCCAGAAAAGGACAGGAAGTGGAAGCTTCCATTGGTGACCACGCAACTGCCTCCGGCGGCCGCAAGGCACCCGAAATAGCCATCGTGGCCGGAAGAGGAAAAGGCAATATCCGGGGTGTAGCGCCCCGCGCGCGCCGTGGGCACGCCGGTTCCGGTCTGCCAGCTTGGAGTGGCGATGTATGCGCTGACGCCGCCCCCTGAAGCAGCCACTTGCGTTGTCGAACTGGAGCTCAACGGCTCATTCCACACGCCTTCAGGAATGTAACCAAGAGCCGACGACAGGTTCGAGCCGTTGGTTGAAGACCAGTAGGTGGATGGATCGCTCGCATCGTTGAATTCGGTTCCGCCGACGCAGGTGGCATAACTGGAGGAGCAGATGTAATTCGGGCTGTTGGGCGCGGGACTCGCGGGCGGCAGGCTCCCGTGCGTGTCGCATCCCGAAGCGCCCGAATCTCCCGATGAAACGAATACAGAGATCCCCTCTCCAGCGGCCTGCTGAAAGAGCGTATCCCAAAAATTGACACTCGACGAACCGGCGCTTGATTCGCAGCTTCCAAAGCTGATGGAGATCACCTGCACGGGGACCGGCGAGGTCTGCACCAGATACTGCGCATCCGCTCGAATGCCGCCGCTGGTTTGGGTAGCCACCACCAGCAAAATGTTGGCAAAGGGAGCGATGCTGCCAGCCCGCAGCACATCCAGGGTGGCTTCGCCTTGATCGCCGGAAGCATTGCAAGGCGAGGTCGTGCAACTGGTCTGCGCCGGACCGGGATCGACGCCTCCATAGGCGGTGGGGATGATCTCAGTTGGATCGGCAAAACCGGTCTCGGTTAAGGTTCTGAAGTTGTCAAAGTCGGCAAAGTTGGTCCGCGAGCGACCCACGATGCCGATGCTCTCACCGCTGCCGGTCGGATTTGCCGGAAGATCGTAGATGAGCTTGAAATCCGCCGGGGAGAGGTAATGGTTTCCGCTGCTGGCGGTGATGTCCGGCGCATCCATGGGCAGCGCGATGGCGCGGGCAAACGAATAATCCTCCACGGTATAGAAGCCGGCAATGGCCTTGATGGCCGGCTGCAAGGCCACCGGAATCATGGGATCAGAGGCGGGGGCGATGCGCTCCTCGTCCTTCACCTTGTAGGCGTGAAACTCGGTGTGAAAGGCAAGGCCCATTTGGGCCGCCGTGCCGCCAAAGCCGATGAAGGTTCGGCTGGGCGAGATCCAGTTGACGTGCAATCCCTGCGATTGCAGCCAAGCGGAGAGAGTGTCAATATCCTGATCGGCCAGCCCAAAGCGCTCACCAACTTCGGCGGGAGTGAGCCAGTGATGATAGTTGGGAGAGGCGGAGTCAAGCTGCTCCGCCAGCAGCTTCTGAAAGGCAGCCTCCTGCTCGGGCGAGCGCTGAAGAACCATGGTCATCGCATCCAGCAACTGATCCTGTGGCAGGATGCCCGCGTCATTGGCCGGGTTCGCCCAACTTGGATGATGATTGGCCAGCACGCGCAATTGGTTTGCATCCACGCCCTGCACAATGCGAAGCGGCGTCTGCGCGGACAGGGTTGCCGTGGCGAATATGACCGCGCTCAACAACAGCAGCAATCTACTCGACTGCCGCAGAAGGTAAGAGACCAGAGGGAGAGGATATTCCGGGATTGAAACAGCAGAAGAATCCGAGAAATTCTGTTCTGTAAACACGGCGCAAAATTCCCCTTTCAGGAGATAGATACAGCATAATCCATCCCAAAGAACGATTCTCTTCCCAATTTGAATGATCCGGCCATCTTCGGTCCGGCCTGATTCAATCAATCGATCAAAAAACTCCCGCATAGGGGGTGCGCAGATGCTTGCGCGCGGTGTCGGCGCGGCTGGTGTTGGGGCCGGCGTCGATGGCCATTCGGTAGTCCTTGAGGGCGAGCGGGCGTTCGCCGTTCAGGTCGCGACATTCACCGGCGGCGAGCAGCGAGCGTATCTTCAGCTCCGGGCTGACGTTCTTGGTCCAGGCGGCCTGCTCGTAGGCCTGCGCCGCCTCGCTGAAGTGCCGCTGGCCGCGCAGCGCGTCGCCCAGGCCAAAGTCGGCCAGCTCCAGTCGCGCCTCGGCAAAGTAGCCCGGCTTGGCGCTTGAGGCGAGCAGCTCCCGGTAAGAGTCCACGGCAGCCATCCCCTCGCCCGCGTCCTTGCGCAGATTGGCTTCCTCCAGGCAGAAGAGGAAGTCGCGCGGGTACTGGTTGCGGAGGCCGCGCACCACCTGGATCGCCTCTTTGTAGCGGGCCTCCCGGCGCAGGAAGAGGGCAATCACGGTGCGCGCTTCGACGGTGGTGACCACGCCTCGCTGGGCGGCGTCGTTGAGCATGGCCAGTCCTTGCGTCTTGGAGCCGGTGATGCCGGCAAAGCCGATCAGCACCTTGAAGGGCCAGGGCAACGCGCCCACTACGTACTGGTAGACTCCCGCCACCAGCTTGGCGTCCACATACTCCGGGTCCATCTGCAAGACGCGATTCTCGTCATCCTTGGCCTTGGTGGCCAGCCGGAAGCCCGCGCCGTAGCCCCGCTCCACCATCGCCAGATACGTGCATTTGAGGCTGTAGACCCAGCCGCGCGCGTAGAGCGCATCGATGTCGTTGGGATTGCGGCTCAGCCGCCAGTCGGCCTCATGGAGGGCTTCATCGGCCAAGCCAAGAATGCGATCGCGGGTCTTGGGATCTTCCTCGATGGCGTGGCGTCCGGTGAGGAAGCCGTCGTTGGCGTAGAAGGTTGTGTCCAGCAGATCAAGCCGGTAAAGCTCCTGGAAGAGTTCGGCGTTGAGCAGCAGCGCGGTGGCCTGCGGATCGCCGGTATGCGCGGCATGAAAGCGCTCAAAGCGCTCAACCGCGCCTGGATAATCCAGGTTGTAGAAGTGCTGATAGGCCTCGCGCACCAGGGGGTCGCGGTTCAGCGGATTGGTGTGCACCTCGGCATAGGCGGCAATCAACCCGCTCAGGCCGGCAACCGCCACAAGCGCCATTCCGCAGATGCGCATCCAGCTCAAGGCACGCTTCAAAGCAGGCTCCTCCAAGGTTTATGGTAACGGATGCGGAGTCTGATGCCGCGTTGAACCACTCATCCTCTAAAATAGAGCCATGCCTATCCCCGACCGGCTCAATCCGTCCTTTGCCTCCGCGCGCACGCCTGAGGTGGATTATCTTGAAGAGGCGCGCAGGCGCCTGATCGTCGCTCTGGATGTGCCCGACGCGGCCTCCGCCGAAGCGCTGGTTGGCCAGTTGGAGAATACCTGCCAGTGGTTCAAGGTGGGGCTGGAGCTGTTTGTCGCCGCCGGGCCGTCGATTGTGGAACTGCTGACCGCGCGCGGACACTCGGTCTTTCTCGACCTCAAGCTGCATGATATTCCCAACACCGTGGCCTCCGCCGTGCGCTCCGCGACGCGCCTGGGCGTAAAGATGATGACGCTGCACGCCGCCGGAGGCCCATTGATGCTCACGGCCGCGCGTGCCGCGCTGGAGGGCGTGGCCGATCCGCCGGAGTTGCTGGCCGTCACAGTGCTTACCAGCATGGATCAGGCTCAGATCAGCGCGGTCGGCTTGGACCGCACGCCCGCCGCGCAGGTGGAGTTGCTGGCGCGCATGGGATTGGAGGCTGGCCTGCACGGCTTTGTCTGCTCGCCGCAAGAGGTGGCCGGGCTGCGCGCGCTCACCGGGCCCGAGGGCGTGCTGGTGATTCCCGGCATACGCCCCACCGGCGCCGCCGTCGGCGACCAAAAGCGCATCGCCACTCCCGCTGAAGCTTTGCGACTGGGCGCGAGTTACCTGGTTGTGGGCCGCCCCATCACTCAGGCTGCTGATCCGGCGGAGGCCGCTGAAGCGATTCTGCGAGAGATGGCCGAGGCGAGGAGCGGGTTTTAGGATCTGTTCACAGTTCCAAGTTCACAGTTGTCTGGTCTCAATTCGCGCCGTCCCTACAGGACTCCGTGTGAATAAACTGGATGATCCATCCCCACCGTTGAAACGGTGGGCTAATTCACATTGCGCCTACGGCGCGGGCGACAAACGCGACTTGGCATGGTGGCAAGGTAGAAACCTTTGCTGTTCATTTCATCTGCCGCAGATTCACAAATTCAATGGGCTGTTCATGGCGATAGACTAAGAACTGAAAACTGTGAACTGTGAACTGTCCTTACCTTCTTGGCAGCGCCTCTCTATCCCGCGAATTCATGAAGGACCGCCCACCGCCCTGCGCGCGCAGATTGGGGTCGTGGATCGGCGGACGGCTCTCCTCGGCGTTGAAGCCGCGCGCCAGCATCGGGTTGGGTTTGAACTTGGGCGGACCGCCGTAAAACTGCCGCGCATGGCTGACCACCATCCCCGCCCGCCCGTGCATGGGCCGCACAATCCCGCGCACCTGCACGTCCATATCGCGGTACTTGCGCAGTTCGCCCACATCCACGCGGTCCTCCCACAGGCTCACGATGGTGAAGCGGCACTGTTCATCGGGCGTCTCAGGCGGGCAGACATCCAGATAGCGCGTTCCATCCGGCAGCTCGACCACGTCATAGACGTGCGCTGTGACGCAGACATCTTTGTCGATGAGCTTGGTGGCCTCTTCGGCGGTCACGCAGGGCTTCAGCTTGCCGGCCGAGGCAACGGCGGGCACAAGGGCGATCATCAGCAGAAAACCAAACCGGCGCAGCGTCACGCATAGCCTCCCAAACCGACTGCCGCAATGGTAGCGCGAAATGGCGTCGATGGGAAGCGCCTCAGCGGTGATGTTGACGAGATTGGAGGCGGAGAATAGCCTGATTTTTACTTCCGTCCTGGGATACATTGAAACTATGCCCACCACGCGGCAATTCGATGCGGCTTTGCAAATCATCGCCGAGTTGCGCGACGCGGGTTACGAGGCGTATCTCGCCGGCGGGTGCGTGCGCGACCTGCTGCTGGGGCGCGCGCCGCACGATTACGATGTAGCTACCAGCGCCACGCCGGACGTGGTTCTCCAACTCTTTCCGCGTACCTTTGCCGTGGGTGCGCACTTTGGCGTGGTGCTGGTGGCCACCTGCGGAGGGGCAGAGGACGCTTGCGCGGACGAAGAGGAATCGCAGCGTGTGGTAACCGAAGTTGCGACCTTTCGCTCGGACGGCGCTTACTCCGATGGACGCCATCCGGATGCGGTTCGCTACACACTCAGCGCCGAAGAAGATGTGCGACGGCGCGACTTCACCATCAATGGATTGCTGCTGGACCCGGAGCGGGTTTTACCGCAGGGGCTAAAGCCCCGTTCCTTGTTATTGGGCGATTGCGGCACGACTAAAGTCGTGCCCTGTTACAAAGCTGGATGTGACAATGCTGGATGTGACAATGCTGGCTATGACAATGCTGGCTATGACAAAACTGGCTGTGACAATGCTGATGATCATTCCGATATATCCACAACTTATGAAGCTCAATCCATTCATAATGCAGTCATCGACCACGTTAACGGCGTCGCTGATTTGGACGCTGGTCTCATTCGCGCCATTGGCCAGCCCGCCGCGCGCTTTGAGGAGGACCATCTGCGAATGCTGCGCGCGGTTCGATTCGCCGCGCGCTTTGGTTTTCAGATTGAAGCCGGAACCGCCGCCGCGATCAGGCGACTTGCGCCCAAGACCAAGGCCGTCAGCCGTGAGCGGGTGCGCGACGAGCTGACCAAAATGCTCACTGAAGGCCACGCCCGGCGCGCCTTTGAGCTGCTTGATGAAACCGGCCTGCTGGCCGA
Source organism: uncultured Occallatibacter sp. (assembly GCA_964645305.1). GTDB lineage: Bacteria > Acidobacteriota > Terriglobia > Terriglobales > Acidobacteriaceae > Telmatobacter. Next base: position 7,324 of record CAZYCV010000092.1, on the reverse strand, counting down.
AGTGCTGCCGGAAGTTGCCCGCATGAAGGGCGTCGCGCAGCCGCCGCAATTTCATCCCGAAGGCAATGTCTGGCTGCACACGCTCGGCTTGCTGGCGCAGTTGGAGGCCGGCTGCCCGCTCACGCTTGCCTGGGCCGCGCTGCTGCATGATGTGGGCAAGCCCGCCACCTTCCGCGTGGCGGAGAGGATTCGCTTTGACGGCCACGTCGAAGTGGGCGTGGCGATTGCCGCGGAGATCTTTCGGCGCTTCCGCTTTTCCAACGACGAGAGCCGTCAGGCACTTGCGCTGATCGAGAATCATATGCGCTTTGCCGACGCGCCGCGCATGAAGGCCTCCACGCTCAAGCGCTTCTTCCGCCTGGAGGAGTTTCCACAGCACCTTGCCCTGCATCGCATGGATTGCATGGCCGGCAGCGGCAATCTGGACCACTGGAATTTTGTGCGGGAGCGCTACGAAGCGATGCCGGAGGAGAGCGTTCGCCCCGCGCCGCTCCTCACGGGCCGCGAGTTGATTGCCGCCGGCTACATCCCTGGCGCAGCCTTCCGGCCCATGCTCCGCGCCGTTGAAGACGCCCAACTGGAAGGCTCGATCACCACACCTGCCGAAGCGCTGGCTATGCTGCGGAAGCACTTTCCGCCGCCGGCTCCGTCAACTCGGCAAACTTGATGCTGCAGCGCCGGGCATCTGGTCCGTGTTTTTCTATTTTGGCAAGATGAAATTGGGTTGAAATATCAGCTAGCGCGGGCGAGGACGCCTGCGGGACAGCCGGTCTAGAGACCGGCGCTACGGGTTGGCGATTGATAATTCAACCAGTCACGTGACTCGTTGCGCTGCCTTCAAAAAGCGCCTCAATCTCTTCCAGCGTTTTGCCCTTGGTCTCCGGCAAAAAGAAGGCCGCGACGACGAGATAGAGAACCGTGAAGGCGGCAAAGAGAAAGAACATGGACGAATAACCGTACCGGCTGACAAATGGCAGAAAAACGCCGGCCAGGGTGGTGGAAACCAACTGATTGATGACCAGCGCAATGCTCATGCCATTGGATCGGATGCGCGTCGGCATCAACTCCGAAAGCGCCAGCCACACGCACACTCCTGGCCCCAGCGCAAAGAAGGCCATGAAACCGTAGAGTCCGATGGCCACCATCCAGCCATGAGCGGCACCAGGCACCTGGCCGATCAAGGCCTTGTCAATCCGCAGCGGCGCACGGCGCGCGGCGGCGAGGTTGCCGAAAGGATTGCTGAAGAGCGCTTCCACCTTATTGGCTGGAAGGCAACCGGCGCGGGTGATTTGAATGGGAGCGGCGGCGGGATCGTCCGAACGGACAAAGGTGGTGGCCGCAGTGAAGTCTCCGTAGGAGTAGATGATGGCCAGCGAAGCACGGTTTCTGTCGATCCGGTTGATGGAGTTGACCGGTTCGAGGAGCAAATGGCTGGCGGCCTCTGGAGTGAAGCGCAGAGTCAGCTCCTGATTGCCCGTGACCAGCGGCTGCACTGCGGCGCGGCTGTCAAAGCTGCGCACTTCTGTTGAGCGAAACAGCAGGCCAACGGCGGCGAGGGAGACGATCATTCCCGATGTGCCCAGAATCAGCAGGAACCTGCGGCCTTTGCGATCCACCAGCATCATGCCCACCATGGTCATCAGGAAGTTGACGGTGGTGAAAAGAACGTAGCCCCAATGCGCATTGAGGTCAGAAAGCCCGCTCTGCAGCAGGATGCCGGTGTTAAAGCCGATGATGGAGTTGATGCCGGTGGCCGTGTTGCAGAAGAGAATCACACAAGCGAGCAAAAACGGAACCATGTATTTGCGGCGCAGCAGGGATTCGCGCGCCTTTTGCCCGACGGGGCGCGCGGCCTGGGCGGAGCGATTTGCCGAATCCATCGCGCGCACTTCCAGTTCTGCCTGCTCGGCGCCGCGCGAGCGCTCTAGAGCTGCCAGCGCAGCGGCCGGTTTGCCGCGCTGAAAGAGCCAGCGGGGCGATTCGCTCAAACTGAGGCTGCCCAGCACAAAGAGCACGCCGGGAGGCAGCGAGACCCAGAAGATGCGCCGCCATGCGTGATCCTTGAAGGCAAAGAGCGTGGCGGCGTCAGCGGAGGCGGCCACTGCCGCAACGCGATAGCTGTACACAACGCCGATCAAAGCGGCGGCCACAATGCCCAGTGTCAACAGCCACTGAAATACGCCTGTTCCCCGGCCACGATGGGAGGCCGGCAGGCACTCGGCAAGATAGAGCGGAACCACCACGCCGATAAATCCGGCGCTGATGCCTTGCAGAAGTCGGCCCAAGAAGAGCGGCTCGTATCCATGCGCGAGGGCGATGACCGGAATGCTGACGATAAACGTGAGGCCGGAGAGAAGCATCATCGGCTTGCGGCCGATCCAGTCGGCCAGCAACCCGGCGAACAAAGTGGAGAGAACGCTGCCCAAAAGCACCGCCGCAACAATGACCGACAGTTGCTGGGCGTCCAGCCCGGAGGTTGCTTCGAGATACGGCAGCGCGCCGCCGATGATGCCAACATCGATGCCGTAGAGCAGGCCGCCCAATCCGGCTACGAGAAGCAAGAAGAGGTTGTAACGACGCAAGGCGGCATACACCGATAGAGGCAGTTTCGCTGGGCTGTCTTTGAGCATCGTCACGAGGATTGATTCCTTTCTCTGCTTTTTCAGGGTGGCGACTCGGTCAAACCTGTAGCTGCACGGCAAGGCAGAGAACATCTCATCATCCTACAATGAGCATCCGGTAGTTTGACCGCATGAAATGGAAATTCACCGTGGACAAGCGTGGACCGGGAGGTCCACGCTACAGCCGGCCAGGAGGCCGGCGCTACATTTTTTTGCGCTGCGGGTCGGCAACGGCTGCAAGGGACTCAAATGCGATGGGTTTTCTCATGTACTCTTCATGGATGGGGATGCAAAATGAAGTATGTACATTCGTCTTGATCGAGCCCACAGAATTTTGCCCGTACTCCTCGGCGGAGTCACGCTGGCCAGTGTCGTGGTTCTCTTTGCCTGGGACGCTTTCCCCCGGTTCTTTCCGGCCAACGCGCATAACATTCTGGGTGCATTTCCGTTGGTCATGATCGCCGTGGCTTATCTGGCCTACCAGTCGGCGCATCGGCCCCCGCGCAAAGAGCTCTTCAAGGCCGTGCTGCTGGCCGTGGCCTTCCTCTTCTGGGGCGCCAATCAGCTTTGGCCGGACTGCGCGCAGGCCACGCTTTATAACGACATTGCCATTGCGCTGTTTGTCCTGGATGTCTTTTTGGTGATGATTGGCTGGCCGGCCAGCTCGCCCGACGAATCCTTTGCGGAGACCTGTGCGGGCTGCCCTTACAAAGATAAAGATAAAGAATAGTAGTGGACTGATTGCTTTGCCCATTTGTTCTTTGAAGTTGAAGGTCAAATCAGGTAATCTGGCTGAAGCAATCTGCTAAAAATTAGTACCCGGAAGAATGGGAATGAAAGCATACCTGGTTTTACTTTGCCTGTCGGTGATGGCTTCTCCGTCCGCCATCGCCTGCCACGAACATCAAGAGACAACTCCAGCTTCGGCGCAGGCCTTGAGCGCCAACCAGGTTCCCTTGCTTGCCGAAGGATTGCGGCTCTCGGATTTTGCCGGGATGGAGCCGCGCGCCGGCTTGAAGGACAAGTTGCTGCACATCTCAGGCTTTATTCAGATTGCGCCGCATGACGGAGAGACGGGAAGCGAAGAGACAGAGGTCTGGCTGGGACACACGAAGACAGCATTGTACTTTGTTTTTATCTGCCACGATCACCACCTGGATCAGATGCGCGCTCATCTGGCGCGGCGCGAGAATATCCAAAGCGACGACAATGTCACGGTGATTCTGGACCCCTTTCAGGACCATCGAAAGGGCGTACTCTTCAAGGTCAATCCAATGGGAGTTCAGGCAGACGCTGCCTGGAGCGATCTCGGCGGTGCCGATTACAGTTATGATCAGGTTTGGGACTCGGACGGGCAGGTGACGCCGGGGGGCTGGATGGCGTTGATGACGATTCCCTTTCGCAGCCTGCGTTTTCGTGCGGACAGTTCGGATTGGGGAGTGGTCTTTCAGCGGGCCTTTCCGCGCAACAGCGAGACCGATTTCTGGCCGCGCGTGGCCGCCGACACCTCCGGCTATCTGAGCCAGGAGGGGACGCTGAGGGGAATCACAGGGGTAACCGGCTCCCACGATCTTCAGCTCAATCCCTATCTGCTGGGCCAGAACGAGCGCTCTCTCGATACTCTTGACCCCGCCAATCCATTCTTCAGTTCACGCCACTTTGAGGGCACAGCAGGCGGCGAGATCAAGGCGGTTCTCAAAGACAGCATCGTGGTGGATGCAACCTTCAATCCTGATTTCAGCGATGTGGAATCCGCGCAGCCGCAGTTCACCGTCAATCAGCGCTATGCCGTTTATTATCCCGAGCTGCGGCCATTCTTCCTGGAGAACGCCAGCTACTTCGCCACTCCCATTCAGTTGGTTTATACGCGCAATATTGCGCATCCTGAGTACGGCGTCCGCACGACGGGAAAGCTGGGGCAAACCAATATCGGTTTGCTGGCCATTGATGACCGTGCGCCGGGAGAGACGGTGATTCCCGGCGATCCGCTCTACGGCAAACGCGCCGTTTACGCCGTAGGCCGCGTCTCCGAGGACTTGGGAATCGGCTCAAGCGTTGGCGTCACGTATACCGACCAGGAGTTTGGTCAGGGATGGAATCGCGTTGGGGGCGTGGACTACATTGCGCGGATTACCAATCAATGGACCTCGCAAGGTCAGTGGGTGACGAGCGCCTCCAAAGGGAATATGGACAGCGGCCCCACGCCCACCTACTCCGCCGGCCCGGCAGCCAAGCTCAAGTTGCACCGCACTGGCCGCTCTTTTGTCTTTGACGGAACATTCCTGGATTTCAGCTCCGGCTTTCAAACCTTGACCGGCTTCATCTCCACGGCGAATATCCGCCAAGGCTCGGCGTATGCGCGTTACAGGTGGTTTCCGGAGGACAAAGCCATCCTGAACTACGGTGTGGAAACCAGCCAGAATATCGCCTTTGATCATCAAGGCGACCGGATCTTTCATGGATCGTCCTTTGACTTTTTCATTTCTCTTCCGCGCAACGTCTTTATTGCGCCGATTGGGGGCCAGAACTCGGACACGCTGGGACCGCAAAACAATTCGCTGCTGACCGAAAACCATAACTTTACGGAGAACTATGGCGGCATCATCGCGCGCGGCGCGCCCCTGCCGCAGATGACCTTCAACATCTCGGCCTTTCGCAGCGGGAATGTGAATTACAATCCCGTGGATTGTCCGGCTAATTCTCCTTTGCTTCCCACCTGCCTGCCGTCGTTGATGAACCAGGAAGACAGCTCGGCATATATCACCTTGCAGCCGTTTCGTGGACTAACCGCAGATAGCACCTATCTTCTGGATAGGGATTTTTCGGTTGCCGACGGCGCAATGACCTTTGAAAGCCAGACCTTCCGCACCAAGGTCAACTATCAATTCACCCGCGCATTTTCCGCGCGCGCCATCATCGAGTACGATTCAACGCTCACCAATCCCGCAGAGACCTCGCTGCAGCGCACCAAGGAAGTGGGTACCGAGGCGCTTTTGACCTGGCTCCCTCATCCCGGAACGGCGCTCTATATCGGCTATAACAACGACCTGCAAAATCTGGACCGGTCGCTCTGCAATCGCCTGCCCAGCGGAGCCTGCGACCCGAACAACACGACGGCGCCTCGTTCGGATTCATTCCTGGATGATGGACGCCAGTTCTTCGTCAAAGCCTCTTATTTGTTTCGCTTTTAAGATTCTCAGCTCTCTTTGCGGTAGAGCATATCGCGAATCGTCTTGCGGCGGGCCTCATTCAACTCGCTTTGCTCCTTGCGGGCTGTTGCATCCAGATGGACTTTATCGCCGGACGCGTCAGCCTCCGGTTCACTACACGCTGGGCAGCGGTTGGCAAAGCCGGGCTTATCCGGCCTCAACTCGAATTCTTCAGAGCAAATGACGCAGGTTTTGATTGGGAATGCCATACATCTCCATGATAACGCGAAGGAATCGTTCTTTGCAGCTCTGGCGACGCGCGGAATTTATGCATTGACCGGCAGCCCCCGGCGGGTTGAGGATAGAGGGTGAGCGGGTTGCACAGCTTGCTCGGAAGGAGCCTTCTTCATGCCCCAGGACACGAACACCGCGCTCTTCAAAGTGATTCCGCAGCAACTGCCCGAAGCCGAGGATGGGCTGGAAGCGATCTTCGAATTGGTGGCCGCCGGGCTCTATAGCCTGGCTTCAATGCTGCTGGGCGAAGGCGAGGAGAGCGTGCGCCTTGTGGAGGAGGCGGTGGCCAACGCCGAGGTTTCAGTCTGCCAGGATCCGCAGGTGGCGCGAGAGAGCAGCCGGCGGGATCTGTGCGCGGCGGCGCTCAAGGTGCTTGCGCAGCGAGATTCGGAGAGTCTGGCCGCTCCGGCGGGGCTTGCTCCGGCTTCGGTCTGCATTGAGGAAGATGATCTGGCCGCGGCGGGAATCTCATCGGAGGAACTGGAAGGCATGATTGCCGGACCGGAGCGCGACCGGGTGCGGGAGTGGCTGGAGAGCCTTCCGACGTGGATACGCGTGGTCTTTGTGCTGCGCGCGGTGGCCGGCTTTAGCGCCACGGAGACTGCTGCGCTGCTGCGCACGCATGGCGGGCCGAATGCGGCCGACTGGACGCCGGATGCGGCCCGCGAGGTCTTCCGCCAAGGGCTTTGCTCGCTGGCCTCGCAACTGCTTCAGGCTTCAGCCGCGCGCTGAAGCATTTCTACTCCGCAACCAGCCCTGCATCCCACTCGCCGCGCTGGCGCAGGGCGGCAATTTCCTCACGCGCCATCTCCTGCGCGCGTTTGTAATCCGGCTTGACGACGCGATTCAGCGGCATCTGCCCAGCCTCCAGAATGATCCAGTGGCGCGGCCGCATATAGCTGGCCAGCCCGCGCGCCTGCCGCTCCAGCTCAGGGCGGCTCAACTCCACACCGGGCCGCTTCTCCACCACGGCCACCACGGCCTCCGAAAGCACCTCATGCGCCACGCCCACTGCCACGCAGTTGGCCACCTTCTCGGTGAGCGCGCAGATTTGCGCCTCCACATCGCCGGGAAAGACCTGGTAGCCCATCGACTTGATCACCCACTTCTCGCGCCCGGTCAGATGCAGGCCCGCGTTATTCCAGCGGCCCAGATCGCCGGTGTACAAGTACCCATCGCGCGAGATGGCCTTGGCCGTCGCCGCCGGATCATTCACGTAGCCCAGAAACGTCAGCGGCCCGCGAAAGCAGACGTGGCCGA
>CAZYCV010000091.1:0-14944 GCA_964645305.1 uncultured Occallatibacter sp. | reverse complement strand
CCCTGTTCCCTGATCCCTGATCCCTGATCCCTGAACCCTGATCCCTGTCTACTGCTGAATATCTGTGATCGGGCGCATATTGAAACTGCTCAACAGGAACTGCTTGGCATGCATCCGCTCGGCGGAGTTGTCTTCCTTGGACAGATTCAGAAAGCGCAGGTACGCTTCACCCGCCCCATCCAAATCGTCTTCCTTCTCGCGGGCGGCGGCTTTCTGGTAGATCGTCGCGGGTAGAGCCTCTACCTTTTTGCGGACCGCGGTGATCAACTCGTCGCGCGCCGAGTTCTCGAGCGCCGTCATGAACTCTGCCGTATCGGTCATGGTGCCCGTGCTCTTGATGCCTTTGGTGTCCTCCGACTTTACGTCTTCCAGCAGCACGTCCTTTTTGTGCTCTTCGCGGGAGATCGGAACCAGGCTCGTCCGCTGCTCGCTGAGTGAGGTTTCGATGCGAAACTGCAACTGAATCACGCCGGTGATGTTGATGATCTTTTTGTGGTAGGTGTAGGGCCGGATGATGTCGCGGGTCACCGTCTTGGGCGTCGAATCCAGTTTGTCATGCGCATCTTCAACAACCTTGCCGGCGGCTTGCACAATGTCACTCTGCTTCTTGATCTCGTCTTTCTTGCCGCGCGCCGTGGCTCCTTGCAATTCGGTTTGAGCGGTCTGCAGCTCCAGCACCGCCTTCTCATAAAGGCGATTGGCTTTGTTCCAGGCCTCGCTGGGAATCTGCTCCTCGCCGGAGCGGTACTCTGATTCCATCGGCTCGATGGTGGGAACCACCGAAAGATGATGGTCCAGCACATCGCCGGCCAGCTCAAAGTCCGGCTCGACGGCAACAGTTTCAGTTGCGCGAACCACCTTGACCGGAACCCCCGAGCTCTCCAGACCGGTAATAATGGCGTTTTCCAACTGCCCAGCCACGCCCTGCGAATCGCGCGACGAGGTCTGGTCACGGAACTGAACCCGAATCGAGAGCTTGGAGCGCATGGCATGGGCCGGCGCGGCGGCAACAATCGCATCGCGCACCGCATCCAGATTGGAAGCCTTGTACTGACGCGCTTCCTGCAGATACGTCCAGCCGATCTCCGTACCCGATCCACCCGGCTTGTCCAGATAGTGCTTTGCCTGATCTACAAGATAGACGCTCAGTTCGTTGGCGTCCAGATCCAGTTTGTCCTTGTAAGATTCGTTTTCGCTCAAATCATATGCATGATTGAGCAGTGTGTAAGCCTTTTCGATGGCCACCTCGTCGGCCGGGCCGTGAATCGGGCTGTGCGCCTGATGCAGGGCCTTGGCCTCCAGCGCCGCCGCCGCCACGTAGGCCGGCTCCAGCGCCTTCATATCGTCGGCCACCAATGCCTGCTGAGCGGGCGGAAGGGCCGCCAGAACCTCGTAGGCCTTCACGGTGGAGTGCTGCGCCTGGAAGTCGCGGCTAGCCCCCAAAGCCCTGGCCGCAGCCGCCTTGTCCTGGGCAATCACCAACTGCTTCTCGGCGTTCTTTTGCGACTCGTGGGCTTCGCTGGTGTCCTTGATGCTGGCCGCCTGCTTGAACTCCTTGATCGCCCCGCTCCAGTCCTCGCTCTGTTCCGCCTTGTTGCCGGCCTCCAGATGAGCGCCGTATGCGGCATCAATCACCGCCGCCACGCGCGGCTCCTCCTCCACAAAGGAACGATAAGGCAGCACGAACGAGTAAGCCTGGTCGAACTGCTTCACGGAACTGGCCGCGTCGGCCGAGCCCATCGCCGACTCAAAGGTGTTGGTCTCCTGCAAAACATCTCCCGTCAGCGCCTGGCCCTGCGGGTAAAATGAATCGATCCCCGCCAGCGTATCGCTGAACTTGCGGGCATTCAGCAGATGCACATATCCCGTGGTGCGCGAGGCCAACGCCGCGCGATAGGCGTCCAATTCGCCCCGGCCCTGCTCGGTGATGTTTGCCAGACGGTCGCGAAGATCCTTTTCCAACTGCACGCAGGCGGGCAGATCCGAGGCCAGACTGTGCGCCTTGTCCGCCTTGAGCTTGGCGGTCTTCAACTCGGAGTAGAGGGGTTGCGCATCGGCCACTGTTTTGTCATAGGCCTGCACCGATGCCTCACCAACTGCGGCATAAAGCCCGGCCAAGGACCGCTTTGCATCCACGGAGTGCAAAGGCGTGGAGGGATACCGCGAAAGATATGTCTGCCATCCCTCCATATCTCCCGCCCGCTGCGCGCGCAGATACTCGGCCAGCTCCAGATTGGGGGCGGGGACAAAGAGCAGCTTGACCCCTTTGCGGATGGGCGGAGCGGTCAGCGGAGTCTGAACGCCTCCGCTGATCGGAGTGCCTTGCAGCAAAGCCTGGTCGGCCAGCCCGGAGAGCGAATACACCGCGCTGTGATCAAAACGCGCATTGGCCGGCACCACGCAGACTGGCTGGCCGGAACCGGAGTTGTAACGTAGAACGCCGTCCGCACCCCGCTCCAGTATGCCTCCCGCCGCCAGTAGGACTCTGCCCATCTTCCCGTAAGTGTTCTTGTCCACGGGACCGGCCTGAAACGGCGAGCAGTCTTTCATCTCCACTTTGCTGTTAATGAACACGCCGGACAACTGCACATAGGCGGCGCCCGACGGACCGTCATACAGTTCAATCGCCGTCAAGGGAATGTCTTTCGCGGCAGCCATGGGCGCAAAGCATCCTGCGCCAAAGCCCGCCAGCACAAGAATCCCCGCCAGAGGACTCCGCAGATTCGATAATCTTTTCATAGTAGTGCGCGATCTCATGTTGACCCCAATGTACTGGCTGGATTTGCCGATCATTCCCGCCTCAAGAATGGCAACAGCGTTTCCCAAACAATCCGCAAGCGGTAGCCTCCAGAAGCCGGTTCAGCGGCTTGCAGGAGGGTTCATAAAAATCTTAAAACAAATTTTACGCCCGCTCGCGTTTTCTGCTACGCTATCACTTCCATCCAAAGGTTGCAATTTATTTTCGACGATGCTATGCCGGAAGCTGTAAAGTAGGCGTACAAGGACAAATGGCCGTGTCTACCCAATCTCGAAAGTCTGAACAGACGGTGTTGCAGAATCGCGCTGAAACTTTGGAAAGCCCCTCCCTGCGCGAGGCGTGCCTCTCGGTACGTCTCTGGTCCGCACCCACACATACGGGGCAGGCGCCGTCGCTCTGGGAGAACAACAGCCCAGCCGCCTGCCTGACGCTCGACCTGATCGCCACCTCCGGCGGCCTGCCCATGGCGCGGCGCGGAGATGTTCTGGTGGCCTCCTTCACAACCTTCCTGGCGGCCGCCATGACCGCGCGGCGCTTGCAGTGGGCCCTGCAAGGGTACGTGGAGTCTGAAGAGCCCAGAACGACTTCTCTGGCCCTGCAAATCCACTCCCCGGAAGAAGGTGCCGGGAATACGGTTGCCGAAGATCCATTTCACTCTCTCGCGCAGGCCTCCTCCGGCGCCATTCTGCTCACCGAAAAAGCCAGCCAGCCCTTTGACCGCATGCCCGGCTTTCCTTTGCAGGTAGCCGCCGGCGATGGCCTCTGGGAGTTGGACTGGAAAGGATCAAACGACCATTACTCGCGCTCTGAGGACGACGAGTTTCTCTCTCGGATTGCCGCCGAGCAGGGCGTGCAGGAAGCGCCCCCTGAGCCGCCCGCGCCGCAACCCGCTGCCGAGGAGATTGCCGCGGAAGAGTACCGCACCGGAAGCCATCGTACCGGCAGTTATCGCACCGGAAGCTATCGCCAGCCCGTGGAGGTTGAAGCGAAGAAAGGCTCCAAGGTCTGGATCGGCGCGGCAGTTGCGGCGGCCATCGTGGTTGTCGCGGTCCTTATTCATGTTTTTGCGGGTAGATCGAATTCAGCCCCGCCCGCCGACCTGAACGCGGTCTCTACAGCTCCACAGACGCAAACCGTGCCCGGACCGACAACGCAAGCTGCCACGGCTGTCCCGAACGGGAGTTCATCGGCAGCTCAGCCCAAGCACCCTGCCGAGAATACGCCAGCCGCCAAACAGCCCAAGAACGCCACCAAGCCGGAGGCTCAGCCGGCTCAAGAGGCACCCCAGGAAAAGCCCCGGCCGGTGGAACCGGCCAAGCAAAGTAAACAGGACAACAGCCGGTGCGATCTGGACCGCAGTCAATTTGATGGACAGATCGACGCGGCTTGGAAGAATCTGGGGCGGGGCAAGTATGCGGCGGCCAAGCGGCAGTTCAGCGCCGTGCTGGACTGCGACCCAGGCAATGCAAAGGCCAAAGAGGGCTTGGAGCGCGCCAAGGAAGCGGCAGATGCCGAAGGTGGCTCTGGAAACTGAGCTTGGTTTTGTAGCGCCAGTCTGTTTTTGTAGCGCCGGTCTCCAGACCGGCTGTAGCGTGGACCTCCCGGTCCACGCCGGACGCGAGTCCACGAACCTCATCGCACTAACTGACAGCTGTTACGCCGTCAGCCGTTCCAATTGATCGGGCTTGGTGATGGTCAGGCTGGAGCCTTTGATAGTGATCCATTGATCGCGGCGGAATTGATTGAGCAGCCGGGTGACCGTCTCGCGCGAGGTGCCTGCCATATTGGCGATCTCCTCGTGGGTCAGGGCCATGGTAAAGCGCATCTCCGGCTTGCCATTGGCAGAGTTGCGCCCCCAGTCCAGCAGCAGCCGTGCCAGTCGTCCCGCCGCCGAACCGGAGAGAGCCAACCGCTTGGCGTCATGGAAGACGGTCAGGTATTCGCCGCTGAGCGACTGCGCGGCGTGCATGCTGGCGATTCCATGGCGGCTCAGAAAGTCCACAAAATCCTGCTTGCGGACGGTCTTCACTTGACAAGGCTCAATGGCTTCGGCTGTGACCTCGTGCGGAACGTTGGCCAGAACGGCGCTCAACCCCATCACATCGCCGGGGCCGGCAATCTTTAGAATCATCGTCTTGCCGTCGCGCGAGGTGGAGGAGATCTTCACCTGCCCATAACAGATCACAAAGACGTTGCGCGCCGGATCGCCCTCGGAAAAGAGCTTGGCGCCGCGGGCGTGGCTCATCATGATCCCTATACCGTCGTAGTCGGTGAGGGCTTCGGGAGTAAGATTACAGAACATCCTTAAATGGCGATGCTCGCAATTTACGCAATCTTCCGGAGGGTGATGGGGATGAAATGTAGCCATGGGCTCGCTGCTGTGCATCCTGAGTATAACGCACCGGAGCGCCGTTTTAGACAAAGATCTCCCCTGTTTCTCCGCAAGAGCCTCAAAAAGCCCTACCGCAAAGAGAAAAACGCTCCAAAATCCCTTTCCAGCCCCTCAGACTTCTAGAACGGTCAGATGCCCAAACATCTGAACCGGGTGCCCCACCCTCGCCGCGTCTTTGTTTTTGCGGCTAGGGTGGCAACCCACAACCCGACTTCCGTTTCGCCCTTCAAGCCGCCCTGCTTGATCGCCGCAACTGAAGCAGCCGGCGTGAGCAGCATTCGTAATAAGCGCGTGAAACCTCACGAGCCAGTTCTTCCATCAGGTGCATCCGCAAGGGGCTATAACTCTCAAATGCCTGGTTCACCGCCTCTATCGGCAGCAGGAGAGCCGATCCCGCAGTCTGCGCGGTCAGTGTGTAACCATGCCGTCCATCTCCCAAAACGGCGGACAGTTCCAGTAGCTCTCCGGCGCGCGCCGAAGCCACCACCTCCGGCTCCTGATCCCACGCCGAGCTGCGCTGAAAACGCCCCGACGCCAGCAGATAGAGCCCCCGGCAACTCTCCGCTTGATGAAAGACAACCTCCCCTGCGCGAAACTGAAGGCACTCCACCGAGCCGTTCAGCACCTGCCCTACCGGCGCCGGACACTCCAGCAACTCTCTCACGGGATGTGCGCGGACCGCTTCCATGCGCCGACTTCTCGATTCACGCTGCATGGCTGGCCCTCCTTTTCTTGCGATTCACCTGAGGCTTGTTCAAACTCCCTCAGTCCTCTGGTACCCTAGTCCCTAAGTCCCTAAGTCCCTCAGTCCCTCAGTCCCTCAGTCCCTTAGTCCCTTAGTCCCTTAGTCCCTCAGTCCCCTGATTCACTCCGGCGGCACGCACAGCACTGGAACCCGCGAGCGCGCCAGCAGCGCAAAGGCCGTGCCATGCGGCCCCGGCGTCTCGCTGTCCCGTTTGACCCCGGCCACCAGGATGCAGGGATGGTGCTCGCCAATCGCCAGTTCCACCACGTCAGCCGGAGCGCCCTGCTTGACGATGCAGCGCACCGGAAACGTCTCGCTCGGCTCCAGGCCGAACTCCTCCAGCGTGATCGCGCACGGGTTTGGCTGGTTGGCCTCGCCCTCGGTCTGCGCATGAACCAATAGCAGCGGACGCTCAAAGACCCTGGCCAACGAGGCCGCCGTACTCACCGCCGCCGACGCAGCCGCATTGCGCTCCATGGCCAGCAGCACCGGCCCGCCCGGCGTGGGCCGAAACTCGCCCGCATTCCAATCGGCCGCCACGGCCAGCACCGCGCACGGCGACTGCCGCACCAGCTCCTCGGCAATCGCGCCCACCATCACCGGACCGGCGCCCGCCTGGCCTTTGGTGCCGATCACAATCAGCTCCGCTTTGTACTGCCGCACCACATCCAGCAGCATCTGCGCCACCGCGCCCTGGCGCACCTCCGAGTGGCTGGGAATCCCATCGCGCAGCAGATCGCCGCTCAGCGAGTCCAGCACCGCCTGCGCCGCCGCCGGCAATCCCTTCACCACGCTGCCGGGCAGCGCATCCACTTGGGCGTACTCCATCGGGTCAATGCCGTGCGCCAGCACAATGCGCGCGCCATAGGCCGATGCCAGCTTGCGGGCATACTCCAGCGCCGCCTCTGAGCTGCCCCGCAGCTCAGTCGCCACCACAATGGTCTTCAATCCCTGCCCAAAGCTCATAAATCACTCCGCACACAGACAGCGTTTGCCTGTAGGATTCCGAGTCTGCGCCTCCGTGAGAAGCATCAGCAGTGACACCATTCACCCCAAGCTGTGATTCTGGTCACAAGTCGGCTCTTTTCAATCTCCAACAGCTTTCCCAATTCCATTCAAGTGAGCAAAGAAACGCTCCCAGGCGGTGTACGGCAGGCAGCAAAATGCGATAGGCTTTGTCTGTTATGAAAAATCCAAACAGATCCCTTTCTCACTCTCTCTTCGCCTTTGGCGTCGCGGCATTGATCGCCCTGCTGCCGCTGTGCCTGGCCGCTCAAGCCCCTGTGCCGGATTCACCCGCCATCGAAGCCAAGGCCCAAGCTCTGCTCGGCAAGCTCACTCTGGATGAGAAGATCAAGCTGCTGGGCGGCGTGGACAGTATGTTTACGCAAGCCATACCCTCCATCGGCCTGCCGCGCTTCAAAATGTCCGACGCCTCGGTGGGCGTGCGCACCTGGGGGCCAACCACGGCCTACGCCGGCGGCGTGGCTCTGGCCGCCACCTGGGACAAAGACTTTGCCCGCACGCTGGGCAAGGCGCTGGGCCGTGATGCCCGCGCCCGCAGCGTCCACTTCCTGCTTGGCCCCGGCGTCAACATCGCCCGCTCCTCGCTCGGCGGGCGCAACTTCGAGTACCTCTCGGAAGATCCCTACCTCAACTCCGCGCTGGTGGTTCCTTACATTCAGGGCGTCCAGTCGCAAGGCGTCATCGCCACCGTCAAGCATTATGCCTTGAACGATCAGGAGTACAACCGGCACAACGTCGACGTCGAAGTGGACGAGCGGACGATGCGCGAGATCTACCTGCCCGCCTTCGAAGCCGCCGTCATGCAAGGCCACGTCGATGCGGTGATGAACTCCTACAACCTGGTCAACGGCCAGCACGCCACGCAGAATGAGTTCCTCAACCTGAAGGTGCTCAAAGGCGATTGGGGCTTCCAAAGCATTCTGATGTCCGATTGGGACGCCACCTACGACGGCGTTGCCGCGGCCAACAACGGCCTTGATCTGGAGATGCCCAGCGCCCGCTTCATGGATGCCACCACGCTCGCCGCCGCCGTCAAGGCCGGAACGGTAAAAGAAGCCACCATCAACGACAAGGTGCTCCGCCTGCTGCGCACCATCCTGCGCTACGGATTCCTTGACCGCCCGCAGTTCGACCCGGCGGACGCCACTTACTCCGTTGCGGATCGCGCGGTTGCCCTTGATGGCGCGCTCGAAAGCATCACCTTGCTCAAGAACGATGGCCACTTTCTGCCGCTCGACGCCGCGAGAATCAAGACCATCGCCGTCATCGGTCCCGACGCTTGGCCGGCCGTGGTCGGCGGCGGCGGCTCCTCCGAGGCTCATGCCTTTGAGCCGGTCAGCATCCTCACCGGCATCGCCAACGTGGCTGGACCGGGAGTCAGCGTGCTTTATAGCCGCGGCTTGCCTGACATCGGCGATCTCTTCCGCCAGACCCGCTGGGAGGGTGGTGTGCAGTTGGAGGACTTTCCGAGCAAGGACTTCACCGGAGCGCCGCAAACCTCCACCGAGCGCGGCTTCTCCAATTGGGGTGGAAGCGGCTGGGAGCCGGAGGCCACATCGCCGCACAGCTTCCGCTGCACCGCTCACTACAAGGCGGAGAAGGCCGGCAAGTATTTGATTCTGGCCGCCGCCTCCGGTTGGGGTGGAAACGAATTCAAAGTGCTGGTAAACGGCAAAGAGATTCTGCATCAGGAGCGCGCCGAGGGCCAGGTTCCTCAATCGGGCGTCGTCGAACTGGCTGCCGGTGAAACCGCAACCGTGGTCGCTGAGATTCTGCCCCGCACCACTTCGCCGCGCTTCGGCGTCGGCCTTGCCTATCTGCCCGACCTGATCTCTGCCGAGACCCGCGAGATCGCCTCGAAGGCCGACCTCGTGGTCATCGCCGCCGGTTTCAACGGACAGACCGAAGGCGAGGGCCACGACCGCAGCTTCGCGCTGCCTTGGGGCCAAAGCGCGCTGATCGAAACCGTTGCCGCCCTCAATCCTCACACCGTCGTCACCCTCACCGGCGGCGGCGCCATGGATACGCGCGGCTGGCTGGAGAAGGTTCCCGCGCTGCTGCACCTTTACTATCCCGGTCAGGAGGGCGGAACCGCCGTCGGCCAAATCCTCTTCGGCCAGCACAACCCGGAAGGCAAGCTGCCGGTCAGCTTTGAGCGCAGTTGGGAAGACAATCCTTCAGCCGCAATCTACTATCCGATTCCGGGCGCGGACACCAAACTGCACGTCACGGAAGACGGCAAGCCGCCGGTTGATTACGTCATCCCGCACGTCCAGTACACCGACAAGCTGATGGTCGGCTATCGCTACTGGACCTCGACCGGCAAGCATCCGCTCTATCCCTTCGGCTTCGGGTTGAGCTACACCACCTTCAGCTTTGCCAACCTGCAAGCGCCCGCTACCGCCGCCTCCGGCTCCTCGGTTCCGGTCAGCTTTGACGTCACGAACACCGGCGCAGTGGCCGGAGCGGAGGTGGCCCAACTTTACGTCTCCGATCCTTCCACCAAAGTCACCCGCCCCGAGCGCGAATTGAAGGGCTTCCAGAAGGTGAATCTCGCGCCCGGCGAAACCAAGCACATCACCCTCAACCTGGACGCCCGCGCCTTCAGCTACTGGGATGAAGCGGCGCACAAGTGGGCCATTGATCCCGGCAAGTTCGTCCTCCGCGTGGGCGACTCCAGCGAAAGCACGCCGCTCACAGCGGAAGTAACCTTGAAGTAAACCGCGCATCCCAAAGAGCACAAGCGGCCTGTCTCCATCTCGGAACAGGCCGTTTCCTTGGGATTCGGAGAATGGCTGGCTTGTGACGCAGCATTTTTTGGTTCTTTTCAAACAAATTGTCATAAACCGAAAGGTATCCAAGGAGCAGCCGCTCCTGGACGAGGTGAGTATTTTGTTGAGACAGAAAGGTAACTTGACCCAATTCAGGTCTACCCGAATCAGTGTGTTTCTACTCTTGGGCCTTGCCTTCAGCCCAAGCCTCTTCGGCGCCGACTTCGCCATGAAGGTGAACGATAAAAACTATCTCGATACGCAAGGCTTCAGCGTTTTTCTCTACGACAGCACCTACCATCCGGTCTTTGTGGACCAGAAGAACACGGCGATGGAGATGGTTCTCCACGGGTCACGTATCGCCACCAACGGCGACGTGCGCCTGAAGCCGACGCCCGAGCAGTGGGATCTGGTGGCCACGCTCAAAGGTCGCCACGCCGACAAGGCGAAGAACCGGCTCACCGCAGACCTTGCCTTTCCGGCCTTCGATTTGAGCTACACCGTTGAAGTCACAGCGGAGCCGGGCGGCGTCAGGGTGAGCGTCAATCTGGACAAGCCGCTGCCGGAGAAGCTGGCTGGGCGCGCAGGCTTCAACCTGGAGTTTCTGCCTTCAATCTACATGGGCAAGACGTACCTGGTGGACGGAAGCCGGGCCGGGCTCTTTCCGCGCACGCCGAATGATGCGATGGTCAAAGTGTTGCCGCTGGCCGACGAGCCGAAGAAGGCCTACTACCTGGAGGATTGGGACAAGGCCAAGGGATACACCGAGCCGCTGCCCTTTGCCCAGGGCAAGAGCATTACGCTGGGGGTGGACGACGCGCTGGCCCGGATCAATGTGAAGTCAGAGACGGCTGACCTGATGCTCTTTGACGGACGCAACCGCGCGCAGAATGGCTGGTTTGTCTTGCGTTCGCTGATTCCCGCAGGCAAGACCACCGGGGCCATCGTTTGGCACATTCGGCCGGATGTGATTCCAAACTGGACCCGCCCGCCGATGATTGCGCACAGCCAGGTGGGGTATGCGCCGGGCTTCCAAAAGGTTGCGGTGATCGAGCTTGATCCGAAGTACGACGGACCGAAGACGGCCAAGGTGCTGCGCCTGATGGAGAGCGGCGAGTACCAGAAGGTCTTTGAGGGGCCGATTACGCCTGCCACGCCTTGGCTGCGCTATGTTTATTCCAAGTTTGACTTTACGCCGGTGAAGGATGCCGGACTGTATGTGATTGAGTACGCGGACCAGCGCACGGCGCCCTTCCCGATCTCGCCGGAGGCTTACGCAAAGATCTGGCAGGACAGTTTGGACCATCACCTGGCCGAGCAGATGGATCACGTTTCGGTGCGCGAGGGCTATCGCGTCTGGCACGGCGCGTCGCACCTGGATGATGGCCGCATGGCGCCGGTGGTGGGCGAGCAGTTCGACGGCTGGAATCAGGCTACGGCCACCGACGGCAAGTACAAAGGCGGCGATCACATTCCCGGAATGAACGTGGGCGGCTGGTATGACGCCGGCGACTTCGACCTGGAAGAGCCTGCGCAACTGAGCGTGATTCAGAGTCTGGCGCTGGCCTATCGCGAGTTTCATCTCGATTACGACGAGCTTACCGTGGATGAAGCCGCCCGTCAGGTTGAGATGCACCGCCCTGATGGCGTGCCGGATGCGGTCGAGCAGGTCAAGCACGGGGCGCTGCTGATTCTGGCGCAATTCCACAATATCGGCCACGCCATTCGCGGCACGCACGAACCGGATCTGCGGCAATATACGCACCTGGGCGATGGAGCGTCGAAGACCGATGGCCGCATCTACGACCCAAGTCTTGGCGTGAACGAAGTGAAGGGCGACTACTCCGGCAGGCCGGACGATCGCTGGATCTTCACCTCAAACAATCCGTTCTTCCAGTGGAATGCCATTGCGGCGCTGGCCGCCGCCTCCGATACGCTGAAGGGCTGGGATGATCCAATGGCCAAAGACTGCCTGGAGACCGCGATCAAGGCATGGAATGACGAGAAGGCTCACCCGACGGTTCCGGCAGGCCGCGCCTTTGGCGCAGCAGCGCCGGATGGGGCTCTTGAGGGAGGCGTACTGGCTGCCTCGCAAGGAGTAGTATCTCAAGCGCATAGTGCTCGTCCCGCTGGCGGCAGTGCGGGTGCTCCGGCAGCTTCTGCCTTAACCAACGCACCGGCGGCTCCGCCGGACGGCTTCGATTTCAGGGCCTTTGAGGCCACACAGGATTGGGCCGCGGCTTTGGAACTGACCATTGCTACACGTGGCGCGGAGCCGTACAAGTCTCGTCTCCGGGAGCTTTTCCCTCAAGTCATTACGCCACAGCAGATGGGATTCCACGGTTGGACGGCGGTGCGGGCGCTGCCGTATCTGGACCCAACCGCGAAGGATCAACTGCGCGATGCAGTCAAGACTTATATGGCTGGCCTGGACAAGCAATTGGACGCGACGCCCTTCGGCGTGCCTCCGAGCCTGGGCACATGGGGCGGATCGGGCGCGGTGGTGGAGATGGCCATACGGATGTACTTCCTGCACAGGGCATTTCCTGATCTTGTAGGCCCGGAGTACACGCTGCGCGCCGTCAACTACATTCTGGGCACGCACCCGGTCTCCAGCACCTCGTATGTGGCCGGCGTCGGAACGGTCTCCAAAACCAAGACTTACAGCAATAACCGCGGCGACAATTCTTATATTCCAGGCGCGGTGATTCCGGGATACGTCATCCTCAAGCCGGATTTTCCGGAGTGCATTGACGACTTCGGATTTCTCTGGTTCGAGGATGAAGCCGTGGTGGCCGGGTCGGCAAACTGGGTGGTGGCAGGCAACGCAGCGGAGGCGATTATCAAGGAATCGAAACAGGCTCAGTAGTAGAGATGCCCGCCGGCTTGAGCTTTTTCGATTCAGTTGTATGCGGGTGCCCCCGTCGGGTGCCCCCGGTCCCTCGCTGTTGGGGACCGGGGATGGCAGCAAATGGAAGCGATGCCCGGGGCGCGCTTTGTTCATGCGATAGCCGGCAACTTGCCAATCAAAACTATATTAGCTAATCTATTCCTAGCAGTATGGAGGTCGTGAAGATGGAAGCCACCATGTTTGAGGCCAAAACCAGGCTCTCTGATCTTGTGAAGCGGGCGCAGCGCGGAGAAAAAATCGTGTTGACCACCGGCAGGAAGAAGCTGCCGGTGGCTGAGATCGTCGCTCTCAAGCCGGTAAAGAAACGAGAGATGGGACAGTTCTATTGTCCCAACTTTGAGATTCCTGCGGATTTTGATGAACTGCCTGAGATGGAATTGAAGGGTTGGAACGGTGAACTCGAGTGAGAATCCTTGTCGATACCCATTATGTTCTCTGGGCAGCCCTGCAACCGGAACTCATCAAACCATGGGCCCGCGAGATAATGATCGATCTCAACAACGAAATTCTAGTCTCTGCCGCATCGCTCTACGAGATCAGTTTGAAGGTTCGAAAGGGCAAGCTCCCCGAGGCTGTGGAGTTCGAGAGCGATTTGCTGGAGAATATCGAAGCACGCCTGGGATATTCAATCTTGCCTCTGGAACCGGAGGTCATGGTGCGGGCGGCGCGCTTTGAGGACAACCACGCCGATCCGTTTGATCGCATGATCGCCGCCCACGCCATCCACTATAATCTGCCGGTTCTCAGTACCGATGACAAACTGGATGCCTTCGGCGTGCGACGCTTGAAGATGCCCAAGCGGTAGCGGGATTTTATTCCCTATTTCCCATTCCCTGCACAACCCCAACCGGCAGCCCGTCTTCGCCCGCCGCGGGCAGGGTGTGCGTATTCCACCATTGCTGCTGCACCAGGTTCCAGCGGTCGGCGCGCCCGATCCAAAGCTGCGCGGCCTGCTCGTAGCGAGCCATGTTGTTCTGGAGCCAATAGGAGCGGTTGTCGCGCAGCCACGCCTGGCGGTAGAGTTCGCCCAGCAGCGCGTAGCCGTCGCGCATATCCTGCAGCCGCCCGTTGTTTGAGCCGATGGTCTCCAGCATCACTTCCACCTCGCTTGAGCGGCTCTGGTCGGCGGCGAGCGCCTGCGCCTGTGCGTAAAGCGCCGCACACTCGGCAGCGGTTTGGAACTTGTAACCCACAAAGTCAATGCGCCGCGCGCCCAGATCCAGCGCATCCAGCGCTTCGGGGTTTTCCAGCTTGCCCGCAGCCCGCGCCTCGGCAAGCAGGGTGATTGCCCGCTCGGCGTGCAACCGCAATGCGGCGGCCACCGGGTTCAGCTTTGCCCCGATGCGCTGCCCCTCCACCGAAAAAGGATCGAGCCAGAAGTAGCTGTCCTGCGCATCCCCAAGGCCCGCATCTCTGAGCACGGCATGAGCGGCCATCAGCTCGCGCTGCGCAAGGCTGATCTTGCCCGTCTCGTCGCGGTGAAATGCCTGCCCATAAGACGCCACGAAGCTGTCCTCGCTACTCTCGCCCGCCTGCCATCCAGCCGCTGCGCCAAAGAGCACGCCGAACCAATTCTCGTCGAAGAGCCCCTCGCCGTCGTCATTCCAAACGGTGTTGAGCATTCCCTTCGCGCCCAGCTTCTGGCCGTCGCGCACAAAGGCGCGGATGTTGCCCAGCGCCTCATGGTTGTTGGGGTAAAGGCGATTCCAGTTGTTCACGCCGGGAGCCACCCAGGTCTCCAACCCCGCCTTGGTGAAGGGCAAAATCAGCGGCGTAAAGTCTTTCGCTGCGTTGTAGCGCCAGGGCACGGCGATCATGTCCTTGGGCAGCGTTCCCACCAGCTCCGGCGAGTTGACCGCAATGTCGCCCCAAAAGAGCAGTTGCTTGTGGTTAGGCGCAAGCTGCTCGTGAATCTTGCCCAGAAAGTCGAGATAGACCTTGCCCAGCCCCTGCTGCTTGACCGCCTCGCGCGTGCGCCCCAAACCCAGCTCGAAGGTCTCGTCCGCTCCGATATGCGCGTACGGCCCCGGAAAGACTTTGGCCAGCTCGCCAAACCAGCCGCCGATCAGCGGCAGCGTGGCCGGGTCGCCGGGAACCAGCACCGCGCCGTGCGCCGTTTCGCCCAGCGGCGAGTACTGCTCAAACTTGAGCACATGATGCAGATGCCCAAAGGACTCCTGCTCCGGGATAATCGTAATGTGATACTGCGCCGCGTAAGCCACCAGCTCGCGCGCCTCTTCAGGCGTTATCGCCCCGCCCGGAAAAGCCGCCACCGGCGTGGAAGAGTAAGCGAAGGTGTGCTCGAAGTAAGGCGAGAATGTGTTGTACTTATAAGCCGCCA
>CAZYCV010000090.1:0-14949 GCA_964645305.1 uncultured Occallatibacter sp. | reverse complement strand
GGGTGATGGTCACCGCTTCCGGCATACGCTCGTAGGCAGCCAGCGCGCGGATGAAAGCCAGTATTTGCGGCACATCGGCGCGGGTCGCCGGGCGAATCGTGGTGGTCATGCTTTCATGCTAATTGAAGCGGTCAATTAAAATTTTGCACCTGCCGTGTCAGGATGTACTATCCGTGGCTTGTTCTCCTTGACAAGGCTCACATGTGGTCGTACTCTTTGAAATAGTACAAACAAGGAGGGATGCAATGCCACGTATTGCGGTTGACGATAATCAACGTATGAGCCTGCGGGTTAATACAGTAGTCAAGTCCAAACTCGTGCGGGCGGCGGCGCTGCGCCACACCGATCTGACGGATTTTGTAACCCAGACGGCGCTGCGCGAAGCGGAAGCCGTGATTGCGGCGTCCGAGGTCGTGAAGCTATCGGAGCGCGATAGCCTGTTGGTACTCAATCTCCTCGAAAACCCACCCGCGCCCAATGCCAAGCTGCGGGCGGCCATTGCAGCGATGCCTCAGCTCATCGCATGACACTCCCACTCTGGCACGAAGAGGCGATCACCAAGACGCATGACCGCAAGGCTTTTGATTGCGGCAATGCCGAGATGAACGACTTCCTCCGGCGCTATGCGCGGCAGAGCCATGAGCAGGGGAGCGCAAAAACTTTTCTGGCAGTAGACAATAACAATCCCACAAAAATCCTTGGATTCTACAGCTTGGCTCCGGCTGCGCTGGCCCATGAGCGCGTACCGGAAACTCTCCGGCGCGGCCTTGCCCGTCATGATGTGCCGGGCTTCAGGTTGGCTCGTCTTGCCACGCACATCGACCTACAGGGGCAAGGGCTTGGCGGCCAACTTCTGGGCGCAGCGGCCAGGCGTTGCATCAGAGCAGCTGTCGAAGTTGGCGGCTTGGTCCTCATCATCGACGCCAAGAACGACCGGGCGGCCAAGTGGTATGCCGGTTATGGAGCCTTGTCCTTGCAAGACACACCGAACACACTGGTTATGGCGCTGTCCACATTTGCCGCCGATTTGAAAGCAGCGGAGGCAAAGTTCACATTAATAATGTAATGACATTGTCATCTCTATACGCTATGCTGAAGATAGATGGAGAATTTATGGCAATTGCGCCTAAAACCAAGAAGCCCCTAACGACCCGTTCTACGCTGAATATCCGAATTCTGCCGCAGGAACGCAACCTGATTGACCAGGCGGCGCGGGCGCGGTGTAAAAACCGCACCGACTTTATTCTGGATGCCGCGCGTCAAGCAGCCGAGGAGACGCTCTTGGACAGGGCCATGATTTCGGTCAGCCCCCAAGCCTATCAGGAATTTTTGGAACGGCTCGATGCGCCGCCACAGCCCAACGAACGGCTACTGGCCGCCATGCGCGCCCCTCTGCCGTGGGACACAAAATGACGCTTTCCGCACCGGAACCATTGACGCCGCACCACCGAATCAGCGGATTCGATTGCGGTGTGCCGTCACTGGATAACTGGCTGAAACGTCGCGCGTTGGCCAACCAAGTGAGTGGCGCCTCGCGCACGTTTGTTGTTTGCCAAGATACTCAGGTTGTTGGATATTATGCGCTTGCATCCGGCGCGGTTCATACGGAGATAGCCCCTGGCCGGTTTAGTCGCAATATGCCTGAGCCAATTCCAGTTGTCGTGCTGGGACGCCTTGCCGTTCTCCAATCTTTTCATGGCCGAGGTCTTGGACGTGCGCTGTTTCAGGATGCCGCGCGGCGCGTGATGCAGGCGGCGGATTCCATCGGTGTCCGTGGGCTGCTTGTTCATGCCATCTCTGACGAAGCCAAGAGTTTTTATCTCAAGCTTGGCTTTGACCCATCGCCGCTTGAACCCATGACTTTGATGATTACCCTGAAGGACTTACGCGCTGCCGTTCATGCTGCGCGAAGTCCAGGTAGCGTGACTCAGTGAATGATTACCGCCAGCGGAAGATGCGCAGGGAGACGGCAAAGGCGGCCACGGCCCAGGCCACCAGAATCGCCACCGGCGCAATCATTTGCCCCAGGCTCAGCCCTTGCAGCATATTGCCGCGCAGAGCGTCGTTGGCGGCGGTGAGCGGCAGAACGCGCACCAGCGGCTGAACGACCGCCGGAAAGCGCGTAGCCGAAAAAAAGATGCCGGAGAGAATCCACATGGGCATCATCACCAGATTCATCAATCCCGAGACGGCTTCAATGGTTCGCGCGCGCGAACTGACCAGCAGCCCCAGCGCGGCAAAGACTAGCGAGCTGAGAATGCACAGTAGCGCCAATTGCCAAAGCGGCCCTCGAAAGGGCACACCGAAGGCTAGCCAGGCAAAGCCGAGGAAGAAGACCACCTCCAGCACCAGCAGAACCAGCCTCGACAAAAGAAATGAGGCCAGGAATTGCCATCGCGGCATGGGCGAAGCCACCATCCGCTTGAGCAGCTTTTTTTGGCGCGCATCGACGATGGAAAAGCCGATGCCCCACATCGCCGTGCCCATCAGGTTCATGCCGAGCAGGCCGGGCACGACAAAGTCGATATAGCGCGCGCCGGCTTCATGCACCGGATCATTCTTTACGCTGAGCGCCTCGCGCCGCCCCGCCGCCGTTTGAATGGCGCGGTCGGCTACCAAGCGCGCCACGCGGGCATCGGGGTTGGTGTCGTCGAATTTGTAGGCGACGCCTGCGGGCTGTTGAATAGCCAGCAAAAGAATCTGGCCTGTGGCCAGCGCGTGCGTGCCCGCCGCCTCGTCCAGATTGGTGACCGTCAGGCCTTTGTCGGCGGCCAGGGCTTGGGTCAGTTGCGGAGTGGTCGCGCCCACAGGCAGCACGTCGGCCGGTCGATTGCGGAAGGCGATTCCCAGCCCGATAGCCAGCAGAATGGGAAAGACAAAGGTCCAGAAGATGGCCTCGGGCTCGCGCAGATAGAGCCGGAAGCGGGCGGAGGTGAGTTGAAAGAGAGAACTTTTCTCCAGATTATTCATCGCGCAGCGTCCTCCCTGTCAGGTTTACAAAGACGTCTTCCAGCGTGGCGGAGTGGGTGCGGAACTCGCTGAGCGTGAGCCCCTGCTGGTCGAGCGCGGCAAAGATGGCGGGAACGGCGGTGTGCAGCTCGATCACCGAGAGCTGGTGCAGCCCAGCGTCCACGCGATGCGATTGCACGCCCGGAATGGCCAGCAGAGACGCAATGTTGACCTCATGCCTTTCGCGCTCTGCCACGGCAAACTCGACGATATGCTCGGCGCCCACCGAGGCGATCAACTGCGGCACGCTGCCCTGCGCAATGACGCGCCCGTGGTCCATGATGGCCACGCGGTCGCAGAGCCGCTCCGCCTCCTCCATATAATGCGTGGTCAGAATGATGGTGCGCCCGGCCTGCTTCAACGCATCCACCAGATCCCACAAGTGGCGACGCGCCTGCGGATCAAGGCCGGTGGTCGGCTCGTCCAGAAAGAGCAGTTCGGGATCGCCGACCAGCGCGCAGGCCATGGCGAGGCGCTGCTTTTGCCCACCGCTCAGCGTGCCTACGCGTCCGGCGCGCTTTTCTTCAAGCTGGGCGGTGCGGATCGAATCGTCCACCGAAAGGCCGCGCCGGTAGAAGCTGCGGAAGAGGCGGAGCGTCTCCTCGACGGTGAGCTTTTCCGGGAACTGCGTCTCTTGCAACTGCACGCCGATGCGCTGGCGCAGTTCATCGGCGCCGGTGTGCCAGTTCAAGCCAAGCAGCTCGACGGCGCCGGAGTCGGCCGCGGTCAGCCCCTCGCAGATTTCGATGGTCGTTGTTTTGCCTGCGCCATTCGGTCCCAGCAGGCCAAAGCACTCGCCGCGCGCCACCTGAAGCTCCAGGCCATCGACGGCCACCACGTCGCCAAAGGCTTTGCGCAGGCCGCCGAGCAGCAGCGCCGGAGCGTCGCCGGGGGCTACTGGTCTTTGTTTGGATTGTGAATCGTCCAAGAAGCAACTCCTCTATTTGCCGGCATTGATACTGATGAGATTGTACTGTTGATTGCTACGACTCAAAGATACTTGTGGTTCCATCCAATCATGCTATAGTGTTTCAAGGTAACACCAAGGAGTACCAAGTATGCCATCTGTCGCAACCGCCAGCTTGAAACTCGACGTTGCTCTGAAAGATCGAGTACAACAGCTTGCCAAGGCTCGCCGCCGCACCGCCCACTGGATTATGCGGGAGGCTGTTGAGCAGTACGTGAGCCGCGAAGAGAAGCGTGAGGCCTTTCATCGGGATGCATTGGCCGCCTGGAACGACTATCAGGCAACCGGTCTGCATGCCACGGCAGAGGAAGCCGATGCTTGGCTAGCCAGGCTCGAAGCGGGCGAGGAGGCAGAGGCTCCCGTATGCCACGTCTGAAATGGTCGCCGCAAAGTTTGCGGGATGTGGCGCGGCTGCATGACTTTCTGGCTCCCAAAAGCCGAGAGGCGGCCATGCGCGCGGTCAAGGCGATTCGCCAGGGGCTGAAGCTGCTCGGCAAGCATCCGGAGATCGGCCGTCCCGTCGAAGATTTGCCCATCGAGTTCCGCGAATGGGTGATCGAGTTCGGCAGCGGAGCGTATGTGGCGCTCTATAGCTTTGACGGCAAAGAAGTGGTGATTCTGGCGATTCGCCATGGACGCGAGGCCGGGTATTGATGGTTTTTGGAAGATCAAAACAGAAGCTAACCCGCCGCCTGCAACTCCACCAACTGCCTCGGCGCTGCGGCATCCGGCACGCCGGTGCGATAGGCGCCCAATCCCTGCGCCATGGTTTCCAGCTCGGCCGCGTGCGCGCTGAGTCCGCAGGGATGGCCTTCGGTCTCGAGCAGATGGCCATTCTCGCGGATCATGCTGAAGAGCGGACTGGCCAACGCTTCGCGCAGATTGGAGCTCTTCACATTGTGCGTGGCCAGGGCGGAGACCGGACAAGCGGTTACATCGCCGCGCGGCGTGACGTGGGCAAAGCCGCGCCCTGCTGAGACGCATCCGCCGAGCGTCTCTTCGTCTCCCGGCGAATGAATGATGAAGGCCCCGCCTGTTTGGCGGTCCCGGTAGGCAACGACCGTCTGGCGGAAGCGCACCCTTTGCGCGTCGGTCAGCGCGGCGCCGCTCTCGCAGCCGTGGGTGGGAATCTGCTCAATGAACATGGCCAGCGGCCCGGCGTGGGCGATCAGCGCGTCGATGTTGCGTGGTTCGCTCCAGTAGTCGATGTTGGCCGAAGCGACGGTGACGGCGATTCCGGTCAGCACTCCGGCCAGGCGCAATTGGTCGAGTGTGGCCAGCGCCTTCTCATAGACGCCGCGTCCGCGCCGCTCGTCGGTCAGGGCTTGATCCCCTTCCAGGCTGACCACCACCACGGTGTTCGGGCACTCGGCCAGAATCCGATAATCCTCCGGCCGCAGGGCCGTGCCGTTGGTGAAGACCAGGAAGAGCCGGTCCGGGAAGTCGCGGAAGAGGCCGGCGATGCCGGGCAGCAGGAAGGGTTCGCCGCCGGCAATCATGAAGGCAAAGACGCCCAGGCGAATGGCTTCCTGGATGATCCCGCGCCACTCGTTGAGCTGCAGCCCGCCTTGCACCGGCGCACTGGTCACGGTTCCCACGTCGCCGGCATAACAGCCCACGCAGCGCAGATTGCACTTGGAAGTGACGCTGAGGACCAGGAAGGGCGGCACCTTGACGCCCTCCGCCAGAGCCCGCCCACGCACCCGGCGCGACTGCCCCAGCGAGCGGGCAAGGCGCATGAATCCTGGAAGGTAACGCGGATGGCGCGCCACCCAAGGAACCAGCACCCGCGCCAACTGCGGATCCACGCCCTCGGTCCGGCCAAGCACGCCAAGAAGTCGCTTGGAAAGGAAGTCGAGGGGAGGAACGGGCAATTCCGCAGAGGCGTTCATGGGATGAGTATACGAGCGCGCCAGAAGAATTGTTCCGGTCGAAAAACAGGGAATAGGGATCAGGAACAGAGAAGCATTTTACAAAACGAGATTCAATTGACTGAAAAGCGTCAGGGCATGACTTCAGTCGTGCCGAAAATGGCCAAACAAGATTCCGGCTTTAGCCGCTGCTGATTTGTAAATAACGAAAAACACAAACCGCAGGGGCTAAAGCCCAATTCACTTTTGCTGCTTTATCGACACGACTGAAGTCGTGCCCTGACGCTTCATCGCAACCCTAATGGAATTTTGCATCAGGATTTTTCGTGCAAAAATGTTGAATGTGCTTCCGGTTGCCGGAATCGTATTGACACACAGGGGATGGTAGGAGAAAAATGGCGTAGCGAATCAATTTGAACCGTTTGAAGCGGTCGTTGGAGGGAAAGTGAAAAACGCAGGAAAGCTGTTTGCTTTGGGAATGATGGGGATTGTGGGCGCGGGATTGCTTCTGGCGGGGTGCAAATCAGCGCCGGAGCTGACGCAGGCCCAGGCGCAGGCCTTGATTCAGGCCAAATATGACCAGGCACCGCCGACCGGCACGGTGATTCTGGTGGACGAAAATGGATTGGCGCGGGGCGTAACGGCCAAGTATTGGGATCGGACGAAGGTCTACAACCGGTTCTGGGGCGACTTTACGCTGACTCCGGAGGGCAAGAAGGTGCTCAAGCTGGAAAAGGGCGGCGACGTGATTCACTGGCAGCCGCTGAACGCCGGCGACAAGAGCTATACCTTTGCCGTGGTGACGGTGGCGGCCAACCATTTGAAGGCCCACGTGACGGGCGACCCGCAGGATGATGTGGCCTCGACCAAGACTGTTACCTACGAGGAGAATGCCAACCTGGACGGCGTGCCGAATGATCTGAAGTTTATGTCCAGCGGTTTGGGCAATCGGCTGAGCAGCAAGCATATCGCCACCTTTGCTCTGGATGGCGGGGCGTGGAAGCTGCAAAGCACGAACTAGTTGCGTGCCCGCTTGAATCTGTAATTGCCGCAATGAAGCGCCGACCTCCCGGCCGGCGCTACAAAGGCGTGGCACCACAGGAGACAGGCGCAAAATATTGAAAAATATCTGGGGCGGGACGGTTTTTTTATTGACCGCTCGCCCCGGTTTATTAGTAATATCTAAGGTAACAAATTTTCCTTCCCAATTTGCGTCTTCTGTTACTTTTGCGCCACTGGCCGTTCGGCTTGTCAAACCTTCGATGGAAGCCTATCCATTCCGCATCAAGGATGCAGGCCTGAGAGATTGCTGAACGCGCTCCAACGAGAGCCGGAAGGGTAAATCGCGCCCGAAAGGGTCATGAAAGGATTTCCCCCATGTCTCGTGGAATGATTCGTATCTCCCTCCTCAGTATTGCGTTGGTTTTGCTGGCCGGTTGCGGCGGATCGAGCAGCGGCGGCTCAGGCGGCGGTGGCGGCAATGGCCCGACCACGGTCACATTCACTATCGATGGAACGCCCACCGCCGTGGCCACCAAAATCGGCTCCGGCACGTTCGCCGCGGCCACGCTCGCTGACAACAGCCTCACGCTGAGCCTGCCCGAAGGCACAACCAACTTTGCCGTGGCCTACGTTTGCCCGGGCTACAGTGATGGAAATTACCAAGTGACCGAAGAGATTGTGGTTGAATCGAGTACGCTGGACGGAACTTCGTACTCCGAGAGCTGCACGACCACATCCAGCCCCGGCGCAACCGGAACGCTGACGGGATCCGTGGATGCGAGCGCGATTTCCGGAACCAACTTTATGAACGTAATTGCGATAGGCAGTACGTTTGGGATTGGAGAGTCTATCGGAAGTTCAGACGCCAGCTTCAGCTTTCTGGCGCCAGAGGGGGCGGACAGGGTTGAGATCTTGGCCTATGATACAGTCCTGAACGGTTATGAGGAATCTTTCAATCTGTTAGGCGCGAAGAACTTCAGCGATGTTACGGTTCCGGGCGCGTTGAATGGCGGCAATACGGTTACACTGGGCGCGGCCGATCAGGTAACGGCAAAGCCGCTTACGTATAGCAATCTCCCCACTGGATTCGGTTCTCCGACAACGTTGGTCGACTACATGGTGGGCAAAGTCGGCGGATTCATGATCGCCGACGCAGCTACGACTACCTATCCCGCTCTCCCCGCCGGTGCAATGGAAAGCGGAGATTACTACTATTTCGATTCCTATGCAACGGGCCCGGACCCCGGCGCAACGAATGGTTTTGCCGAGGTTACCGTCGAAACGACTTCCACATCGGATGGTCCCGTCTCATTCTCCTTTCCTCCCGCGTGGACGTACGCCGGCCCAACGGCGGCAACCTGGCCGTCGTTTGATCTTGCCTACTCTGGGTTTTCAAGCACAACGAATGTTTGCGGCCAGGCGAGCATCCTCTGGGAGCCCAACTCGACGGACGAGGAAGCGATTGTGGTGGCGGCGTCGGATAACTATCTGGCAGGATCAAAGACTGTGCCCATTCCTGACCTGACCAGTCTGACAGGATTTATCGGCGCGCCGCCTTCCAATACAGAAGTCCTGTGGGCGGCGCAGGTTCTGCAGTTAAATTATCCGTGCTTCCAATCGTATTCTCCTTCGGAAGCGACGGCGAAGATTGCGTTCACCAGCGGTACCTATACCGCGCCCTGATGCGGCGGTAGTTTTCAAGTGAAATTGGCAATGAACACTCAAAGGTCATGAAAGGATTTCCCCCATGTTACGCGGAATGATTCGTATCTCTCCCCTGGTTATTGTGTTGGTTTTGCTCTCCGGTTGCGGCGGGTCGAGCAGCGGCGGGTCCAGCAGCGGCGGATCAGGCGGTGGCGGCGGCAATAACGGGACCACCGTCACATTCACCATCACGGGATCTCCCACCGGTGTAGCCACACAAATAGGAGCAGGCGCGTTTACCGCAGCCACGCTCTCGGACAACAAACTTACACTCAGCCTGCCGGAAGGCACGACCAACTTTGCCGTGGCTTATGTTTGCCCTCCTCTCACCATGACTTTCGCTTCGCCTCCTGAAACTCAAGAGTTCGATGAAACAGTGATTGAGGCAAGCACGCTGGACGGAAACTCGTTTACCGGGTATTGCAATAGCTTGTCAAGCTCCAGTGAATCCGGAACGTTGACGGGAACAGTGGACACGAGCGCAATCTCCGGCATCAATTCTTTGGGAATTTATGCCCAGAATAGCGAGGCCGAGTGGGGGGAAACTTTATCCACTTCGAATGGCAGTTTCAGCTTTTATGCTCCAGCGGGAACAGACCGAGTGTTGCTGGAAGCTTACGAAACAACCGGCGGCTCCCCAGAAGGCGAGAAATTATTGGCCGTGAAGAATTTCAGCAGCCAATCGGTTCCCGGCGCGTTGAATGGCGGCAATCCTGTTGTTCTGGGCGCCGCAGATCAAACAACACAAGAACCGATTAGCTTTCAGAATCTTCCCGCAGGAGTTACCACGCCATTCACGGATGCTTATTATGAATTGAATGGCTTTGAATCAATATACGATGCGTACGGCTACCTGACCGCATATCAGGTTCTGCCTGCGGGCGCAGTGGAAGGTGGAGACTCCTATTATTTCAGCTCCACTGCGAATGTCTCTAACACTCAAGCAACGAATGGCACTGGGGAGGTTTTTGTTGAGATGACTTCCA
The DNA here is from genome assembly GCA_964645305.1 of uncultured Occallatibacter sp. Taxonomy (GTDB): domain Bacteria; phylum Acidobacteriota; class Terriglobia; order Terriglobales; family Acidobacteriaceae; genus Telmatobacter. Next base: position 5,410 of record CAZYCV010000090.1, on the reverse strand, counting down.
CTTCAGGCGGCCCCATCTCATTCTCATTTCCTTCCGCGTGGACTTATGCCGGTCCAAAGGCTGCAGCGTGGCCTTCGTTTGATGTTGGTTACACCGGGTTCTCAAGCACCACGGATGTTTGCGATCATGTGAGCATGGTTTGGACTCTTCCTTATAATTCTCAGGATATCGTCACCAACGAAGTTCAGGTCACTGCTTCAGCGAATTATCTGGCTGGATCAACAACCGTGGCGATACCCGATCTTACAGGACTGACTAATTTCCTGGCAGCGCCGGCTTCTCAAACAATGGTGAGTTGGGGGGCAGATGTTTACCAGGGTAATTCACCGTGTTTTCAGTCACTAGGGTTGAATGAATCAGTAAAAGGGGCATCCGTTGGCGGCACCTATACCGCGCCTTGATGCGGCGGCTTGGCGGCGCATTTCTCGATCGCTGCGCCGCGAAGGGAAAAGTATTGACTTCGCCAGAATTTCTCGGTAGTTATCAAGCGGATTTGCCAACGAAAACGCAAATGTTGTGAAAGGATTTCATCATGTTACGCAGATTGATTTGCACTTCGGTTCTTGGCGCAGTGATCGTTTTGCTCTCCGGTTGCGGCGGATCGAGCAACGGCGGCGGCGGTTGCGCCACTCCCGCCAGTTGCCCTTGCACGAACTGCGGCGGCAACTCAACGACAGTGACCTACACCTTTAGCGGTTCAACGGCAACCGCCGTGGCCACCAAGATCGGCAGCGGAGCCTGGACACAGGCGTCTCTCGAATCCAACACGCTGAGTCTCAGTATTCCCAACGGGACAACGGACTATTCGGTAGCCTATGTTTGCCAACAATTTGATGAGCGGATCTATCTGGCGAGCACGCTGGATGGCACATCGATCCCCGTGAGCTGTTTAGGGATCAGCGGGAGCACCGGCTTGGCTACCGTCCAGGTGAATGCCTCAGCAATTCCCAATGCCTACTGGATTCTGATTTACGGCATTGAAAGCCAGATATTTGCCGAGCAAACAACCGCAGGCACGCAGTCTCTCAGTGGCCAATTGGCAGCCGGAACCTCGGATGTTGCCGTGATGATTCAAGACAGGAACTCCAATGTGCTGGCGGTGAAGATTCTGCGCAGTCAGACCATTCCGGGCGCGCTGAATGGCGGCAATGCGGTGGTCTTCACGACCAGTGATGAGACCGTGGAGACGGCGGCTTCGTTTGCCAACATTCCAGCGGGCTTTTACGTCCCGGGAACGCTGGTCAATTTCATTTCCAAAGGCGGGCTGCGCCTTGGAATCAGCGACTGGGTTGGCGGTACGAGCACCTATCTGTCGATGCCCTCCAATGCATTCCAAACCGGAGACGTTCAGCTTCTCAACCCGGAGGCTATCGATTCGAATAGCATTTACCATTCAGTTTCACTGGAGAACTACGCGACAAGCGGCGGTCCGCAGACGTTTACCTTCCCCGCGCAGTGGACCTATGCCGGCCCAACAGCGGCTGCTTTGCCCACGTTTGACTACACCTACGCGGGGTATTCCGGCTTGTCTCAGGTGACCCCCGATGCGGTGCTCACGTATACAGATTCCAAAAGCAATTCGACTGACCTGATTGTTGTAGTCGCCACAGAAAACTATCAGGGGGGCGCGACTTCGCTTGAGATTCCGGATCTGTCAGCGCTCACGGGATTCCCAGCGGCTCCGGCATCCGGAGAGAGTGTCAACTGGAATGCCGATATCGAAGCCGGCGGGAATGGAATTGCGTCGCCATATACTGGCGATGTCCCAGAGGTCTCAAACGGAGGGAAATACACCGTGCCGTAGACGGTTTTTTGGGGTGCGCCGGTGAAAAAGTGCCAGCGGGGATAAAAAATTGACCTCGAAGCGAAACTTCTGTTATTGTAAAAAGGTTGCGCAAGAACGCCGCTCTCGGTGTGTTTAGCGAGGGTCGGTGATTGGGCGGTCCGGCTGGATGGTTCCAGTGCGGATGCCGCTTGAAGGCCGGGCTGGTTGAGCTGGCCGCGGAAGTCCCGGAGTTGCTCTCTCTTGCGATGGGCAGGGACACACAAGCATCGGCGTCCGCGCGTTCTCCGCCTTGGAGGGCTATGCGGGCCGGAACTGGCGAAACGGAGCTGGCTTTTCCTGGACCAGGAAAACGCTCAACTAACGTCCCGGTTTTCGTCTGAGATTGGTACGAAGGCAGACGCGAAGCGGCAGAATGGAGCTTCCGTGCGCGCGAGACGGTATTTCGCCTCGCTTTTGCACTGGAAGAGCCTTTGCAGGCTGCGCGCGTTGGCGGGTTTTGAAGGCAGGATCAGTTTTTTTGACCGGGTAAGGAGTTGCAGTTTGCCTACATTCAATCAGTTGGTTCGCAAGGGGCGCACGGCCCCGCGGTACAAGACGGCGTCACCGGCACTGCAGGCCTCGCCGCAGCGGCGCGGCGTTTGCACGCGCGTTTACACCCAGACCCCCAAGAAGCCGAACTCGGCGCTGCGCAAAGTGGCACGTGTGCGGTTGACGAACGGGATTGAGGTCACCACCTATATTCCCGGCATCGGCCACAACCTGCAGGAGCACTCGATTGTGCTGATCCGCGGCGGCCGTGTGAAGGATCTTCCCGGTGTCCGCTACCACGTGGTGCGCGGCACGCTGGATTCAGTGGGCGTGGCCAACCGCAAGCAGAGCCGGTCGAAGTACGGAGCCAAGCGCGCCAAGGGCGGAGCGGCTCCGGCGAAGAAGAAGTAACGGGAGGGATCAGGTTTCAGGGATCAGGGATCAGAATTTGTTGACCCTGCATTAAAAGCATCGGTTTTTGCTGACCCCTGACACCTGATCTCTGACCCCTGATTCAACGGTTCCGGGGCGGCGGATGGAACCCGGACTAGGGCACGAGAAGCGGCGCGAGAGCGCGAGGGTTTTGAGGGATTATGCCAAGAAAAGGGCACATTGCAAAGCGGGTAGTGGCGGCGGATCCGGTGTATGGCTCCGAGCTGGTCACCAAGTTTGTGAACTCGATGATGTGGGGCGGCAAGAAGTCGACGGCCCAGAACATCTTCTATGCGGCGATGAAGAACCTGGAAGAGAAGGGCGGCGGGGATGACGCGCTGAAGCTCTTCAAGAAGGCGGTGGAGAACTGCAAGCCGCTGCTCGAGGTGAAGACTCGTCGCGTGGGCGGCGCCAACTATCAGGTTCCGATCGAAGTGAATCCCGACCGGCGCACCTCGCTGGCCATCCGCTGGCTGCTGACCTATGGTCGGGCGCGCGGCGAAAAGGGCATGACCGACAAGCTCTCGAATGAGTTGCTGGATGCGGCCAACGGACGCGGCGCGGCGATGAAGAAGAAGGAAGACGTGCACCGCATGGCCGAGGCCAACCGGGCATTTGCGCACTACCGCTGGTAGATGTGGGTTCGTTAAGATTTTTGGTTTCCCCGGTCTCAAAATCGAGACCGGGGGCACCCAGAGATTAGTTGTTAAAGTGTTTGATAACCGCGGGCTTTGGTGCTCGCAAAGGAAGAAACTGCCGTGGCTCGCACTATACCTCTGAATCGTTGCCGGAATATCGGTATCATGGCGCACATCGACGCCGGAAAGACGACAGCGACAGAGCGTGTCCTTTTCTATACGGGCATTACGCACCGCATTGGCGAAGTGCATGAAGGCACGGCGACCATGGATTACATGGAGCAGGAGCAGGAGCGTGGCATCACGATCACCTCGGCTGCCACCACCTGCATGTGGAACGACTACCGTATAAACATTATTGATACGCCTGGCCACGTGGACTTTACCGCCGAGGTCGAGCGCAGCCTGCGCGTTCTGGATAGCGCGGTGGCGCTGTTTGATTCGGTTTCCGGCGTGCAACCGCAGTCGGAGACGGTCTGGCGGCAGGGCGACAAGTACAAGGTTCCGCGCATCTGCTTTGTCAACAAGATGGACAAGAACGGCGCGGACTTTGAGTACGTCCTGGAGACCATCCGCAAGCGCCTGGGCGCGCGGCCGCTGGCGTTGCAGATTCCGATTGGCGCCGAGGCAAATTTCAAGGGTGTGATTGATCTGGTGGAGATGAAGGCGATTGTCTGGCACGATGAGACAATGGGCGCCGAGTATTCGGTGGAAGAGATTCCCGCCAATCTGCTGAAGAAGGCCGAAGCCTTCCGCACGCAATTGATTGAAGTGATCTCCGAGACCGACGATGTTTTGATGGAGAAGTACCTGGAAGGCGAAGCGCTGACCAAGGAAGAGATCAAGGCCGGCATTCGTCAGGCCACCATCGACTTGAAGGTCTTCCCGGCGCTCTGCGGCACGGCCTTCAAGAACAAAGGGATTCAGACGCTGCTGGATGCTGTGGTGGATTACCTGCCCAGCCCGCTGGACAAGCCTCCGGTGGAGGGCATTGATCCCAACCATCTGGACAAGATCGAGTATCGCAAGGCCGAGGACAGTGAGCCGCTTTCGGCGCTGGTCTTCAAGATTATCAACGATCCCTTTGGCAAGCTGGCCTTTGTCCGCGTTTATTCCGGCGCACTCAGGACAAGCGATACCATTCTCAATCCCCGCACCGGCAAGACCGATCGCATCGGCCGTCTGGTGAAGATGCACGCCAACAAGCGCGAGGATGTGACCGAGGTTTTGGCGGGCGACATCTGCGCGGTGGTTGGCCTGAAGGAATTGAAGACCGGCGATACGCTTTGCTCGCCGCAGCATCCGATTGCGCTGGGCGCGATTACCTTCCCGGATACCGTGATCTCCGTCGCCATTGAGCCCAAGACCAAGGCCGACCAGGAGAAGATGGGCGTAGCGCTGGCGCGGTTGGCCGATGAAGACCCCACCTTCAAGGTGCGGACCGATGAAGACTCTGGCCAGACGATCATCAGCGGCATGGGCGAGTTGCACCTGGAGATTCTGGTGGACCGCATGCGCCGCGAGCACAAGGTCGAGGCCAATGTGGGAGAACCCAAAGTTGCCTTCCGCGAGACGATCCGCAAGAAGGCCGAAGCCGAGGGCAAGTACATCAAGCAGACCGGCGGTTCAGGCAACTACGGCCATTGCAAGTTGCGCGTCGAGCCGAATACGCCGGGCGCGGGCTACGAGTTCATCAACGAGATCAAGTCGGGTTCGGTTCCCAAGGAGTACATCAAGCCCATCGATCAGGGCGTGCAGGGCGCTCTCGAATTGGGTATCCTGGCTGGCTTCCCGATTGTGGACGTGAAGGTGACGCTCTACGACGGCAGCTACCACGAAGTCGATTCGAACGAAATGGCCTTCAAGTTCGCCGGATCGATCGCCTTCAAGGAAGCGGCGCGCAAGGCTTCGCCGGTGTTACTTGAACCCGTGATGGCGGTTGAGGTTACGGTTCCCGAAGAGCATATGGGGACGATCATCGGCGACATCAACTCGCGCCGTGGGCGCATCGAGGGCATGGATCACC
>CAZYCV010000089.1:0-14964 GCA_964645305.1 uncultured Occallatibacter sp. | reverse complement strand
ACTTTCGTGTGCAGATGTCGGCCGAGGAGCAGGCGCGCGTGGCCCGCGAGATCGATGCCAATGTTCGCGAGTCCTTGACGCGCGGCACCGAAGATTTGTGGAAGCGACTCAGGGACGTGGTTTCGCACATGGTGGATCGTTTGAACGAGCCGGAATCCCGCTTCCACGCGACAATGGTTACAAATGTCTTCGACCTGGTGGAATTGCTGCCGCGCCTGAACGTGAATGGCGACGCCGATCTGAACCGGTTCGCCGAACAGATCAGGCAGCGGCTGTGTGGCTTTACAGCACAAGACCTCAAGAAGCATGACCTGCTGCGCGTGGCCACGGCCAACGATGCCGCAGAGATCGTTGCCGAGATCGACAGCGTTCTGCGGGATCGCGAAGTCAGTGTGCCGGAAGAGGCACCGGACGCTCCCACGGTCGATGACATTCTTTCTCGTATGTCTGCGTACATGGAGGCGCCTGCGGCGGCATGAAACACGAGACACCAGCAACGATTCGCATTCAGAAGGCGCGGACAACTTTGTTGCTCGATCATCCGTTCTTCGGATCGCTCCTGTTTCGCTTGAAGGGACGAGAGCAGCGATCTATTTCAACCATGGCGACTGATGGCGTGTCGCTTTACTATAATCCGGCATTCGTCGATACGTTGAATGCGGCAACTCTGGCCGGGGTTTTGGCTCACGAGGTCATGCACCCCGCTCTCCAGCATCATTTGCGCCGCTCAGGACGCCTTCTGGGGCGATGGAATGAGGCTTGTGACTACGCCATCAATCCTCTTCTGCTTGATGCGGGCCTCAGTCTTCCCGATGGAGTGCTTGTCGATCAGCGCTTCCGTGGAATGAGTGCCGAACAGATTTACAACCTCCGCGAGGCGGAGATGCAGCCACAAACTGGCGGCCAGAACAATGAAAGCGAATGTGCTGGAACTGGTGCAGGCGAAGCACACAATCAGCAATCCTGCTCAGATGAGCCATCTGCACCAGTCACCGAATGTGGCATCGGTCAGGTTCTTGATGCACCTTTGCCGAGCGAAGAGACGCCAAGCATCGACGAGCAGGCACGGGAATGGAGCATTGCCGTCAACCAGGCAGTCACTCTCTCGAAGCAGGCGGGCAAGGCTCCTGCTGGCCTTGCCCGGACTCTGGAAGGAGCAGCGGAGGCTTCTGTCGATTGGCGCGAATTGCTGCGTCGCATGTGGTCAGACACCATCCCGGCAGATTCGAGTTGGATGCGACCCAACCGGCGCCACATCTGGAACGGACTCTATCTGCCAGGAGTCGTGCGCGAGGGCGTCGGAGAGATTGCCATTGCAGTAGATTGCTCCGGCTCGATCAATGGTCGTCTGTTGCGACTCTTTGAAGCTGAGGTCTGCTCGATTCTCGAAGGGCAGCGGCCCCAGTGCGTTCACGTTCTGTACTTCGACACCGAGGTACACAAAGTGGATACCTTTCAAGCCGGCGAGTCCGTTCATCTCAATCCCGTGGGCGGAGGCGGAACAGATTTTACACCATGTTTCGAGTGGTTGGAGGAGCATGGCATTCAACCTCAGGCCTTGGTATTCCTGACAGATCTTTGCGGCTCGTTTCCTGAAAATGAACCAGCGTATCCAGTGATCTGGGCTTCAACTCAGCGCAGAAAAGCACCATTCGGCAGCGTCATTCCAATGAATGCTGCATGATTGGCAATTCATCATGACAGAAACTTTTCACATTTTCACAGACGGCTCTGCCATTCGTAACCCTGGACAAGGTGGATGGGCGGCAGTTTTGATAAATGGCGGAAAAAAGTGGGAGATCAAAGGATCAAACCCGTGGACCACGATCTCAGAGATGGAACTGGTGGCAGCGGTCGAGGCATTACGTTCGATTCCGGCAGGAACAAATGTCAATCTCTACTCGGACTCCGAACTGCTGGTCCATGGAATGCTTTTCCACATTGGACGTTGGCAAGAGCAGGGATGGCGCAACAGTCGCGGCCTTCCATTGCAGCACCAGAAACTCTGGAGAGATCTGCTTGCGATGACCGAGAGGATGAACATCCACTGGCAATGGATCAGAGGTCACAGTCGGCATCCAATGCAAAACCATGCAGACGAACTCGCCTACCAGGCCGCACGATCTCACCTGTGTAACCAGCGAATGGTTGCATGAACAATCGATGCAGCATGGTTCTATGGCCAAGCTGCCGGAAGTTTTCGCGTCAGAAGAAGGTACACGATGAGCGAGGCCAACAGATTTCAAATCGCGGCAAGCAAAATGAGCCTATAACGTTTTTGTTTTATATAAGTTGAGAGATAAGATCATAACTTTTACCGGACAGCCGTGATAATAACTAAGAGCAAACAACCGGCACAGGAAACATTTTAACCTAGCGATTCGCTGCATATGATCCTCGGTATTGACGCCAACCACCTCGGCAAATTCAGTATTGTTCGATGTGATCTGCTTGAGGTTGGAGGTCATGGCTTTTCCTTACGCTATCGCGATTACTCTCGGTTTAGCCACAAATATTTTTTCGCCCTGCTAACCCTTTGAGGATCATCCGTTCCTGACAGTCGTACATTTGTCGATGCCTATCCGGTGGATGCCGCAGGCAAGGGGCGACTGTTAGAATTACATATAGGATGTGGTTGCGCCTCATTGGCAGCACCTCAAATCTGGGTGAGTATCAATGACCTTTGTGGCTATCGATGTGGAAACAGCCAACCAGAACCCGTCAAGCATCTGTCAGGTCGGCATTGCTTTCTTTAGCCAAGGAAGACTTGTCCACACATGGGGAACTCTCATCAATCCCGAGGACTCGTTCTTGCACTTCAATACTCAGCTTCATGGAATAGGACCATGCGATGTTGCCCATTCACCGACCTGGATCGATGTGCAGTCTGATCTTCGTGATTTTCTGGAGCGGTGCATACTGGCCAGTCATACGTATTTTGACCGGGGAGCCATGAACGGAGCGAACGATCGCTATGGAGTGAAGCCAATTTCCGTGTCCGGCTGGATTGATACATGCCAGATTGCGCGCACAACTTGGCCTCATCTTCCCAATCATAAGCTGATCAGTCTTGCCCGCACTTTCGGGATCGCCTATAGAGCACACAACGCAACAGAAGATGCTCGTTGTGCAGGAGAGATACTGATTATGGCTGCACAAACCACAGGTCTAAGTCTGGAAGAACTTTTGAGGGCCAAACGGCAACGCAGCCTCTCCCGTTTACCAGAATACTCCTTACGTAAATCAGTGTTATAAAATTCGCTATCATTGGATAATGTGGGAAGGCCTTGTTGTGCGAAATGTCGCAAACCGAAGAATCCCAACTCAATAACTCTCCATGGGCAAAAACCGACCGCCTCACAGGAGATTTCCATCATCTTGCACATCACTGTGCCGATGTCGCAGCTTGTTTTGAAAGCATCGCATCCTTGCCCACTTTCCGCACCCGATTGGAGAGTGTTGCCGGCGGCGTGCTTTCGTCGGTAGTTGTTTCCCGCCTTGCTGTCCTTGCCTTTCTGCATGATGTCGGCAAACTGCATCCCGGCTTTCAAGCCAAAGGATGGCCAGAAGGGGCCTGGCATGGGGCATATAACGGCCATGTGCCACAAGGTGCGGCGATCTTCTCGGAATTCGATCTGAAACCACTGGCAAACCATCTGGGCCTGGAGGAATTGAAACAGTGGGGGGCAGATGAGAATCTCCTGTATGCGGTCCTGGCTCATCATGGGCGTCCCTTTCCCTTTCCCTTTCCAGACGGCAAGAGCGGAAAGCGCTGGGAGGCCGTACGGACGACCGCACTGCACTACGATCCTCTCACCGCCGCCGCAGAGATTGGCAACAGGATGCGTTGCTGGTTTCCCGTAGCCTTCGCGGATGATCCCCAGGCACTTCCTACCGCACCGCATTTTCACCATCTCCTGTCGGGGCTGGTCTCACTGGCGGATTGGATTGGCTCGGACACGAGATTCTTCCCCTTTGTCCAGAAACTTGATCCTGACTACATATGGAAAGCACGGGAGTACGCTCACCAGGCCGTCGAGCGCATTGGTCTGGACGTTTTTTCCTTGCAGACTTCCATCGCAGGACACACTGACTTTACCGCCGCTACAGGATTCAGCAAAGCCCATGCGCAACAGGAACTCGTCGGCAATAGCCCTCTGACAGAGCAGCTTCTTATTCTGGAGGCAGAGACTGGATCAGGAAAGACAGAAGCGGCCTTCTGGCGCTTTGCGCGGCTGATGGAGGCAGGGTTGGTGGATAGTCTCTATTTCGCCTTGCCCACCCGATCCGCAGCGGTGCAACTGCATGGCCGCGTGAATTCCATGCTCAAGCATCTTTTTGGCCAACAAGCGCCTGAAGCCGTTCTGGCTGTCCCCGGCTATTTGCGAGTGGGAGAGGCAAGCGGTAAGCCTCTGCCGCATTGGATTGTGCGTTGGGACGATGAGGACGTGACAGCCGAAGACGTTCTCGTCGCACGATGGGCGGCAGAAAGTAGCAAGCGGTATCTGGCGGCGACGGTTGCCGTAGGCACAGTAGACCAGGCCATGCTGGGTGCATTGTGTGTGAAGCATTCGCACCTGCGCTCCGCAGCGCTCTCCCGCAGCTTGTTGGTGATTGATGAGGTCCATGCCAGCGACAGCTACATGACGGAGGTGCAAAACCATCTGCTCAAGCTGCATCTGAGCCGGGGCGGTCATGCTCTGCTGATGTCGGCTACGCTCGGTTCGCGGGCGCGATCCAAGTGGCTTGGAGCGCCACTCCCTTCCTACGCGGATGCTGTTGCAGCGCCGTATCCGATGGTGTGGAGCAAATCAACCTCGACACAGGAAGCGAACGAACAACATGCCTCAGAAAAAGCTGTAGCTATGCGCCTATTGCCGAGCATGAATGCCGAAGCGGCGGTACAACTGGCGCTGCAGGCGGCGCAGCGTGGTGCCCGCGTTCTGGTGATTCGCAATACGGTCACGGCGGCTATCGATACCTGGACCGCAGTGCGGGAGGCAGGTGGAGAAAGTCTTCTGTTGAGTCTTCGCGGTGGACCAGCGCTGCATCATGGTCGCTTTGCACCGGAAGACCGCAGGTTGCTGGATGGTGCTGTCGAGGAGGCGCTCTCCCCCAAGGATCGCAAAGCCGGTGGCGTGATTGTGATTGGCACGCAGACGCTCGAACAGAGTCTGGACATCGATGCGGATGTGCTGATCTCGGATTTGTGTCCGGTGGACGTTTTACTACAACGTATCGGCCGACTGCACCGCCATGCCTCCTTGCCTCGACCCGACGGTTTTGAGCTTCCCGCCTGTCATGTCCTCTCGCCAGAAAATGGGCTGGCTCCGCTTCTCGCTCCCGCCTTCGAGAACGGGCTTGGCGCCTGGAATAAGAAGGGTGTCCTGAATGGCATTTATCGCGATCTCTCGATGTTGGAGTTGACCCGCAGGCTGGTCGTCGAGCATCCGGTGTGGAGAATTCCAGCGATGAATCGAATGCTGGTGGAAGGCGCAACGCACCCGGAGAAGATCGAAGCACTGCATCTGGAACTGGGCATCGAATGGAGCAATTACTCGAATGAGGTGGCGGGCGCGAATATTGCGAATCGAGGTGCGGCGAGGAACGTGCTCATCCCGTTCCAGACGCCATTTGCCGAAGTGCAGTTTCCCTCGGACGAGGAGCAGATCCGAACGCGACTTGGCGAAGAAGGAGCGCGTGTCACATTCAAAGAGCCTGTTCCAGGGCCTTTCGGAGAGTACATCAGCGGATTGACCATGCCGGCTCATTGGTCGCATGGATTGCGGACGAGCGAGCCTATTCTTCCGACATTTCAGGATGAGGTACTTACTTTGACAATAGACGGCTATGGATTTACCTATGATCGGCGTGGCATGATGAAGTCGAGGCAATGACTTTGCCCTGCATGAACGTGTTACAGATTCCGCTGTTTCAGGTTTTGCCAGATTGCCAGGTCAGCTTGTCGGGCTTGCTAGCACTGCTAACTCAAGACAAGGTAGACAGCTACCCTGCGCTCCGTCCTCATCAAGCGCCCGCCTGGCATATGTTTCTGGTGCAACTGGCGGCGCTGGCATTGCACTGGGCGGGTTCAACCCAGCTTCCCGATAGCGAGGAGGCATGGGCTCAACTTCTGCGGGGCCTGACCCCCAAGTTCCCTGACGATGAGCCGTGGTGCCTGGTCGTGGAAGACCAGAGCAAGCCTGCATTCTTGCAGCCACCTGTTCCGGCGGATATGGAGCTGAAGCGTGTGCCAACTCCTGATGCGCTCGACCTGCTGATTACTTCGAAGAACCACGATCTAAAGCAAGTGGTCGCTCAGCAAGCAGAGGCTCAGGACTGGATCTATGCGCTGGTTTCGCTGCAAACCAGTGAAGGCTTTGGTGGTGCTGGAAATTACGGCATCGTGCGTATGAATGGCGGTTCTTCTTCGCGCCCGATGTTGGGATTGGCCCCCATGCCGCCGAACGGTGGCAAGATCAATACACCCCGACCAGGAACATGGTTTCGCCGGGATGTATCTGTTCTGCTCGCTACGCGCGAAGAAGAACAAGAGGTATATAGTCATCTGGGCTACCAGCCCTCCCATGGGCTGGGGCTTACGTGGCTCGTTGCGTGGAAGGATGACGAGCAGATCGCGCTTCAAGATCTGGACATCTGGTTCGTCGAAGTGTGCCGCCGCATTCGGTTCTCCATGGAAGACGACAGGTTGGTCGTGCAGCGCGGCACCTCCAAAGCTGCACGGATTGCGGGCAAGCATATAAATGGTGCAGTCGGCGATCCGTGGGCCCCTATAGAGTTGAAAGACAATAAGAGCCTGACGCTATCCGAAGGCGATTTTGACTACAACCTATTGGTGAAGCTGTTGTTCTCCGGCGACTACCGGCTTCCCGTTCTGGCGCGTCCGTCTACTTTGGAAACAATGGGGCAATCCCTTGCACTGGTCGCTCAGGCGCTATCGCGTGGCAACAGCAAAACCTTTGGGTTCAAGTGCCGCACCTTGCCTCTTGGAGGGAAGATCTCCCGTGCTCTGGGACCGAAGCGCAAGGAGTTACACGAACTAGCCCAGAAGCAGATTGACGAGATTAAGCGATTTGATCAAGCGCTTCGCAATGGTCTGGTTCTGGTGGCATCCGGTGGTCAAACGGAGAAAGACAAGATTCGCAAAGAGCATTACGAACTCACCAAAGAAGCTCGCACCCGGTTTGATCGCGCCGCCGATACGATGTTCTTTGAGCACCTCTGGCGACGCTTTGAAGCGCAGGAACTGAGCCATGAAGCATTGAAAGCAGAGGAGGAAGCCTTTGCGCGAGAACTTTTCTCGCAGGCGCAGTCGATCTTTGCGGCGGCACTTCCTTCGATCCCCTGTGTTCGCCTGTACCGGCCACGTGCCGAGGCCCGTGCGCGGACGCGCTTCTTTCAAAGCGTGAGACGCGAGTTCTCGGAACTGTTTCCGAAGCCAGTGATAGAGGAGACCCAAGATGAGACCGCTTGAAGAGACCATCGCCATACTGTCGGCAAAATTACTGACGCTCGACCCTGGCCCGCTGGCGGAGCTGCGCAGAATGGAGCCGGACGGAGTGGGCACTTCCATGTTTTGGCGTCTTGTGGCCACTCTGGACTTGCCCGCCCAAAAAACTGATGAGTGGATGCAGATTGTGCGCATACTGGCGATTCTCACCCCCAAGTCCGCGCCGAACGCATCGGCGCGCCTCCATGACCGGTCTTTTCGGCTTGGGCGGATACTATGCGATGGCGGCAATCCAGCTTGGCCAGCGGACCCGCAGAATCCGCGCCCGCAGCTTTCCGAACAGCGTCTGGCACGCCTGTTAGTGACGCCTTCATCGCAGCGCGGAGAGGCTCTCGAACGCATTGCCCGGATGCTGGCTCGCAGCCGTGCGCCGGAAGTGGGGATCAACTGTACCGAGATTGCGCTGTTGCTGTTGGACCCCAACAATCCGCTTCCGCTTCAGGACGTAGCCCGCTACTACTATGCGCGGCTCGACCGCGCCGATAACGACTCCAACAAGACCCAAGAAACCATGGAAGGAACCGCCGCATGACTCCAGTACGTTTTCTGCAAATCCACACCCTGCATTCCTATACCGCCGCACTGCTGAATCGTGATGACAGCGGTCTGTCCAAGCGTTTGCCCTACGGCGGAACTCTGCGCACACGCATCTCCTCGCAATGCCTCAAGCGGCACTGGCGCAAGACTGAGGACGATCCACATTCATTGGCCAATCTACAAGGTGCGGAAGCATCCTATCGTTCCCGTGAGCTGGTCACCAAGCTCATCTTTGATCCATTGCGACAGCAGTATGCGGCGGATATTTTGCAGGTAATGGAACCGGAGTTCCAGAAAGCCGTCTATGGCGACAAAGCCGACAAGGGCAAGGCCAGCCGCCAAACACTGTTGCTCGGAGCCCCAGAGATTCGTTGGCTGGCTGAGCAAGCAGAACTCCTGGCCAAGAACGCAACCAATGCTGCTGAGGCGAAGAAGGCGATAGAGGCCTGGGCCAAGGACTTCAAAGCCAACATCAATGTACTGCGCGAGAATACAACCCTGCCTGCTGGATTGGCCGCCGCGCTCTTTGGCCGCATGGTCACCTCGGATCCTGCCGCCAACATCGATGCGCCGATTCATGTTGCCCACGCATTCACTGTTCATGCCTCGGAGACAGAGAGCGACTACTTTACTGCTGTCGATGACCTGAAGGCTGATGAGGACGATGGTGGCGCTGACACAATTCAGGAGACGGAACTGACATCGGGCCTGTTCTATGGCTATGTGGTCATTGATCTGCCGGGATTGATCGCGAACTGCGGAGGCAACAAGGAACTCGCCGCCCGTATTGTTCATAACCTCCTCTTCCTGATTGCCGAAGTCTCTCCGGGAGCCAAACTCGGCTCAACCGCGCCGTACGGCCGAGCTGATTTTCTGCTGGTGGAAGCGGGTGATCGTCAGCCACGCAGTCTTGCCGGCGCGTATCGTAAAGCTATCGCGCCAGACTTGGAGCAAGCCGTCACGGCGCTCGCCGACCATCTCAAGAACCTGGACGCGGTCTATGAGACCGGAGAACAGCGCCGCTATTTGACGCTTTCAGAAGCATCTATCGAGAGTGCCGAAAAAGCGTCTCTCGCAGCTCTGGCCACATGGGCGCAGGACCGGGCAGGAGAGGCGCAATGAGCGAAGAGCTTCGCTGGCTAGTCCTGCGCCTGGAGGCTCCGTTGATTGCGTTCGGCGGTGTGACCATCGACCAGATTGGCGTCTCGCGCGACTTTCCCGCCGCCTCCATGCTGACCGGACTCATCGCCAATGCACTGGGCTGGGAACGTACCAACGGGCAAGCGCATCAGGCGCTTCAGGATCGGCTGGTCTTTGCGGCACGACGGGAGCGGGAGAGCGCCAACGGCATTTTGACCGACACGCAGAATGCGCAACTGGAAAAGAACGACAAAGGTTGGACAACCTCCGGCCAACCGGAAGGACGAGACGGAGCCAGTTACGGCGGCCCTCATCGCCGCTTTCGCGATTATCACGCCGACCTGAGCGCCTGTGTGGTCCTGCGCTTGAACCCCGCCGACGAAGCGCCTGACCTCGATGCTGTCGCCGCGGCCTTGCAGCGTCCGGCGCGTCCACTGTTCATTGGGCGCAAGCCATGTCTGCCGTCGCTGCCGATTCTTGCTGGGGAAGTAGTCGCGGCGTCAGCCTATCAAGCCCTGGAGCGCGTCACTGCCGTTGAAAAAGCCAGTCGGAAACTGCGTGCCCTGTGGCCTGTGCATGAGGGACCCGTAGATGGCGAATCCGTGCATCGTGTCGTGGCTCTGGAGGATCTTCGCAACTGGAAGACGGGGCTTCACGGTGGCGCGCGCATGGTGGTGGAAGGAACCGTTCTGGCGGGAGAAGCGACCGTATGAGCCCACTGCATTTTGTTCGTCTTCCTCTCTCGATTCCCGCGCTGGGGCGTTGGGCTGCTGATCGCAATCTGGGCTGGTCCGTGCGCCGCAGTGCCAAAGGACAGGAACGAGATGCGGGACTGGATGAAGGCCGCGCCTTGCATCACCTGCTGACGGAGACCTTTGGCCAGCGGGTATTGTACCCATTTCGCCTCTTCGTTGCGCCGCAGGCCAGGCAAGGCCACGTCTATGCCTATAGCCGCGCTGGCCATGCAGCGCTGCTTGAAGTTGCCCAGGCCTGCGCCATGCCGGAGGCTCATGCGGTCTTCGATCTGCAAGGACTCGCGACCAAGACCATGCCGGAGAACTGGAGCGCAGGACGGCGCATAGGATTTGAAATCCGCGTCCGTCCAGTAAGCCGCTTGCTCAAGCCCTTGCCGTATTCTGGCGGAGCCTTCGCAAAAGGCGCGGAACTGGATGCCTTTCTGATCGAAGCGTTGCGGCGGTTCCCCTCGGATTCAGCATCCGAGGAAACGATGCTTAAGGCAGGACGAACCCGTGAAGCCGTCTACACCGATTGGCTGGCCCAGAAGCTGGCTGACGCCGCCACTCTAGTTTCTGGGCTGCGACTCACTCGCTTTGAAAGGGATCGTGCCGCTCGAACGGGAGCATCGATTGAAGGGCCAAATGCCATCTTGCAAGGCGATTTGATCATCGATCATCCTGAAAACTTCCAGAAACTGCTGGCCGGTGGAATTGGCCGCCACAAAGCCTATGGCTATGGCATGATGCTGCTCCGTCCTGCGAGGAATCTCTGATGCTGGCTGGACGCCTGGGACTGGACAAGGCCCGTATCCCCCACGCGGATCGACACGGGTTGGTGTGGCTGGATCGTGGCCGGCTCGAAGTCGAAGATGGCTGCCTGCGCTTCATCACGGCAGGGGGCGGAGAACTGGCGGCGGGCGACTATCAGATTCCGCATCAGGCGGTCTCCATCATATTGCTGGGACCAGGGTCTAGCGTAACCCACGATGCTCTGCGACTGTTGGCGCGTCATGGCTGCGCACTGGCCGCCATCGGCGAGGGTGCCGTTCGCTTCTATACGGCCCCTCCGCTGATGCCCGATAGCTCGGCGGCAGCACGAGCACAGGTGACGCTTTGGGCCGATCCCAATAGCCGCATGGAGGTAGCCCGCGCCATGTATGCCCTCCGCTTCGGGGAATTTGTCCTCACGCGGGACATTGAGGTTCTGCGTGGGCAGGAAGGCGCCCGCATCAAAACCAGCTACAATCTGGCAGCGCAGCGCTTTGGCCTGCCATGGAACGGGCGCCACTACGACCGGGACGAGCCGGACGCCAGCGATATTCCCAATCAGGCGATCAACCACGCGGGATCGGCCATGACGGCAGCAGCTTCCGTAGCCGTGGCTGCCCTGGCGGCAATTCCCCAACTCGGCTTTGTGCATGAGGACTCCGGGCAGGCGTTTGTGCTGGATATTGCCGATCTCTACCGGCATGACATCCTGCTGGAAATCGCCTTCGGCGCCGCCAAAGAGTCCATGCAGACTTCCCAGCCGCTGGAAAGAATGGTGCGCCGCCATGCAGCCAAAATCTTTCGACAAAAGGCAGTCATTCCAAACATGATCGACAAGATCAAGATCCTGCTTCATATAGAGGACCGGCCCAAAGCATCCTCCGAGGAGAAGGCGAACTGATGCCCATGGTTGTCGTCATCACCAGAGATGTCGAAGGCCGCTACCGGGGTTTCCTCGGTTCGGCCATGCTGGAACTTTCTCCGGGGGTCTACTCTCATCCGCATATGAGCGCTGGCGTGCGATTGCGCATCTGGGCCGTTCTTGAGGACTGGTACTGTAACCTCGCGCGCGGAACGATTCTGATGACCTGGGCCGATACCGGCGCCAGTGGAGGACTTGGACTCAAAACATTAGGGGAAACGCCGAAGGACATTGTCTCTCACGATGCCATGCTGCTGGTTCGGCGTCCATTGTCGGCAAGCAACGCTAAAGCCCCAACTCCTCCTGCTCTTTGACAATTCGCATAAATATCATCAACATAGAAGGTAGAGGCTCCCCCGCACACGCGGGGATAGACCCGCAAATTGTTGATTCTATGCCGATTGTAAAATGGCTCCCCCGCACACGCGGGGATAGACCCGTTTCTCCTATGCTCATCGCGTTTTTGCGCTTGGCTCCCCCGCACACGCGGGGATAGACCCGCGGGAGCCGATCTGCTTATCTCGCATCCTGCGGCTCCCCCGCACACGCGGGGATAGACCCCCTCTGAATTGTATGCTGTATCGGTTGGACTCGGCTCCCCCGCACACGCGGGGATAGACCCAATCTTAATCCGTCCTATTGGCAAATTTATGCGGCTCCCCCGCACACGCGGGGATAGACCCTCGTTTTGGATCAATGCAGTATGAGAATGATGGGCTCCCCCGCACACGCGGGGATAGACCCGTTTCGTGATGCGTCCTGCGCCGTCTTCGACAGGCTCCCCCGCACACGCGGGGATAGACCCCGGCATCGGTGTACACTATTGCGTTTTCGATAGGCTCCCCCGCACACGCGGGGATAGACCCCGGCATCGGTGTACACTATTGCGTTTTCGATAGGCTCCCCCGCACACGCGGGGATAGACCCTTTAATCTGTTTCCGATCGTACACACTTGCACGGCTCCCCCGCACACGCGGGGATAGACCCAGATGCTAAAGGTCTTCCATGGCCGAAAGCCGGGCTCCCCCGCACACGCGGGGATAGACCCTCGCCCTACCGTATGGCTGCTTGACGATCTAGGGCTCCCCCGCACACGCGGGGATAGACCCGTCTGCGACAATTCCATTTTTGATGCGAGTGAGGCTCCCCCGCACACGCGGGGATAGACCCGAACGTAATGCAATCAGGCAAAATATGCCCGTGGCTCCCCCGCACACGCGGGGATAGACCCTGGACTGATTCAAGGCCCGATTGGCAGCATCTGGCTCCCCCGCACACGCGGGGATAGACCCTTCGCCAGCAGTTGCCATTACTTGACCTCCTGGGCTCCCCCGCACACGCGGGGATAGACCCCAACGGGAGTAGAGAAAGCTATGGTGTGATCTGGCTCCCCCGCACACGCGGGGATAGACCCTCTTCTGGGTTCTTGGCTCGCATCTCGCCCGCGGCTCCCCCGCACACGCGGGGATAGACCCTAGTCATCGAATCTGAGATGAGGCGTCCACTTGGCTCCCCCGCACACGCGGGGATAGACCCTCGCCACATGATCGACTATCAAAACGTAAGCAGGCTCCCCCGCACACGCGGGGATAGACCCACTCAAGACACAAACACCTGACCATTGATAATGGTTCCCCGCACACGCGGGGATAGACCCTCGGAGTCAACCCCGATGATGCCGCTCAAAACGGCTCCCCCGCACACGCGGGGATAGACCTCTGTCGGGCCGCGCAGGTTCGTGACCGCAATGGCTCCCCCGCACACGCGGGGATAGACCCCCTCGGCCCGTGGCCTGATTCCCAGAAGTGAGGGCTCCCCCGCACACGCGGGGATAGACCCCTACTGCTTTGGCGATTTGACTCTTCGTGAGGGGCTCCCCCGCACACGCGGGGATAGACCCCAGAATCCGGCTTTGGATTCGAGCCAACCGAAGGCTCCCCCGCACACGCGGGGATAGACCGTTTACCAGATGGTACATAGCGGCGCTGCGATTGGCTCCCCCGCACACGCGGGGATAGACCGTTTACCAGATGGTACATAGCGGCGCTGCGATTGGCTCCCCCGCACACGCGGGGATAGACCCACGTTTTCAGGAGAATACGACTATGACGATGAGGCTCCCCCGCACACGCGGGGATAGACCCCGGCGGGCGGTGGCCATGGTACGCCCCAGCTTGGCTCCCCCGCACACGCGGGGATAGACCCCCCAAACGCTCCGTGACGTTCCCGAAGTCCGCGGCTCCCCCGCACACGCGGGGATAGACCCTGCGCCGGAATAAGTCTTTAGGGCGCTGGGTTGGCTCCCCCGCACACGCGGGGATAGACCCTCGACAGGAAGATTGAGCAGAAGCAACTTGAGGGCTCCCCCGCACACGCGGGGATAGACCCCTTTATTGAATCCTTGCCGCATGACAGAATAAGGCTCCCCCGCACACGCGGGGATAGACCCTCCTCCCCCGCTTCCGCCAGAAGAACCACCGCGGCTCCCCCGCACACGCGGGGATAGACCCTCTCTGCGCTGTGCTGTTATGCGGCGATGCATGGCTCCCCCGCACACGCGGGGATAGACCCAATAATTAGCTCCGTGCTTAGACGCCGCAGCGGGCTCCCCCGCACACGCGGGGATAGACCCCAAAGAGACATCAAATATGCGCACCCTGCCTCGGCTCCCCCGCACACGCGGGGATAGACCCCACACTGCCGCGCCCTTCAGCACTTCTACAAGGGCTCCCCCGCACACGCGGGGATAGACCCGATCCATCGCACCATGTTGAGCTTTCAGCGCAGGCTCCCCCGCACACGCGGGGATAGACCCGAAAAAAGGGATAGATCAGAAGGATGCTCTTGGGCTCCCCCGCACACGCGGGGATAGACCCCGATCAAAATCAGTCAGATCGATCAATCTGGGGGCTCCCCCGCACACGCGGGGATAGACCCGCCACCGGTGGCATCTGGAAGCCGAGACGCTCGGCTCCCCCGCACACGCGGGGATAGACCCAATCTTAACGTAACAGGAACCTGCACGAACTGGGCTCCCCCGCACACGCGGGGATAGACCCATATTCGCCGGTTCCTGATACCAGCCTTTGGAGGCTCCCCCGCACACGCGGGGATAGACCCATCGTGCGATCATCCGCGATCGACGTAATCGAGGCTCCCCCGCACACGCGGGGATAGACCCTCCCAGTCCCCGGAATTGTCAGGAAGAGGCGCGGCTCCCCCGCACACGCGGGGATAGACCCTGCCCCGCGTCTGGTGTGAATGCTTTGGTGTCGACCATTCATTGCATTTGGCCCTTTTGAAGATCATATCGAAGGGCTTTCTGTAT
>CAZYCV010000088.1:0-15330 GCA_964645305.1 uncultured Occallatibacter sp. | reverse complement strand
GGGTGATAGCCTTCGGATGACCCTATTTCTGGAAAATTGTCGCCGCGTTTTCCTGATTCCGTTGGTTTCAACCATCAATATTTCCGTTTGGAGGAATTGTGACTGCACAGTATTCGGTGTATTTCTTTGAAGTCCTCAGCGTGCTTTTGCTCGTTGTGGGCTTTTTCTTTGCGCGCCAAAGCATCGGCGCAGTCCTCGCAGGCGCCGGGATTTCCCTGAAGCCTAAGTACAAGTCCATGGCGGCCTTTCTGGGCCTGCTGCTGGCTCCCGCATTCGCCGGTGCTCAAGATGCCCCAGCGGGTGAGGCCAGCCTGACGCTGCCGGATTTGACGCGCGTCAGTTTCGCGAACTTCTTCGGCTTGAACGGACATCAGCTTCTGTCCATCGGCTTGCTCTTCTGCGCCGGCGGCCTGCTCTTCGGCCTCGCCATCTTTGTGCAGTTGAAGAACCTGCCGGTGCATAAATCCCTGCGCGAAATCTCCGAGCTGATCTATGAGACCTGCAAAACCTATTTGGTTACGCAGGGCAAGTTCATCCTTGTGCTCTGGGTTTTCATCGCCGTCATCATCTCGCTCTACTTCGGCTTTTTGGCACCGGTGGGCAATGTCGCGGTTACGCTGCCGATCATCCTGCTCTTCTCACTGGTTGGCATCGGCGGCAGCTACGGCGTGGCGTGGTTCGGTATTCGCGTCAACACCTTCGCCAACTCCCGCGTGGCTTTTGCCGGATTGAAGGGCAAGCCCTATCCGCTCTTTGCCATTCCGCTGAAGGCCGGCATGAGCATCGGTATGCTGCTGATCTCGGTTGAGCTGCTCATCATGCTCTTCATCCTGCTCTTCATCCCGGCCAATTACGCTGGTCCATGCTTCATCGGCTTCGCCATTGGCGAGTCGCTCGGCGCGGCTGCCCTGCGTATCGCCGGCGGCATCTTCACCAAGATCGCCGACATCGGCGCCGACCTGATGAAGATCGTCTTCAAGATCAAGGAAGACGACGCGCGCAACCCCGGCGTCATCGCCGACTGCACGGGCGACAACGCGGGCGACTCGGTTGGACCCTCGGCTGACGGCTTCGAGACCTACGGCGTCACTGGCGTGGCCCTGATCACCTTCATCTTGCTGGCCGTCCGCAATCCTGAGACGCAGGTTCAACTGCTGGTCTGGATCTTCGTTCTGCGCGTGGCCATGCTGCTGTCCAGCTCCGGCGCATACTTCCTCAATGGCTTCATCGCCAAGTTGAAATATGAAACCGCCGACGAAATGGACTTTGAAACGCCCCTGACCTCGCTGGTCTGGATCACCTCCATCGTCTCCATCGCTCTCACCTATGTTGTCTCCTATCTGGCGATTCCCACCATCAACGGGGATGTAACTCTCTGGTGGAAGCTGGCTTCGATCATCTCCTGCGGAACACTGGCGGGCGCGGTCATTCCCGAGCTGGTCAAGGTCTTCACCTCAACCAAATCGGCTCACGTGCAGGAAGTGGTTACCTCGGCCAAAGAGGGCGGAGCTTCGCTGGGCATTTTGTCCGGCCTCGTCGCCGGCAACTTCTCGGCCTACTGGCTGGGATTGAGCATGGTGGCGCTGATGGGCTTGGGCTACTTCTTCAGCCTGGGCATTCCTGATCTGCAAACCAATCCCGCCGGAATCATGCTGGCTCCCGCTGTCTTCGCCTTTGGCCTGGTGGCCTTCGGCTTCCTCGGCATGGGACCGGTGACCATCGCTGTCGATTCCTACGGCCCGGTTACTGACAATGCTCAATCGGTCTTCGAGCTCTCTCTGATTGAAACCCTTCCCGGCATCGAAGCTGAGTTGAAGAAGGACTACGCCATCGACGTCCAGTTCGAGCGCGCCAAGTACCTGCTTGAAGCGAACGACGGCGCCGGCAACACCTTCAAGGCTACGGCCAAGCCGGTGCTGATCGGAACCGCCGTTGTCGGCGCAACCACGATGACCTTCTCGATCATCATGACCCTGACTCATGGCCTCACCCAGGACGTGCAAAAGCTCTCTCTGCTGCACGCGCCCTTCCTGCTTGGCCTGATTATCGGCGGCGCGGTCATCTACTGGTTTGCCGGCGCTTCCATGCAGGCCGTCACCACCGGCGCCTACCGCGCGGTCGAGTACATCAAGAAGAACATCAAGCTGGAAGGCGTCGAGAAGGCCTCGGTTACCGACTCAAAGAAGGTCGTCGAGATCTGCACCAAGTACGCCCAGAAGGGTATGTTCAATATCTTCCTGGCCGTCTTCTTCGCCACGCTGGCCTTTGCCTTCACTGAGCCGTTCCTGTTTATCGGCTATCTGTTCTCGATTGCCATCTTCGGTTTGTACGAGGCGATCTTCATGGCCAATGCCGGCGGCGCCTGGGACAATGCCAAGAAGGTGGTCGAAGTTGACCTGAAGCAAAAGGGCACGCCGCTGCACGATGCAACCGTCATCGGCGACACGGTCGGCGATCCCTTCAAGGACACCTCGTCGGTGGCCATGAACCCGATCATCAAGTTCACCACATTGTTTGGATTGCTGGCCGTCGATCTGGCCGTCAGTCTCAGCTCGAAGAATCCGACGCTCACCTACACCCTGGCCGTCGCCTTCTTCCTGGTCTCAGCCTTCTTCGTCTACCGGTCGTTCTACGGCATGAGGATTGAGAACAAGGAAAGCAACTAACTCTCTTCTGTAATTAGCAGAAAACGCCGCCTGATTCAGGGCGGCGTTTTTTTGCGCGTTATTGATGCTCGCTCACTTTATTTTGCGGCTGTAAAAATAGATTATTTCCTAACAACAGGATGATTTCAATATCCAAGGGATGCAACTGCCTTTCAATGGCGCGAAAAAATAAAGCAGCCAAGTTTGATCCTGGACATTCTGATGCCGACGCCGTCAGCCTGTGTTGACAAAATACCCACCGTGCCGCGGCACAGAGATCTGCGGCTTCACCTGAGATCAAGCAAGATGGCCGTCAATGAGATAACCACTACACGCAAACAGATTGGGCGGAGCGCTGAACTGATCTGCTCCACGATCCATCAAAGAATCGTCTCATTTGCTGGTAAATGAAGCGTTAAATTTGTCCAGGGGTTAAATGTCAAGAGACTTAACCCCCCGTGAAACCGTCAAGTAACGTATGTAGCCTTGTGGCAGAGTAGCCTCCTGAGCCTATCGTGAATGAAGAACGGTGATGGGTAGCTGTCGAAGCTGACTCCGCCGTCGCGCCGGATTCTGCATCTTTTGTGAATCATGTTGATGAGGCGCTTTATATGCATTATGGGGGATGACATCATGCAATTTATTCATTCAATTTTGAAGCCTTCATTTTCGACTAAGAAACTCCGCCGACACAGATCATTTGTTCTTCAAGTTGCAGTTATCAGCATCTTATCTTCCACATTGGTTTGCATCCTGTTTGTGAGGAACGCGGCGCCCTATGTTCACGCCGCATCTGAGCCGGGAATTACGGTGGACTACCCGCGTGACGGATCAATCTTTCCCCCTGAGATTACGCCGCCCACCTTTCTGTGGCGGCAGAGCGACGTCACGGCCAAAACGTGGCAGATTGATGTAGTGTTCGCGGATGGCGCAAAGCCCATCCGCGTTATCTCTCAAGGCGAAGGAATGCGGATTGGAGAGATCGATCCACTCTGCGCCACAAACAACAACAAATTGCCGTTTCTAACCCCGAAGCAGGCCGCAGCGCACACCTGGAAGCCCGATGGCCAGAGTTGGGAGACGATCAAACAGCACTCCGTGAAGGCCCCTGCCAGAGTGATTCTTACCGGGCTGGATCAAGCAGGCCATCCAGTTGGTCAGGGCCAAGTGACGCTGTCTACCTCCAAAGACCCGGTTGGCGCGCCGATCTTCTACCGCGACGTGCCTATGAGTCCATTCGCAGGCGCCGAGCACGTAGTACAACCGCTCGCGCCTTCCATGCTGTATATGATTAACTGGCGCGTTCGTGACATCGGCAAGCTGGAGAGTCGCGTCGTGATGCACGATATGCCGACCTGCGCCAACTGCCACTCGTTCTCCGGCAATGGCAAGACGATGGGAATCGATGTGGACGGCCCCAGCAACGACAAGGGCATCTACGCGGTTTTGCCGGTACAGAAACAGATGTCCATTCGCAATGAGGATACGATTTCATGGAACGCGGATTTGAGCGTTGTGAAGTCTCGCGTCGCGTTCATGTCCCAGGTTTCACCGGATGGCCGATATGTGCTGACTACGGTTGCCCTGCCGGGTCATCCGAATGACGATAACTACTTCATCGCCAACTTTATGGATTATCGCTTCTTGCAGGTCTTTTATCCGACGCGGGGTATTCTGGCCTGGTACGACCGGACAACAGGGCGCAGACAGCCGCTGCCCGGAGCGGACGATCCAAAATATGTGCAAACGGATGGAGTGTGGAGCCCAGATGGAAAGTATATTGTCTTTGCTCGCGCTGAAGCAAAGGACCCACACCCAGCGGGATTGCCCGCGCCGCAGAAGGCCAATGACCCCAACGAGGTGCAAATCCAGTACAACCTGTATCGAGTTCCTTTCAATGATGGAAAAGGCGGAGTAGCGGAACCGATTGCCGGAGCCTCCAACAACGGGATGAGCAATAACTTTCCCAAGATATCACCGGATGGCCGCTGGATCGTCTTCGTAAAGTGCCGCAATGGGCAGTTGATGCGGCCTGACAGCGAACTCTATATTGTCCCGGTAAAGGGCGGCGTAGCGCGTCGCATGGTAGCGAACACTTCGCTGATGAACTCATGGCACAGCTTCTCTCCCAATGGGCACTGGCTGGTCTTCTCGTCCAAAAGCCGTTCTCCTTACACGCAGATGTATCTGACTCACATCGACGACAAGGGAAACGACAGTCCGCCGATTCTTATCGATAACTCGACGGCCTCAAACCGCTCTGTAAACCTGCCCGAATTTGTTAATACGAGTCAGGAAAATATCCAGCATATTGAGGCGCCCGCGGTAGAACTCTATCGCGTAATGGATCAGGCATTGGAGGCGCAGAAGAAGGGAAACACGGACGAGGCCGTGGTCAAATGGACGGCTGCTGTAACTCTGGATCCGAATGAACCGAGAGCCAGCAACGGCCTTGGCCGCACCTTGATTCTTGCAGGAAACGCGCACGAATCCATTCACTATTTCCAGCAGGCCCTTGAAAAACATCCGGAATACGTTGAAGCTCACTATAATCTTGGCTCCGCCTTTATCGGAGAGCACAAGCTGCAAGAGGCCATTGACGAATGGCTCAAAGCGGTTAGCATTCGACCTGACTTTGCCCGGGGACATGCGAGTCTTGGATACGCATACTTTGTTCAGGGGGACGAGAAGTCTGCGTTGTCTCATCTCCGTTTGGCGCTGGATGGCGACCCGGACTCAATTTCCGCTTTATCCTTGGCCGCAAGCCTGATGGCCACCAGCGATGATAACGTGCTGCGAAACGGCATGGAGGCAATCCGATTGGCAGAGCGAGCAAGCCAATTGACAGAGAGAAAGGATCTGGCCGTCCTTGATACGTTGTCCGCAGCTTACGCGGAGAGTAATCGTTTTGAGGAAGCGTCTGAAACCGAACGCGAGGCCTTGAACAAGACCACGCCACAAACGGATCAGGCCATCGTCAACCGGCTGAACGCTCACCTGCAGAAGTATCTGTCAGGAAAGCCGCTCCGCGAAGCTACAGATGGCGGAACCCTTTGAGCCGCTTGCAAAATTGTCCTCAGGTTGCTGAAAAGCGTCAGGTCACGACTTGAGTCGCGCCGAAAAATGGCCCAAACGGATTCCGGCTTTAGCCGCCGCGGAATTGCGAATAACTGAAAGCGAAGAGATGCAGGGGCAAAAGCCCAACTCCTTTCTTACTGAGCTAGCGGCACGACTAAAGTCGTGTCCTGACGCTTCTCGCACTCACCATGGAGTTTTGCAAGTGGCTCCTCTAAGCGGGCCTTTCGAGGAATATTGAACCATTCTGCAATCATTTTGACCTTTGTAAAGCAAGGCAATTGAGCGCCGGGTTATAATAGGCCTCGTCTTTGTAAATCACAATCGGTCTCAATCTCCATGAAAGGCGAGCACGCCCCCAACGCGCGCCCGAGAATTAATATCATGCTGAATCGTCTTTGGATAAGCAGCGCTCTAATCATGGCGGCGCTGTCTCTGCCGCTCACCGGAACGGCACAGAAGTTTCAACAACCCACAAAAGAAGAGTTGCAGATGACCTCCGACCCCAAGGCGCCGGGCGCGGAGGCGGTCTTTCTCTATCGCCAGGTGGAGGCCGATAACCGCAACCACTACACCGCCGAATACGCGCGCATCAAAGTGCTCACCGAAAAAGGCAAAGAGTGGGCCACCGTTGAAGTTCCTTACATCCCCGGATTCTCCGATCCGCCGTACATCGAGGGCCGCACCATCCACGCCGACGGCACGGTGATCCCGCTCACCGGCAACGCCAGCGACCTGCTGGTGGAGAAGACCACTAGTTCTCATGTGAAAGTCTCGGTCTTCAATCTGCCCAGCGTCGAGGTGGGCAGCATCCTGGAGTACAAGTGGAGCGTTCCGCTGACCGGCGGAAAGGTTAGCGGCACTCATCAGGATGAAGAGGATTATTATGGCTCAGCGCTGGCCGGCACCATACCCGTATGGGAGGTGCAGCAGCCAATCTTCATTCACAAAGAACACTTCTATTGGAATCCTTATTCCAATCTATCGGATGCTCCGAACGGCGGCGGTGTCACCATGTTGGTAGATGGAGAAGAAGCCACTCACTTGCTTTCTCTCCAGCGCCTGCCTGCCGGAGTCACCACCACCCGCAGCCCCAAAGGCGACTTCACGCTGGACATTCAGGACGTGCCTGCCTTCATTCATGAGTCAGACGCCACACCGGAAAACGGCCTGCGCTATAGCGTTCATTTTTATTGGACTCCTTACATCTCCGCAGATATCTTTTGGCAGAATGAGACCGAACGCTGGTCCAAGAAGCTGGATAAATTTGCCAGCGGCGGCGGTTCGGCGATCGGCGATCAGGCCGCCCGTGTTCTGGCCGGTGTAACCACCCCCGAGGCCAAAGCGCGCAAGCTCTACGACTTTGTGCAATCGCTCGATAATACCGACTACTCGCGCGCCAAATCCGAAAGCGAACGCAGGCAACTGCATCTCAAAAAGGAGCTGACCAAGGCGCAGGACGTGCTGAACGAAAAGAGCGGCTCCAGCAACGACATCGCAGCGCTCTACATGGCTCTGGCGCGCGATGCGGGATTGAGTGTGGATGGCCTTCAAGTGGCGGATCGGAACTGGCGGCTCTTCGATCCTGCTTATCTGTCGCTCTCGCAACTTGATACGCTGCTGGTGGTTCTTCACATCGACGGCAAGGATATTTACCTTGATCCCGGCGAGAAGCTCTGCCCCTTCGGCCAATTGTCATGGAAGCATCTGATGGCCGGCGGCATTCAGCAGAACGTCAAGGGGCCGGTCTACACGCCCTCCAACTTGACCAAAGACGCCATCACCGCGCACAAGGCTGACTTGACCGTCGATGCGCAGGGCGGCATCACAGGAAGCGTAGCCCTCATCATGAACGGCCCCGTGGCGCTTCATTATCGCCAGCTCAACCTCACCTCGGATGTGGATGAGGTCAAGCGCCAGCTTAACGAATCCCTGACCAGATTGCTGCCGCAAGGTGTCACCGGAGAGGTGGACAAGATTCAGGGTCTCGACAACCCGGCCGACTTCCTCACTGCCACATTGAAGGTCTCCGGCCAGTTGGGAACCACCACCGGCAAGCGCCTGATGCTGCCTGCCTTTTTCTTCTCCACCGGCGCGCGCCCGCAGTTTGTCGCCGAGGAGAAGCGCACGGCTGCCGTCGACTTGCACTACGCAGAACAGGTGATCGACGACGCGGTCTTCCACCTGCCTGCCGGTTACACCGTCGAGAGCGCTCCGCAGGCGGCGCAGTTGCCCTGGGAGGGGCACGCTCAATTGATCGTGAAGACCACCCCCGGCGCTGGAAGCATCGAGATCAAGCACGTCTTCGCCCGCGCCTTTATGCTGCTCGACCCCAAGGAGTACCCCGCCCTGCGCGACTACTACCAAAAGCTAGCCGCCACCGACCAGCAGCAGTTGGTGCTGGTCAAATAGAGCTTTTGGGTACAGAACGAGTCAACGGCGTGGGCATTGGCTCACGCCATTGATTCATTAAAGTGTTTCAGTATTTTGAAGTTAGTTTGGATCGCAATGCCGATGTTAACCAACACAATATTTGGCATGAAAGAGGAAGAACCATGTCTATTCGATTTTATTTTTGCATAGCTCTGGCAATCTCGACTTTGTCACTGCCGCTAACAAGCAAAGCTCAGAAGTTTCAGCAACCCACAGAAGAGGAGCTGCAGATGACCTCGGACCCTAAAGCTCCGGGCGCTTCGGCTGTTTTTCTGTACTTCCAGTTGGAGACAGACAACGGCAACCAATACTATTCTGAATACGCTCGAATCAAGGTGCTTACCGAAAAGGGCAAAGAGTGGGCCACTATCGAAGTTCCTTATGACGCAGTTCGTGACTCTACCCCGAAGATAGAAGGGCGCACCATACATTCGGACGGCACAGTGATTCCCCTTGTTGGCAAGGCCTCCGATTTGCTTGTCTTTAAGAATCGTGGGACCAAAGTGAAAGTGGCAGTATTTACGTTGCCAAGCGTCGAAGTGGGCAGCATACTAGAATATCGCTGGACAGTAAATCAATCAGAAGTCATTCCAAATTGGATTATCCAAAAAGACATCTTTGTCCATAAAGCTTATTATCATTTCAATCCGTTTTCCTTGAATATGGCTAGTAATTTTTCTGGGCACATCGCTAGAAGTAGCTATTTTTATACCCAGAAGCTACCCTTAGGGTCCAAGGTTGTTCAGAGCTTGAAAGGCGACTACTCATTAGACATACAAGATGTACCTGCCTTCAATCATGAGGAGAATTCACCTCCCATGGAAAGTCAAAGATATGAAGTTCTGTTTTATGAGACACAGTTTCAAATTCCTGAAATCTTTTGGGACAATGAAGGTCAGAACTGGTCCAGGAAGTTGAATGAGTTTGTCCATGAAAGTAAGGAGATCGATAGTGCTGCTAGAGAAATTACCGCAGGAGCAATGACACCCGATGCTACAGCGCGTATGCTCTATGAGGCTGTGCAGAGACTGGACAATACAGACTTTTCACGCACTAAAACAGAAAATGAACGTAAACAACTCCATCTCAAACAGGAGACAGAAAAAGTTCTGGATATTTGGGCCGAGAAAAGCGGATCGGCTAATGATATTGCTGCACTCTATTTGGCGCTGGCCCGCGGTGTTGGCCTGAAAGCCGATGGATTGATGGTTGTCAATCGCGACCAATCGATCTTCGATGCCAAATACCTTTCCATGCGCCAGTTGGATGATCTACTGGTGGTTCTTCACCTCGACGGCAAAGACATTTACCTCGATCCCGGCTCGAAGTTTTGTCCCTTCGGCCAGTTGGATTGGAAGCATACTCTAACCGGCGGCATTCAGCAGAACGTCAAAGGGCCGGTCTACACGCCCTCCAACTTGACCAAAGACGCCATCACCGCGCACAAGGCTGACTTGACCGTCGATGCGCAGGGCGGCATCACAGGAAGCGTAGCCCTCATCATGAACGGCCCCGTGGCGCTTCATTATCGCCAGCTCAACCTCACCTCGGATGTGGATGAGGTCAAGCGCCAGCTTAACGAATCCCTGACCAGATTGCTGCCGCAAGGTGTCACCGGAGAGGTGGACAAGATTCAGGGTCTCGACAACCCGGCCGACTTCCTCACTGCCACATTGAAGGTCTCCGGCCAGTTGGGAACCACCACCGGCAAGCGCCTGATGCTGCCTGCCTTTTTCTTCTCCACCGGCGCGCGCCCGCAGTTTGTCGCCGAGGAGAAGCGCACGGCTGCCGTCGACTTGCACTACGCAGAACAGGTGATCGACGACGCGGTCTTCCACCTGCCTGCCGGTTACACCGTCGAGAGCGCTCCGCAGGCGGCGCAGTTGCCCTGGGAGGGGCACGCTCAATTGATCGTGAAGACCACCCCCGGCGCTGGAAGCATCGAGATCAAGCACGTCTTCGCCCGCGCCTTTATGCTGCTCGACCCCAAGGAGTACCCCGCCCTGCGCGACTACTACCAAAAGCTAGCCGCCACCGACCAGCAGCAGTTGGTGCTGGTCAAATAGGCAATTGACTCGATCCTTCGTTTCATCCTCGACTTTGGGTGCCCCAGGTCCCGTTTTTGGGACCTGGGAATCCACGAACCCAATGCGAGCGAATAGCGAGCAACTGCCGTACCGCAGGTGCCTATGGCAAAGTTGGCCAAAAAATACTAGACTCGATGCAGAGGTGCCCTTATGCCTACACGCAACGTCAGCCTGACAAAAAAGATGGATCAGTTCATCACCGCCAAGGTCGAGTCCGGAGACTATGCCAACGCCAGCGAAGTGATGCGCGCGGCCCTGCGTGGAATGGAAAAGGAAGAGCAGGAGTACCAGGAAAAGATGGCCGCGCTTCGGGCCGCAATCGAAGAAGGACTTGCCAGCGGAGATGCCGAGCCTGGAGTTTTCGAGCGGATTCGGGCGGAATACGGACTGCCGCAGAGAACAAATATCCCAGACTCAGTGTGAAATGCTGCATAAACCACTCCTTTACACAAAAATCCGTCCCCGAATCTCCACATCTGCACCGCTGCTACCCCTTGCCCCCGCTCCCGCAGAGGACTAGCCTTGAACCAGAAGAGTAACCTCCGGGCAATCGATGGCTTGCCGGGGTGGTTGTGCCGATACGGAAGCCCGACTCCGCGCCCTGCAAGGCGCTTCCGCGCTTTCCACAGCCAACTCCCTTTGTTTGGAAGGTAGATGCTTCAATTGTAAGCAAAATACAATATGTTGTGGTTTTTTGTTGACAAGCACCACAGACAGCGGTATTTTTGCATCTGCGGCACTTCACGGATTTTAACGAAAGCCTGTGTGACAGGCCAAACCAAGCCGCTGAGCGAAGATCACTCGCGGTACTGTTTCATTCCCCGCTTCCGGTTCGTTGACCAAGATTTCTCTCCGCACCTCCAGGATGATCTGTGCCGGAGGTAGCTGGAGAATCACCGACTTTAGTTGATTGTGAGGATTACATGAACGAGCTTCAAACCCAAACTTCCACCCCCGCCCCTGCCGCCCACACCCAGCGCGGCCTGATCTTTACCCGCCGCTTCTCCACCGAGGGCGTCTCCCCCTACGACGAGCTTCAGTGGGAGCAGCGCACCGCCTCCATCACCGACCAGAAGGGCAACACCATCTTCGAGCAGAAGGAGGTCGAGGTGCCCGTCGATTGGTCAATGACTGCCACCAACATCGTTGCCTCCAAGTACCTGCACGGCAGGCTCGGCTCGCCGGAGCGCGAGACCGGCGTCCGCCAGCTCGTGGCCCGCGTTGCCGAGACCATCCGCGATTGGGGCATCAAGGACGGCTACTTTGCCACCCGCGAGGATGCCGGCATCTTCCACGATGAACTGGCGCACATGCTGCTGACGCAGAAGGTGGCCTTCAACTCGCCGGTCTGGTTCAACGTGGGCTGCGACCGCCTGGAGCCGGACGCGGAAGGCCAGAACTGGCACTGGGACCCCTCCACCGGCGGCGTGCGCTACTCCGCCTCCGGCTACCACAATCCGCAGTGCTCGGCCTGCTTCATCAACTCGGTCGAAGATTCCATGGCCGGCATCATGGAACTGGCGCGCACCGAGGCTCTGCTCTTCAAATTCGGCTCCGGCACCGGGACTAACTTCAGTTCTCTGCGCTCGAGCAAGGAGTCCGTCTCCGGTGGCGGCACGGCCTCGGGGCCGTTGAGCTTCATGCGCGGCTTTGACGCCTTTGCCGGCGTCATCAAGTCCGGCGGCAAAACCCGTCGCGCCGCCAAGATGGCCATCATGAATGTCGAACACCCGGATATTCTTGATTTCATTGAGTGCAAGGCCAAAGAAGAGGCCAAAGCGCACTCGCTCATCAAGGCCGGTTACGACGGCAGCGGGCCCGACTCCGAGGCCTTCTCCTCCATCTTCTTTCAAAACGCCAACAACTCCGTCCGCGTCAGCGACGAGTTTATGCGCGCCTACGAGGCAGACGGCACCTACTCCACCTACACCGTCAAGGACCATCAGCCCGTGGACGCCTACAAGGCCCGCGACATTATGCGCAAGATCGCCGAGGCCACCTGGCTTTGCGGCGACCCCGGCCTGCAATTCGACACCACCATCAACAAGTGGCACACCAGCAAGAACTCCGGCCGCATCAACGCCTCCAATCCTTGCTCGGAGTATATGTTCCTGGACAACTCGGCCTGCAACCTGGCCAGCTTCAATCTGATGAAGTACGTCACGCCCGCGGGCAGCTTTGACATTCCTGCCTACCGGCACTCGATCTCTGTGGTCATCACCGCGATGGAGATTCTAGTGGACAACTCCGGCTATCCGACGCAGTCCATCGCCCGCAACTCGCACGACTACCGCCCGCTCGGCCTGGGTTACGCCAACCTGGGCGCGCTGCTGATGGCCTTTGGCCTGCCTTACGACTCGGCCACCGGCCGCGATCTGGCTGCCGCCTTCACCGCCATCCTCACCGGCCAGGCCTACCTCCAGTCGTCCATCGTCGCCGCCAACTGCCCGCCGATCACCCCAGCCACTCCGCTCACCGCGGACGCCGATCGTCAGGGCGGCGCCTGCCCCGGCTTCTACGTCAACCGCGAGCCGTTCCTCGATGTGATCCGTATGCATCGTGCCGAGGTCAACAACATCGGCAAGTCGCGCCAATCCGGCGAGCCCTTCGCCGTGCCGCAGCTTGACGCCCTCATCGACGCCAGCCGCGAGTGCTGGGATATGGCTCTGGTCTACGGTGAGCGCTACGGATATCGCAACTCCCAGACCACCGTCCTTGCGCCCACCGGCACCATCGGCTTCATGATGGACTGCGACACCACCGGCATTGAGCCGGACCTCGCCCTGGTCAAGTACAAGAAGCTGGTCGGCGGCGGCATGATCAAGATCGTCAACAACACCGTCCCCGAGGCCCTCTTCAAGCTCGGCTACGCCAGTGATGAGGTCAACGCCATCGTCAGCTACATCGACGCCACCGGGACCATCGAAGGCGCGCCCGGCATCAAGCCGGAGCACCTGCCCGTCTTCGATTGCTCCTTCAAGCCCTCCAAAGGCACCCGCTCCATCCATTACATGGGCCACATCAAGATGATGGCCGCTACCCAGCCCTTCCTCTCCGGCGCCATCTCCAAGACCGTCAACCTGCCCAACCAGGCCACCGTCGAGGACGTTGCCGAGGCCTACGCCGAGAGCTGGCGTCAGGGCATCAAGGCGGTTGCCATCTACCGCGACGGCTCCAAAGGCACACAGCCGCTCAACGTCAGCATGGACGAAGCCAAGCGTGAGCCTTCGCCGCTGGATGCCGCTGCAACGCGCGTTCTTGCCCAACTGATCGCCGGACAGCCGGCCGCCGCCGCCGACCTGAAGGCCCTGGCCGACAAGCCGGCAGAAAAGCTCGAAGTCATCTCCAAGTCGGTCATTCTGGCCGCTGCATCCGTCCAGCATCTCTTGGACGAGATTGCCAAAGCCGCCGCCGTGCCGGTGCTTCAGCCCTCCTCTGCCTCCCAGGCCACGGAGGAGAACAAGCCATTGGAGCAGGATCTCAACGCTCCGCCCCGCGCCGTCCGCCATCGCCTGCAAGACGAGCGCGCCTCCATCACTCACAAATTTGGCATCGCCGGCCACGAGGGCTACCTCACCGTTGGCCTCTATCCCAACGGCCAGCCGGGCGAAATCTTCATCAAGATGGCCAAGGAAGGCTCGACCATCTCCGGCCTGATGGATGCCTTCGCCACCTCGGTCTCTATCGCTCTGCAGCACGGCGTACCGCTCAAGACTCTCTGCGAGAAATTCGCCCACACCCGCTTCGAGCCCTCCGGCTGGACCGGCAATCCGCAGATCGGCTACGCCAAGAGCCTGATGGATTACATCTTCAAGTGGCTCAATCTGCGCTTCCTCTCCGGCACGCAGCTCTCGCTCTTTGCCAGCCTCACCCCGCACGCCGAGCAACTGCCCGCTCCGCCCACCATGATCCCGGAGAACGAGGCGGAAGAGATCGCGGCCATCGAAAAGAGCAAGCAAGCCGAGCAGGCGTCCAAGCAGTTCAACTCATCCACCAGCTCCGCCATCAGCAGCCAGGGAGTCTCCGGCGGCGGCATCGCACCCGACCCCCAAGGTACACCGTCCTACGACGCCAACCCGCCCAGCGAGCAAACCATGGCCGACCGCGGCATCTTCCACGCCGCCGACGCCATGCGCGACATGTACGAGATGGGCGACGCCCCCAGTTGCTCCACCTGCGGAGCCATCATGGTCCGCAACGGCAGTTGCTACCGCTGCATGAGCTGCGGCTCCACCAGCGGGTGCAGCTAAACAGAAATTGCCGTAAAATACTCTAGCCGAAATGTGGCGCCGAAGTAGAAATGTAGCGCCGACCTCCCGGTCGGCTGTAGCGCGGACGTCCTCGTCCGCGCCCGGCTGACCGGAGTAAAATCTCTCCCATGGCGCAAGACCACACTTCCGCATACATTCAAGGCGCCGTCCAGCCGTGCTACGGCGAAGTCCACATTCGCAATCGGGGACGCCTTCCTCACTGGGAAAAAGAAGACGGCCTTTACTTCCTCACCTTTCATCTCGCCGATTCACTTCCCCATGCCGTCCTCGCAAAAATAGCCGAACGTCATCGTATCCTGGAATCTGCCAAAGAGATCATCGCGAATTTACTTCCCGAACAGAAAGCACTGCTCGCAGAATACAGCCATACCCGCATTGAAGAATACTTCGACCGTGGCGCAGGTTCCTGCCCGTTCCTCGATATGCGTGTTGCCGGAACGATGACTGCGGCCTTGCGCTTCCATGAGGGCAAGCGCTACAGGCTCATAGCTTGGTGCATCATGCCCAATCATGTTCATGTTGTCGTGAGACTCTTCCCAGGCCAGGAGCTAGCGAAGGTTGTTAAAACCTGGAAGAATTTTTCGGCGAAAATCGCCAACCAGGCGCTCGGTCGCAAAGGCCATTTCTGGCAGCGAGAGTACTACGACCGCTTGATTCGCAATGGAGACGAACTCAACCGCGCCATCCGGTACGTGGTCGAAAACCCCGTCAAAGCAGGTTTGAAGAACTGGACTTGGGTATGGAGCGCGGACGGGGACGTCCGCGCCACAGCCGGCCAGGAGGCCAGCGCTACAAGTTCGTAGGCGGGTGGCCTCGGTC
>CAZYCV010000087.1:0-15752 GCA_964645305.1 uncultured Occallatibacter sp. | reverse complement strand
TTACACGCAACCAGTCTACTCGGTTGGAGGGGAGCCGGCGCTGTCATGTAATCAGCCTCCTGGCCGGCTGTGGCGTGGACCTCCCGGTCCACGCTTCTATCAGGCGCTCCGGCGCTTGACATCTCTCAGACCGGTTCGCGGTAAACTGTCCTTGTATGCGATACCGTAACCTGCGCAACCAATCCCTGCTTCTTCCTCTCGTGTTGTTGACTGCGGCCTCATTCAGCGCGCAGCAGTTGCCGCCGATTGAGCCGCCGCAGGCGCTTCCAGGCCACGACGCTCCCGCCCTCACCACGCTGCGCATGACGGCCAACGAAGTGCTGGTTCCCACGCTCGTCGAAAAGCGCGGCGGCGGCGTGATCTACGGCCTCAAGCAAAAGGACTTCATCCTGGAAGACAACGGCGTGCCGCAAAAGATTCGCGTGCAGGAGGAGATGGATACAGCCCCCGTGGCCCTGGTCGTCGCCGTCGAGCAGGGCGGTGTGAGCGTGCTGGAGTTCGACAAGCTGGCCAAGCTCGGCTCGCTGCTCGATCTCTTTCTGGCCGATCACCGCAGCCAGGCTGCGCTGGTGGGTTTTGATTCGAAGCCCCGCCTGCTCCGCGATTTCACGCGCAATAGCGAAGAGATCAACGACGCGCTCAAAAACTTGCAGCCGGGCGCAGGCGGCGCGGCGATTCTGGATACCGTCAGCTACGCCGTCGATCTGCTGGAGACCCAGCCCAAGGAGTATCGGCGCGTGCTGCTGCTGGTCAGCGAAGAGCGCGACCACGGCTCAAAGCACACCAAGCCGACGCAGTTGATTGCCAAGATCGGCGGCTCGGATGTGCTGGTGCTGAGCGTCTCGTTTTCGCCCGCGCTCGCCGAACTGAGCCACGACATCAAAGACAGTGGCGACGACCGGGCGCTGAATATCGTTTCCACTGTGGCCATGATTATTCCTGCCTTCAAAAAGAATGTGAGCAAGGAACTAGCCAGGATGAGCGGCGGCGAGTACCATGCCTTCACCGGCGACAAAGGCTTCGAGGAGCGGGTCGTCGAGAGCGCGCAGCACGCCCACAACCGCTATCTGATCACCTTCAGCCCCTCCGATCCCACGCCCGGCCTGCATTCCATCCGCGTGCGCACAGTGGACGATTACGGCGCGCGGATTGTGGCGCGGGCGAATTACTGGCGTGAGCGGTAAGGGGAGGGAACAAGGAGCAGGGAACAGGGAACAGGGATCAGGGAAGGGGAATTGTAAATTTTTAGATTTCTGATATTTTCCTCTTGACAAGTGTGACTATCGGGTACAAGTATACTCGCAGCGGTTACCTCGATGTTGATTTATGGGTAATTTCTACCATGAGGAAGGTTACCCAAGGTAACGCCTTGGCGGCCTGTCATCCTCTTGAAAGGCCCTCCAACACATTCCTGCATCGTGCAGTGGCGTGTCGATCCGTTTTTTCCCTCCTGTAACGCACGTTCAGGGCGGATCGAAGATGTGGCAGTGAAAAACCTGAACCCAAGGTGACCTTCTGTCGTCTTGGGTGAACAGTCTCAACAAACGCAGCTTTGCGTTGTGCAGAGCTGTGCCGGTCCGTCTACCCCCTGAACACACGTTCAGGGCCGGATGGAAGCCGCGGCGGAGCTTCCGCTATTTCCCCAAACCGGCGATTGCTGGTTTAACCAACTGAATAAAAAGGAGATCTACCATGCCAGCTGATTTGAATGCAAAGTTATGGCAGTTGTTTGTCAACACGCTGTTATCGCAAGGCGGGTTGCAAGCCGACCCAACCCAATTCGTGGCGACCAATGGTTTGGCGCTGGCGAACTGGCAAGTGATGAATACCACGGGCCTGCCCGCCGGCAATCCGAATGCCAAGCCGGGCGACCCCAACGTTCCCGGGCTCGAGTCTTGGGCTGACGCGATGCCGCTATGGAGCCAGACCTATGTGCCCGGAGACGGGCTTTATAACAATTACGTGGCGTTCCTCAACGCCATCAAGCTCACGGGCGGCGATCCCGCTCAGCAGCAGATTGCCGATGGTTATGCGGTCAATCTGAAGGCCGCGCGCGCCCAATTGGCCGCGGACCAGTTGGCGATGTTCACCGCTTGGGGAACCTTCAACGCCGCGCAGGCCAGCATTCCGCCGGCCTCGCAAACCAGTTTCAACGACTGGTATAACCAGAACTGGCAATCGACCATTGCCGGCGATCAGAGCAATGTGGCCGCAGCCAACACCAATTATCTGACCGCGCTGCAAGCGGTTGGCGGGCCGGACTACGCCACCATCAGCGCCGCTCTCTCCAAGGCTTCGCTCAGCGCCTCGGCGGGCAATGGTATTGTGGATCCGGCGACCGGCATCTCCATGCCGTATTACACCGTCAATCCAGGCTTGAATGACTGGTTCGTCAGCGCGCTTCAGTCAGTGACCAGTTCCAAACCGCCTCAAGTGGATTTCACCATCGACCTGAGCCAGGCGCAATCCAGCTCGTATCAAGACAGCAGCTATCTGAACACCTCCGTCTCCGGCAATTACTTCTGCTGGGGCGGTTCGGCGTCCTACGCACAATCGAGCAGTTCCAGCGACTACAGCTCCTTTGCTCAGAACCTCAAGTTGAGGTTCCAGGCACAGGCTCTCACCCAGTTCAGCGTCACCCCCGGCTCCTGGTTCAACGCCGCGATGATCAAGGGATTCCACGACAAGATCTCGCCGAATTCGGCCTTCGCCAACAAGCCGCTCTTCGGGAAAGGCGGTCTGCTGAACCTCCGGGCCGCGCAGATTTACGTCGCCTTCAAGCGCACCATTACGCTCTCCGGATCGACACAGACAATGTCGCAACTGAAGAGCGCCTTCTCGCAGCAGTCCCAGGCCAGCTTTAGTGTTGGCGGCTTCTTCTGGAGCGGGTCGGCCTCGGTCAGCCAGGGCAGCCAATACTCCAAAGCAGATGTGGCCTGGTCCTCGGATGGCCTTTCGGTAACCATCACGGACAACACCAATGCGCCCAAGGTAATTGGCATTGTGCCGCAGAACCTGAAGCCCTAAGCCACGGGCCGGACCTCTTTCCCAGAGGTCCGGCCTCTCTCTTTCGCTTTATATAAAATCTTTTTTGCGATAAGTAACCGACCTGTAACATCCTGGGAGTGCGTGGCATGAATCAAAGTATGTGGCAGTTGTTCGTGTATGGACTCCAGCAAGTCGGCATTCTGGCCGTTAATCCGGCGACCTTTGAGGCCAGCAGCGGATTGGCCATTGCGGATTGGGAGATCATGGACTACACCGGGCTTACCCAGCCCACCGGCAAAGGAACGCCCATCCCCTCCAAGGTCTTCTCATGGGCCGATCCGATGCCGGCCAATGCCGGAAAGTTTTACCAGCCGGGCTCCAGCCTGTCGGACTCATATTCGTTGTTTCTCAATAGCCTGTCCGTCTCCTCGGCGGATGCCGCCACCATCACGCAGGCGCGCGCCAATCAGCTTCTCTACCAGATGTCCGACGCCAGCGGAAACAGTTGGCCGGGCTATGCCATCTCGCCTGGATTGAACGATTTTCTGATGGCCAGTCTGCAATCCGTTTCGCGCAGCATGGCGCCGCAGATCGACTTTACGCTGAACATTCCTCCGGCTGCGCCCGTCTCGGCTGGAGTGACGCTGATGAATGCGAAGACAGCCGGCAAGGCGTCGCTGCTTCAAAGCGCGGTCGAAGCGGCGCCGGCGCCGGAAGGCGATGCTTCACCGCCCTTCTTCGGCTTCGACAATCATCCCATCGTCGTCGTTCAACCGGTCGTCAGGAATCGGAGCAAGCTTGGGTCATCGGCCTCCGTTGCGGACTCCAGCCTCGGCGGCGCGCCCGCGGTCAGCAGTGCGGCCACCATCCGCTTCCAGGCACAAACGGCGCAGATGTTCTCCATTCAACCCTCCAGGTGGTTTTCCGGAGCCATCCTCAGTGCGTTTTATAACCGCATCGATCCTGCCTCCGCGCTGGCCGGCAAAACAATCCTTGGCCCGGGAGGATTCTTAAGCAGTCGGGCCTCGCAGATTCTGGTGGCCTTCAAGCGCGTGGTCACGGTCAGCGGCTCCCCGTCGATGGTTTCGCAGATTCAAAGCGGCGTGCAACAGGCCACCAACGCCTTCAACATCGGCAGCTTTTATTTTTCGCCCAGCGCCAGCGTCAACCAGGCAACGCCGGGTACGATCATCTTCCAGGACAATACCAATGCGCCGTCAGTGATCGGCCTCAGCGTGGATAGCTTTGCGCCATAGTCGATAGCTTTGCGCCATAACTGCTACCGGCGAAATGGACGGCGGAGCAGTGCTCACACGCCGAATGAATGCGTTTAACGCTTATCCGCGAATTGTAGCGTCCCTGAATTGTAGCGTCCGCGAATTGTAGCGTCCGCAAAATGTAGCGCCGGTCTCCAGACCGGCTGTAACGTGGACCTCCTGGTCCACGTTGCTGGTCCACGTTGAGTCTCAATCCATACAGAAATACGCTTTCGCCATCGCTCAATTCAAACAGTCTTGAAACCAGAAAACGCAACTCAAGCGTGGCCATCAACACCGCCCAGGTGATGCCCTCGCGACGGTCTTCATTAAGAGTGGCAAGGCGACGATCAAGTTCATTCCGCTGCGCCGCGGTCATAGGAAGGCGGGTATCTTCCTGACTGCCCCAAACCTGCGAGATTGGAGTCAGTCGCTCCGGCGGAGTCCTGTGCGCTGACTCGTCCTCTATGCATAATGTTCTGCGTCTAGATTGGAAGACAAAACAAACGAAAGCAATATGGACGCCATCCAAGGTTTCTTGGCCCTACAATGAATGAAGTTCACGGTTCTTCAAGGAGCGCTGCTTTGGTTCGATTTACGGGAGTGCTGGGAATTCTTGTTGTGCTTTTGGCCGCGTGGCTTGGCTCGACCGACCGCAGGCGCATCCGTTGGCGCACGGTGGCCTGGGGGTTGGGACTGCAACTGCTCTTTGCCTTTTGCGTGCTGCGCTTCAGTTACGGCGAGCAGGCGCTGGAGTGGGCCGGCGGAGTGGTGAAGGCGATGCTGGCCACGACGTACGCCGGGACGCAGGTGCTCTTTGGCCCGCTCGGCATTCCCACCGGCTCAATGGGCTCGATCTTCGCCTTCCAGGTGCTGCCGACGATCA
The DNA here is from genome assembly GCA_964645305.1 of uncultured Occallatibacter sp. Classification (GTDB taxonomy): domain Bacteria; phylum Acidobacteriota; class Terriglobia; order Terriglobales; family Acidobacteriaceae; genus Telmatobacter. The sequence continues at coordinate 10,622 of CAZYCV010000087.1, read as the reverse complement.
TCTTCATCTCGGCTTTTTTCGCGGTGCTCTATCACATCGGCGTAATGCAGTTGGTGATTCGCGCGCTGGCCTGGGTGATGCTGAAAACGATGCGGATCAGCGGCGCGGAGAGCATGAACGTCGCCGCGTCGATCTTCATGGGCCAGACCGAAGCGCCGCTGACCATCCGGCCCTTTCTCAAAGGAGCCACGCGCAGCGAGCTGATGACCATCATGACCAGCGGCATGGCGCACGTCTCCGGCGGCATCATGGCCATGTACATTGCGCAAGGCGTTGCGCCGGAGCACTTGCTGGCCGCCGTCATCATGACCTCGCCGGGGACGATTCTGGTGGCCAAGATGCTGGTCCCGGAGACCGAAACGCCGGCCACCGAAGGCCGCGTGGTGATCCCCAAGGATGAACTGCACAAAGACGAGAACCTGATCGGCGCAATTGCCCGCGGCACCATCGACGGCGGACGGCTGGCCTTCAACGTGGCCATCATGCTGGTGAGCTTTCTGGCGCTGGTGGCGCTGCTCGATGGCTTGCTGGGCTGGGCGCACGGCATGAGTTATCTGCACTGGCTTCCGGCCAGCCTGGGCCAGATTCTGGGCTTTTTCTTTGCCCCGGTGGCCTGGCTGATCGGCGTTCCCTGGCACGATTGCGGCGCCATCGGTGATCTGCTGGGCACGCGCATGGCGCTCAACGAGGTGATTGCGTACATCCATCTGGGCGCGCAGAAGGCCTCTCTGGCTCCGCGCTCGTTCATCATCGCCACCTTTGCGCTCTGCGGCTTTGCCAATCTGGGCTCGATCGGAATGCAGATCGGCGGCATCGGCGCGCTGGTTCCCGAGCGGCGCAACGAGCTGGCGCATCTGGGCGTCCGCGCCATGCTGGCCGGAACCATGGCCAATCTGATTTCGGCTTCGATTGCGGGGATGTTCTTGGGGTAGCACACGGGCTGATGCGGGGGAATGAAGTTGCGGCGTGGACCGGGAGGTCCACGCAACAGCCGACCGGGAGGTCGGCGCTACTTATTGTGAGGTCGGCGCTACCGATTGTGAAGTCGGCGCTATATATTGAGATGTCGGAGCTATTTATTGAGATGTCGGCGCCACCTATTGTTTTGAGCAACCTATTCCTTTATTGACCGGTAACCTTGAGCCAACCCGGTGAACCAAACCATTCCGACCGGCAGAAAGGTTTGGAGACGAAAAGAGTTGTGAACTCCTCTATTAAAAGAATTTAATCGCACGATATGGGATTCCACTCCCTTGATGTGTTATGCATCACAGCGGCTTGCAGGCCCATCGAAGAGACTCTGAAGTAGCGGTCTGAATTCCGCCGGCCGCGCAATGAGGGAGCAGTAATGAGTGAAAAGACCATGGTAATCCTGGATGGGAACGAGGCCGCGGCCTCTGTAGCCTATCGTCTCACCGAAGTTGTCGCCATCTACCCCATCACCCCCTCGTCGCCGATGGCCGAGTGGGCCGATCAGTGGCGCTCTGAGGGCAAGAAAAACATTTGGGGCGCATTGCCCATTGTGGAAGAACTTCAGAGCGAAGGCGGCGCGGCCGGCGCGCTGCATGGCGCGTTGCAGGCTGGGGCCTTTGGCACCACCTTCACCGCCTCGCAGGGCTTGCTGCTGATGATTCCCAACATGTTCAAGATTGCCGGTGAGCTCACCCCGGCGACGATGCACGTAACCGCCCGCACGCTGGCCACCCATGCGCTGTCCATCTTTGGCGATCACAGCGACGTGATGGCCTGCGCCATGACCGGCTGGGCGATGTTGGCCTCGAACTCAGTGCAGGAAGTAGCTGACCTGGCTCTGGTGGCCCAGATCGCCACGCTCGAATCGCGTATCCCCTTCATCCACTTCTTTGACGGCTTCCGCACCTCGCATGAAGTCGGCAAGATCGAGCCCATCAGCGACGAGACCATCCGCGCCCTGGTGGACGACAAGTACATCATCGAGTATCGCCAGCGCGCGCTCAGCCCTGACCGCCCGATCATCCGCGGCACCGCGCAGAACCCGGACGTTTTCTTCCAGGCGCGCGAAGCCTGCACGCCCTTCCACAACGCCGTTCCGGGCATTGTGCAGCAGGTGATGGACCGCTTTGCGGTCGAGACCGGCCGCTCCTACCATCTGTTTGACTACTACGGCGCGCCGGATGCCGAGCGCGTGATTGTGCTGATGGGCTCTGGCGCTGAAGCCGCTGAAGAGGCCGTGGACGCCATGGTCAAGGCCGGCGAAAAGGTTGGCATGGTCAAGGTTCGCCTCTATCGGCCCTTTGATTCGAGCGCCTTCCTGAAGGCTCTGCCCGCGACGGTCAAGTCGATTGCCGTTCTGGATCGCTGCAAGGAGCCTGGCGCAACCGGCGAGCCGCTCTACATGGACATCGTGACGGTGCTGGCCGAGAAGGAAGCCGAGCTGCCCTTCGCCGCCAAGCCCAAGGTTGTGGGTGGACGTTATGGCCTGTCGTCCAAGGAATTCACCCCGGCGATGGTCAAGGGCATCTTCGACGAGCTGCTGAAGTCGGCTCCGAAGAACCATTTCACCATCGGTATCGACGACGACGTCTCGCACTCAAGCCTGACCTACGATCCCAGCTTCTCGACCGAAGATCCCAAGACCGTCCGCGCGCTCTTCTACGGATTGGGTTCGGACGGCACGGTGGGCGCCAACAAGAACTCGATCAAGATCATCGGCAGCGAGACCGACAACTTTGCCCAGGGCTACTTTGTCTATGACTCGAAGAAGTCCGGCTCGATGACCACCTCGCACCTGCGCTTTGGGCCGAACCCGATCCGCTCGAGCTATCTGATTACCCGCGCCAGCTTCGTGGCCTGCCACAATTTCAGCTTCCTGGAAAAGATGGACGCGGTGGAAGCGGCGATGCCCGGAGCGGTCTTCCTGCTCAATTCGCCTTACCCTGCCTCCGAGGTCTGGGAGCATCTGCCCAAGACCACGCAGTTGGAGATCATCCGCAAGAAGATCGAGTTCTACGTGATCGACGGCAACGCGGTGGCGCGCAAGGTGGGCATGGGCACGCGCATCAACACCATCATGCAGGCCTGCTTCTTTGCCATCAGCGGCGTTCTTCCGCGTGAAGAGGCGATTGCGCAGATCAAGAAGGCAATCAAAAAGACCTACGGCAAGCGCGGCGAGGCGGTTGTGGCCAAGAACTTTGCCGCCGTCGACGCGGCTCTGGAGCACTTGGAAAAGGTTGCGGTTCCCGCGGCAGCCGACTCCAGTTTCGATCTGATTCCCTCGATTGACAGCAAAGCGCCCGAGTTTGTGCGCAACGTGCTGGGCCAGATCGCCGGAGGCAAGGGCGACCTGCTTCCAGTCAGCGCGATTCCCGCCGGCGGAGCATTCCCCACGGCCACATCGCAGTATGAAAAGCGCAATATCGCGCAATTCATCCCGGTTTGGGACAAGGACCTGTGCATTCAGTGTGGCAAGTGCGCCATGGTTTGCCCGCACGCCGTCATCCGCGCCAAGGTTTACAGCGAAGAAGCGGCGGCCAATGCGCCCGAAACTTTCAAGTGGGCCAAGCCCAAGTGGAAGGGCCTGGAAGACCAGCGCTACACGCTGCAGATTGCCCCGGAAGATTGCACCGGCTGCGGCGTTTGCGTCGAGGTTTGCCCGGTGAAGAGCAAGAGCGACGCCAGCAAGAAGGCCATCAACATGGCCTCACAGCCGGAGATTCGCTTTGCCGAGCGCGACAACTGGGAGTTCTTCCTTTCGCTGCCTGAAGTGGACCGCTCCAAGCTCTCGCACTCTCAGGTCAAGGATTTGCAACTCTTGCAGCCGCTCTTTGAGTTCTCCGGCGCCTGCGCGGGTTGCGGCGAAACGGCCTACGTCAAGCTGCTCACCCAGCTCTTCGGTGACCGCCTCTATGTGGCCAACGCCACCGGCTGCTCGTCGATCTATGGCGGCAACCTGCCCACCACGCCTTATGCCTCGAACGCTGCGGGACGCGGACCGACCTGGGCCAACTCGCTCTTCGAGGACAATGCCGAGTTCGGTTTCGGCATGAGAATCGCGCTCGACCAGCAGAAGGATTTTGCCGAGCTTCTGGTCAAGCGGCTCGCTCCGGTGATCGGCGACGAACTGGTTACCGCCCTGCTCACTGCCGAGCAGAAGACGGAAACCCAGATCAACGAGCAGCGTGAGCGCGTACTGGCGCTCAAGGCCAAGCTCGCCGGCAACGACTCCTCTGACGCGCGCAATTTACTGGCGATTGTGGACTCGCTGGTCCGCAAGAGCGTTTGGATTCTGGGCGGCGACGGATGGGCGTATGACATCGGCTTCGGCGGCCTCGACCACGTGCTCGGCTCCGGCAAGAACATCAACGTGCTGGTGCTGGACACCGAGGTCTACTCGAATACCGGCGGGCAGATGTCCAAGGCGACCCCGCGCGGCGCCGTGGCCAAGTTCGCTGCCAGCGGCAAGTCGAACAGCAAGAAGGATCTGGCGATGGAAGCCGTCAGCTACGGCTCGGTCTACGTGGCGCGGGTCGCGCTGGGCGGCAACGACAGCCATGTAGCCAAGGCCTTCCAAGAGGCTGAGGCGCACGACGGGCCTTCGATTATCATTGCCTATGCCAGTTGCATCGCTCACGGTTACGATCTGATTCATGGCCTCGAGCAGCAAAAACTCGCGGTTCAGTCTGGATATTGGCCTTTGATGCGCTACAATCCAGAGTTGCGTGAATCGGGCAAGAATCCCTTCCAGTTGGACTCGAAGGCTCCTGCCATCCGATTGAAGGAGTACACATACCGCGAGGCGCGTTACACTATGCTTGCGCGCAGCAATCCCGATCTGGCGGCCAAGCTGCTGGTGGAGGCGCAGGACGACGTGGAGCGCCAGTGGCGTGTATACTCCGCTAGGGCTGCAATGCCCGGCCGTGGCGAAACGCCGAACATCGCTCCGCCGGAAAAGCCCGAGGATAAGAAAGAAAAGGTGGCTGAGGCTGCTGGAGGTGCTGAATGATTGATTTTTCAACGCAATATCTGGGTTTGAAGTTGAGCGGGCCGATCGTGGTCTCCGGCACGCCGCTCTCTGAGAACATTGACAATGTCAAGCGCATGGAAGACGCCGGCGCGGCTGCTGTGGTGCTGGTCTCGCTCTTCGAGGAGCAGTTGGCCTTGGAGTCGAAGGCGCTGGACGAGGATCTCTCGCGCGGCACGGATTCCTTTGCCGAGTCGCTTGGCTACCTGCCCGATCTGAGCGACTATCGCATGACGCAGGAGGTGTATCTCAATCACCTGCGCAAGTGCAAGGAAGCCGTCAAGATTCCCGTTATGGCTAGCCTCAACGGCGCCACCACCGGCGGCTGGGTGCGTTTTGCCCAGGACGTGGAGCAGGCTGGAGCCGACGCCATCGAACTGAATACCTACGCGTTGGCTACCAACAAGGACCAAACCTCGGCTATCCTCGAAGGGCAGCTCCTGGAGCTGGTCTCCGCGGTTACTTCTGCGGTCAAGGTGCCAGTTTCGGTCAAGCTGATGCGCTCGTTCACCAGCATTCCCCACCTGGTCTCCCAGTTGGAGGATGCGGGTGCCAAGGGCGTGGTGCTCTTCAACCGCTTCTATCAGCCGGACTTCGACATTGAGACGCTGGAAGTGCGGCCCACCCTGCACTTCTCCACGCCCTCGGAGTTGCTGCCGCGCCTGCACTGGGCGGCCATTCTCTACGGCAACATGAAGGCCGACTTGGCCATCACCGGCGGCGTTCACTCCGCCGAGGATGTGCTCAAGGGCATCATGGCCGGCGCGGGCATTACCATGATGGCATCGGCCTTGCACATTCACGGCATCGAGCACATCAAGAGAGTGCTCGACGATATGCAGTACTGGCTGGAGAAGCGCGAGTACACTTCGCTCTGGGAGACGCGTGGCTGCCTCAGCCGCCGCTCGGTTCCCGATGTCTCGCCCTTTGACCGCGGCAACTACATCAAGACCCTCAGCTCCTACAGCCTCCGCCAGACCACCGGCGCGTTCTAGGGACTTACAAACTCACGAAACAGTTACGGCGGCTGCGCAAATGCAGCCGCCGTAATTGTTTGTGATTCCAAAAAAACTGTCATCCTGAGCGACCAAAGCGCAGCATCCTCAATGTTCTGTTTGAGAGGGTACGACTTAAAAACCTATCCGCAAATTGTAGCGCCGGTCTCCAGACCGGCTGTAATGTGGACCTCCTGGTCCACGTTGAGTCTCAAACAAACCAGAAATACGCTGGAGCCATCACTCAATTCAAAAAGGCTTGAAACCAGAAGCCGACAACGCCAGCTCGCCCGCGCCGTAGGCGCAATGTTGATTAGCCCACCGTTTCAACGGTGGGAAAGGATCACAAAGAAGGCCGCCGGAGTCCCGTAGGGACGGCGCCTCAAATTTGCGATGAGGCCATATTTCGAGGGCCAATGAGAAGACACAAACCAATAACGACTCTCGTAACCGTCAAACTACGACTGCCACCATCGCAGTATCCGGCTACGCTATTCGGAGATGCCAACAAGCCAGCATTCCCAGATATCTCCATTGGGAAGAAGAATTTCATATTCCTGAGAAAGACAGCCGCTATCCTTTTCAGATTCATCTTTTTTGAGGCGAATCTGATAGTCACCCGGAACAAGAATATGAGGTGTTGCCAGATTGTGCATTTTGCTGTTGGAGGGACCGGGATTATCGATTGCAAGTTTCACTTTCTTTCCATCCAATATCGCGTCTGCATAGAGAATAAAGTAATTCATTCTGGGTAAAATTTGAGTCGCAGAGATATGTATCTTGATGTTGAAGTCAGCAGGGTTGGGCTTGTCTTTTGCCTGCAACGTGGCGGCGCAGAGCAGGAGGCAGAATACGGCAACAAACTTTTTCATCAGTCATTTCCTCAGGGGCGGAAGCCCACCCCGATATTACAGCATTCACGGCATTCCGCGAACTCGCCCCGCACCGCTTGAATCGACAGCGGCGAGCTTCCACGATCAATCAGTTCATGGCGCAATTACAGAAATTCCGCGTTCTGCCGATTCCTATATTGTAGGTAGCATTGGCCTACGGCGATCTACCCTGAGGATTTCGGATGAACTTGAGCGGCGATCAAACCGATATGGCTTTTTATCGTTACGGCTATGGAGACTGGAGCGCTCCCTGCTGGTTCCTGGGAACGCAGGAGGAGTCGCACCCGGATGAAGGCAGCGACCTGAAAGAGCGGATCGAAGTCTGGCGCTCTCTGGGCAGCCGCGATTTGGACGATTGCCTCCTCTTTTTGCCGGAGATGGCGCGCATCCTCAAACTAAAGAACAAGATGCAGGGAGAAGATGCAATTGTGAACCCCACCTGGATCAAGCTGCAACTGGTGCTGCGGGCCTATTGGGGGATTGCCGAGAACACGTTGAATCACAAAAGTCGGCAGCAATTTCAGGAAGAGAGATGGGGCCGCCATGCAGGCATATCCTGTATCGTTCATCTCTCCGGCCTGGCCGCAACCGACGCCAACCGCGATCTTCCAGCCGACCTCTTTCGCCCGGAGCGCTTCGCCTATCTCCGCGAAAAAATTTTTTCCAACCACCCGCAGTTTGTCGTCATGTATGGCATGACGCGCAATGATTCCCTGGAGAATTTCTCGGAGTTCTCAGAAAAAATTCCCCGCGCGGATACGGCTCTGGCCAAGTTCCGCAGAGTCGAGAGGACGATCTTCGCCCTGACGCCGCATCCCACCGCCTTTGGATCTACCAATGCCGACTGGATCGAGCTGGGCGAAACGCTCCGCCGGCTGGTGAATGAGTCGAGCTAAAAGCCGCTGTCGATTTTGTAGCGCCGGCCTCCTGGCCGGCTGTCGCGTGGACCTCCCGGTCCACGCCTCATCCTGCAATATTTTATACGCCAACCCATTGCAGCACGGTCTCTTCGATCCGCTTGCAGGCTTCGGGCAGCGCGGCGGTCACCGCCTCGCTGAAGACTTCGCCCAGCTCCGTTGACCCGGCGCCGATGGTCAGTTGCCGCGCATTGCGGGGAAGGGAATTGTAGTAGTCGCGGGCCAGCGCCAGCAACTCCGCCGCGCCGGAGTGGTGTGTGGACATTCCCGGCTCAAGCACAGCCGCTTCAACCGGCGACAGTTGAACCGATCCGGGCTGCGAATCAACCGAGCAATCGATGAACAGCACAGACTCGGCGCGGGCCACATCCTCGGAGAGTTCCAGGGTCCATTGGTGGCGGGCAATCACGCGCACTTCGGCATTCTCCGCGAAGCGCTTGATGGCCCACTCAGCAAGCCATAGCCCAACGCCGTCATCGGAGCGCAGCGTGTTGCCGCAGGCGAGAATCAGGCATCGGTCTTGGGGTTGAGTCATAAAAGTCCTTTTGCTTTGTAACAGGGCACGACTTTACAGGCCGAAATACGCTTCGGTAAGCAGGCTTTGTAACAGGGCACGACTTTAGTCGTGCCTAAAGTTGCCCCCAAAAAACTTGGGCTTTAGCCCCTGCGGAAATGTAAATTCAATCTCTCACATTTCCGCAGGGGTTAAAGCCCATTCTACTATCTGCTTCATGGCGGCACGACTGAAGTCGTGCCCTTTCAAAACTGCGCTTCTTATGGATTTGTTCCAATGAGTTTGTGGTTTCCCATCCATTTCACAAAGAACGTGAAATGGATGGGGCACGGTATTCCTTTTGGGATTGTGCTCGACGGTTACCGGATCAACTGGTCCGCAACCTCGCCGCCGGGCCTGACGAGCGTGACTACCAGCGGCATCTGCCCAAAGGCGTGCGTTGAGCAGCTCAGGCACGGATCATACGTGCGGATCACGGCCTCGATGCGGTTCAGCGCGCCCTCGGTGAACTTGCCGTCCTTGACGTAGGCCCTGGCCGATTGCAGCACGCCGTTGTTCATCGCCTTGTTGTTGTGGCCGGTGGCGACCACCAGGTTGGCCCAGGTGATGATGCCGTAATCGTCCACCTTGTAGTTGTGCACCAAGGTTCCGCGCGGCGCTTCAATCTGTCCCGCGCCTTCCAGGCGGTTGACGCCGGCAACAGCCCGCACGTGCTTGTCCAGAATCAGCGGATCGGTGAGGATGCGCTCGATCATCTCCACGCCGTAGAGCGCCTCGACCAGCCGCGCATGATGATAGTGGAAGCTGCTCTCGATGGGCCCCACGCTCATCTGCTTGAAGAGCGCAAGCTCGGCGTCGGCCATCGGCGTGCCCATCGATTTGACGATGTTCAACCGCGGCAGCGGACCCACGCGATAGCTGCCCTCCGGGTAGCCAAGCGGCTTGTAGTAGACGAACTTGGTGTAGCTGTAATCCTCCACCGCCTCGCCAAACTGCTCGGTAAAGCGATGCGCGGTGATGCCGTCTTCAATGATCTTGCCCGTGGGATCGATCAGCCGCAGCGCGCCGTCGGTGAATTCGATGCTCTCGTCCTCGTTGATAAGGCCAAGATAATTCGACGGGAAGTTGGCAAAGACCTCAATCTCCGGCTTGAAGTTGCCGGCGATCTGCTTGTAAGTGGTCAGCGCAAGTTGAATATTGCGATAGGCTTCGGGCAGCATGGCCAGAATCTCGTCGCGGTGCTCGGAGGAGAGCGGCTCGGTGACGCCGCCCGGAATTACCCAGCCGGGATGAATGCGCTTCTTGCCCAGCAATTCAATGATGTGCTGGCCAAAGCGGCGCAATCCGATGCCGGCCAGACCCAGGTCAGGCCGCGCCGCCGCCACGCCAAAGATGTTGCGCTTGATCGGGTCGGACTCCATGCCCAGCAGCAGATCCGGAGACGAAAGATGAAAGAAGCTCAGCGCGTGCGATTGCACCATCTGGGCCAGATTCAGCATGCGGCGCAACTGCGCGGCGGTATGCGGAATGCGCACCGCCATGATGGCCTCGCAGGCCTTGGCCGAGGCCAGCAGGTGCGAGACCGGGCAGATGCCGCAGATGCGCGCCATCAGCGCCGGCATCTCATAAAAGGGCCGGCCCTCAGAGAACTTCTCAAAGCCGCGCACCTGTGTGACGTGGAAGTTCGCGTTCTCCACCTCGCCCTGGTCGTTGAGGTGAATGGTGATCTTGCCGTGGCCTTCAAGGCGCGTGACTGGATCGATGGTGATGGTTTGGCTCATGATTAAAGCTCCAAATTTGAATACTGGGGCTAACACCCCAGTTTCGTTTCGGCCTCTTTTAATCAGCTAAGGTTGCGTCCTGATCAAGAGGCCCTGGTTCAATTACTCCCGCGGCCGTCTTTGAGTCGCTTTCCGACAAGGAGAGACTCCGCGAGCATTGAGATTACAATCAGTGTGAGAAAAACAAGAGACCCAACGAAATAATATGAAATGGTTCCAAAGGCGATTCCCAGACGCTCGTCAATTACGTCCGCAATCGGAATAGCGACAATCAATGCGATTACCCTTCTGACGGTCTTCGTCATGCGGTTCACCCAAATGGAGAAACGTGAGATTCGGCCTTTCTGTGCGTCTCCAAGTTCACTCAAAACAGTGCAGGCCTGGAGATCTGCGCGGTATCCCGTTAACCACCCCACCAAGCAGCGTTCGCTGGCTCGGAGACTTGCCTGGAGACTGGTGCTGCGTCATGCTCCAAAACGGGTGAGCGCCGGAATATCGAGCGGGGCGCCGGTGACCAGCGCGG
>CAZYCV010000086.1:0-15933 GCA_964645305.1 uncultured Occallatibacter sp. | reverse complement strand
AAACTGTAGCGCCGGCCTCCTGGCCGGCTGTCGCGTGGACCTCCCGGTCCACGCTTGTTTCCCTAACCCCTCACGCTCATGATACAAGCCCGGCGCTCACCGCGCGGTGCACGGAGATCACGCTGATGTCATCCTCCTGCCCGAAGGCCTGCGCCGCGTCCGCCAGTTGGGCAATCGAGGGCTGCGTCTTCAGCAGTTCGTGGACGCGCTCAAAGCCGAAAAGCTGCCCGCTGGCGTCGGTCGCCTCAACGATCCCGTCAGAGAGCAGCAGCAGCCGGTCGCCCTCTGCCAGCTTGAAACGCATCACCGAGAACTCCGCTGCCGTCAACATTCCCAACGGCAGCGCTCCCTCCATCGGCAGCGCTTCGCCATTCAGGTAAGGCGGCAAGTGGCCGGCGTTGGCCAGCGTCACCGCGCCCGTGGCCTCAATGCGCAGCGCAAGGCTGGTGGCTTGCGCGTCACTCTGCCCGCACAGGCGCTGGTTCAGCGCATTCAGCACATCAAGCGGCTCGTCTTCGTATTGCGCCGCCGTGCGAATCGCCCCCACCACCAGCGCCACCAGCATACCCGCCCGCAGGCCCTTGCCGCTCACATCCCCGGCCACAATCAGCAGGCTGCCGTCCGTGGGATGCTGGATGATCTGGAAGAAATCTCCGCCCACCTCCCGCGCCGGCCGGTACAGGCTCTCGATCTCCAGGTTGCCAAAGCGGATCCGCTCACGGGGCACAATCACCAGTTGCAACTGCTGCGCCTGCTGAACATCGAGCGCCATCTGCCGCTGCTTTTTGAGCGAAGCCAGCAGCCTGCGCATTAGCAGCACCACCAGAACCCCGGCCATCAGCAGACTGGCGATCACCCCTAAATTAATCTGAACCCCCATGGGAAACCATTCGACTCGAATGTGCAGCAATGCAAGCTCACGCGAGTACCGCGCAATGCCAAGCAGCACCACGGCGGGCAGCGCCAGCCAGCCTTCCACGCCTTGCAGGCGTATTCCCTGGGCCACAATCCACAGCAGAATCGCCAGGAAGATCAGGCGAACCGCCAATGTGACGATGTGAAATGCGTTGCTGACCGGTTGCGAAACTAGAGAAAAGAAGAAATCTCCGCCCAGGGCATTGGAGAGAGCCAGCAGCAGGGCCAGCGCGAATGCGGCGCTTGGCAGCCAGGCCGGGCGGCGCAGCCCGAACCATATCCACCAGACCATGACCCAGCAAGCGTAGCTGGGAGGATTCAGAAGGACTGCGATGATCGCGTTACTGGTCTCGCCTCCCAAGAGTTGAGTCCATGTCCCGATCATCGTCAAACAGCACACCGCCGTCCACACCAAAAAAACCGTCCCCATCCAAAGGTAGACGCGGTCTGTGCGGTCGAAGAAGGTCAAGCTGAAAGCCCCCAGCCCAAGCAGCAGAAAGACAGCCATATCAAGCGGGTTGGTGGCGTAGGCGCGGATCACCTCCAGCCATTGGGATTGATAGCCCAAAGCCAATATGCCCGCGTCGCCCAATAGCGGCGCGGTGTGGATGCCGCCCGCGTCTGGCAATTGCTTGAGTGTGTGGGGTTCCATCCAGACACGGAAGGCCAGCTCCGCCGTGATTGAGCCGTCTGCCGGGGAACCATCCTTCGATTCTTCGCTACGGTTCACGCTCGCCGGCAGCGGAAAGATGATCGGCTGACTGTAGTAGATCACCGGCCGGCCGCGAGAGAAATTGCCGAAGCTGCCCAGCAGCGCCCCATTGACGAAGAGCTGGTAAGCGTCGTCCACGTTGGAGGGTCCGGCGATGGCCAGCTTCTCACCCGGCCGCGTAAGGATCCGCAAACGGATGCGATACCAGCCGTAGCCCCAATAGCCGCGATGGCCCTTGGCTGTCCAGCCAGGTACATAGCCGGAGATTCCGGCCGTCGGATCGATGGCGCCTTCCCTGGGCGTCAGATCAACATTCTCCCACTTCGAGTCGTCAAAGCCCGGCTCGGCCCAAAGCGGCTGATGGGTCGCCGGATCCAGCGGCGAATCGCCCACGGTAAACTTCCACGGCCCATGCAGAGAGAAGAGCGACTGCCCCATCCTGAACTGCATGGCCACCGGCGCTGAAGCTCTATCCCGAATCAAGGCAGCAGGCTGGGCAATAGACCGCTCTTCCGCCCAACCAGGCAGAAGAGCGCAATAAAAGAGAAAACCGAGGATGGGAGTCCTTACTCGCACATCAATTGCTCTTGATTCTACGATTGTAGTTGAACGTCACCGGAGGGAGCCTTCACGCTCGTGAAAAGGCTCGAACCATGAAAGGCCTTCATGCGCGAGCCTTCTCTTCTCCCCCCGGAAACCTTCAACAGCAACCATGGAACTAATCATTTGGACGGAAAGACCAGATGATGCGGCGGGCGCTATGGGGGCCTTGATTGTAGATGACGTTGATATCTCCGTGACATCCATTCGGCATGGGATTCTGCAAGGTGCTTTGGTCGCTATGATGCCCGCCAACCGTAGTAATCAAAAATTCGCCCTCGGTCCCAATCTGTATGAAGTGTTGATACTGGGGCGACTTGCCTATTGGGTCGGTAGTAACGTAGATCCATCCGAAATTATCATCGCCAACCGGCTGGTTTAAAGTGGCAACAATAGTTTCCTGGTTATTGGGCAGGGGGGCTCCGGGTTGAAGCAGCATCTGGATAAAATTGGTGTTTCCCGGCAGAGGATAACACGGTGGATCGGCAAGATAAAACAGAACATCGCCGACACCACCCGGTTCCGGGCCAGGATTGACACCAGTTTGAGTTGGATTCATGCCTAAACCAATCATAGTGAACTTCTCCTTTCGAGTCACTCCGTTAGATCAACGGTTGAGTTTGCGGCCATCGCGCGGCTGCGCAACGGCCGGGAATCTCAGAGACGCGCTGATTCCTGACAGCCTGATCCGTGCGCCTCCGCAATTGGAAGTTGGAAGATCTATTTGGTTGTTGGGTTCATCGTATTCAAGACGGAAAACGATCGCTGAAAAATTCAGCAATCTATTCTCTGCGTTTTGTACAGCGCCGCCACTATAAAAGGTCTTTGACACCGGAGTCAAGTGTTTTGTTGGGCCTCATCCCGCGGCGCAATTGACTCCGGTTTCCTCCAGGTCAAAAGGGCGGCCATGCAGTTCAGTTAAAAGATGCTGCCCCAAGGATTCATCCAGTTATGGTTGAAGGAACCTCTGAATAAGTTGATGTTTTGAAAGGGCACGACTTTACAGGCTGCGGAAAAACTCAATTTGGGTAGGTTTTGTAACAAGAATACGAATTTACAGGCTGCGGAAAAACTCAATTTGAGTAGGTTTTGTAACTAGGGCACGACTTTACAGGCTGCGGAAAAACTCAATTTGAGTAGGTTTTGTAACAAGGGCACGACTTCAGTCGGGCCGCAAGTGTCTGATAACAAGGATTGGGCTTTAGCCCCTGCGGAATGTTTTTCGGGGTTTCCAACTGATTTCAGGCCTTTTTCCGCAGCCTGTTTAGTCGTGTCTCCATGGACCTTTGGCCCTCTCAAGTGGATGAAAACGCCTCTACTGCATTCGCCCCGGAGGGGCGACACGAGAATAGCCCAGGGTGGAGCGCAGCGGAACCCTGGGTAAGATGCAGAGAAAAGTGCATTCGCCCCGGAGGGGCGACCGAAATGCCTCCGAAGATTCTAATGGAGATACTTCATGTTTTCAGCCGTGCCGCAAATAGCCCAAAATAAATGCGGGTTTTAGCCCCTGAGGGAAGGTCTCTTGAGAAATTAAACGTATTCAGAGGTTTTTCGTTATGTTTTTATGCAGGCATCACAGCCTGAATGTTTATTTCCATGCTAGTCTCAATAAACCCTGATTTTTGGGAAATTGAAATATCTTCGCGCATTGGCTTACTCCCAATCAGTGGCGAACGAATGTTAGGAGTTTCATCGATGATCCGTCGTTATTTGCTTTGTCTTTTCCTGGCGGTCTTTGTGTCCAGTCTTCCCGCTTCCGCAAGCACGGCTTATCTGGCCGATTGGTGCTTCAACCAGAATGGTGTCAATGTCGAAAAAGGCATCTGCAACCAGTTTCCTGAAGTCTCTAACTCAATTCTGAATGCCAGCACATTCGACACCACTCTGGAGCCGGCCTCCAACAACCTGGGATCGATCAGTTTCCAGGTTGCCCCCGGACAATATGTAGCTGCCTACATGGACTACGATTTGGGTTACTCCGTCTACAACGTCTATTCCGACTTCGGTACGGTGCTGGGAACATCGCCGGCTAATGTGAGCTACGAGCTGGACGATCCGGATGCCTCCAACATCTTCAATGATTTCGCAACCAACGCGCTCAACAACCAAAACAATGTGGCTTATCCGAGTGGTCCGCCTACTTACTGTTGCGATGTCTCCTGGGCTCTCTCGGTCAAAAATGATTCCGCTACCGCTGAAGTGGTTACCTTTACGGTGAGCGATATCGCCCCCGTCTCCGGCTTTTATCTTGAGCAAACCAATGTGACTCCGAACCAAAGTATTGGAGCAAGCATCTACCTCAGTGAGAGTTCGACACCGGTGGTGCCCGACAATTCGCCGGTGCCTGAGAACTCGACCGGCTGCCTGCTGCTCACAGGAGTTGCCGCGCTTGCTCTGGGCATCTTCGGCGCGAGGAGGCTGCGCCCTTCAACTCAGGCTCATTGAACGCTGAATCATCCTTACGTCGCCGTCCTCTTCCCTGCCTCTATAGCGGAATCAGAATTGAATCATAGATCAGATTTGTTCTCTTCAGTTAACTTCATCATGGCAACACATCACAGCTAAAGTGATAGCATGCGCGCGCCCGGCAAGGACCAGCCTGTCTGTCCATCTTGATCCCGTGAAAAATCATTCACGGTTGATCGAATATGCGTTTCTTTGAAAGCGCCATCCTCTCGATAGTAACGCGCGATAGCCACGCGATCAGAATACTGAATCCTATTCCAAACGATGCCGCAAGCCTTGCGGTAAGATTGGGATGGCGCCATATATCTATCATTGCAAGCAGTTTGTCGCCTATTGTAAAGCGGAGGATGGTTTCATGATAAAGATAAAGGCTGTAGCTGATCAACCCGAAAAACGCCAGTGTTTTATTCATGAAAAAGGCGCGATGCAGAAAACCTCCGGCATTCTCCGAGACCAAGGCGACCAAAAGCAGGCCCGTGGATGACAATGCAACAGCGGTAAACACAAACGGGAAGCAAGCAGGATCAAAAACCGGGTAATTAACTGGGTACCTGATCAAGGCGATTGAGATTCCAGAGCACACCGTTAGAAGCGCAACGCCTGTTATTAGCAAGGCGCCGCGTTTGGGCTTTGCCGACCGCAACCAAATCGCCACCACTGCCCCGCAGAAGAGTCCATCGCCGTGAGTGATCGGATTAATGTAAATGGTCCACTGCGATACTCCGTTATGCAGAGCCCATATTCGCAGCATGGGAAGTGATAGGAATGCCGCAAACAGGCACAGCATCACTGTTCGCCTGGATATGAATTGAATCACAGCCGGCCAAATCAAATAAAACTGTTCTTCAATTGCGAGCGACCATGTGACTCTCAAGAATAGCGAGGCTCCTAGCCCGATTCCAAAGAAATTCTGGATCATAAGCAGATAGGCCCATATTCCCAAAACTTCCCCGGGAATAGTGGGAATATGCCTGCCCGCAACCAGTCTCAATATCGGAATTACACAAAACGTAAAGATAAGAAGCAGCAAGTACGCAGGCCAAATGCGAAGAACACGCTTGCCATAGAAACGCCAGAAGTAACCTTTGATCTCGCGTGTATCTAATAAAATTCCCGTGATCAAAAAGCCCGAAAGAACAAAGAATAGATCCACTCCCACCCATCCAAGACGCACGACATTAAAAAGAACTGGGGGGAAAACCTTCCACACATGGAAGAATATCACCAGCAGAATTGCCAAACCGCGAAGACGGTCAAGTTGGGGAATCGAGTGAGGCAAGTGATAAACCATCCCCGGCGCCATCGACGGCTCCATCATTGTAATAGGACTCTTCAATCATTCCTCACTTGATAACATTATTGCAGGAGAGCCCGATTGGTATACACAGAGCCGGAACACTCAAGTTGACGCGACCAACAGGGAGCGGCAACCTTCCACTGAACCCCATAGGGCACAGAGATTCTGATTCCGCTCTAAAACACCTCCGCCGGACCCTCCGGCGGGGGCAGATGCTTGAGTAGGCCCAGTTCGCCGGCCAGCCGCTCCAGGCGCGCGCGGATCGCCGCGGCCGGCGGCACCAGCGGCAAGCGAACGGTATCCGTGCAACGACCCATCAGCGCCAAAACCGTCTTCACCGGGCAGGGATTCGAGTCCCAGAAGTTGGCGTCGATCAGCCGCGCATAGCGCCGTTCCAGCTCGCGCGCCTCCTGTCCCTTGCCGCTGAGCGCGGCGTGGATCATGCGGGCCATCTCGGAGGGAATCTCATTGGCCGCCACGCTGATCAGGCCGCTGGCGCCCACGCCAATCGAGGCCAGCGCCAGGTTGTCGTCGCCCGAGAATACCTTGAAGCCGCGCGGCAGCGAGCGCACCAACTCGGCGATCTGCGGCAGGCGACCGCTCGATTCCTTCACCGCCTGGATATTCGGCGCGGCCTCGGCCAGGCGCACAATCGTCTCCGGCTCCAGGTTTACGCCGGTGCGGCCAGGGATGTTATAGAGGACCACCGGCAACGGCGCAACCGCCCGCGCCAGCGCCAGAAAATGCTGGAACTGGCCCTCTTGCGAAGGCTTGTTGTAGTAGGGATTGGCGCTCAGCACCGCTTCCACGCCGCGAATCTGCTTCAAGCGGCTGGCCAGCCGCACCAGCGTGCGCGTCGAGTTATGCGTGCATCCGGCCCAAACCGGTACGCGGCCCGCCGCCGCTTCGGCCACCAGGCAAACCGTCTTCAGCCACTCATCCTCGTCCAGCGTGGCCGCTTCGCCGGTGGACCCGCAGGCCACCAGAAAGTCAATTCCTGACTCGATCTGCCAATGTACCAGCGCCTGAAGCGCCGCTTCGTCCACCGATCCATCCGCCCTGAAGGGCGTTACTATTGCTGTGCCGCAACCCATCGTTTCCATATTAAAAGAATATACGAATCGAGCGGCGGAGAGCAGGACTCTTCCAGAGAGATCCTTCGTCGCCCTCCAATAATAGCCCTGTTACGCCGACCTCCTGGCCGGCTTCAGCAGTGCGGGCCACCCGGTCCGCGCGTCTCTCCTGTTAGTAATCAGCAGGAGCCGGGCAGGCATCGCCGCAGGCGAATTTTCCATTCTCGTCGGCGATCATGGTGGGCTGGCTCGAAGGATGATCCGAGGGGGTTGCATTCGTCGTATCCCACGAGAGCAGCCTGCTTCCGTCCGCGCTCAGGATCAGCTTGACGTTGAGCAGATCTTTGGGCGTAATCATCTGGTCGCCCACCAGCACTCCTCCCCGCGTAGCCTCAAAATAGGTGTGATTGAAAGTTCTTCCCGATGAGTCCGAATCCGCCGTATCCGAGCTCGGTGTAAAGCCGATCACCTTCAGCTTCTTTGCCTTCTCCAAAGAAATGTTCACCCCGGAGTTCATATCTTCCACGGTCACAATCACGCCGTCCCGATGCTTGCCGTCATCCCCGAAGGGCTGCGCAACTTTGAACCAGTAACGCCCGCGCAGTGTTCCGGTGCTGGTCTTTACATAGGAAGAGTTGGGAAATCTCCTGTAGAACTCCATGAAGATCTCCGGCGAGCCATCTTTATTGGCTGCTTCCCAGGCGGCAAACTCGCTCATGCCGGTGTGGAATGAGGCAAACGAACTGGTCGCCGGCTTCTCTCCCTGCGATTCAGTTGTACGCGAATCCCCCTGAGCGTCGCCCGACGGCGAGGCGGAATTGGAGGCCGCCTTCACCGGCGCATCCGTGCTGCTCAGCGAAAAGTTAACGTTGATTGTGGTCAGCACCCGCACCGGTTCGCCCTGCACGGTATAAGGCCGGTAGCGCCAGTTTTTTACCGCATCGTAGGCCGCTTGCTGCAACATCGCCGGCCCGCTGAGGATGCGCAACCCCTCAATCGTCCCGGTCTTCGAGATGGCGGCCTGAAGGACAACCGTGCCACTGACGCGCGCCGCCATGGCGATGGGCGGATAGACGGGATCAACCTTGTCCAGCAACATTCCCGCCACCACGCCGGAGTCAACACTGAGCTGGCGGCTGTCATTGGACGAGCCGGAGGATTGAGCAACCAAGGCCGGAAGAATGAAGATACAGGAACAAAGCGGCAAGCAGAGAATAAGCCGCATCCCGAAGGTCCGATTGCGGCGGAAGTTCAGCAGAAACATCGGAACACCTCTATAACAGGAAACGTGACGAGTTTAGCAGAAAATGCCCAGCCAAGGCGAGAGGTTTTCATCCAGCCTTTACACTTTCGAATCCTTGAATCTCGATACCTTACGCTGCGGTGCGCACCAGAAACGCCTGGTTGGCCGCAAATGCCGTAAGATGGAGAATGGATTGATGTTGAATCCCCGTCCGGATTGGGCAGGGAAAATCCACGCAAAGACCCTCCTATGACTGATTCCGCGCCAAACGCATCCCGCTACTACCTCACCACGCCCATCTACTACGTGAATGCGCGCCCTCACCTGGGCCACGCTTACTCGACCATCGTCTGCGACGCCATTGCGCGGCGCAAGCGAGCGCTGGGCATCGAGACATGGTTCCTCACCGGCACCGACGAACACGGCCAGAAGATTGAGCGCTCCGCCGAGAAGGCAGGCTGCCCGCCGCAGGCCTTTGCCGACTCCATCTCCGGCGAGTTCAGCGGCCTTTGGCAGCGCCTCGGCATCACCAACGACGACTTCATCCGCACCACCAGCGAGCGCCACAAGCGCGGCACGCAGAAGTTGTTTACCGAGTTGCGCAACCGCGGCTTCATCTACAAAGGCTCTTACACCGGCCAGTATTGCGTCAGCGACGAGTTGTATGTCGATGGCCCTCCGGGAACCGTCTGCCCCGATTGTGGCCGCGTCACGGAAACCGTAAGCGAAGAGAATTACTTCTTCAAGCTCTCAGCCTTTGAGCGCAAGCTGCTGGAGTTCTATGAGGCCAACCCCGATTTCATGGGCCCGGAATCCACCCGCCGCGAAGTGGTCTCCTTTGTGCGCGGCGGCCTCAAGGATCTCTCCGTCAGCCGCACCAGCTTCTCCTGGGGCATTTCCGTCCCCGACGACGAGAAGCACGTCATCTACGTTTGGCTGGACGCGCTGGCCAACTACATCACCGCCCTCGGTTACGGCTCCGACGACCCAGCCGATCAGGCGCGCTTCAAGAAGTTTTGGCCGGCGGATATGCATCTCGTCGGCAAGGAGATTACCCGCTTCCACTGCGTCTACTGGCCGGCCTTCCTGATGGCCGCCGGCATTCCGCTGCCGCGCTCGGTCAAGGCCAACGGCTGGCTGCTCTTCGACCAGGGCAAAATGTCCAAGTCGCGCGGTAACATTGTCCGCGCCGATACGGTTCGCACCGTTCTTGGTTCTGATGCGTTACGGTACTTCCTGCTGCGCGAGATTCCCTTCGGCCAGGACGGAGGCTTCTCCTTTGACGCTTTGGTCCAGCGCTACAACGGCGATCTGGCCAACGGCTACGGCAACCTGGTCAGCCGCGTGGTCAACATGGTCCACAAATACTTTGGCGGCATTCTGCCTGAGGCGGGCGCTCCCACCGCGGCGGAAGACGCTCTGCGCGAAAGCGCCGTGCGGGCCATTGCCTCCTTTGGCTCTGAATTCGACGCAATGAACTTTTCCGAGGCGCTGAAGGCTCTGTGGGTTCTGGTGGCTGAAACCGACGGATATCTGACCGCCAACGCCCCCTGGAAGCGCCCCGTGGATCGGCCCGAAGCCGAACACGTTGCGCTGCAAGCCCGCGTGCTGGCCACTGCGGCTGAAGCCATTCGCATCATCACCGCGCTGGTTTATCCGATCCTGCCCGACGCGGCGGCCAAGGTCTGGCTGCAACTCGGCCAGGGCGAAATCACGGACGCCGCCAAGAACGCTTTTCTGACGCAGATCAACTGGGGTGGCCTGCGCGCCGGAACCCAATTCGCCGAACCCGCGCCGCTCTTCCCCCGCGCCGAAAAAGACGCCGTTGCCCGCATGCAGCAGATCGAAGAAGAAAACAGCAAGTCCGTTATCGAAGCGGCTGGCGGCAAGACTGCTCCCGCTGATGAGCCAGCGGCATCCGCCCCGGAGGGGCGAGACGAGAATAGCCCAGGGCGAAAGCCCTGGGTAGGCCGGGAACCAGAGGCGTCAAGCCCCGGAGGGGCGACCGAATTCTCCCAAAAGATTTCAAATGAGCAAGGCCGTTTTTCTGGCCTTGCCGAAAAAGCCACTACGCAAACTTTGAAAGGGCATGACTTCAGTCGTGTCGAAAACGCCACACAAAATGCCGGGGCTTCAGCCCCTGAGGGACGTTCCTTGGAAAACACACCTGCCATTCCCGCTTCGCCTAACGCCGAACCTGCCATCACACCCGCCGTGGGTGCCCCCGGTCCCTCGCCTTTGGGGACCGGGGAGGTGAACCCCTCCGCAGCCATCGCCGCGCCACCGGCGTCTGCCTCACCGCAGGTGATCTCCATCGACGACGTCATCAAGGTCGATCTGCGCGTAGCGCAAATCCTGGTCGCCGAGCGTATTCCCAAAGCCGACAAGCTCCTCCGGCTGGAAGTCGATCTAGGCTATGAGAAGCGCCAGATCCTGGCCGGCATCGCGCAATACTACGAGCCGGAAAAGCTGGTTGGCCGCAAGATCATCATTGTCGCCAACCTGGCCCCCCGCAAGATGCGCGGCCTGGAGTCCAACGGAATGTTGCTCGCCGCCTCGCTACCGCCCGATGGCGCCCCCGTCCTCGCCGGCTTCCTGGAAGACGTCCCCCTCGGCGCGCGCCTGAAGTAGCACCTGCGGTGCGGCCAGCGGCTCACTGCTCGCTCGCATAGGGTTCGTGGTTCCCCGGTCTCAAAATCGAGACCGGGGGCACCCGGCACCTGGCTTTGAAACTATAAGTGCAGTAAAAAAGCCTCTGTGAATACTCAGTATTCACAGAGGCTTTTCGTCTTTATCACTATCTTGGATTATTTACCGCTCATTCTCCGCTCGGCAGTATTATTTCGATATTAATTTCTCCATTCACTTTCTCGTAGAGTTCAATGACTTCCGAAAGCTGATCTCTAAGCAATTTCGCATTACGCCAACCAAAGGTAACGGCGGCGGTCTCTTGGACAACACCTTTGAATTCTTTTCCTGGATTGGGAGTTTCGGGACTGTCAATAACCTGCCCTATGCGAATCCGAAGATCGTCCAATGTCCAAGTGGCATGCATCATATTCGCATAGATTTCAATTATTCCATCCGGAGATTTGATCCACGGAAGTTGCCCTCTTACCTCTCCACCTTCGCTCATTTCTTATTCTCCAAATACCCGAGGCTCACTGCCGGTTTTCCAGTTCCGCTAAATGCTATGTTTCCAATCCCTCCCCCATCGAATGGGGAGGCCGACAAGGCAGATCTGCTGGTTGGATGAATACCGCCCATCAGCACAGTATTAATCCTTTGATGAACATTGGCTTGCACATCAGTGTGTTTTTTCATCTCCGAGCGCTTATCCAGATAAGAAGAAAGAGCGCCTAGAGCAAAAACGAAACAAACTACCAAAACTGATAAGAATTCAACCTTTTCCATCGCTACGCTCCTTTTGCCAATTTTTCTTTTTCTCTCAACTTCATCTCCTTCTTTTTGCAATAGAACGCGAGCAGAAAGCAGATAAATGCTACACCAAAAGACCCGAGAATCGACTTGACACTCAACGGTGACTGGTTTCTGGCTCTATCATATAGGTCATCCAAAACAGGAAAGACAAACCACAAAACTGCAACTTCATTCCAAAAAGTCTCAGCAAGACTCCAGAATTCGCTACTGCCTATCGACCATTTGGCCGCAGCCAAAAGGTGCCGTTTCAAACGGGACCGCCAATGCCAAGCAGGCCAAACCACTATCGCCAACCCCAAAATACAGGCAATCCCGGAAATCAGGCGAACTATCACAGAATCCCATTATAAGCATATCGGCTGTAAATCCATTCAACATAAAAGATTCTACCGAGGTGCCTTTCGTTTCATTACTTTTGCTGCATTCTCATCAATATCCTCAACCTCCCAAATTGGGAATTGGGCAGGTGGCGTACCCAAGTTTTCAAATCTTGACTATTTTTAAAAGTTGGATGCCCCATCCATTCCACGGTTTGAAACACAGATCCTTCGACTTCGCTCAGGACGGAATGGGTAGGCGTCCACAAACCTCAACCCGCCTGTTTTTCTGATCCCTGACCGCTGTTCCCTGACCCTTGTGAACAAGCGCTACCTCGTCTGTGTCACCGCCCGTTCCAGGGTCTCACGGATATAACGCGTGTAAGGGATGCCGCGTTCGCGCGCGCGTTTCCGCACTGCATTGAGCAGCGACTGCGGAAGGCGCATATTGATTTGTTCGTCTTTCTTTTCGAACTCGAAGTGCACCGGGCGGAACTGCGCAAAATCCAGTTCCGACAGATCCTGTGCCAGGAACTCTTCGGCCTCTTCATCGGTTTTCAGTTGTGGAACGCTCTTTTTCATAGGCTGCAAACTCCTTTTCGTGCATAAAGCGGGCCGAGATTGGCCGAAGCAGGCGCATCTGTCCCTTCGTCCGCATCGTGAAAGCAACAAAGACGCCTCGTCCCGATGCCGTTTTTCCCACCGCGATCCGCCGATCTTCCTTCATCGAGTGCTTCCAAGCTGGCGCCACGAAATGATCGGTCCTAGAAAGAAACAAGCGTGGACCAGGAGGTCCACGCCACAGCCGACCGGGAGGTCGGCGCTACGGTTTTATGCGCGGTGGGTCGGAAAGACCGGTGGGAACTAAAAAGAGCTTCGATTTCAGCGATTGAAACGCCGTGCTTTTGACACTTGGTGCGGTTGCCCTCATCCCAATCGAAGCCGCCTATCCCGATGCTCATGTCAAAGTAGTATAGTCATTTGTATATACATTTGTCAACTGAAATCTCAATGTGCAGCCCTGCTCAGCTACAGTATTTTCAAGTTAAGGATTCCCAGGTCTCAAAGTCGAGATCTGGGGCACCCGCGATTTTTATCACCCCGGCTCAATTCCCGACCGCCTCGATTCCCGCAAAACGGCCTTATCCGCTCTCCGGCTCAGGCGTCTCCCTGAGCGGCTTGGCAAAGGGGCGGAAGAGGAAGAAGCCTTTTTTCTTTTCCGGGCCCACTGGCAGGCCGCAGGCGGTGCGAGCCATCTGGCGAATGGCGCGCGCAATGGGCGAGTCTTGCAGCACCACTGGAGTGGCCGTGCTGGCGGTGCGTTGCGCCGTGGCAAAATCGTCGGGAATCTTCCACAGAGCCGGCCGGGTCAGGGCTTTCGTGATCTGCTTTTCATCAAAGAGCAACGCGTGCGGCGTGTAGCGGTTGAGCACAATCTGCAACTTCTGTCCGCGCGCGGAGAAGAACTGCGTAATCATCCGGTTGGCGTTGCGCATCTCGGTCACGCCCACCTGCGCAATCAGATAGAGGCAGGCCGCATCGTCAAAGGCAGCCGTAGTCCGCAGATCGATTCGGGTTCCGGCGTCCACCACCACATAATCAAAGCACTGCCGCGCCACGGCCAGCAGTTTGTCTACCGCGTCACTGGGCGCATTTACCGGGGCAAATTCGCCCGGAGCGGCCAGCACCGAAAGCCCCGAGCTATGCTTGGCCAGCAGCGAACGGAAGAAGTTCGCGTCCAGACGGTTGCAATCCTGCAGCGCGTTGGTGGTTGAGTATTGCGAGACCATTCCCAGGTTAAGCGCCGCGTCACCCAGCGGAAGCCCAAAGTCGATCAGCAGCGTGCGCTGGCCCGACTCCTGGGCCAGGGCAACGGAAAAATTCGAGGCAATAGTGGTCACTCCGCAGCCGCCCTTGACGCCCAGGAATGTGAAGAGCTTCCTGCCGCCTTTTTTGCCGCGCGAGGTTGCCGAGCGGCGGATCGAAACCCGCGCCAGCGCTCCGGCAATGTCCGCCCGCAGCAGCGGAAGAATCAGAAACTCCCGCGCCCCGGCACGCATAAAGCGCACCGCCATCTCCAACTGCGTCTCCGTCGAATACACCATGACGGTTGTCGAGTTCGAGGCGCAGAGAGTCTCCACCACGTCGTAGGCAAACTCGGGATCGCTGTCCAGGCCGATCATCACCGCGTCGTAACGCTGCTCCAGCATCTGCGGCAGTTCATCCAGATCCGCCGGAAAGGAGGAATACTCGCGTACCGACGTCCCCTGAAATCCGGCCAGCGCCGCGGCTACCTCGCGGCGATGCTGGTTGTCCGGGTCGATCAGCGCTACGGATAAGACGCCGGTGCCGGGGGATTCGGGATTCTGGACAATTGTGGGCATGGCATGGGGTACTTCAATGGATCTGCTGCGAAAGCTGGACCTGCGTCCGTCCAACTGTTTCGCCGCTTGCGTCTCTTTCCCGCGCAAGCGGCTAGTTACCAAAGGTCATCGATACTTCCAATGTGGCGACGCCGTCGCCCGGCTCGAACTTCCATTTGCGCACTGCTTCTTCAGCGGCAACCGCCAGCACACGGTTTCCAGAGATCGTCTTCACCTCGGTCACCTTGCCGGATGCGTCCACCGTCACGCTCATCTTGACCACGCCCGTAATCCGCATCCGCTTGGCCAACTCCGGGTATTCAGGCGGCACACGCTGATCGATGGCGCGATCTTCGGCTACGCATGGGAAAGTAAAAGCCAAAGCCAGCGCGCCTGCCAGAATCAGCCGTCTCCTTTTATGTTGAATTCTTTCGCCATGGAGTTTGCTGTCTGGATGATTCATCGGATTCACCTCTTGAAATTCAATCTTTCCAATGAGGTTATCGGCGCGGAGGTTGCCATCATTAACGCATTTTCAGACTCTAATTACCCTGGGACAGCGGAAGTTGGTGGGATTACTCCTCCGGTTCTCTCAACTCCTTACCCGCTTTCGCTAACCCGCCGCGCTTGAAACAGGTGCGCCGACCTCCCTGTCCACGCTTGTTTCATATCCAAGAGACCTGGCTGGTCGACTCTCTGCAAGCGTGCATGGTCTGTTCCCGGCAACGAGGCAAAAATCTTGCGCCAGAAGCAGACTCCGCCAGCTTGCCTCCACAAAGGTAATAAGAGCTTGAAAATCGGCTGATTGTGCAAGATTCAACGCCGATGAACTCATTGGAAAGATTGAATCTCACGAGGTGGAAATTATGATTAGCTCACCCAACAAAACCATTTCTCAACGAATTCCGCGTTGGGGAACAATATGGATGCAATTAGCAGCCCTGGCGCTGCTTTTGGCCCTCAGCCTGCCCTCAAGCGCCGAAGATCGGGCCATCAAATCTCGCGTTGCGCCCCTCTATCCTGAGATCGCCAAGCGTATGCGGATTGAGGGCGTGGTCACCATGACCGTAACCGTGGACGCGGAGGGCAAAGTGACGGACGTAAAAACAGTTTCTGGAAATCGGACCCTGTCGATTGCCGCGGAAGATGCGGTGCGCAAATGGAGGTTCGCGCCGGGCGCCGGCGTGGCCACATTAGAAGTATCGTTGAACTTTGCCCTGCAATAAAGACGCGCGCGGAGAACGCCCGCACCCGCCCTTCACCCCTTTACGCACGCGGCAAAGGTCAGGTGTTCAGCGGCTGGGTTGTTTGCGCCGCGCCACTCTTCGAAGAGCCGCCCGTAGCTCAGCGTCAGGTATTGCGCCTGATCCACGCCGAGGCGGGCGGCGGCGCGGTCGATCCACTCTGCCGGCCCCTCCAACTCTGCGTAGTTGCCGATGGGCGTCTCATCTACCACGCAATGGCCCTCGCCGTCGGTCCACTCGGCGCGCCACTTCTCATAGCGGA
>CAZYCV010000085.1:0-16218 GCA_964645305.1 uncultured Occallatibacter sp. | reverse complement strand
TAAACATCCGCGCAGGGCGAGACTGAATCACAAAGTCGGTCAGCGCCGGACTATATACCGCGCCGCCCGCGCAAGGCCCAAGGATCAGCGAAATCTGCGGCACCACGCCACTGAGCAGTACATTGTGATAAAAGACGCGCCCATACCCGGCCAGGCTGTCGATGCCTTCCTGCACGCGCGCGCCGCCGGAGTCGTTCATGAAGACAAACGGGCTGCCCGTCTTGAGCGCCAGCTTCATCATGTCCACGCACTTGTCGTTGTGCGCCTCGCCGGCCGAGCCGCCGCCCACGGTAAAGTCCTGGCTGGCCAAGTGCACCTGCCGCCCGTCCACCTTGGCGCAGCCGGTCACCACGCCGTCGGCGGGCATCTCCTTGCCGTCCATGCCAAAGGTCGTCGAGCGATGCTGCGCAAAGACGCCAATCTCCTGAAAGCTGCCCGCATCCACCAGCGCCGCAATCCGCTCCCGCGCCGTCATCTTGCCGCTCGAGTGCTGCTTCTCAATGCGTTCCGCGCCGCCGCCCAGCTTCAACTTGGCGCGCTTGGCTTCCAGGCTGGCAACCTTCCCAGCCATCGTATTCTTGCTCTCGTCTTGCTGTCCCATTCCTGCTCCTGCTTCCGACGGCTTTTCTTTTATTCCCAAAGACCACAGCTTACCCGCAGCAGATGAAAACTGTAGCGCCGACCTCCTGGTCGGCTGGAACGCGGACCTCCTGGTCCACGTTTGTTTCTCAGCTTCCCGGAGCCACGCTAACCTTATGCTCCTTACCGTTCAGCGTAATCACGTAATTCACTTTGGCGCTCAGCGAAGATGCCGCAGGCGCTTTTGTCTCTGCAGCCTTCACCGCAGCCGGATCCTTGCCCACATTCTTGCGCCCCTGCGCGCGGCTCTCAAAGAACTTGGGCGCAACCTGCGGGAACATCGCGTAAGTCAGCACGTCCTCGTCGCTGCCGTTCGCGCCCTTCAGCGCATTCGCCGCCGCGCTCAACACATCCCACTCCGGCTTCAGCAAATCCGCCGGCCGCTCGGTAATCGCCGGCTTCTTGGCGTGCGCCTCGGCCAGCTTCAGCACTTCAGGGTCTTTCGGGCCAATCGTCGCGCCGTAGTAGCCCAGCATCAGGTCGGCAAACTCGCCGGTAAGCACCTTGTACTTGCCCATCAGCACATTGAAGACCGCCTGCGAACCGACGATCTGGCTGGTCGGCGTCACTAGAGGCGGATAGCCGGAGTCCTTGCGAACCCTGGGAACCTCCTCCAGAACCTCCTGCAGCCTGTCACCCGCGCCTTGGCCTTTGAGCTGGCTTTCCATGTTGGAGATCATGCCGCCGGGAATCTGGCTCTTGAAGATCTCCGTATCCACGCCGGTATTCTCGCTGAAAAACTCTTTGTAACGCGGGCGAATCTGCGCAAAATGCCGCGAAATCTTCTGCACTCTCTCCAGATCGACGCGCGTCTCGTAGCCGGTTCCTTCCAGCATCTCGATCAGGCTCTCGGTCGGGTTGTGTCCCGGTCCAAGCGAAAGCGAGCTGACTGCCGTATCCACAATGTCGCAGCCCGCCTCAATCGCCTTCATCAGCGAAACCAGCGTGACGCCGGTGGTGGCGTGCGTATGCAGATGAACCAGCATCTCCGCGCCGCACTTGTCTTTGATGGCTTTCACCAGGTCATACGCCGGCTGCGGCCTCAGCAGCGCGGCCATGTCCTTGATGCAGATCGAATCGCAGCCCATCTGCTGCAACTCAGCGGCCATCGCGGCAAAGGCCTCGTTGGTATGCAGCGGGCTGACCGTATAAGAGATCGTCCCTTGCGCGTGCTTGCCGGTCTTCTTCACGGCGGCCACGCTTGTCCTGAGGTTGCGCACGTCGTTCAGCGCGTCAAAGATTCTGAAAACGTCAATCCCGTTCGCGGCTGACTTCTCCACAAAGCGCTCGACGACGCTGTCTTCGTAATGCCGATAGCCCAGCAGATTCTGGCCGCGCAAAAGCATCTGCAAGCGGCTCTTGGGCATCAGCTTGCGGAAGGTGCGCAGCCGCTCCCACGGGTCTTCATTCAGAAAGCGGATGCAGGAGTCATACGTCGCCCCGCCCCAGCACTCCACCGACCAGTAACCGGCATTGTCAATCTCTTCGCACGCCGGAATCATGTCGTCCAAACCCATACGGGTGGCAAGCAGGCTCTGGTGCGCGTCACGAAGCGCAAGTTCAGTGATTTCAACCACGCGGGACATGGGCATCTCCCCAAAAAAATAGCCCTCGCCAAGAGTCCAGATCTTCAAGACCGAGTCGATGGGCTTGCGTAAACGTGCAACAAACCTCTCACATAGTATCGGAGCCGGGCTAAAGTGGTAAAGCCCCGCTCCCCGGCTATCGATTTTGGATCATCGGCGCACGAGCGCTGCACTCCCGCACGAGGCCTTGAGGCCAAATCAGGGCTGTTGAATGGCGTGGCCTTTTTGCTGGACGATTGCGATATACTTCAGCGTGGAGGATTCTCATTGATGCATTGGGCCGGTTCGCGGGCTGCTCTTTCCGCTCTCATACTCTATCTTGTAACCGCGGCTTCCACCGCCGGTGCGTCCCCGCAGGCACAGCAGGACGGAATGCAACCGCCTCCCGGCGGAGCGGCGCAAAGCGGGATGGCCAATGCCGGCCCGCAGAAGGCGGAGTTTGACAGCCAGCATCGGCCTATCACCGCCGGCGGCTTTGTCAAAGACGGCCCTATTGTCTTTCAGGACATCGCCAAGGCGGCTCGACTGACAAGCTTTCATCACTCTGCCGGAACCCCGGCAAAAAAACTTATTCTGGAAGAAAAAGGCCCGGGCGTCTGCCTGATCGATTATGACAATGACGGCTGGCTGGATATTTATCTTGTCAACGGATCGAATTATGACGCGCTGGCCGGCAAAACTGCCGCGCCCAGTGCCGCATTGTTTCACAATAATCACGATGGAACCTTCACCGATGTTACAGAAAAAGCCAACGTCGCCAAC
The DNA here is from genome assembly GCA_964645305.1 of uncultured Occallatibacter sp. GTDB lineage: Bacteria > Acidobacteriota > Terriglobia > Terriglobales > Acidobacteriaceae > Telmatobacter. Next base: position 13,231 of record CAZYCV010000085.1, on the reverse strand, counting down.
CTTCGCTGGGGATATGGATGCGTGGTCGCCGATTATGACAACGACGGATGGCCGGATATCTATGTGAGTAACTATGGAAAGAACCGGCTTTACCATAATAATCATGATGGAACCTTTACCGACGTGGCGGAAACGGCGGATGTTACTGTAGGAACCTGGTCCACAGGCGCAACCTTTGGCGATTATGATGGCGATGGCAACCTTGACTTATTCGTCGCGGGCTATGCGCGCATTGATTTGAATGACCCTCCGATATCCAGAACAAAATCCGTCGGCTTTGCCTTTTGCCAGTATCGCGGCGTCGAGGTGCTGTGCGGGCCGCGCGGCCTGAAGGGTGAGCAGGATCATTTGTTTCATAACAACGGCAACGGAACATTTACGGATGTCAGCGTTAAACTGGGCGTGGATGACAAGGCAGGATATTACGGCCTTGGAGCTTTGTTTGCCGATGTGAACGGCGACGGCAAGCCTGATCTGTTGGTGGCCAACGACTCCACGCCGAATTACTTATATATCAACAAAGGGAATGGAACCTTTGAAGATCAGAGTTATGAAAGCGGCTTTGCGCTCAACAGCGACGGGCGAGAGGTTGCCAATATGGGCCTGGCCGCCGGGGATTACGAGAACAACGGCCACTTATCCATTGTGAGCACCACCTTTTCCGACGACTACACGGTGCTTTTCCAGAATGATGGAAAGGGATTTTTTACCGATGTGAGTTATCGCGCCGGAATTGCCGAGCCATCCATTCCCTTTGTCAAATTCGCCGACGGATTTCTTGACTATGATAATGACGGCTGGAAAGATTTGATGGTCATCAACGGCCACGTCTATCCGGGAGTGGACGATCATCCGGAGTGGGGCACCAGTTATGCCGAGCGGCCACTGCTCTATCACAACATGAAGAACGGCAAGTTTGAATTGGTTCCCGCGGTGGAGGGGACTGGTCTGGCGGCGGTCGGCGTTGGCCGCGGCGCCGCCTTCGGAGATATATTCAACGATGGCAAGATCGATGTAGTGATCAATAACATGGACGGCATCCCGGAGTTACTGCGCAATGTGAATCCAGACCACCACAACTGGGTTGAGATGAAGCTGATCGGAGGCGCGAAGAGTCCGCGCGACGCGGTGGGTGCGACGGTTTATCTGAACGCCAATGGGCTGCGTATGCGCGATGATGTTTTGAGCGGCGGAAGTTATCTATCTTCCAATGATCCGCGCGTGCACTTTGGCCTGGGCGATGCGCAGGATGCCGGAACCGCCGAGATTCACTGGCCATCGGGTAAAACGGAGACTGTGAAATTGCCTGCGGTGAATCGCATTTATACGATTACCGAAGGCGTGGGAATAACCGGGGCGCTGTGCGGCGGCGCGCCTTGCACTGCGCCGGAAAGTAGTTCCGCAAGCGCGCCTGTCAAGGCAGTTGGTGTAAAGTAAATTGCCCGCTCGGCTTCTAAGTGGCTGCTGAATTGTGTAGCCTGTTCAGTTTTCAAGATAGGTTGCTGAATAATTTGTAGCGCCGACCTCCCGGTCGGCTGTTGCGTGGACCTCCCGGTCCACGCCGCACCCCACACCATGAAGAAAAATAGATTGGAAAGCGTCAGGGCAGGGGCAACTGGTTGCGCATGGCGATCACTTCGTCGTGGGTGGCGTCGGCGGCGGTGCGGCGGTCGGGGTAGATGTGCGGCTCGCCAAAGCGGACGTGGGCGCTGAAGCCCGGGGTGTTCAGCGTGGTGATCAGGTGAGTCAGGAAGAGGGTGTCGTCCCCCCAGCAGAGCTTGGCCTCCGGCGTGCCGTCCTCGATTTCGTAGCGCACGGCGGCGGCAGTGATAGGCACACCCGCCGCAGTGGCCGGGTCAATCAGTCGCGGGTGAAAGGGCAGAACGTTGCCATAGGTGCTGGTTCCTTCAGGAAAGAGCAGCACGGGCATCGTCCCTTTGAGCCGCTCAGTCATCTGGGCGGCAACGGCCTGGGCGCTGGCCAAGCTGGCACGATCCAGGAAGATAGTCCCACCCATCTTTGCCGCCGTTCCAAAATAAGGCCAACTGCCGATCTCCATCTTGGCAACAAAGAAGCAGGGCATCTCGGCGGAGATGATCAGAATGTCCAGGTAGCTGAGGTGGTTGGAAACCACCAGGCCATGCGTGGGCGGCGTGCCTTCCTTATGCAGGCTGATGCCCACAATGGAAAGGATTCCGTGACAGGTTTGACTCACCCACAGAGCGCGCTTCTCCAGCGTCAGCGGCCCGTGCAAGCGCAGCAGCCAAAAGCGAACAATACTCAGTGCCAGTGCAAAGGCCAGCGCCACAGCGCGCCGGATCGCCCGAAAGTTCATGAGGTGAGCGGAGCCAGGAAGCGATTGCGCGCTGCCGACGAAAGCAATTTCAGATCGAGCAAAGTCAGAAAATCGATGGTGCCAAATGCGCGATCCCAAGCCGGCGGAGCACAGATGCGCGCGCCGATGGCCAGATAGGTCTTCAGCAGCTTGGGCACCTTGGCCTGAGCGGGGGGAGCGTAGGATGGCAGATCTTCTGTTTGGGAGGTCAGCTGTGACTGCGAACTCCCTTGGTCGGTGGGACAGGCGTATGCCGCAGTGGGCTCGGTCATGAACTCCGGCGAGACCCTATACTGCTCAAGCTGGCTATAGACCTGCCAACCCTCCGCCGGGTCTTTGGATGTCAACGACGAGCAACCGATCAGGTAACGTAGCCCCATGTCGTTAGCATACTGTGCGATACCCCTCCACAACAAGGTGAGCACTTCAGGCGTGCGATGTTCACGATCAATGGAGGCACGGCCCAACTCCAGAATGCCTGGCCGCAGCGGCTCGTAAGAGGCGAAGTTGAACTCCTGTTCGGAGTAGTAGCCGAGGTTACGGGCGGCGGTTGCGCCGGACTGCATTCTGTACGTGCCCACAACGCGGCGCGCGGGATTGGATTCCGTCTTGTCCTCCACCAGCAAATGCTCGCAGAAGAGATCGAACTGGTCGGAGTCCATGCCGGTCTGATAGGAGCTGGCCAGCCCTTCGTTCATCTCGATGTTAAAGACCTTGAAGCGCAAGCGGCAGGCTGCGTCGCGGTCGTCCACCCCCTCAGCCAAGCGCAACCGGTAACGGCCCACTTCGGCGTGAATGCGCGGCTTGCGAGGCGCGAAAGGTTGATAAGTCGGATAAGCAAGCTCCACCAAGGTTGAGGAAGCTGTAGATAACTTCAGCGGAAGAGTATAACGGCCAGAATCGTTCACATAGACAGTATCAGACGGAGACTGTAAACAGAGGGTCAAAGCATTGCAAAGAACCTGCAAATACTTTGTTCTGGCTGTAACTCTACAGTAATATTCCGGGCGGATCAGCGATCAGAAAACGCTCGAAAATATGTTGTTTCCCCTGGCCTGAAAATCCAGGCCAGAGGAACCCAATTTTGCTGGCGGATCAAAGTATGCGCCGGCAGCCGCCCTCAATTTGTTTGGTTGATTCTATGCACCGTCGGCTCGCTCTTTAGCCGCTTGCTCTCTTCCGAGAGCGCCTCCGCCACTTTCTCCGTAACCTTCTCGACAAAGCTGGAAGTTTCGCTCACCGCGAACTGGCTGCTCGAGACGTCCGCCGCCCACAGCGCCACGCCGTTCTTGTTGACCAGCCTCATGCTGCCGCGAATGCGATACCTGGGACGATGGCTGACGCTGGTGGCAAAGTTGGATTGCATCAAGCCTGATCCGGTCAGAATTGCGTCGGCATCCTCTTTTATGTTCGTCACGACGATGTCATGCTTTTCAAAATCGCTGATCAGTTTTGCCCGAATCGTTTTGACCAAATCCGCGTCAGGCCCCGTCAAAGGCGCAATAAAAACCTTCAAGGTGTTGTTTTGCTCCGGTTCGGACTGCGCATGAACAAACGCGGTGGCAAAGACTCCACAAGCCAGCAGAAAGATAACGCCAATAAACTTTCTCATTCGTCCTCCATGGATTTTGTGGCCGGAATATGGCTGGATATCGATCTCTCCAAAATCCAAATTTCCAATCGAGCTTCCATCATAAAGACCGATAGGAGGAAAAAATGTTAGCGTAATGCCCCACCCATTCCGTAAAAGACGCGGAATGGATGGGGCATCGATCCATCTACACCTGAAAACCCACGCTATCTCTGCACGGCGGCGCCCAGCGCCTTGAGCCGCCTCTCGGCAAGGACGTACGTATCGGTGGGGCCGATGGGGCCTTCCGGCTTATCCACCTTGCGGTAGGCGTCCATGGCCGCGTCGTTGATCCCGTACTGCTCAAAGATGGCTCCGAATGCATACCAGATGGCTGAATTCGGCTCGGAGAGATTGTCGGCGGCCATGGCCTTCAGCAGCAGTTCGCGCGCCTCGCTGGTCTTGCCCTGGAAGGCGTAGATGCAGGCCAGCGTATGCAGTTCGTTGAATTCGGAGTTGTTGGTGAGCATGGCGGCCTGCTGCGCGTTCTTCACCACATCGGCATCCACCTTGCCGTCAAAGAGCGCGGACCAGGCGGAATTGTTGTAGTCAAAAGATGTCGCCTTGCCCTTGTCGATTACCAATTGCTCGGTGGCGCGCAACGAGGCAAAATCTCCCTGCTCTGCCGCCGCAAAGGATTTTTGCCGCAGCAGCGTTTCATCGTCCGGATGCTTGGCAATGTGTTCGTCCAGCAGTTGGTTCATCCCCTTCCAATCCTTGAGCAGCGCGTCGGCCTTCCAGCCCAGCTCGATTGCCTCATAGGAGTCAGGATACTTCTGCAGAATCTCGGCGGCGATGGGCTTGAGCGCGGCTCCGTTCTCTGTTTCAATGTAGCCCCAGGCCAGCAGCAGCCCCAAGTCGGTGCGCTGCGGATCGGCGGCCTTCTCCCAAGCCGCGTGAACCGTGGGCAGAAGTTCCTTGACGGCCGGCGTAGAAGTGAGCAACGATGCCGCGGCAATGCGAATGGCCTCCGGCCCGCCGGGATTGCCGACGGTCCAGAAGCGCGGGAAGAGGGGTCCAGAGAGCGGATCGTCGCCGCCGCCGCGATGCACCTGGTCGCGCATCCAATCCAGCAGCGAGCGCGCCTCGGCCTCTTTGCCGGAATTCAACAGATAAAGCGCCGCGTTGCCCACCTCAGAGAAGGTCTTTCCGTCGGTGACCACCTTGAACGCATTGTCTTCTTTGCTCACAAAGTAAGGCTCCGGCTTTGAACCGAGGCTTTGCACCGTCACCCGATAGCCGGTTCGCTCATCTCCCGTCACGGTCGTCTTCAAATGCCCCGCGATAACATCCAGCAAAACGCTCGATGGCGTGCCGGACTTCTCGCTCTCCTGGCGCAGCACCCCTTGAGTCTCCAGAGCCTTTTGCAGATTTCTCTGCCATTCCAGATCGGAGCCGTAGGCGTGGCGCGAGAGCAGTTCGGTGGCGCTTTTCTCGTTGATTCCGCCGGTCATAAAGGCAACGAACATACGCTGCACCACGCCGCGCGGATCGCTGGCCGGAAGATAATCGTTCTTCCAAGGGGTTAACTGCTTGAACAATTCAATCTGCTGCGTGACGCCGGCGGAATTGTTCTGCCCTTCGGCGCCGGCCGCCAGAATCCCCGCGGCCTCTGGATAGAGCCGCAGCCGCACCAGTTGATTGCCGGCGTTGACCAGCGCCGAGCTGCGCGCTTCGGCGCCCAGGGAAAGCCGATCGGCGCGAGCGACTCCGGCCTTGATGCCGGCCGCGCCGCCCAACTGGGCAACCGCGGCTGTAATGCTGAGCGCATTGCGCGCCTCCGAGGAGGAGATTTTTTCCAGTTCTGCTTGCAACTCTTTATACTGTCCGCTGTAAACCAGGTCGTAGAGCAGATTGTCGTCATACTCCTCGCCGGTTTCCTTGTCCTTTTCCTTGACCGCGCGGTACTGACGAATGGCCTCGGCCAGCGGCGCATCGGCGGCGTAATGCTCTCCGTCATGGCCGTACTCATCCAGAATGGCGATATTCAACATCGTGTTGGTATCGTCCGGGTCCAGTTCCAACGCCTTCTTGTAGGCATTGGCCGCGCAATCCCAATCAAAGCCGCGACCGCGCTGAATGCCGATGGCGTTGAATTGGCAGGCCCAACCCAGCATACGAAAGGCGGCCTTGGATTTTGGATCAAGCTGGGTTGCGATCAGCGCCTCGGCGCGAGAGCGATCGCCCATCCCCGCATCCAGATAGGCGGAGGCGAACTGCGCGTGGCGCAAGGCATCTTTGGGATGGCTCTCAATCAGCGCGCGGTCGACGGCCAGAGCCTCACGAATCTTCCCTGCGGCCAGCAGTTTGGCGCCTGCCTGGTCAAAATATACCGAGATCGCGTCCTGTTTGTAGGCCGCCAGAACCGCATCGCGCAACGCCAGAGCTTCTTCCACGGTGTACTTCGCCTTGACCGTGTCAAAGCGCAGCACGCCGGTGAGGACGCCCTTGGCATCCACCTCGTAGTGCTGAGTGAATTCGGCCGGACCCATCGCTATGCTTTTGTCTTCCGGCGGCGCGCGCAGAGTAAAGCCATCGGGCGGCGTAATGGTGTAATGCCATTCGGTGATGAACGGATGCAGATCGTACTCGCTGACCCGCGCGGCAACGGCCTTTTTGTGATCCTCTTCCTGCTGCGGAGTGAGCTTGTCGTTATTCGGATTGGGATCGGTGCTGAACCAATCGGGCAGCCGATCAAAGAGTCCGGTAAAGGGAATCCAGACCGCGGAGTCGTCGAGCACCGTATTGCCGCGCTTGGCTTCGGCCATATCCAGCTTGAGAACGAAGGGCTTGCTGAAGTCGCGACCGTCGCCATGCTCGACGCTGGTCAGCGCCTTGGCTCCCCACTGATTTTTGGCGTATTTTTCCAGATCGGTTTTCTTCTCGCGCGTTTCGGCGGTGCCGTAATCCGAGCGATATTCCTCATCCACTTCGCCGTAGGTGAGCGAGGTCTCGACGACGTGCGCGGGACCGTAATCGGCCAGCGCCACATTGCGCAATTCGGTCAGATGATCGTATTCGGGGGTGGGCGACGGGGTGGGCGTCAGCGTGGTTGTGCCGTCGGCAATCACCAGCGCCAGACGGCCTTGATCCATGGAGGGCAGCGTGCCCACCTGCGCGAACTCGGCCGTGCCGTCAATCCACAGTGCATCATTGTCCTTGCCGTCGGCGGGCAGATAAACAATGGCATGATCAAACTGATTCATGCCGGGCAACTCCGGCGTCACGTCCACGCCGGGGCCGGTGTCCAGCAGCGCCATGTTGGCGGCAATTCCATCGGCGCGCAGCAGCGCCACCAGCATGGCTGCCTTGTCCTTGCAATCGCCGTAGTGGCGCTTGAGAACCTCGGTGGCCGTTTGCGGCTGAAGGGCGGCCTCGCCGAATTCCAGGCCGGTATAGCGAACCTCTTTATGGAGGCGCGAGACGATGCGCTGAATCCGCTCCATGCGGTTGGCCGCGGGCTCGGTCGGCAGCAGCGGCTTTACCTTCTCAGGATCAATCTGCGGCTCGGCAAGCTGCCGGTAGGCGCTGGCCACCGAGGCCCACGAATCGCCGGTGGAGAACTCCACCATCGGCGCGGTATGGATGTGCGTGGCCAATTTGATGTCCGAGTTCACGCGCCCCTCTTGGTAGCTCTGCACAAACTTCAGATGGCGCGCGCCGCCCTGCTGCTGGTCCGTAACCACCACATTGGGAAGCAGATAGGTGCGGTATTGCAGCTTGAGTTCACTGGCCACATCCACCACCAGCTCCGAGTGAACCAGAGGCACATTGCGCGAGAGGTAATCGCGATAGACGCCGCCGCCGGAAAAGAAGGGCGACTTGTCTTCGAGCACCGTCTCCTCTTCCACGATGGCGCCGATGCCTAGACCCGGCAACGGTGCCTTGCGGATGCGCGCGTCGGTGTAGGTGTCCTCCTCATTTTCGGTAGCCGGGCCGTCAGTGATGGTCTTCTGGTCCAGTTGAACCACTTTGCCGTCGGCCTGAATCACGCGGGCATGAATCTCCGGCCGCTTCTGATACCAGGGCTCCCAGCGCTCCGAACTCTCGGTCCAGTCATCCACGCCGGCTTTGGTCTCAATCCGCCAAATCATCGAATGGCGATAAGTGACGCGCCCATGCGCATCAATTTGATAGGCGTCGCGCTCAAACAGAACCGTGACCTCAGCGAACTTCTCAGGCGTCACCTTGCCCGCGGCCTTCTGAATTTCATCTGTCGAGGCGCTGAAGGACGGACCGTCCAATGACCAAGTGGGAGCCTGCCCATAGACCTGCGCCGCCGCCAACACGAGTAGAGACGCCTGCGCTACGCCAGCCCACAGGGTGAACCGGAACCGGGAAAATTTCATTGAGTAAACCCTTCTAAATCAGGATTGCGGTTTCACGCTCATCATAATTGAACGGCCTGCAAGATGAAACTCCACGCCCACCTACCAAGGCAAAGTTAGCGCAACCCACCTGCAACCGTAGCGCCGGCCTCCCGGTCGGCTTTAGCGTAAACGTCCTCGTCCATGCATTGATCAGATCAAGAAGCTTCAAGTTGAAAACTCTATTGATCCGTATCTTGAATGCTGACAGATAGGCGCCCCATCCATTCAGCGTCCATTTGCTGAATGGATGGGAGACGATAAAACGATATGATTGCCAGCTCAATGAGGCTCAGGATTCCACCAGCGGATTGACCCAGCGCAGACCGGGAAAGCGGGCAAAGTCGCGGTCCGTGGTATGCAGCACGCCGCCGTATTCGATGGTCAGAGCGGCCAGATGTGCGTCTGTCGTCATTGGTCCTCGTATCTGTCCATCGATCAACATCCGCTGGAAGATCGACCAATGACGCTCTCCGGGAGCCAGCAGGCGCACATTCTTCCGTTCCATCCACTGCTGCACGACTCCGATTGCTTTTTCTGTTGGAAAGCGATCTCCAGTAAGCCGGGAGTTGGTGGTAATCCTTAGGAATGCAGAGATGGTTTGCCAAGGCAATCCGACAAGCTCCGGCTCGGAGAGAATCTCTCCCAGCCAACTCCGCGCTGCGCGGTGCTGAACTGCCAGGTTGTCGTATGCGTAGATAAGCAGATTCGCGTCCGGGACAATCAACGATGGTACGGCCCTTCAAGCTCTTCCAGAAGCTCAGAAATTTTATCGCAGTTCCCAATGCCCAGCGGGAAAGGTGTCACCACAAAAGGCTTGGAATCAGCCTTTTCCTGCGTATTACCCAGACCGCGCTGCAGCAGGCTGTTCACCGTCCCTTTGAAGGAAGCGCCCGAGCGCCGTCGTTCCTGCTCGATGAGTGCGGCAATGTCGTCGTCGATGGTGAGAGTGGTTCGCACATCATGATGCTAGGATGGAAGGCATCATGATGTCAAGCTCCTGCGGAACCACCATCTTCTCTGTCTTCGGTCGCTTTGGGTCCGAGGTTCGCCCTTCTTGCGTCCAGTAAAAAATCGTCGAATGGATGGGGAACCCGACAGAGTTCCGGTCACTTTGTAATTTCGGTACACACTTCGAGAAGTGAGAGCCGAATCCGCATTCTCTCGGAGTGCTCTACCAGATTGAAGCTGAACATATATACAGATAAACTTTACAGATTACCTGTATATATGAGAAGATGATCCGGTGAGCAATAGAAAGTCTTCCACTCAGACCGGGTCTGCGGCGGCGCTTGCTGCCGAGATGCGCGCCGTGTTTCGCAAACTCAAGCTGCGCTTGCGCGAGCATGGGAGACGCGATGATCTGACCCTGTCCCAGGTTTCTGTCGTTCTTCGGCTGGAGAAGGATGGTCCGGCCACGGTTTCAAGTCTGGCGCGTGTGGAAGGGATGCGTCCTCAGTCCATGAGCGCCGTAGTAACTCCGCTGCATGAGTCTGGCCTTGTGAGAGGAGCGTCTGACCCAAGCGACGGACGGCAAACTCTGATGTCTCTGACGCCCAAGTGCCTGAAGTTGCTTCAGGATGGCAGAGCCGCGAGACAGGACTGGCTCACCACGAGGATCTCCCAGAAGCTCTCGGTTCAAGAGCGGCAGCAGCTTCAAGCAGCGCTCGAGGTGCTAACGCGCCTCATTGAGGATTGAACTCACTCGGTCCACTCGTCACACATTTCCATTTTGTAATCAAACGAAGGAGCACTGCATCATGAATTGGCTTTGGTTAGTCTCGTACTTCTTTGGAGGCGCATTTACGGCAAACGCGATTCCGCATTATGTCAGCGGCATGATGGGACGCTCCTTTCAGAGTCCCTTTGCCAAACCGTCCGGACAAGGGCTCTCCTCTGCAACGGTGAATGTTGTTTGGGGATTCTTCAATGCGGCGGTGGGGTATCTGCTTGTCGCGCGCGTTGGGGCTTTCGATCTGCGTGCGACCGCCCATATCCTTGCGTTTGGTCTGGGCGCGCTGCTCATCAGCATTCCAACGGCGCGTCACTTCGGCCAGTTCCATGGGGGCAACACGCCCACGCGCTCATGAAGAAGACGTTGAACAACACCTTTCGCTCATTGCGAAGCTTCAACTTCCGCCTGTGGGCGGCGGGTGCGCTGGTCTCCAACGCCGGCACATGGATGCAGCGCGTCGCTCAGGACTGGCTCGTGCTGACGCAACTGACCCATCACGATGCCACAGCGCTGGGCATTGTGACGGGCTTGCAGTTCGCCCCGCAACTTCTGCTGCTGCCTTGGACGGGATTGGCTGCGGACCGCCTGAATCAGCGCAAGCTCCTGATGTTCACCCAGGCAACAATGGGCGTGCTCGCGCTCTTACTGGGAGTTCTCACGGTCGCGGGAGTCATCCAGCTCTGGCACGTATATGTGTTTGCCTTCCTGTCCGGCTCTGCCGCTGCGCTGGATGCCCCGGTAAGGCAGACCTTTGTGGCAGAGATGGTGGGCGATGATGATCTTCCTAACGCCGTGGCGCTGAACTCAACCTCGATCAACGCGGCGCAGATGATTGGTCCTGCCGTGGCCGGTTTGCTGATTGCCAAGGTTGGCATCGGGTGGGCCTTCCTTCTGAATGGGATTTCGTTTGCGGCAGTGCTGCTGTCGATGTCGTTCTTTCATCTTTCAGAGCTGCGCACAAGCGCCAGAGCGCATCGCAGCGCCTCTGGATTTCAGGAGGGGCTTCGCTATGCATGGGAGAAACCGGATCTGAGAGCCATTCTGATCATGTTGTTTCTCATCGGCACCTTTGGATTCAACTTTCCAATCTTCATCTCGACCATGGCCGTGGATGTCTTCCACTCCGATGCGCGCGGTTTCGGACTGCTCTCATCCATTATGGCCTTGGGAACCTTTTCAGGAGCCTTGTTTGCAGCCAGCCGCAAGAGGCCCAGTCTCTCGACTCTCATGGCCGGAGCCGGCGTCTTCGGGCTGGGATGTACTCTTGGCGCTTTCGCTCCCGGATACTGGTGGTTTGCGGCCGCTCTCGCTGTCAGTGGCGCGGCGGTGCTGATCTTCGCCAATGGAACCAACAGCATGATGCAGCTCTCAACAGAGCCTTCCATGCGAGGAAGGGTCATGGCGCTCCGGGTTGGTGTTGGACTTGGAGGAATGACGATCGGCGCGCCAATGGTCGGATGGGTTGCCAACCACTTCGGCCCCCGCTGGGCGTTGGGTATTGGAGCTGTTGCGGGATTTGCGGCCGCCCTGGCAGCCGCCTACGTTCTGGCCCGCAGAGGGAGCCGTTGCTTTGAATGACGCAGTACTCATGGACGGCAACGACGAGCGATGTCTGTATGCAAGCGCTTCCAAAGGTCTACAGCCGACAGTCAACGCGCTGCAAAATGATTTGGAATCGAACGTCAGCTCACAAAGCGCGATGCCTGCAAGACCAGGAAATGTATTGGAATGGGCGACAGGAATGTAACAAAGCTGGGAGAGAAAAGTCTCGCTAAATGTCTAATTTAATTGGTGGACCTGATCGGGATCGAACCGATGACCTCTTCCATGCCATGGAAGCGCGCTCCCAGCTGCGCCACAGGCCCACATTGGTGGGAACCGACTTTTCTATTGTCTATGCTGCGGCTGATTTCGTCAAACTCAAACAGCCAGAGATCGCCCGAAAACTTTCCAACGAGCGATCTCCGGCCCTCTGAATTACTTTTTGACCCAAATCTCCACGCGCCGATTTCGCGCCTGCCCCTCATCGTTACCATCCGAGGCGACGGCCAGCCCTGAGCCGTATCCGCGCACAATCGCCGGTTTCATGCCCCTCTGAATGAACTGCTCTTCCACGGCCTTGGCGCGGCTCAGCGAGAGAGCCTGATTGGCCGCGGGCGCGCCATTGTTGTCGGAAAAGCCGAAGAGCATGATCTTGTCGCCGGTAATCCTTAGGTCCGCAATCAGCGAGACCACCCGGTCCAGATCGACCTTGGCCTTGTTGTCCAACTCAGTTTGCCCGGACTCAAAGCGGAAATCAAGCGAGAGGCGATTGGCCTCCTTGGTCAACGACTTGTAATCCCCCGGAGCATTCGCCGCAACGGTTTGCGCCACCTGCGCCACATTCTGCGTCACAAAGCCGCTCGAGCCCACCACATCCTGCCCCTTTTTAGAGAGAGCAAACTCCACAAACTGGCGGGTATATTTGTTGCCCGGATTGGCCGGTGTATAAAGATAAAGCCGCCGCGAGAGCAGATAATCCTCGGTGCCCACGGTTAGCCGGGTGGGCAGCAGAGCCAGCGTGCCCTTCTCTGAAACGGCCACCGGCTTGGCGCTTTGTATGTACGGGAGGCCAATGAAGCCGATGGCGTTGGGATCAGCGGCCACCGCATCGGAGAGCGCCTTGCTGTCTTCCATCCTGAGCGCCGCCGCGGCCAGCGGCTTGCCCGCAAGCACCAGGCTCTTGAAGGTGTCATAGGTGCCGGATTTATCGTCCCGGGCATAGATCTTGATCGGTCCGCTGAAGGAACCCACCTGCGACCAGTCGTTGATCTCTCCGGTAAAAATCCGCATGATCTTGTCTTTATCCAATTGGTCGGCGGGATTGGCGGCATTGACAATCACCGCAATTCCATCCAGCCCCAAAATATGCTCGTTGGCAACGGAGGACATGGCTCCCAGCGCGGTCAGCTTGGCCGCTTCCTCCGGCTTCACCTTGCGCGAAGCCATGCCTATATCGCAACTGCTGTCGGCCAGCGCGGTAAAGGCCGTCGCCGAGCCGTGCGCGGCAATGGTAATCGAAGAGGCAGAGTTGTCGCCGGGTAAAATTCCCTCCACAATCTTCTCTTGTGGATTTGCGCCGGGAACGATCCGAACATCCATCGCGCCCTGATCCTTGAGGAATG
>CAZYCV010000084.1:0-16352 GCA_964645305.1 uncultured Occallatibacter sp. | reverse complement strand
ATACGCCCTATGTCATTGATTCTTTACTACGTTATTCGTTTTTCAGGATCGACTACGTTACGCGATAGTAGATTACCACCACTAGAGCAACTAAAGGCAGGATGTCCGACGCCCAGGAAGCGGTGCGCTTGATATGACGCTTTTGAACTTCGATGTCCGGTACCCACCGGAAGTAAAACTGAACGGCGATAGCGCAAATTGCTACCACAATATTGATAGCAGACATGATCCAGGTGGGCATAAAGGTTACTCCGTGTCTATGCTCAAAAGCATAACCCCTGAGAGGGAATGAGCGCACGGGAAATCAGCCAATTATTTCATTTGGTGTCATTTATAAATAACCTTGAGACATTCCAGCAATGCAGCCTGTTGACATTACCTGGAAGCAACCGCAGGTCTTTCGACTCCACTGCGCTCCGCTCAGGACGACAGTATTTTTGGAGTGCGTTAATTTTTGCGGGGTTATTCGCGGATGATTTTGACGAAGTTCTCGTCGGGGAGTTCGCCGCCTAATAGGTGGACTACGCCGTTTTTGCATAGCTTTCGAGGATTTGAAGGCGGGTTTGGGGGCCAATAAGCTATCGGACCCTGAATAGCTTGAGGCTCTAGCCAGCCCTGTCAAAATCAGCCTTGACTAGACAGCCCTAATCTCCAGCGTCTTACCCAGCGCCTTGAGCGCGCCGGCGATCCCGTCGATCTTCGATGTGTAGCGCCTGTCGATAAGCCGGTTCACCTCCTGGCGGGTGACGCGCAGCCGCCGAGCAAGCTCTGAAGGGCGTACCTTCTGGCTAAACATCTCATTCAGGAGCAGAACCTTGGCGGCTACGCTTGCCCGCAGTTCAACCGTATGTTGACCGCGCTTCGGTTTTGATGGGACGGGGACCGGACGGCCCGCGTCGAAGTAAAAATCGAGCGCCGTTTCCAGAGCGTCCGCCGCCATCTTCAAGGCGTCCTCAACGCTATCGCCCTGCGAGTTGGCTTCGGGAATATCAGGGAAAGTGACCATCAAAAACTTTCCATCCGGCGTGAGTTCAACGGGATATGCCAACATGTTTCCTCCTATTTGAGACCTAAGTCTTTTTTGATCTTGGCAACGAGTCCGGTTCCAATTTCCTTGCTCTTGTGCATCGGCATGACAGAGAACCTGCCGGCCAGTTCGACCTTCAGATGCGAGCCCTTGCCGCTCATGAAGGTCGCGCCCTGCTTCTCCAGCCACCGCTTGAACTCGCTGCTCTTCATGTATCAAATGTCAACGATAGTGTTTACAATGTCAAGTAAAATCATAAGACTTATACCCCATAAGAAGCGGACTACACCGTCTTTCACGTAGCTTTCGAGGACTTGCCGGGAGGTCTTGGCAACAGGTAAAGGACTGGGCCTTATGCGAGACTAAGTTCATGAATGTCGCTCTTGTTTTGCGGGACGTGTTTCCGGTTTCCTGCTGGCTGGTGGCTTTGGTCTGGGTGGCTCAGGCGATTGCCGCGCTGCGCGGGATACGGCGGATACCAGATTTGACGCAGATGGGCGAGGCGGCGCTGCCGCAACTTGTCGAAGCGGATGGGCCGGATGGGCTGGTACCCGATCTGACGGTTGTTGTTCCGGCCTGCAATGAAGAGGAGTCGATTGAGGAGACGTTGCGCTCGCTGCTTGGCTCGAAGGGGTTACGGCTGCAAGTCATTGCGGTAAATGATCGCTCGACAGACCGGACGGGCGCGCGGATGGACGGGGTTGCGGTGGAGGCGCGGGCAGCGGGCGGGCCGCACACTCTGGAGGTGATTCACAACGGCGCGTTGCCCGAGGGGTGGATGGGCAAGCCGCACGCATTGGCTTTGGCGGCAAAACGGGCGCGCGCAAATTGGCTCTTGTTTACCGATGGCGATGTGCGCTTCGACGAGCGGGCTCTTGCTCTGGCTATGCGTTATGCCTTGGAGGAGCAGGCCGACCACGTTGTGCTGAATCTGACCATGGAAATGAACTGGGCAGAGAACGCGGTGCTTACTTCGATTCTGGCGCTCTCGCAATGGAACAACCGGATGTGGAAGGTGGCCGACCCCAAGGCGCGGGACTTCTTTGGGCAAGGCGGCTTCAACCTGATGCGGCGCGAGGTCTTTGAGAAGCTGGGAGGGTTTGAGCCGCTGCGCATGGAGGTGACGGAGGATCTGCGCTTGGGCTGGAAGATCAAGCGGGCCGGTTATCGGCAGCGGATCGTGGTGGGCGATGGGTTGGCGCGGATCCATTGGATGAATGGGCCGCTGGGGATTGTTGGACTGCTCGAAAAGAATGCGTTTGCCGCTTTCCGCTACCGGACTGGGCTGACGCTGCTGGCTCTGGTGGGTCTAGCTGTGCAGGTTGTTTTGCCATTGGCGGCGCTGGCCAGCGGAGGTTGGACTGCTGTGGCGGGAGGGTTGATCTATCTGTCGATTGCGGCGAACTTTATGGCTTACAAACAGCGGCCATGGCTAGCGGTCTTCTATGCGCCGGCGATCGCAATTTTTACATTCGCCGTGGCGCGCTCCATGGTGCTCACGCTCTGGCGCAATGGGGTGGTATGGCGAGGGACGCACTACAAACTCGATGAGCTGCGGAAGGCTGCCGGGCAGGGCTGGTAGAAGTTTCTTGAACTCCGAGCGGGTGCCCCAGGTCTCGTCTTTGAGACCTGGGAGACTTCACTATTCCCGGATGATCTTGACGAAGATGCCGTCGGGGAGTTCGCCGCCTAGGAGGTGGACGACGCCGTCTTTGACGTAGCCTTCGAGGATTTGGCGGGCGGGTTTAACGGCGGGCGGCGGCGCGGGAGCGGCTGGGCGTGCCTCGTGCTTGGGGCTCGTGGTCTCCCAGGTCCGAAAATCCGGACCTGGGGCACCCGGCTGACTCGTTGGCGTATTGGCTTGCTGGCGGGCGGCTTCGAAGTCGGCGGGTTTGCCAACTTTAGGAAGCGCGGACCAGCCGCCCCCTGATCCCTGTTCCCTGACCCCTGATCCCTGCTTCCCCATGCCGCGATCCATGGCTTCGTTGGCCAGGCGGTCGGCGTGCTTGTTGCCGCCACGCAGGGTGTGGCGCATCTCGAATCCTTCCAGGCGGCGGGAGAGCTTGCGGGCCTCCTCGTAGAGCGGCTTGAGGATGGGACTTTTGACCGCGTACTTGCCCTGCATCTGCTTGACCATCAGTTCAGAGTCGCTGATGACGCGCAGGTACTTCGTGCCGTTTTGCGTTGCCCATTTCAAGACTGCGAGCAAACCGGAGTACTCGGCAAAGTTGTTGGTCTGGATGCCGACGAACTCGCTCAGCTCGGCCAGGACGCGACCTTTGGAGTCTTCCACCACCGCGCCGTAGCCGGAGGGTCCAGGGTTGCCGCGTGAGCCGCCGTCACAGTGAGCGGTGAGCCACTCGGCGGGGCCGACGGAGGGAGTTGGAAAGAGAGAGTCGTTCATCGTATTTTTAGTGTAGCGAATCGAACTTGTTGAGGATGGGACGGGAAAGAAACTAGCGAGGACTGAGAGGTCCGCGTAACGGTCGGCAGAATCGTGGCGCTACTGGATTATCTCCGGCGGGACGGGAACGCCGTAGAGGAACCAGAGCTTGCGGGAAAGGATGAAGAATGAAGATCCTTACGGTGGGAGAAGTTCTTTGGGATGTCTTTGATCACGCGGAGTTTTTGGGCGGCGCTCCGTTGAATTTTTCGGCGGCGGCTGAGCGCCTGGGCCATTCCGTCACTCTAATCACGGCGGTCGGCGACGACGAGCGTGGACGGCGGGCCGTCGAGTCCATGCAAGCCCTCGGCCTCTCCACGGAGTTCGTTCAAATTCTGCCGGGAAGAGAGACCGGAACCGCGCGAGTCACCACGGACAATCAAGGCAACGCCAGCTTCTTCATCCAGCGCCCTGCGGCCTTTGATGAAATCATCGTGGATGAATCGCGTCTGGAGGCCATTGCGCAGATGCGCCCGGAGTGGCTTTACTTCGGGACTCTCGCACCCTTCTATCCGCCCATGGAGGAGATTCTGCATCGGATTCTTGGCCGCCTGCCCAGTGTGAAATGCTTTTACGATATAAATTTGCGCGAAGGGCACTGGAATCTGGCGCTGGTCGAACGCCTCTCGGATCTGGCTTCGATGGTGAAGTTGAATGATACGGAGGCGGAGACGCTCTTCCGGCTTACGCAAGCAGGCCGGGAGTTCTCACTGGAGGGCTTTTGCCGCTATTGGTCTTCGGCTCATGCTGTGGAAACCATTTGCATTACGCTCGGTGAACGAGGGTGCGCGATCTTTGAGAGGAATGTATTTCAGCAGTTTGACGGCTATGCAGTGCGGGTTGTGGATACGGTGGGAGCCGGAGATGCGTTTGCCGCGGCATTCCTGCACGGGCATGAACTCCAGTGGCCGAACGCGCGCGCTGCAGCCTTTGCCAATGCGTTGGGAGCGCAGGTGGCCAGCCGAGCCGGAGCCACCCCTGCCTGGACGGTCGATGAGTGCTGGGAGATGGTTGCGTTGCGCACGCAGAAATAAGGTTTTACGGAACGTCAAGCTTGGTTCCGACGGCTACCAGCACGGATAAGCTATGATTTCAGTGATCTGTATGAATTGATCTTGGGAGCATCAGTTGCCAACGCGCCTTGCCTGCTGTTGCGCAGGAGGCGCAACGCGCAAATCTCACCTGGTGGTCCCCCGTGAATGACAGGAATCGTATGTCGCGTTTGAATCCGTATGTTATTTTGCTAACCCTGATTGCTACGCTGGGCGGCTTGCTCTTCGGCTATGACACGGCCGTGATTAACGGCGCGGTGGACAGCTTGAAAGTATATTTCATCGATCCGCGCTTTACGGATCTGACCAACATTGCCCAGGCCAACGCCGCCAACTCGCTGCTCGGCTTTGTGACTTCCAGCGCTTTGATCGGCTGCATTCTAGGTGGCCTGATGGGCGGCTGGGTCAGCACGCACATCGGCCGCAAGCGCGGCTTGGTGATTGCCGCCGTGCTCTTTCTGCTCTCCGCGCTGGGCGCGGCCGCGCCGGAGTTTCCCTTTGCGCCGATTGGCCACGGCGGTCCCGGCTTTATGGGGATGTTCGTCTTCTATCGCATTTTGGGCGGCATTGGAGTGGGGCTGGCTTCCATGTTGTCACCGATGTATATCGCCGAGATTGCGCCGCCCAAGGTGCGCGGGAATCTGGTGGCGTGGAACCAGTTCGCCATCATCTTTGGAATGTTGGTGATCTACTTTGTCAACTTCGGCATCTCCAAAACCGGCAGCGGCGACGCATGGCTGAACAGCATCGGCTGGCGCTATATGTTCCTTTCAGGCGTCATTCCAGCAGGCCTGTTTTTGCTGCTGCTTCTGATTGTGCCGGAGACGCCCCGCTTCCTGATGCTGAAGGGCAATGAAAGCAAAGCTCGCGCCGTGTTGGCCAAGCTGGTGACGCCGGAAGAGCAGGAGAATGAGCTTTCCGAAATCCGGGCCTCGCTCAGCGAGCATCACTCCGGCGAGCTGCTTTCCTTTGGAGGGATGCTGATCTTCATCGGCATTACGCTCTCGGTCTTCCAGCAATTTGTCGGCATCAACGTGGTGCTATATTACGCCACGGACATCTTCAAAGGCATGGGCATGAGCACCAACGCCTCGCTGATGCAGACCATCATTGTCGGCGCGGTGAACCTGACCTTCACCACGGTGGCCATCTTTACCGTGGATCATTTTGGCCGCAAGCCGTTGCAAATCATCGGAGCGATGGTGATGGCGGTGAGCATGATTGCTCTTGGCTCGAGTTTCTGGCTGGGCGGCAAGGGCATCATCGCGCTGGTGGCCATGCTGGTCTACACGGCTGGATTTGCCGTCTCGTGGGGTCCGGTGACCTGGGTGCTTTTGAGCGAGATCTTCCCGAATCAGATTCGCGGCAAGGCGATGGCGCTTGCCGTAGCCATGCAGTGGGTGGCCAACCTCATTGTCAGTTGGACCTTCCCCATTCTCGATAAGAATCCTTACTTGGTGGAGCATTTCAAGCACGGCTTTGCCTATTGGATCTATGGCGGAATGAGCATTCTGGCCGTCCTGTTCATGATCAAGTTTGTGCCGGAGACCAAAGGGCGTTCGCTGGAGAATATGGAAAAGCTTTGGCATAAAGGCGGCGCGAAAGCGGCGTAAGCAGATAAGAATTGATGTTACGGGTGCACCAGCTCCGGATTTTCAGACCGCAACCCTGTCGCGGCTTATTATTCGGAGCTGGATTTCCGGCTGAACGTGCCGCAATCCACCGCTTGAAACGACCCAGGAGCAGCATTGTCGATGGCCAGGATGATCTGGGCCAGATAATTCTTGGCAATACGCCATTCAACCGATGAAAGAGCAATCACTGCCAGTCTCCTGCCACTCAGATTTTGCTCATAGCAGAGGGTTTGATCTCCAGTCAGAAGAAGATCAAAGCCATCCTCTTCGGCCACACGGATCAGATTGCCGTTCTTTAGTCCATCCCAACCCTTGTAACTGGCGGTAAAAACCTCATGCGAACCGAGTTGATTACGCAACCGGTGGTCGAGGTTTTCGTCTAACAAAACCTTCATGCGCAGCGATGCCGGCGCTGGTTATGGGCAAAGTCTACCAGCCGCTTGATCTGGACGATGGAGAGAGTGGGGAAACCCTCATGGATTTCCTCAATGCTGTCGCCAAGCTCGTAACTATTCACGATGGGATCAGGCATGATACGTGTGCCGCGGACGATGGGTCTTCCAGAGACTTTGCCGGGGACTCTTTCAATCAGTTCACAAGCCAGCCAATCAATCTCGCTATCTGTGACTATCTTTGCCATCCCGTAGCCCTCCCCTCATCGCCAACAGTTTATCACAGGCAGAATTTAAAGCGTTTCTGGCTATCTGATCAGAGAAACTATTCAACCGTGACGGATTTTGCCAAGTTTCTGGGTTGATCTACGTCGCAACCGCGACGGACGGCGATGTAGTAGGCGAGCAACTGCAAGGGCACAATCTCGATCAGCGGCGACAGCAGCTCGATGGCTGGCGGAATAAAGATGACGTGCTCAACCAGGCCGCCGATGGTTGTGTCGCCTTCGGTGGCAATGGCGATCACGCGGCCCGAGCGCGCGGTGACCTCCTGAATGTTGGAGAGTGTCTTCTCGTAGCGCTGTTTGCTGGCGGGGTCGGATTCGTCGCGGGTGGCCAACACGACGACAGGCAGCGTCTCGTCGATCAGTGCGTTGGGACCGTGCTTCATCTCGCCGGCGGGGTAGCCTTCGGCGTGGATGTAAGAGATTTCCTTGAGCTTCAGCGCGCCTTCGAGGGCGATGGGAAAGTGAATGCCGCGGCCCAGGTAAAGAAAATCGCGGGCGGTGGAAAAGACTTTGGCCAGTTGCTCGCACTGCGCGGAGCGTGAGCGCAGAACCTCTTCGATCTTGCCGGGAATGCGGCTCAGCTCTTCAATCAGCGCAACCGATTGCGCCTGGTCGAGATGGCCGCGCAGTTGGCCGAGCTTGAGCGCCAGCAGAAAGAGCGCGGTAAGCTGAGCGGTGAAAGCCTTGGTGGAGGCGACGCCGATCTCCGGCCCGGCGTGCGTGTAGACAGCGCCGTGGGCCTCGCGCGCCACCATGGCGTCCACCACGTTGCAGATGGCTACGGTCTTTGAACCGAGGGACTTCATCTCGCGCTGCGCGGCCAGGGTGTCGGCGGTTTCGCCGGATTGGGTGATGAGCAGGCCGAGGACGCTGGAGTCGGCAATGGGGTCGCGGTAGCGGTACTCGCTGGCGTAATCCACATCGACGGGCAGGCGGGCCAGCCGCTCGATCATGTATTTGCCGGTCAGGCCGGCGTGCCAACTGGTTCCACAGGCGGCGATGCTGAGGCTTGTGGCACTAGCCAACTCCTCGTCGGCGATCTTCATTTCGCCGAGAAAGACCTTGCCCGAATCGAGCGAGACGCGCCCGCGCGTGGTGTCGGTAATGGCCCGCGGCTGCTCCCAGATCTCCTTGAGCATGAAGTGCTTGTAGCCGCCCTTTTCGGCCTGGATGGGGTCCCATTGGATGCGGGTGATGGCTCTCTGGATGGGGTTGCCATCAAAGTCGGTCAATTCGACGCCTGCCAGGGTCAGGATGGCCATGTCGCCGTCGGCCAGAAAGTAAATGTTGCGCGTGTGGTGCAAGACGCCAGGCACGTCGGAGGCGACAAAATACTCGCCCTCGCCTACGCCGATAATCACCGGCGGGCCGAAGCGGGCGACGACGATCTTGTCCGGCTCAAGGGCGGAGAGCACACCTAGCGCGAAGGCGCCGGTGAGGCGTTTGACGGCTCGGCGAACGGCGACTTCGAGGGGGATAGGCTGGCCGGCGGCGTCGGCCTCCTGCTGGGTTTGCTCGATCAGGTGAGCGATGATCTCGGTGTCCGTCTCAGTGACAAACTTGTGACCCTGGGCGGTGAGTTCGCGCTTCAGCTCGATATAATTTTCGACGATTCCGTTATGCACGACGACGATGCGGCCGGAGCAGTCGCGATGCGGATGGGCGTTCTCTTCGGTGGGGCGGCCGTGGGTGGCCCAGCGGGTGTGGCCGATGCCGAAGGTGCCATCGATGGGATGCTCGCGCAGTACTTCTTCCAGATTGGCCAGCTTGCCGGGAGCGCGCCTCACCTCGAGGGTGGAACGGTCTGGAGAGCCCACGGCGATGCCCGCCGAGTCGTAGCCGCGATACTCCAAACGCCGCAGCCCTTCAATAATGACAGGAACTACCTTCTTGGGACCAACATAACCGACGATTCCGCACATGCAACGATTCTAAACGAACCCGCATGAGAAAGGTGTGAGGCGTGATTCTTCCGCAGCACTCTTAGTGGCCGCCATGCTTGGTCAGGATCGCCACCACATCGGCATTGCCGCTCTGCCTGGCCAGATCCAAAGGGGTTCTGCCTATATTGTTTCTGGTATTGATCTTGCATTTGCCGGCCAGCAGTAATTCCACGACCTCCGGATGATCGCCGGATGAGGCCAAATGCAGGGCGGTGTTGCCATCCTCATTGGCTGCGTCAATGTCGGCTTTGTGCAGGAGCAGGAATTTGACGGTGTCCGCCTGTCCCATGCGAGTCGCCAGTTGCAGAGGCGTGTCACCCTCGGTATCTTTGGCGTTTATATCGGCTCGGTGAGTCAGCAGCAGAGAAACCACGTCCGTAAAGCCGTCAATGGCCGCCAGGTGCAATGGCGTATAGCCGCCACTGTCCTTAAGGGAGGCTTCCGCTTTGCGATTCAGCAGCAGTTCGACCATCTTCCCTTTGCCCAAGCGGGCGGCCAAGTGCAGAGGGGTATCCTGCTCGCCGTTTCTGGCGTTGATGTCAGATTCGTAAAAGAGCAGCAATTCCGCAACATCCACGAATCCGCCCATGGCGGCTAGATGTAAAGGAGTATTGCCGTCATTATCCCTGCTGGCCACTGATCGGGGGTTGGTTTGCAGCAAAGCTCTGACTTGTGCCAGGTCGCCTTGCTGAGCGGCGTCATGAATAGGAGCACAGAAACCTGAGATGCTCCAACCCAGCGCGGCCATCAGAATAGTGGCAATGTAACAGGTTCGGGGATGAAACAAACCGCAGAAAGAAAATCGTGTATTCATGCTGACTCCGCATTCCCGCGCAGTGTATTAAGACTGTCAGGAGTGTGTGTAGCACATCATACATGAAGCTGGATAGGGTTGAGAATTCCCTGGCGGTTTCTTGGATTATTCCTCGATGCGAAAGGTGAACTCTTCAATGACCGGATTGGTCAGCACCTCACGAGCGATGCGCTCGACCTGGGCGCGAGCCGTCTCCGGGGTCAGCCCCTCGGCGAGCGAAAGCGCGAAATACTTGCCCTGGCGCACGGAGGTTACCTCCGCAAATCCGATCTTGCGCAGAGCGTTCTGAATGGTCTGGCCCTGCGGATCCAGGACCGAGGTCTTTGGCGTTACGTAGACATGAGCCTTCATCATGATCGATTATAGTATCTCCGGCGGGCGTCGGGATAGCGGCCAACCGCCCCGGGAAGGAATCTCTATGCAAGAATCAGCCGCTGCACCCGGGAGCATCTTTCTGATCCCAGGCAAGTCAATTCAAGGAGAAAACCGTACATGGTCAATTATCTGGAGTTGCCCATCGGCGATCGCGCCCCGGAGGTCTTCCGGACGGTCATCGAAATTCCGCTGGATGGAACGCAGAAGTTCGAGTATGACAAGCAGTTGCACGTCTTCAAGCTGGACCGCAACCTGCACTCTCCGGTGCATTATCCGGGGGATTACGGCTTTATTCCCTCGACGCTGAGCGATGATGGCGATCCGCTGGACGTGCTGGTGCTGGTGCCGGGACCGAGCTTTCCCGGCTGCGTGCAGGAGGTTCGGCCAATCGGCCTTCTGGAGATGATGGACCAGGGAGTTCTAGACGAAAAAGTGCTGGCGGTGGGTAAAAATAACCCGCGCTTCAGCAATGTCTGGAATTACACCGACATTTATCCGCATCTGCTGAAGGAGATCACACATTTTTTCTCGATCTACAAAGACTTGGAGGGCAAGCGGGTGGAGGTGAAAGGCTGGCATGACGCCGCCTACGCCCGCGACCAGGTGGTTCGCGCTGCCCGGCAGTTCGAGGAGAGCAAGAAAAGACTTGAGGCTGAAGGGAAGGATCAATAGGACTCATCGCGGCGCTGGATCTTGATCGGCTATTGGGGTTGGAGCGACGGGATGAATGGGTAGCCGCCCTCGACAATGGCACAATTACGTCACATTTGGACTGTAGAAAGAAAAACGCCGACGATGAATGTCGGCGTAAACAACTGAAAACCGATAACTTAATGGTCGGGACGGGCAGATTCGAACTGCCGACCCCTCGCACCCCAAGCGAGTGCTCTACCAGGCTGAGCCACGTCCCGACACAATTGAGCCAGCTCACGCGGAGCTGACATTGGGGTCTTTTTCAGTTTACACGAGACGGGCATGGCGCGCTTGCGTCGTTTCTGGATTTTGCATTCGCAGGCATCTGATCCCTGACCCCTGATCCCTGTTGTTCACTGCGACGGCGGAACAAACTGCGCAGGCATTCCCAAGTCCTCGCCAAAAAAGAACTGCTCCATCTGCTCGACCAGGAAGTTCTGCGCCTGGGGGGTCCAGGGCTGAAGGCGGTACTCATTGAGCAGCATCTTCTGCCGATCAACCCACTCACTCCAAGCCGCTTGAGAGACATTCTTGAAGATCTTCTGGCCAAACTCCGAGTCGAATGGAGGCTCCTCAAGCCCTTCCATCTCTTTTTTGTAGCGAACGCAAAAAACCGTGTGTGCCATTGCTTATGCTCCTGATCTCATTGTATTGGATTGCGGGCGGCTAGCCGGAGACTGTGCAAGCAACCATGCGCACGGCTTGTGCAATTATGACCGGACGGATGCTTACGGTCCGGCCCACAATCTCAATGGCGCACTCTTCGGCTGTCCAACAGGCGAGTGAGCAGCCCAGCTTAAAGGAGCCACCATGTTTGATTCGAATCCTTCCGGTCTCTCTGACAACGCCGCAGGCGGCCTTGCCTATCTCACCATCATCCCGGCCATTGTATTTCTGATTGTCGCACCCTTCAAGAACAGTTCGTATGTCCGCTTTCATGCCTGGCAGTCGATCTTCTTCTTCATCGGCTGGGCGGTGGTCGACATCCTCATCGGAGTGGTGCAGAATCTTGTTCCATCTACCGTCTTCCTGACTTTGACGGTTCTGCAATTGGTGGGGCTGGCCTTCTTTGCTGTTCTGGTCATCGTCTTCGTCAGCGCCTTCAACGGCAAACGCATCAAGCTGCCGATCATTGGCGGCCTTGCTGAAAAACAGGCCAACCAGTAATCAGCCCTATCCACCACCCCTACAAGGGCGGCATCCGCTTGGATGCCGCCGACGGATTCAGCTACCTGGCCGTGATATTCTTCCGACCGGGTAACGAACCGTGTCCACTTGTGAAATTCCTCTTGACAAATCCCTTCACAAGCGGTCTTCTTATCCCGTCTCTACAATCTGCCTTCCACACGGGGCTTTTCAGTTACTCACGGATTTGCTAAGTCTGGCCAAGGCGGGGAGAACACATTTCATCTTTCCAGTCTCACACAAGAAAGGGATGTCCATGTCCGAATCGAAAAGAGCCTTCTCTGACAATGCAGCCGGCGCTCTCGCCTACATCACAGTCTTTCCAGCCATCGCCTTCCTGGTTTTGCTTCCTTACAGGAAGAGCGCTTATGTTCGCTTCCACGCGTGGCAATCCGTCTACCTTAACCTCTTGGCGGTTATTGTTTACTATGGACTGAGTTTTCTGGCCGGGTGGCTCAAACCGACCAAGGCTTTCTTTGCTGCCTCTTCCTTTTGGGTTATCCTGCTGATCTGGGTGCTCCTTTGGTCTTTTGGCGCAATCAGAGCCTTGAATGGCACTCGTTTCAAGTTTCCGATCTTAGGCACGCTTGCGGATCGGCAGAGCGGCGAGTAGCTCGAAGGTTTCTATCCTGTGCGAAGACGGCCTCCAATCGGAGGCCGTCTTCATCTGCCGCTCGTCTTCAGCGGCAAACCTGTCAATTTTAGTCCGCTTGCCACCATGCAGGTCATGGTCGGCCAGAGTTGATCGCGAGTGGCGTTGAGAGCCAGGGGCCTCAACGCCGCTTGCCTTTTCTGCCCAACTTTTTCGGCGGCTTGAATTTTGGACGTGGCGGATCCTTGCGCTTGTTCTTCCTGGGCTTTGTGGCGGCGGGCCTCTTGCCGGTCAACTGGATTCCCTCTTGGACAATTGAGAACTGCAGCTTGCGCTCTTGCGCCAGAATGCGGTCCAGAATCACCTGCACCTGATCGCCGGCCCGATAGCGCCGCCCATTCCGCTCGCCGATGATCTCGTGGGTGTTCTCGCGCCAGGTGTAGTGGTCGTCGCGCAAGCTGTCAATCGGCACCAACCCCTCGACAAAAAGATCGGTCAGCTCGACAAACAGGCCGTACTTGGCGGGATTCAGCACCAGCGCGTTAAACTCCTCGCCGACCCTGTCCTGCATGAAGCGCACTTTCTTCCACTCCACCAGTTCTCGCTCGGCCTCGGCGGCGTGGCGCTCGGTCTGGCTGGTCTCTTCGGCAATCTGGGCCAGTTCGGCTTCGGGGATGGGCGGTTCGATTGTATGCATATTCCCAGGTCCCAAAGTCGGGACCTGGGGCACCCTGGATTTACGGCGGATTGGCAGGCCTTCATTCGGGTGCGTCCACGGCGAGCTCTGCCGCCCCTCCGCCACAACGCCCGAACCGCTCAAGCCCCTCCGCAGCAACGCCTTCACAATCCGATGGACAATCAAATCCGGATAGCGGCGGATCGGCGAGGTAAAGTGCGTGTAGGTGGGCGCGGCCAGCGCAAAGTGGCCTTCATTCGTCTCCGAATAGCGCGCCTGACGCAGCGAGCGCAGCATCAGGTAGCTCAGAATCCTCTCTTCTGGAGTGCCCTCGATGCGGTGGGCGAGCTTCTGATACATCCGCGGCGTGACGGGAATATCCTCCGCGACTTCGTGCGTGTGGACCGGACGGCCGGTGCGGCGAGCGTCGCGCCGGTCACTCTTCATTTGCAGCTTCTTCACCGGCAGCGCGCCCAACCCAAGCGTGTGGCCGAAGCTGGCGGCCAGTTCTTCGAATTGGACGATGCGCCGCGGCTCCGGCTTTTCATGAATGCGATAGAGCGAGGGCACGCCGAGGTCTTCCAGCCAGGTGGCGACGCACTCGTTGGCGGCCAGCATGAACTCTTCAATCAGGCGGTTGGCCCAGGTGCGCTCAGACTTGGTTACGCCGCGCATCTGCCCGTGCTCGTCGAACTCGATCACCGGCTCAGGCAGATCAAAATCGATGCTGCCCCGCTCCTCACGCCGCTGATTCATCAGGCCGGCGAGCTTGCGCATACGCTCGAAGCTGGGAACAAGGTTGATTGGGGAATCAGGATTAGGTGCCCCATCCATTTCGCGTTCTTTGCGAAATGGGTGGGATTCCCACACTCCATAGCGCGCCCGCGTCTCAGCGTCACCCTCAAGAATCGCGTGAACCTCGGTGTAGGTCATGCGCGCCGCCGAGCGAATCACGCCCTCAACAATCTCATAGCTCTCGATGCGGCCAGTCGCGTCCAGTTGCATGATGCAACTCAGGACCAGCCGGTCCTCGCCGGGACGCAGGCTGCAAATGCCAGTCGATAGCTCTTGCGGCAGCATGGGAATGGCGCGGTCGGGAAAGTAAACGCTGGTTCCGCGCAACCGCGCTTCGAGGTCCAGATCGGTTGATGCACGGACGTACTCGGCCACATCAGCGATGTGAACCTGCAGCTCGTAGCCGCCATTGGCGCGGTCGGTCACCAGCACCGCATCATCAAAATCCCGCGCCGTCTCGCCATCGATGGTGACAATGGGTAGCTCGCGAAAATCCTGGCGCTGAGCAATTTCCTCGATATCAAGATGCGCCACCGCCCGCGCCTCGGCCAGAACATTCTCCGGGAAGACGCGCGGTAACTGATGCTTGCGGATCATCATCTCAACATCGACGCCGAAATCATCCGGGTGCCCGAGAACCTCAATCACCTTGCCGATGGGCGGCCGCGTCGGCGTTGGCCAACTGGTGATCTCCACATCGACCACCAAACCCTCCAAACTTTCGTAGGCTGGGGCGGATATGGCTTCTTCCCCTAGAACTCGATGCGGCGTTTGCGCCTCGCTGACCGGAGGAATCTCTTTACCTTCGGGAATCAGAATCTGCTGGGTCATCCGCTCGTCAAAGGGAATCACGATGTTTCCCGCCGCTCGCTCCGACCGTGCGTAATGAAAAACCCCGACGACCGTTGGGTTGCGGCGCTCAATCACGCGCACAATGCGCCCCATGCGCCGGCCATCGGCCTTGGGCGGCTCGACCTCGACCAGCACCTGATCTCCCTGCATCGCGCCGTTGATCTCGTTGGGCGGGATGAAGATGTCGTCGTCGCCAACCGCTTGCCTTGCGTTGGGGCGCACAAAGCCGTAGCCGTCGCGATGCAGATCCAGCCGCCCGGCGGCCAGGTTGTCGCGCGTGCCGCCTGCGCCCAGCGGCCGTGGAATGCTCCAATGCTCGCGGTCCAGCTTGATGAGCGCACCGCGCACGGTGAGCCGCGCAAGCTGCTCCAGAAGCAGACGCCGCTCGCGCCCGCCGCCCAGGCTCAATTCGCGCACAAGCTGTTTGTATCCGGCCTTTTGCCCAGCCGAGCGGGCAATCCGCGCCAACAGTTCCTTATCGGTCATAGTTCCAGAGTACAGCCATTCGTCTTAAAATAATCTCAAAGCCATACTCCCGGCCCACCGCGAAGAGGTAACATCCTAGTTGTGGCCGTACGCGGATGATGTGAGACGTGAAGCTCCAGCGATCCGCAAAATCTTATCTTGGGCCCAAGGCGATGGCCCCTGCCTTGCAAGCCCCGTCCTGATCGGACAGAAAAGGAAATCCTCGTGAGCGCTATGTGGAAGCCAAGCAATCCCGGACCTGTACATCTCAGCCCTAATCCCGAACCCGCCCGCCCCGCCACAACGGCTCCAGCGCCAGAGCCCGTCCATCGGCCCGCAGTGACTGCCGGCGATCAGGCCACCATCGGCAAAGGCCTGCTGGTCAAGGGCGAGATCACCGGCACTGAATCGCTGTTTGTTGACGGCAAGGTCGAAGGCAGTATCAATCTGCCCGGCAACCGCGTCACGGTTGGCCGCAATGGCCAGGTGACGGCCAGCATCAGCGCCCGCGAGATCGTCATTCTGGGCAAGGTGCGCGGCAATGTCGCCGCCTCCGACCGCGTGGACATCCGCGCAGAGGGCGCTCTGACCGGCGACGTGACCGCCGCGCGCATCAGCATCGAGGATGGCGCCTTCTTCAAAGGCGGCATCGACATCAAGAGGACAGAAGTCAAGGAAGTCAAGCCGGCTCCTCAACCGCCGGCCGCACCTGTCGAAGCACCCAAGCCGCTCCAGATGTAACTCTGCTTTGGGGATTTCTACGCAATCACAAACGCCCCTGCCCATGCGGGGGCGCTTGTGTCTTCGGCGTCCTAGTGTGACGAAACTTTTCAATCGAATGGACTGCAAGAAATAGAACTGAAATGAACGGGAAATGAATCGACAATCAATCTTTGCAAGCCATTCAGAATGAAATACATCCCAAAAAATGAAATTGAAATGAACTGAAATTACTCATTTCATCCCGAGCCGCTTCATGGCCACGCGGGGCAGCGCCGAGCCGCTTTTTTCCAGCACCCATTTTGCCACCACCAGCCACAGAGCCGCACCGGCAATCAGCACGCCAATGTCCGCCCAACGGAGCTGCGCGGAGCTATGCATTCCGAAGCGGCGAAGCAGCCAGCCGC
>CAZYCV010000083.1:0-16636 GCA_964645305.1 uncultured Occallatibacter sp. | reverse complement strand
TCCTCCTTGGGAAAACAGGGAATAGGGAACAGGGATTAGGGAACAGAAAAAACCGCTCTCATTCCCTCAATTTGTTCATGATAGCGACAAGCATCCTGCTAACTTCGCTGGAAAGACTATCTGCTATTTGCCTTGATTCTTCCGTACCAAAATCCAAGGCCTCTGAAATCACAAGCTGTGTTTGCAATTCGAAATTTGAACCTCTTGCATGGCCAAGAAATTGAAGATATTCTCCCGTTGTCGCTCTGCCATAGCCCTCCGCAATATTGCTGGCGACAGAGACGGCTGCCCGGCGTAGTTGGCTGGTTAAGCCAAACCGTTCTGAATCTGGAAAAGAAGAGGTCAGATTGTAAATCGCTACAGTCATTTGAACTGCCCGCTGCCACACCACAAGATCTTTGAAGGATTCGCCCAAAATCTATCCCCGCTTCCTGTTCCCTGTTCCCTGCTGTTACAGATTGCCGATAATTCTCGTCGCAAACTCGTTAGTCCCGACCTTCGTCGCCCCCGCCGTCTGGCGCTCGAAGTCATACGTCACAAACTTCTGCAGAATCGTCTTCTCCAGCGACTCTTCGATCAGCTTGGCCGCTTCCTTCCAGCCGATGTATTCGAGCAGCATCACACCCGACAAAATCACCGAGCCCGGATTGATCATGTCCTTATCGGCGTACTTGGGCGCAGTCCCGTGCGTGGCCTCGAAGACCGCAAAGCCATCGCCGATATTCGCGCCCGGCGCAATGCCCAGCCCGCCCACCTGCGCCGCCGCTGCGTCACTGATGTAGTCGCCGTTCAGGTTGGTCGTCGCCAGCACCGAGTAATCCTCCGGGCGGATGATGATCTGCTGGAAGATCGAGTCGGCGATGCGGTCGTTGATGAGCACCTTCTGCTTCCACGCGCCGTTGCCGTGCGTCTGGTAGATCGAAGTAATCACCTGCCGCACCTCGGCAAAGACCGCGTCTTGGTAAGCCTGGTTCGCCATCTCCAGCCCCGGCTCAATCAGCGCGGCATTCTGCTCCACGGTCAGCGCGGGGTTCGCGTCCTGGTTGCCCAAGATCCAGCTCTCGCGCTCAGTCACCACCTGCTCGCGGAACTCCTCAGTCGCCACCTCGTAGCCCCACTCGCGGAAGGCCCCCTCGGTGAACTTCTGGATGTTGCCTTTATGCACCAGCGTGACCGTCTTGCGCCCCGTCTCCAGCGCGTGCCGGATCGCGTAGCGCACCAGACGCTTCGAGCCAAAGATCGAGATCGGCTTGATGCCCACGCCGGAATCCGTGCGCACGCGCTTCTTGGTCTTCACCAGCAGTTCGTCATTCAGGAACGAAATCAGCCGCGCCGCGTCCGCCGATCCTTCTTTGAACTCGATGCCCGCGTACACGTCCTCGGTATTCTCGCGGAAGATGATGATGTCCACACGTTCCGGGTGCTTCACCGGGCTAGGCACGCCCTGATAATACTTCACCGGCCGCACGCAGGCGTAGAGGTCCAGCAACTGCCGCAGCGCCACATTCAGCGAGCGGATGCCCCCGCCCACCGGCGTCGTCAGCGGCCCTTTGATGGAGACGCGCAGATCGCGCGCCGCGGCCACCGAGTCGTCGGGCAGCCATTCGCCGAACTGCCGAAAGGCCTTCTCGCCGGCGTAAATCTCAAACCAGCGAATCGCCCGCTTGCCGCTGTAGGCCTTCTCCACTGCTGCGTCAAAGACCCTCTGCGCGGCCTTCCAGATGTCGCGCCCCGTGCCGTCGCCTTCGATGAATGGAATGATGGGATGATCGGGTGTGGTGATCTGTCCGTTGCTGTACTCAATTGGCTGGCCGTCTGACGGCAACTTCAATCCGTTATAGGTAGATTGCATGCGCTTTCTTGTGATCCTCCTCACACGTTGTCAATTAGAGGCTACCACCTGCAATTCGGGCATGGCAATGGCTGGGAACCGACGATGGGACCGCGCTGCAAAAAGCCTTCCCAAAATGCGGCGCCTTCCGCGCGCCACACCTTCCGCGCCGGCAATGAGTTGCATCGCTTCTGCCTGGACGACCGTTGGCCGCCGGCACGGGCAAACTGAGTGCCGGCATCGGATCGGAGATGGTGGACAGCAAGTCGCGCCTCGATCCCAACCGCTTGGAACTGCGCACCCCAGGTTACACGCTCTTCAATCTGCATGCAGCCGACAAGAGCAAGGTTCGGTCTGCCGCTTCCAGATACGAAAGTACTTGCAGACCAGCGAGACTGTTGACAATAAATTCAACAAGTACCGTGAACTACCGCTGGAAGAAGTGTACTTTTACAGCGCGAACTATTGGGCTTCATCCGGGCCATTGGTGTCAAGGCGGAGGCGATGCTTGCCTCCGCCCACAACATTGGCTGCCGTTCGAACCGCTGTTGCTTATATCACTTTTTATCGTGGCTACTTGCTTTATTCCCGGTTTATCGGACAAACTTCAGAGCAAACTGAAGGACACGCGGGGCCTGCGCTTCAGTGATCTGCCCGAAGGCTGGCGAGTTCATGTCGAATACGGGCGGGATCAAGTTGACGTGGTTGGTCACGTTGAAGGCCTCCGCCCGAAACTGGATTTTTGTCTTCTCATCAAGGGCAAAGCTTTTGTCGAGTGAAGCGTCCAGGCTCCCGTAGGCAGGACCATCCACGCTGTTACGCCCTTCGTTGCCGAACTGCCCTGCGTCCGCAACCGGATCGAGTCGCTGAAAGGCCGATGTAGATACCCATTGCGAGACCGTGTGCGGCGCACCTTTGTTCGGGTTACCGACAACGTTGGGCCGGTCTCCAAACATACCGGAGACTCCGGGATGCGGTGCCTGCAACGAGACGTTCGCCGAGTCATAGACGGTGAAGGGAGTGCTGGAATTGACGGCCAGCAAGGCA
Source organism: uncultured Occallatibacter sp. (assembly GCA_964645305.1). Lineage (GTDB taxonomy): Bacteria > Acidobacteriota > Terriglobia > Terriglobales > Acidobacteriaceae > Telmatobacter. Next base: position 13,758 of record CAZYCV010000083.1, on the reverse strand, counting down.
CTGAATTGCCATCCATCCAAAAGAATGCGAGACGACCCGGTGAGGCTGCGCGCAAACGGAATCTCATAGGTCACGCTGCCGGCAAAGCGATGGCGCGAATCGAAGAGTGAACGCCCATGTTCCGCGCCCAGATTCTGGTTGTTCTGGGCTATGTCGAGCTCCCCAAGCACCAGCCAAGGAGCTGGACCGGACATATGCAGACTCGATGAGTAGTCCAGGTTCTTGGAGAATGTGTAGGCCAGCGTGTAATTCAAATCCGGCGTGCCGCGCCGCGTCAGTGAGACCTGTGCCGAGTGGAAGGTTGAGTTTGCATTTCCTTCCACCAGCCCGACCGTACCCAAAGTGCAAGTGCCAGTCGTCAACGTGCAACCGGAATAGATGCGGCGCCGACCCGAGTTGGCGAAGGTTGCGCCGGTTTCATAGATCGCCGGATTCGCCTCGACCAGGCGCGGCATACGCGTGCCTTTGGAGCCAATGTATCCGACGGACAGATTCTGCGTGCCCAGGCTTTGGTCGATGGTAAAGTTCCAGTCCTGCGCATAGGGAGGCAGCAGATGGCTATCGATGGTAAAGGTAGACGCGGGCAGAGCAATCTGGCCGGGAGCAAACGGAGCGGTCACGGTGCCGAGCGGGTTGGCGTAATTGATCTTTGTGTATCCGGTCAGTGTGCGGACAACCGTCTGCGGCAGCGCGGAACTGGTGGCGCGGAAGGGCATCCCCACGCCGTTCAGCAGTTCGTCGTAAAAGATGCCATAGGCTGAGCGGATCACCGTGCGGCTATTACGAAATGGATCCCATGCAAAGCCGACACGGGGCGCCCAGTCACTTTTGAAGACGGGAGCAATTGTATCGGGTACGCCGGAGTCGCCGGGAAAGAGAAGGCCGTTCGGAGCACCAGGATAAACGGTGGATTGATGGCCCGGCGCAAACTCCATCATGCGATTGTGGATGTCTCGGAAGGGTGTCGTGATCTCGTAGCGCACGCCGTAGTTCAGCGTGAGATTCGTGCTGACGCGGTACTCGTCCTGCGCGTAGGAGCCCAGTTCCCAGCCGCGCAGATCACGCGTGAAGTCGCCCCCGGCTTGGGTAAAGATATCGGGCTTGCCCAGCAGGAAGTTGGCCATTGCGTTGTTGGTGTAGCCCTGAACGGTGAAGGAAAAGGTGCCCGAAGCAAAGTTTGCCTGGTAGCCGTTGAGCTGCTCCCGGCGGAACTGAGAGCCGAAACTGGTTGCGTGTTTGCCCTGCGTATGGACCAGGTTGGCGCTGAATGCGTAGTCGTTCTGTGTGCTGTCGCGCGGGTTGATGATCGGGTCGCCCACGTTGGAGTAGCCTTGGGTCATGATCAGCGGCGCGCCCGTGGCCGAGGCCCATGTTGAGGCGTATCCAAAGCCGAATGCCTCAGGGCTGAAGCCGGAAAATCGCTTGTCCAGAATGACGTGGTTGCGGAAGAAGCTGACATTTGCAGTCAGCACGGTATGCGTAGAAAAGGTGTGCGTCTCGGTGAGTCCGCCCAAGTGTGTGTTGGCGGAGTAGCCAACGGGAAACCCTGGCACATCCGCGCCAAGTTCCGAATACGGGCTACGCAGGTCCGTTGCCGAGTAGCTGTAGCGCGCGCTCAGCGAATCCGAGTTCCGCAGCAGCCAGTCAGCTTTTGCGCCGCCCTGATCGCTGTTGTACTGGCTCAGGTTTGTGGTTTGGGCCAAATGCGGATTTTCAAGCGTGTTGGGACGGGGAAAGTACTGAAGGTAATTGGCGGTGATTGCGTTGATCTGACCGGTAAAATTATTACCGGAGGGCGTTCGTGTGGAATTCAAAAGAATAGGCGCATCGGCCGAGAAGTCGCCGCTGCGTTCGGCCATCGTCGGCACCACCACGCCATGCGTGATGTCCTGATTATCGCGCAGACCTTCGTAGTAGGTGAAGAAGTAGGCGTGGTTGTGGACGATGGGGCCACCGATGGTGCCGCCGAACTGATTCTGCTTGAGCTCTTCCTTGCGCGGCGCAAAGTAGTTGTTCGCATTGAGCGCGTCATTGCGCAGGAACTCATAGAGCGTGGCGTGCAACTCATTTGTGCCTGAGCGGGTAACGATGTTGGTGATGCCGCCGTCGGTTCCACCGAACTCAGCCGGCGCGGTGGTGGTCAAAATGCGGAATTCAGCCATCGAGTCGGCGGGCGGCCGATAGGCATACCCTCCATCCATGCGATTGACGTCCCGCATTCCATCCACAAGAAAGGTGTTGGACTCCGGGCGCATCCCGTTGACTTCATAATTTTGACCCACCCGGCGAAAGTTGTTCTGCACCGTCAATCCCGAGGAGGTTGGGCGCACGCCCGGCTGAAGAATGCCGAGCTGGGCAAAGCTGCGCCCATTGAGCGGCAGATTCGCAATCTCGGTCTCGCTCACCACCGCTCCTTGCGCAATCTCATTGGTCTGCAATCCGGCCGCCTCGGCGCTAACCAACACGGTCTGCTGGGCAGTCGCCGGAACCAGTTGCACATCGATCTGCGACTGGTTTCCAACATCAAGGTGGATGCGCGTGTCGACCCAGGTTGCAAAGCCTGTGGAACGCACTTCGACCCGGTAGTCGCCGATGAACAGCTCCTGAAACGAGAACTCGCCGCGGCTGTCGGTTCGCTCCACGTGCTGCTGGGCTGTGCCGATCGACGTGATCACAACTTCAGCACCCGGCACAACAGCCTTGGTTGCATCGGTAACGACGCCTCTCAAAGAGGCGGTGGCACTTTGACCCGCGGCATTTGGCAGAGCCGCTATCGTCAAAGCAAAACAAATAAGCAGAAGAATGCGTTTCATGAAATGGCCTCAATTCGTAGTTTCTTTAATTGATGAGCATCAATCATGCGGCCATTGAACGCAACAATACTTAGGTGGAGATGCAACTACAACCATGGGTGTATGGAGCAGCTCAATCCCGGCGTGGAGCTTTATAGGTCGATCTAAACTGCGGCTGAGCTTGTAATTTCAGAGAGCACGCTCAAGACGCGCATGAATCAGCTTCTTGGGCCCGCTCACGGCACATCGGCCATTCAGCGCGGCCTGATTCAGCGGGGCCAGATTCCGTTCAACTGGCCCCGTCAAACTTCGCAACTGCTCTCACTTGGCTGAGTTGATGATTGAATGGAGGGCGTCGGCGGTCTTCACCGCGCCGGTGGTGCGGTCGAATAACTCGCCGGTGTCCCACCACATGGGAACCAGGCCATGGCCGGCCATCGACTTGGTGACGTACTGAATCCAAGTCTGCCGATAAGGGTTCATGCCCGGATAGGCAGGCTTCAGATAAGCGCCGTACTCGCCCACGATCACCGGCACGCCCTTGTCCAGGAAGGTCGTTTGCAGCAACTGAAATTTGCTGTCAACCCAGCTCTCATCGCCCCAGTTATCCTTGCTGGCGGAGGCGGGCACGCTCTGGCCCCACTGCCAGACGGGGCTTTTGTCGTTGATGGTGAAGTTGTATGGGTCGTAGTAATGCGCTTCCATCGCCATTCGATTCGGAATGGTGTCGGCTGGAAGCTGTGCATTGCAGGAGACCGTGAAATCGATGTTCGTGAGATAGCCCTGCACCACAAGAAAGCGCGTTGCATTGTTTCCGCCGGTGGGGCGGACGGTATTCACAAAGGTTTGATTGAAGCTCTTCTGCACGGCGCAATTCTCGGCAGTCGGCGCGCTGTAGACGTTCTCCATCGCGACTTCGTTCGAGCCGGCAAAGAGCAGATGCTCGTCATAATCCTTGAAGGCGACGGCAATCTGGCTCCAGAATTTGGCCAGCTTGGCATTGATCGCGGCTTGCTGGGCATAGGTGGTGTGATTCATCCATCCGTTGTCCCAATGGATGTTGATGATTACGTACAGGCCGGATTTGCGGGCCTCGTCCACTACCTGCTTGACCCGCGCCATCCAGAACGGGCTGATGTTATCTTCGGCGTCGGCGTACTGGCTCCACGCCACGGGAATGCGCACGCTCTTGAAGCCGGCCGCCTTGTAGGCGTCAAAGATGGCCTGGTTGGCGGCGGGGTTGTGCCAACTCGTCTCCTGCGAGACGGCGGACGGTGCCTTGGCCTTTTCGTCGATGGCCTCCAGCGTATTGCCCAGGTTAATTCCCGGCGACATTTGCTGCGCCAGATTTGCCGACGTCAGCGAATAGGCGGGCGTTGGCGTCGGGCTGCCCGCCTTGGCAACTACGCTTCCAGCCAGTAAGGTGAGCAAAACAACTCCTGCAACTCGTCGCGCGTCCTGGGCGAAGATCGATCGATTGGCCAAAATACCCATGTTTTTCTCCTATTCCATTTCTTGTCTTGGGGTAGGTAACCCTGTTCTTCTACATCGTTTATTGAGGGATGGGATCGGGGGCCGTCAGCGTGGCTTGGGAGTTTCCCCCGGCGTCTGGCCGCCCGCCTCCAGACGGTCAAAATGAATCAAAAAATGAAAACCAGGCTCGGTCATTGAAGTGTCCAATGCCTTGCCGTCCGCGGAAATCTTTCCAACGAAGATAGACGTGCCGCTGGCAATGGAGATCTGGCGCGAAGCCTGATCGTAAGAGACTTCGCTTGCCAGCGCGCCTTTGAATTTCTCATCCGGGCAATCGAGAAGGGCCATCAATCCGTCCTCGGTATTGTGGATGTGAAAGATAAAGTGAATGGTGTGACCGGGACGCTCGTATTCGATGCCCTCCCAATCGCCGTCAAAGATGGTGGGCGGGGCCGGTTTGTGGATCTTCGCCTGCCAGGTCGTACGCTTGAAGCTCAGCGGCCACGAGCCTTCTTGTCTCCAAACGCCTTTCATCTCGGAAGCGGATTCGTTGACGGTCGCCTCATAGGGGGCGAACCTCTCTTCAAGGATCTCTGTGCCGTTGTTCTTCCAATAAATGAATCGAAGAGTCAGATGACTTCCGTCGAACGAACCGTCCGTTGCTGGAATGCCGGAGATCTTCAAGTCAAGATCGTCCAACAGCGCCGTCATCTTTCCTTCGGGTGTTGTGTTTATATGAAGCACTAGATGGTGGCTGATGCCCTGAACCGCCATAACGCCATCCCAATCGCCGGCAAGCGGGAATGCGCCGGGAGCGGATTGCGCGCTGCCCAGTGGAGAGAGAAGTCTACATCCGAGCAGCACGGCTTGCAGAAAGATTGCCCTCATACGGTTCACGCCTTTGGTTGGCTCCATCATCATCCGGAATCGGCGGTCAGGCGTGGACCGGAACGCCTCCGCCACACTCCGATCACTGCCGAATCATGCTGGACAAAGTGTTAAAGCTCCTACGGATAAATGCGGTGCAGCGTGCGGGCGAAGGGGATCGTCTCGCGGACGTGGTCCAGGCCGCAGATCCAGGCGACGGCGCGCTCGATGCCCATGCCGAAGCCGGAGTGGGGGACGCTGCCGTAGCGGCGCAGGTCGAGATACCACTGGAAGGCTTCCTTGGGCAGGTTGTGGTGCTCGATGCGGGCGTTGAGCAGTTCATAGCTGGAGACGCGCTGCGAGCCGCCGATGATCTCGCCGTAACCCTCCGGGGCCAGGACATCGACGCAGAGGGCATAGCGCGCGTCCTTGGGGTCGGGTTCCATATAGAAAGCTTTTACGTCGGCTGGATAGCGATGAACCATCACCGGCTTATTGTATTGGCTACTGAGCCAGGTCTCGTCGGGAGAGCCGAAGTCGTTGCCATACTCAAACGGCGCTTCTAGGTGGCCATCCTTATGGGCCTGGTTCAGCATCGCGCAAGCCTCGTCGTAGCGCAGGCGCGGGAAGGGCGGGCAGATCGCTTCAAGCTTGGCCGGATCGCGGCCAATCACCGTCAGCTCCGAGGCGCGGTTCTTCAAGACGGATTGGACAATGTGCGAGAGAAAGTTTTCGGCGAGCGAGAGCAAGCCGTCCAGGTCCAGGTAGGCAACCTCCGGCTCGATCATCCAGAACTCGGTCAGGTGGCGGCGTGTCTTGGATTTTTCCGCGCGGAAGGTCGGGCCGAAGCTGTAGACCTTGCCCAAGGCAAGCGCCGTCGATTCAATATAAAGCTGGCCTGATTGCGTCAGATAGGCCGGATCGCCAAAGTAATCCACCGGAAACAGCGTCGAAGTGCCCTCGCAGGCGGCCGGCGTCAGGATCGGCGGATCGGTACGGATGAAGCCATTCGAGTCGAAATATTCAGCCGCCGCGCGCATGATCTCGGCGCGAATGCGCAGAATCGCCGACTGGCGCGGCGAGCGGACCCAGAGATGGCGATGCTCCATCAGGAAGTCCACGCCGTGCTCTTTGAGAGTGATGGGGTACGGATCGGACTCCGGCACGCGCTGCACCACTTCCAGGCTCTCCACGTCCAGTTCATAGCCGCCCTGCGCGCGCTTGTCGGCGCGGACCTTGCCGGTGACAATCACGCTCGATTCCTGCGTGAGCCCCTTGAGCGCCTCAAAGACTTCAGCGGGCACGCTCTTCACATGGGCCACGCCCTGAATCGTTCCCGTGCCGTCGCGGAAGATGGGAAAGAGCAGCTTGCCGCTTTCGCGCAGGTTATAGAGCCAGCCGCGCAGGGTGACGGATTGGCCTTCATGCTGGCCGATGGTGGCGATGGTGACAACGGGAAGTTGAGCAGTCTCTTCGGGCATGGCGTTTCCTCAGCGGCCGGTTTTGCCGGACACTCTAGAATACCGCTTGCGGGCGATTGTGGTGGAAACCGGCCGAATGGGGAACAGAAGCGATCGCAAACGGCCCGCGCCCGTGAAACTCCGCGCCCCGTCCATCCCCGTACCCCGTCCATCTCCGTACCCTGTCCATCTCCGTACCCTGTCCACTTCCGTGCCCCGTCCATTTCCGCGTTCTTTGCGGAAATGGGCGGGATACAAGGGTCATATTACGGGCCGGATCATGAACCTTCACCCCCCCTTCGTGGCCGAGATCGCAGCGCCGGCCTCCTGATCCACGCTCGTTTCCCGTCAGGAGTGGGCAACTTCCTTGGCCAGCGGCAGCGTGAAGTGGAAGGCCGCGCCATGGCCAAGCGTGCTCTCTGCCCAGATGCGCCCTCCGTGGGCGAGGACGATGTGCTTGACGATGGCAAGGCCGAGGCCGGTGCCGCCCGCTTCGCGCGAGCGGGCTTTATCGATGCGATAAAAGCGCTCGAAGATGCGGTTAATGTGTTCGCTGGCGATGCCGGGGCCGAAGTCGCGCACGCAAAAGTCCACCTCTGCCTGCCCATCCGAATCGATCAGCCGCGCGCCCACCACAATGCGTTTGCCTGCCTTGGCGTACTTCAGGGCGTTCTCCACCAAGTTGCCAAAGACCTGATTCATGGCGTCGGGGTCGGCCATCACCAGCGCATCGGGCGCGCCGCCGGATTCCAGGGCCACGCCGGAATCCATTACCAGGCCACCCAGCGAGTCAATGGCGTCAGCCACCAGAACACTGGCCCGCGCGGGCTGCTGCTTCAGCGCGTAATCCGGGCTTTCCACGCTGGCCAGGGCGAGCAAGTCCTCGGTGATGCGGTTCATGCGCGTGGCATTTTTAAGGATGATGGCCAGAAACTCGTCGGAGGTTTTGCGGTTGGGGCGCGGCTCCTCCATCAATGTCTCCACGTAGCCCTGAATCGATGTAAGCGGAGTGCGCAGTTCATGGCTGACATTGGCCACAAACTGGCGGCGGGAGGTTTCAGCGGCCTCCACGCGGGTGATGTCGTGCAGCACGGCCAGCGCGCCGCCACTGGGCATGGGCGCGGCATTGATCTCGAAGATGCGCCCCGCGGCCAGCGAACTGGAGCGGCCGGAGCGCGCCTCGCGCTTCTCCAGCGCCGCCTTTATGCACGCCAGCAGCTCCGGATCGCGCACCGCCAGCAACAGCGGCCGCCCGTCCCGAATCTGCGTGCCGGCAATCCTCTGCATCTGCGCGTTGGACCAGCGCACCAACCCCTCGGCCGTGACGGCCACCACCGCCTCTTTCATCGAGTCAAGCATGGCGGTCAGCTCTTGCCGCCGGCTCTCAATCTCGGCGTGACTGGCTTCCAGCCGCTCGGCTGCCTGGTTGAGCGCAAACTCCAGGCCGGAGAGCGTATCATCGCCCGATTGGGGGATGCGCGCGCCCAATTCGCCCGCCGCCAACTGCCGCGCAAAGAGAATGATGCGCGCCAGCCGAACCGAGATGCGCCCCGCCACCCACACCGCCAGCGTCAGCGCCACAGCCAGCGCAATCAGCCCGGAGTAGAGCGTTTCATGCCCCAGCAGGAAGGATGTCTTGCCCGGAGGCAACTCCAACGCTCGGTTGGCCATGAAGGGGATCAGGACAAACTCCATCGCCGCAGCCTGCAACAGCAGCAACAGGACAAAGAGTCCGATCAACTTGATGAATATCTTTGATTTCAAGGATTCCTACTCGCCTTTGGGCAGTTCGAAGCGATAGCCCGCGCCGCGCACGGTACGCAGATAGCGCGGATTCTCCGGGTCGATTTCAATCTTTTCACGGATGCGGCGCACGTACACGTCCACCGAGCGCGGCGTGACAAAACGTGCATCGCCCCACACGGCGTCGAGCAAGTGATCGCGGCTGAAGACGCGCCCTGGATGCCGCGCCAGATAATCCAGCAGCCGAAATTCAGTGGCCGTGGTGGTGGCCAGTTCGCCGCGTACCGTCAACTGCATGGCGTTGGCGTCGATCACCACCTCTTCAAAGCGAATGACCGAGGGCGTAGTGGGCCTCTCAAAGCGCCGCAGCACGGCCTTGACCCGCGCCACCAGTTCGCGCGTGGCAAAGGGCTTGGTGATGTAGTCGTCCGCGCCCATCTCCAGGCCCAGCACGCGGTCATTCTCCGCCGCGCGCGCCGTCAAAAAGATGATCGGCACGGTCGAAAGGCCGGGATGCAGGCGCAGGCGTCGGCATACGTCCAGCCCGTCTCCGCCCGGAACCATGATGTCCAACAGAAACAGCGCGGGTGGCTGCCGCTCCGCGTCGGGAATCAGATTGGTGGGTGTGTGAAAAAGGCGCGCCGCAAAGCCGGCCGCCTCCAAATGATGCTGCACCAAGCGCGCAATATCCGTCTCGTCTTCCAATACAAAAATAGTCTGGCTCAACCGGTCTGCCCTCGCCGGCGGCCGTTAAAGTGGGAATGCGGAGGCCGCACGGATCATTAACAGAGTAATTCAGCGAGGCAAATGGTTTGCAAACGTTGTGTGAATTTTCGCGGGAACCGGGAAATGGGTGCGCTCCTTCCACGCCAAATCCATCCCCGCTGAACTATGCTCCATATTGCTCGCTGCTCACCTGCTCCAGCCAATCCACCGCCTTGCCGTCGAGCTTCTCCTGGATGGCGATGTGGGTCATGGCCGTTGTCGGAGCCGCGCCGTGCCAGTGCTTTTCTCCGGGCGCAAACCAGATTACGTCGCCTGGGCGAATCTCCTCAATCGGCCCGCCCCAGCGCTGCGCCCGCCCGCAACCGAAGGTGACCACCAGCGTCTGACCCAGCGGATGCGTGTGCCAGGCCGTGCGCGCCGGGTTCAAAGGTAACGCTGGCTCCGTTGACACGCGCCGGATCAGGCGCGTCAAAGAGCGGGTCCACGCGCACCGTGCCGGTAAAGTAATCCGCCGGACCTTTGTAGGAATGTTGAGTGCCGATTCGTTTAATCTCCATGGTTTCTCCTTTGCTTTTTACAGCGCCTTGCCCATTTCGTAGGCTTGCTGCATGGCGCGGCTCTTCAGGATGTCGCCGATCTCCCAAGCGCCCGCGCCGTAAAGGACGCCTTTTTCTTTTGCGCCTGTCAGGCAGGAGGTGAAGCCGCGGAAGCCTTCGATGGTCCGCTCCAGCGCCGCCTTGTTGCCGTCCGCCGCGGTCACAATGAAATAGAACTCCTTGCCGGATAGCTCCGTGTACTTGGCAACGGTCCGGTCAATGACTGCTTTCATCTGCGCGCACATGGTGTAGAAGTAAACCGGCGTGGCCATCACGATCACATCCGCCGCCATCATGCTGTCGAGAACCCCAGCCATATCATCCTTCTGCGCGCATCTCCCATTGCCCCGGCAGGCATAACAGCCGGTGCAGTAGTTGATCTTCTTCTCCGCCAGCACCACTTTTTCAACGGCATGATGAGCCTCGACCGCGCCTTCCATAAAGCGGTCGCACAAAGCGTTCGAGTTACCTTTTTTTCTGGGACTCGAGGAAAGGATCAGAACTTTTTTGCTCATAATTTTTCCTTGGATGAATACGAATTTTCCTGGTTCAGAATGAATAATTCTTCTCAGAATTTCCGAAAACAGCGGGTGCCCCAGGTCCCGATTTTGGGACCTGGGACAAAAATAACTCAACGCGTAACTTCGGCGGTCACGAAGCTATCGGCCGACGCGTGCCTGAAGTTGCGCGGGGTAGCGAGCGCCCACAACCTCGATTCCGGCAAGCGCGCTCTCGATGGTCTGAAGGTCTGTTGCGGTCAGTTCAACCGCCGCAGCGCCCATGTTCTCTTGCAGACGATGCAGCTTGGTGGTGCCTGGAATCGGCACGATCCACGGCTTCTGCTTGAGCAGCCATGCCAGCGCAATCTGCGCGTTGGTGACGCCTTTTTGCGTGGCGATCTCGCTCAGTGCATCGACCAACCCTTGGTTGGCTTTGCGATTCTCCTCCGAGAAGCGCGGCACCACATTGCGGAAGTCGGTTTTGTCGAAGGCGGTCTTCTCGGTGATGGCTCCGGTCAGGAATCCCTTGCCGAGCGGGCTGAAGGGGACAAAACCGATTCCCAATTCCTCCAGCACGGGCAGAATCTCTTTCTCCGGTTCGCGCCACCAGAGCGAGTATTCGCTTTGCAGAGCCGTGACGTGCTGCACCGCATGCGCGCGGCGGATGCTCTCAACGCCCGCCTCGGACAATCCGAAGTGCTTGACCTTGCCCTCGGCAATCAGTTCCTTCACCGTGCCGGCAACGTCTTCCATGGGAATACTTGGATCGACGCGATGCTGGTAAAGGAGATCAATCACGTCAGTGCGCAGCCGCTTCAGCGCGGCCTCGGTCACGGCGCGGATATTCTCCGGCCTGCTGTCGAGTCCCTTGCCGGTCATTCCGCCCGGGAAGCCGAACTTGGTGGCGATGACCACTTTATCGCGGAAGGGTTCGAGGGCCTCGCCTAAAAGTTCTTCGTTCAGGAACGGCCCATAGGCCTCCGCTGTGTCGAAGAAGGTGACGCCGCCCTCGTAGGCCGCGCGAATCAGCTTGATCGCCTGTTCTTTTTCCGCCGCTGGGCCGTAGCCAAAGCTCAACCCCATGCAGCCCAGGCCCAGCGCCGATACTTCCAGACCATTCTTTCCCAATGTGCGTTTTTGCATTTTTTCTCCATATTCCCAAGGGGAATTGTGTGAATAAGTTGGCGATAGAACCAGATCAATTGGATGAAATAGCCCGTCATTTCGGGGCTAAATCGCCAAACCAATACGCCGCCGTCACTCCACCGTCCATCAGAAAGTCGCTTCCCGTGATGAACGCGCCTTCTGCTCCCATCAAGAGCGCGCCAACGGTTCCGACCTCGTCTGGCGTGCCGGCTCGCCCAGCCGCGGAGACCTCGATCATGCGTCGATAGCCTGGGCCACGCGGTCCCTTCAGTTCGTCATTCGCCAGAGGAGTGATGATAATGCCGGGGCTGATGGTGTTGATGCGCGCGCCACGCTTGCCCCACCGCACGGCTTCCGCCATCACGCGCAGCGAGTTTCCACGCTTCGAAATCTGGTAAGCATGAAGAGAGTCTTTGATCTTCTCCGGCTGAAGCATCGGAAGGGAGAGCAACTCTTCTGTCGGCGTCGTTGCGAGCAGGGCGTTTTGTTCTGTGGAGAGAGGCGGTAGTCGGTGCCCGGACTGGGAGGCGATCACGACTCCCGCGCCCCCGCGCGCCATCACGTTGCCGAATTCTTCGAGTACCAACGCGGTGCCGTAAAGGTCTACCTTGAGGATTGTCTCCGGCGACGCCTGGGAAGGAGAGACGCCTGCCGCATGGATAACGCCGTATACCTCGCCAATCTTGGTTGCGGTTTCAACCAGCGCGTGAACGGATGCGCGGGATGAAACGTCGACCGTCGCCGTGGAGACGGTAAAACCGGCATCGTCGAGCGTGCGCGCGGCGGCTTCGGCATTCTCCTGCCGCAAGTCGGCTAGTAAAACGTGCTTGCCTGCGCTGATCCGCCGCACGATCGCCTGACCGATCGATCCCGCGCCGATTACAACGATCACTTGTGTCATTTTCATCCTCCCAATAACTGAATCATTTTGTCTCTGATGCGTTCAATTTGTAAATGCTCCGATGCGGCTTTGCTCAAATAGTAAATTGCGTCGGTGTCTTCGTTAGCGATTGGTCATGCGCTCCACTGCTTCGGGATAGCGGCCGCCTTGCACCGCAACTTGTGAAGTGAGGCTATCGAGTTCGTGAAGTTCATCCGAGTTGAGTTGCAGCGCAACGGCTCCGATGTTCTCCTCGACGCGCTGCAATTTGGTGGTGCCGGGAATGGGAACGATCCAGGGCTTTTGATGAAGCAGCCATGCCAATGCAATCTGTGCAAGCGTCGCATGCTTGCGCGCCGCGAAGGCCGTCGGCAGATCAACCAACGCCAGGTTGGCCTTCAGAGCATCCGGTGCAAAGCGAGGCAGATAACCGCGATTGTCCTCCTTGTGAAATTGAGTTTTCTCAGTGATCTATCCGGCTAGAAAGCCGCGGCCCAGCGGGCTGAAGGGAACAAAGCCAATGCCCAGCTCCTCGAGCGTCGGCAGAACCTCTTCCTCGGGGCGCTTCCACCAGAGCGAGTACTCGCTTTGCAGCGCGGTCACCGGTTGCACGGCGTGCGCGCGGCGAATGGTCTGCGCGCTGGCCTCCGAGAGGCCGAAGTGCTTCACCTTGCCCTGCTGGATCAAATCCTTCACTGCGCCAGCCACATCTTCAATCGGCACCTCGGGATCGACGCGGTGCTGATAGAGCAGGTCAATCGTCTCAATGCGCAACCGCTTCAGTGACCCTTCGACGCTCTCCTTGACATACGCGGGACGGCTATCCAACCCTGGTGCGGATTTGCCATGAGCCTGCAAAGCGAAGCCGAACTTTGTCGCGATCACCACCTGCTCGCGCACCGGAGCAAGCCCCTCGCCGACAACCTCTTCGTTGACGAACGGACCGTAGACTTGCGCCGTATCGAAGAAGGTGACGCCGCGCTCGACCGCTCCGCGCATCACGGCGATCATCTCTTCTTTGGAGCCCGCCACCGGTCCGTGCCCCTCACTCATCCTCATACAGCCCAGGCCGATGGCGGATACTTCCAAACCACTCTTTCCCAATGTGCGCTTTTGCATTACTGCTCCTTGCTTACGTACTCAGGGTTTCTTTCTCGCGTCACTCGGATTTCAGCGATGCCATATCGATGGAGAAGCGGTACTTCACATCGGCGCGAGCCAGCCGCTCGTAGGCTTCGTTGAGCTTCTGAATCGGGATCACTTCCACGTCCGAGGTAATGTTGTGAGCGCCGCAGAAGTCCAGCATCTCCTGGGTTTCCTTGATGCCGCCGATCAGCGAGCCACCGAGGCTGCGACGTCCGAAGAGCAGCCCGAAGGCATTGACCGGAAGCGGCTTATCTGGCGCGCCGACCAAAGTGATTTTGCCGTCGAGGTGCAGCAGGTTGATATAGGCGTTGATGTCATGCTGCGCGGAGACGGCGTCCAGAATGAAGTCGAAGCTGGCCATGTGCTTTTGCATCTCGGCGGAATCGGTGGAGAGAACCACCTCATCGGCGCCCAGGCGCAGGGCATCTT
>CAZYCV010000082.1:0-16975 GCA_964645305.1 uncultured Occallatibacter sp. | reverse complement strand
GCGGCGTGGGCGATTACACGCTTTCCATGTCCCATCTCTTCGACCTCACCACGGCTGCCTTTGCCGCGTTGCGCCTGCCCGCCTCCCTGGCCGCCGTGGCTCTGCTCGTCGGCCCTCTTGCCGGGTTGATCCTGCGGCTCAAGCGCAAACAGATCGCCGCCACCATCAGTGTGGCCCTCACCGGAGCCGTCTTCCTTATCGCCGCGCACATCGCCTTTGCCCGCTTTGATCCGATGCTCGGCAGCAAGCGCGCTGCGGACACGATCATGGCCAAAGGCTCGCCCTCGGACACATTCATCATCTACGGCGACCTGAATGTAGGCTCCTCGGTGGTCTTCTACACGCACAAATTCCTGCAAGGAAAGCCGGCCTTGCTGGTCCTCAAGCGTTGCGGGCAGAACGGCGAGGGTTCCACGCTGCTCTGGGGCTCCTGCTACCCCGACTCGCCTGACATCTTCCTCAGCGAAGATCAGCTCTCGAAGGAGTGGGGCACCGGCAACCGCAAGTGGCTTTTTGCCGAAGACGTGAACCGCCTCAAAGCCCAACAGCTTCTCGCCGGCCGCCTATATTTCGTGCAAGACATCGCGGACAAGATGCTGTGGACCGATAGGCCGTTGAAGTAGGCAGGGAATAGGGAACAGGGAACAGGCGGATGGCATACCCTATGTATTTCGGTATTTTGCCTTACCACAAAAGCAGGTGCCCCATCCATCCGCGTTCTTTGCGGATGGGGGGGAACCACGAAACTCAACTAGTCGTTTCGATAATCGACCTGCTTTGTAACAGGGCACGACTTTAGTCGTGCCGTGAGAGGCTCAAAATAAATGTGGGCTTTAGCCCCTGCGGGTGTTTTCTTCAAACTTGCCTGAAAGCCCGAGTTTTTCTACTGACAACTGACAGCTAAGAACTGTGAACTGAGAACTGAAAACTGGAGCCACCATGCCCATCGATACCCTCATCGTAGGAGCCGGCTTCGCCGGCGCGGTTGTCGCCGAACGGCTGGCCAGCTCTGGCCGCGAGGTGCTGGTCATCGACCGCCGCGACCACCTGGCCGGCAACGCCTTCGACCACGCCGACCCGCATGGCGTCCTCGTCCATCGCTACGGCCCGCATCTCTTTCACACCAACTCCGACGCCGTCTTCGAGTACCTCTCGCGCTTCACCGCCTGGCGCCCCTACGAGCATCATGTCCTGGCCTCGGTTGACGGCCAGCTTTATCCGCTGCCCATCAACCAACTGACCATCAATCAGCTCTACGGCCTGAACCTCGATGAGGCCGGCGTCGAGCGCTTCCTGGCCGGCGTCCGCGAGCAGCGCAGCCCGGTGCTCACCAGCGAAGACGTCGTCCTGAACGCCGTCGGCCGCGAGCTGTGCGACAAGTTCTTCCGCGGCTACACGCGCAAGCAGTGGGGCCTGGACTTGAGCGAGCTCAGCTCCAGCGTTTTGGCGCGCATCCCCACGCGCACCAACCGCGATTGCCGCTACTTTACGGACAAGCACCAAGCCATGCCAGCCGAGGGCTACACCCCGCTCTTCGAGCGCCTACTCACTCATCCCCGCATCCGCATTGAAACCGGCGTGGAGTACGCCAGCGTGCGCGAGCGCCTGCGCCCCCGGCTCACCATCTTCACCGGCTGCATCGACGAGTACTTCGGCTTCCGCCTGGGCAAGCTGCCCTACCGCTCCATCCGCTTTAAGCACGAGCATCTGCCCGGCGTTGCGCAATTCCAAACCGCCGCCACCGTCAACTATCCCAACGAACACGAGTACACGCGCATCACCGAGTTCAAGCAGCTCACCGGCCAAACGCACTCTGGAACTTCGATTGTGAAAGAGTTTCCCACCGACGAGGGCGACCCCTACTATCCGGTTCCGCGGCCGGCCAACCAGGAGCTCTACCAGCGCTACCGCGATCTAGCCGCCAGCGAGCCCAATGTGGTTTTTCTAGGCCGTCTGGCGCAGTATCGCTACTACAACATGGACCAGGTAGCCGCCGCCGCGCTGAAAGCCGCCGCGGAGATCAGCGGCGGCGAAGGTTAGGCCCGCATCTACCAGGGAACTAACCGGACAAATCTATTTCAGCTTCAACTCTGCATCAATTTCCTTGCTGGTATCCCAAGGCGTGATGCTTTTGACGGCGCTCTTTTTGCCGTCCTTTTCCGCCCAAAGTTCGTGCTCTTCGGCGATGTTCACTGAAGCAAAGCGGAAGCGGCCATGGTTGACAGATGTATAACTGCGGATGTTCTTTGATTTCAAGTCTTTAAGAAAGACCGTGGCCCCATCCACCGGATGCGCATCGCCGTCCGAAACAAAGCCCGAGACCACGCGATAGCCCATATTCTGCGCATCCGCGGCAAAGGGCGCGATGCTTCCATCGCGCCATCCCAACGGAATCAATACGGCAGCCAGAATGCCAAAGGCTACACCGGCCACCCACTTCGTGCGATTCAACGTCACTCTTCCTCCTCATCTTCGCCAAGCAATACATCGTCTTCCTCGTCCAGATCTGTGCCCAACTGCACCAGCTCCAGCGGCTCAACCCCCACCACCTCGAACTCGGTTCCGCACTCGTCACAGGTGACGATGTCGCCTTCTTCCACTTCGTCCAATTCAACGTCAAGACTATTTTCGCACTCAGGGCAGCTCGGCATAAAAGCCTCCTCTCTTTCGATACAAATCGTATTGCAAGATGACGGCACTTGTTCAGTGCAACTCCCGCTATTTTTGGCCAATAACCGGCTTCAGGTCAAGTGGCTTCTTCCTCATTTGAAATTGATCGCCCAAAGCGAAGAATACGCTATGAGATCGGCGCAGCCTGACTCGCCTGGAGATTCGCGCCCGGTTCCGTTCCGGGAGCAGCATTAAAATCGGGAGATCAAAAGCCGCCCCGCCCAGCCGCTCCGCCCGATTTCTCCAAGACGCCGGCCCGCCTTCCGCGTTACCCTTAGACTGACCATGCCTAGAATCGGCTCAACCCCGTTTGCCTTTCCCGACTTCAGCGGAGCCACGCGCCGGCTGGTGCTATGGAATCTTGGCGCGTACTTTGCCCTGCTGCTGCTTACGCATCTCTCGCTTCCGCTTTGGGCCTTTCAGGCGCTGAGTTCTCTTGGCTTTTCTCCCTCCGCCTTCCTTCAAGGCGACTTCTGGCAGCCCTTTACGTACAGCTTTATCCATTTGGGAATTGGCAATACCCTCCTTGAGCTACTCTCGCTCTTCTTTGTGGCCGGCTTTCTGGAAAATTATCACCGGCCGGAATGGGTCACCGGGCTTTACTTTGCCTCGGTCTTGGGCACCGCCGCCGCTGCCGTGGCCATCTATCTGTGCGCTCACGCGCTGGGATACGCGCTGTCGGGCAGCCAACTGATCGGCTGCTTCGGCGGCATCTTCGGCCTGCTGGTGGCCATCGGCGCGCTCTACGGCGACGTGCAGTTCATGCTCTTTCCGCTGCCCATCGGCATCAAGGCGCGCTATCTGGTGGTTGTTTACTTGCTGGTCGTCCTCGCCATGCTTTTTGGCGACCAAAAGGTGTATGCCTTTTCTCAATTGGGAGGAGCGCTGGCCGGCCTGCTTTACATTCGTCTGGCGCCGCGCCGTGGAATTGCTCCCCGCCTCAGTGAGCTGTGGTATGGCCTGCGCAATCGCTACTACCGCTGGAAGCGCCGCCGCGCCGCCCGCAAATTCGAGGTCTATATGCGCGCCCATGGCCGTAATGTCCGCTTCGACGGCCAGGGTCGGCAGATCGATGATAACGACGTGAACGACCGCAGCCGCTGGAACTGAGGGCGGGGCAGGCTTCCTTTTCTGATCTGTTTGAGCCTCTTGCAAAATTGTCTTCAGTTGCTTGGTAAGCGTCAGGGCACGACTTCAGTCGTGCCGCAAAATGGCCCACACGGACTCCGGCTTTAGCCGCTGCGGAATTGCAAATGAATGAAAATAAAGATACGCAGGGGCTAAAGCCCACTTGTTTTCATGGGCCCTATCGGCACGACTGAAGTCGTGCCCTGGCGCTTCAGGAATTGTCATTAAGTTTTCTGCAGCCTGTGAAGCCGTGCCCAGACGCTTTTTGCATCCTCCATCGAGTTTTGCAAGTCACTCTTTATAATAAGAATACCGCCGATTGTGATTTCCCGCCCGTATCCGGTAAAATTACACTGCAATGACTATGAAAATCGCCTTTCTCTTTCCGGGGCAGGGTTCGCAGACTGTGGGTATGGGTCGCGAGCTTGCCGATCGCTTTCCTATTGTTCGCGAGACCTTTGCCGAGGCCGACGAGGCCGCCGGTTTTGCGCTCTCCAAGCTCTGCTTCGAGGGTCCTGCAGAAGATCTCAAGCTGACCGAAAACACTCAGCCGGCCATTCTGACGGCGAGCATCGCCACGCTGCGCGTTCTGGCCTTGCACGGCATTGAGCCGGAACTGGCCGGTGGCCATTCGCTGGGAGAGTGGTCTGCTCACGTCGCCGCCGGAACCTACAGCTTTGCCGACGCGGTGCGCTTTGTGCAGGCGCGCGGACGGGCGATGCAGCAGGCCATTCCTCCCGGCCAGGGCGGCATGGCGGCGATTCTATCGCTCTCGCCGGAGCAGGTGGCCGAGGCCTGCGCCGAGGCCGCTGCCGAAACCGGCCTGGTGGTCTCCGCCGCCAACTTCAACTCGCCCACGCAGACGGTGATCTCCGGCGCGCTGGCAGCCGTCGAAAAGGCCTCTGAGATCGCCAAGGCCAAGGGCGCGCGCCGCGCCGTCATGCTTCCGGTCAGCGCTCCCTTCCATTGCGCGCTGATGCAACCGGCGCAGGAAGAGGTGGCGCGGGTGCTGAGCGGCTTCACGCTCGTCGATCCCAAGTTCCCCGTCGCCTCCAATGTCAGCGGCAAGCTGGTGACCACCGCCGCCGAGGTTCTGGAGGCGCTTACCTGGCAGGTCACCGGCACGGTGCGCTGGGTGGATTGCATGAAGTCACTGATCGAAGCCGGTGCCGATACCTTCATCGAGATGGCCCCCGGCAAAGTGCTCTGCGGCCTGCTCAAACAGATCGACGCGGGGCAGAAGCCGGCCTTCAATGTGGAAGACGCCGCCAGTCTTGAAGCGACGCTGGCCGGGATCACCGCTGCGCGGAATGGCTGATCCGCGATCACGAGCAACGGCCTCATCGTGATTTGCGGCCCGGTTTTTTAGCGGCTCCGAGCGTAAAGTAGAAACTCGTGGTTGCCTTCCATACCGGTGATGGGTGAGGGAATCGTTCCGACGGCCTGCCAGCCCAGGGCGCGCACGCCGTCGGCCACTTTGTCGATGGCCAGTTGATGCGCCTCGGGATCGCGCACGATCCCTCCTTTGCCGACGTGTTCGCGCCCGGCCTCGAACTGCGGCTTGACCAGGATTACCGCCTCGGTGAGCAGCGGCGCCGCCGCCAAGACAGGCTCCAGCAGCAGCGTCACGGAGATAAAAGAAACATCCATCACCAGCAATGTGAGCTCCGCATTTTCCGAGCCAGCCCTTAAGGCACCCGGCTTCAGCAGACGGGCGTTGGTCCGCTCCATCAGCCGGACGCGTGGATCGTTGCGCAGCTTCATCGCAATCTGGCCAAAGCCGGTATCGACGGCCATAACCCGGGCGGCGCCGTGCTGCAACAAGCAATCCGTAAATCCGCCGGTGGAAGCGCCCACGTCCAGGCAGGCTCGGCCTTCAACGGCAATCGGCCAATGCTCAAGCGCCGCGGCCAGCTTGAGCCCGCCGCGGCTCACGTAAGGCTGATCCTCGCCGAGCAGGCGTATGGGCGCGTCAGCGGGAACGGCTGTGCCTGCCTTGTCCACCTTCTGCTCACGCACCAGAACCCGTCCGGCCAGAATCATGGCGCGCGCCCGCTCCCGGCTGGCCGCCAGTCCCCGCTCCACCAGCAGCAGGTCCAAACGCACTTTGGCTCCGCTAGAGATTTCTGCCCTCGCTTACACTATTCAACCGGATCAAGTCTGCCGAGAATTCAAGCGTAAAAACAGCCAAAGATGCATTTCTTATCCTGATCCTGCCCCGTATTTCCTGGGGTCCAGATCGTCAAGAAAATCTCTTTGGCTGTCCTCATTCGATCTGTTCAACGATAGTTCTATGGCTGCGTTTGGCAGGCCACCAGTGAGGCCGTGGCCGCAACGCCCGGTAGATTGCAAGGCTGTCCAAATCCAGGAATCCGGCTTGAGGTATTGACGGCTCCAGCGGTTCCATTCAGGCTGCTGACGCGCACATCCACGATATTGCCCACAATCGGAATAATCGTGTCCACAATGTCCAGATCCGTGCGAAGGATGGTTAATATGTCACTATCCGGCGAGGCAACGTAGACTTTGCCCTGGGTGGAGTTTTGTGTGGATACCACCGTGCGCGGATGGCCGGTGACGGAAAGAGTTTTCTCCAGCGTGTGAGAACTCAGATTGACAATGCTCACCGTCTGATCCGTCTGGTTGGCCGTGTAGGCGCGGCTGCCATCATACAGGACCGTCACGCTGGCGGGATTTTTGCCCACCGGAATGGTAAATGTGGTTCCAAAGGTGGGGCTGTCGTTGCCGTACTCGTCCAGGCTGGTATCGATCACGCTGATCGTTCCGCCGTCGTAATTGGCCACTACCAACTGATTGGTGGCCGCATTGAATTCAGCATAAACCGGGCCGGAACCAGCCGGCAGTTGCAGTGTGCCGTTCGGTGGGCAGTTGATCTTTTGCCCGTTCTGGTTGGTGGCCGGGCAGTTCTCATCCAGCGCGTCTTCCAGAGTGTTGATCACCGTGATGCTATCGCTGTCGCGGTTGAGCACAAAGAGCCTTGAACTATCTGAATTTTCCAAACCGTATACCGGGCATTGGCCCACCGTAATCGGCAAGTCAGTGGAATAGTTGGAAGATTCAACGCCGGTCACCACGCCGTTCGGGATGATGTTCGAGGCGGAGGGCCGCGCATTGCAAGCCACGCCGCTGGCCACAGCGCCCTGGCTGAGGACAAAATAGCGGCCGCCGGAGCTACCGGTTCCCACCAGCATCACCGGCGTAGGCGCCAGTGGTACGTTGTAGACCAGCGTCGGAGGATTGCCGATCATCACATCCATCGCGCTGTAATTCAAGGTCAGCGGATTGGTGTCCCACGGGCAGGGTGCCGTGCTGGGATCCGTGCCGCACAAATCTGCCGCCCACAATCCAGCAATCGGCGAAAACATATTCACCAGTTGCGCCGTGCTCGGTACTGTTGAGAACAATACCTGCTTCTGCTGCAAAGTGCTTGAGATGGGAAACTGGCTGATAGTGCCGTCACTGTTGTAGGAAAACCCGTCCGTTCCGCCTGAACTGATGGTAAACGAGGTTGGTCCGGGACCGATCGGCGCCGAAGCCATAATCGAATCGCCGGAGTAATCGAGAATCGTGGCCGTTCCCGACGCGGTGCTTGAGGTGGACGAAACCACCGCCGCGTAGGACGAGACCTGCGCTGGGGGGCCAGGGTTGCTCACCGGCGTGATGGTTGGACGATAGTTGTTGCCGCACCCGGCAACCAAAGCCGCAGCCCCTAACGCCACACCTGCTTGAACCAACCGCCAACGCGCCTGGCAAAAATTCATGCGAAAAAACCTCATTCAGTTCTTTACCTGCTTACCTTGCGATTGTAAATCAGCAGACCATTGGTTGGACGCGGCAAATGGCAAAGGGTATCGAAGCGGTCCCTTCCGCCCGCAAGAATCCCTGTCGCCCCCATGATTTACGATGGAGGCGTGGCGCAAACCAAACTCAATTGGCAATCCAAGCTGGTGCTGCTGATGGTGTTGCCCGTTGCGGGCGCGGATCTGCTCATCGAAGTGCACGGGTGGGTGGAATTCTTTTGGCCGGTCGCTCTTTGGACGCTGGGCCTGAGCCTGATCTTTGCGCTGGTGGTGCTTCAGTTGCGCGCCGCAACGCCCGAGGCGGCCTTTGGCGGGGCGGCCATTACCGCTTGCCTACTTTTTTCCACGGCCGGTATCACCCCCAATGACGCCTTCCCGTATTCCCCGTGGCACACAGCCTTGGGCCCTCTGCTGGCGCTTGTCCTCCTCACCGTTCTCTCCACCCGCCTGGGGCGCAAGCGCAAAGAGTACCTGGGAACCGCGGAGCGACGCCAAGGGCGCACCGCGGCCCAGGTGGCGGCCAATCTTGGCGTGGCGATGATTGCCTCCACCATGCCCGTACGGATCTGGCTGACGGATTCACCCTGGTTCACGCGCGGAATCGCGCCCCCGCCGGTCTTTGCGCCGCTCCTGGCGGCGCTGGTTGAGGCCACGGCGGATACCGTTTCCTCGGAGGTTGGCCAGGTGCTGGGCGGGCGACCGCGCTTGCTCACCACACTGCGCCGGGTCGAGCCGGGAACCGATGGCGGCGTCACCATCCTTGGCACGCTGGCCGGCGTGGCAGCCGCTGCCATCGTCGCGGGGTTCGGCGCCTGGGCGCTCGGCGGCCTGAAGGTCTTTTGGATCAGCCTGGGCGGCGGCGTCTTTGGCCTATTCTTTGACAGCCTGCTCGGCGCAACTCTCGAACGGCGCGGCTGGCTGAACAACGACGCGGTCAACTTCCTTTCCACCGCCAGCGCGGCTGCCTTTGCGCTGGGATTGATCGCGCTGCGTCCTTATTGAGCCTGCTCCCTGCCAGAGCGTGTTGGCACGATTCTCAATGCCTTGAAGATGAGCGCAAAGTGAAAGAGAGCGAGCAATACAATAGTGAGCTTCACTACTCTGAAAGTGATTCTTCGCAAGCGCGTCAGGCATTGCGCCCGGCAGTTCGAGCAGCGAACGCTTTTGTAGAGCACTGTAATCGTCGCAGGACGGCGCTTCGCATCGCTCAACCGTAACTGCAATGACCTCACCGTGAGTGTGTACGCGCCCTTATGCGGCTTTGGATCTTATCCATCTATCCATCACGGCGCAGATCGCAGCTGTGTGGAGTACCGGCTCACGATCGAGTAGCGCATCGCATGATAAAAATGTACATTGAGGGTTAGCTGCATTGAAGGCCTCATGCAAAACTCCATTAAAGTTCTGATTGTCGAAGATGAACCCCATGCGCTGATGGGGCTGGCCGAGCTGATCTCCGGCTGGGGATACCGGACCGAAACCGCGCGCGATGGCGTGGAAGGCTGGGAGAAGGCGCTGGCCTTTGATCCGGCCATTGTGGTCACTGACCTGAAGATGCCGCGCATGGACGGCATTGGCCTGCTGACCAAGCTCACCGAGGAAGGCTCCACGCTCAACGCCAATCTGGCCGTGGTGGTGCTCACCGCGATGGGCTCGATTCAACTGGCCGTCGAGGCGATGAAGCTGGGCGCCTACGACTTTCTGCAGAAGCCTGTGGATGCCACGCGGCTGCGCACGATTCTGGCCAACGCCACGCGCCAGCGCGAGACCACCATGGAATTGGAAGTGGTGCGGCGGCGGCTGCGCGAGACCGGCGTGCTGGGCGCGCTGGTGGGCAGCTCCAAGCCGATGCGCGAGATCTTCGGCCTGATCGAGCAGATTGCCCCCTCGAACGTCTCGGTGCTCATTACCGGAGAAAGCGGAACCGGCAAGGAACTGGTGGCGCGCACGTTGCATGATCTGAGCCCGCGCAAATCGCAGCCATTTGTTGCCGTCAACTGCGCGGCGATTCCTGAGACGCTGATTGAGAGCGAAATCTTTGGCCATGAAAAGGGCGCGTTCACCGGCGCGGTGGAGCGGCGCATCGGCTGCTTTGAGCTGGCCAACGGCGGTACGCTGCTGCTGGATGAGATTGGCGAGATGCCGCTGGCCACGCAGGCCAAGCTGCTCCGCGTGCTGGAAGAGCGGAAGCTGCGCCGCCTGGGCGCGCGTACGGAGCAGGATGTGGATGTGCGGGTTCTCTCAGCCACCAATCGCGATCCCAACAAGGCCGTCGCACAGGGGCATCTGCGCGCCGATCTTTTTTACCGGCTGAATGTCTTCAACATTCATATGCCGCCATTGCGCGATCACCTGGAAGATCTGCCCGCGATGGCTCAGGTGATGCTGGAGGAGATGAACCAGAAGCATGGCCGCCGCGTCAGCGGCATAGCTGCCTCGGCGCTGGACCGGCTGACGGCCTGCGATTGGCAGGGCAACGCCCGCGAGCTGCGCAACGCCATCGAGCGGGCGGTGATTCTGGGCACAGATGGAGCGCCGCTCGATGTCGGCCACCTGCCCGCGAGCCTCTGCAGGGAGCCGAGTCAGAGCGCGTCGGCAACCGGCGCAGGCACCGTGCAACTGCGCGTGGGCACAACCATGGAGCAGGCCGAGCGCCTGCTGATTGAGCATACATTGGAAGCCACCGGGCAAAACAAAACGCGCGCCGCCGAGATCCTCGGCATCAGCCCCAAGACCATGCACAACAAGCTCAAAGAGTACAGCCATGCGCAGGAAGAGCATGAGGCCTGAGCCATGCGCTTGAAGACCAAACTCGTTCTGGCCATCACCCTGCTGGTCTTTTTAATTGCCGGCCTGCTTTCGCTGGTCTATGTCTCCCAACTGATGAATGCGGCCGTGAAGCAGTCCTACGACACCAACAAAATGGTGGCCAAGCAGGTGCAATTCGCGCTGATGAATGCGCTGGAGGCCGGTCTCAAAGACCGCATGGTTGATCCCAGCAACCCTGCCCAGTTGCGCGCCCTGGAAGCCGATGCCGTGCGCAACGACAAGGCGCTGAATGCGGAGATTGAATCGACCAACCGCTACTCGCTTACTGTTTACGACATCAATATCGGTGACAGCCAGCAGATCACGCTCTTGAGCAGCGTGCGCGAAAACCAGGACAAGCCGCTGCCGATACGCCCGGACTTTGGCGAACTGATCGACGACAATGCCCTGCAATTGATCCGAGAGGTCTTTGGGCCGCCCAGGGTCTTTGACGTGGTTGCGCCCATCGAGCGCAATGGGCAGCTCTTCGCCTCGGTTCATGTGGGTGTGCGCACCACCTTTTTGCGCGCCGTTTACGAGCCTTGGCTCTCGGCCACGGTCTCGCTGATGGTGGTCTTTCTGGGCGCGGCGTTGGTGGTGGCTTTTCTGCTGAGCAACCTGGCCTTGCGGCCGCT
This sequence comes from uncultured Occallatibacter sp., assembly GCA_964645305.1. Lineage (GTDB taxonomy): Bacteria > Acidobacteriota > Terriglobia > Terriglobales > Acidobacteriaceae > Telmatobacter. The sequence continues at coordinate 5,913 of CAZYCV010000082.1, read as the reverse complement.
GGAGGAGATCAGCCGCCAGTTGGATTACTGGACCGCAGCCAGCGAAACCACCAGTGACGAGGAAGCGGAGGCCCATCAGGATACCGCCGCGCGCGTCTCCACCAAGATCGATTTCATCGGCCAGAGAATGCGCAATGTGGAAGAGGTTTTTTCCGCATTGAAGGAGAATCTGGACCAGATGCTTGACAATTTGCAAGACGGAATCTTGCTTTTTACCGGCGATGGGCGGGCCGTGCTGGTCTCTGAAGCGGCGCGGCGCTATCTGGGACTTGAGCAAGGCGCCATCCTGGGACGCCATGCGCTGGAGATCTTCGATCAATCAACGGTGTTGGCCCAGACTCTGCGGCAGGCATTTGAAGCGGGCGCGCCCCTGGCGCAGGCCGAGGTGCGCACCGAGACGGGAAGGCGCATTCAGGTCTCGCTGGACATGATTCACGATGATCACAACGGATTGGGGCTGGGCGCGCTGGTGACTCTGCACGATCTGGAGTCCGTGCAGGAGATCGAATCGGAGCTGGAGCTCTCGCGGCGCATGGCGGCTATCGGCCGGCTGACCTCCGGCGTTGGCCACGAGGTCAAGAATCCCATCAACGCCATCGTCGTGCACATGGAGTTGCTAAAGAGCAAGCTGGAGGGAGCCAGCGCCCCGGCGATCCGCCATCTGGATGTGATCGACTCGGAGATTCACCGCCTGGACCGCGTCGTTCAGACCCTGGTTGACTTCTCCCGCCCGGTCGATTTGAAGCTCATCGAGCAGGATCTGCGCTCGGTGATTCAGGATGTTCTGTCACTGGCCGCGGACGAGCTCTCCACGCACAATGTCAATCTGGTCAGCCGCCTGCCGGAGAGGCCGATCCTGGCCAAGATCGATGTGGACCTGCTCAAGCAGGCCGTGCTGAATGTGGTGATGAACGGCGCGCAGGCGATGCCCTTGGGCGGAAGGCTGGAGGTGGTTCTTGAAGAGGAGGGCCGATCCGCCGTGCTGCGCGTCTCCGATGAGGGGCCGGGAATTCCGGAAGAGATTCGGGAAAAAATCTTCGATCTCTATTTCACCACCAAAAGCGAGGGAACAGGGATTGGTTTGGCCATGACTTACCGCATTTTGCAATTCCATCATGGCAGCGTGGAAGTACAATCAATTACAGGAAGTGGCGCGGAGTTCCTGTTGCGAATTCCCCTCGCCGCCACGGAATGGGGTCGCCGGTATCTTCTGCCGGCGAATGAGTCGAAGGAAAAGGGGTTTGCGGAATGAAGTTGCCGGGTGCCCGGCTGCTGGCGTGTAGCTTGCGTCTGTACCGGGGGATCGTTAAGCACGAAGGGCGATTTTTTGTCATGGTATCCCTGTGCCTGCTGCCGCTGTTTGTGGCCGGATGCGCACACAGGCCGCAGCCGCCGGAGCCGCTGGCGCCACCCATCGAGGATGCGCCGCCGCCCAAGCCCTTGCCATCGCCCACCCAGTTGCCTCCTCCGGTCATCACCGTCCCCAGTTTTCCCAAAGAGACGCCGGAACCGGTTGTCATTGAAGCGCCCAAACCCGCGCCTGCGCCGCCGGTGAAGCAAAAGAAGCGCACCTCGCCGCCGCCGCCCGTTGTACATCCCAGCGTCAGCGCTATCGGACTGCTTTCGTCCGGCGATCCATCTGATCTGCAAAGACAAACCGCTGACTCCATCGTTGACACGGAGCGGGGATTGAACAGTATCCATCGTTCGTTCAACGAACAAGAGAAGAGGACAGCCGCGCAGATCCGGGCATTTATCAAGCAGGCCCATGCCGCTCTCAGCTCCGGCGATATCGATGGAGCGCATACCTTGGCCGTCAAAGCCAAAGTCCTGCTCGGCGAACTCAACCAGTAGCTTTTAATGGTGCGCCGATCTCCTGACCGGCTGTAGCGCGGACGTCTTCGTCCGCGCTAGCCCATGATTCAAATCAATGAGTGTGGCCAAATCACTTGCCCGTTCCCCATGCATTCTGAATCGCTACAGCCTGATCCGCCCGCGTCGATGGCCATGCATCGCCGGCATCCGTGCTACACTGTATTTGCGCTCAATGATTTGGCCGTGAGCGGCGGATTTCCCTACCAAAGGCAACTTCGCCCAGCACAGATTTTCCCAAGCCCCTACAGACCGGGGTCCCCAAGAAACGGTCTTTGTTCCTTGGGGTGGAGCGTACCCACGAGTCTCCCGCCCGGTGACTCAGCTCTGGATCGTGATCCGAGCCAAGCGCTTTTGTATCCTTGATTGAGATCAGGCGCAACCTCCGGGAGTGTACAGGAACGTGGAGCCCTTCGGCGTTGTGCCGCCGGGCAATTGATGTGGCGTGTGGCAGCTCCGGGCCTTCTTGATTGATCGGCCAGTCTTAGCTCGACTTTCGGTTCTCCCTTGCGCAATTGAATAGACAGGCCCGCGCTCGCCGTTGCGTGTTCGCGCGCCTCCGTGTCCGCTTCCGTTTGCAGGCCGCTTTGTGCGGCTCCGGAAGCCATAGGAAATGACTGTATTTTGACAAAGTTCTCTGATTTCTCTCTTTCGCCCGCCTTGATGGCGCGCCTGGATGCCAACCAATTTGTAACTCCCACCCCGGTGCAGAGCGCGTGCATTCCTCCCGCTCTTGAAGGCCGCGACGTGCTGGCCACCGCGCAGACCGGAACCGGCAAGACCCTCGGCTTCCTGATTCCCATCGTCGAACAACTTCAAAAAGAGGAAGCGCGCGGCGCGCAGGCCCTCATCGTTCTGCCCACCCGCGAGCTGGCCATGCAAGTTGAACAGGCCTTCCTCGCCATCCGCTCCAACTCCTCTCAGACCGTGGCGCTGGTCGTCGGCGGCCTGGCCGAGCACAACCAACTGCAAGCCATCCGTCGCGGCGCGCGCCTGATCGTGGCCACCCCCGGACGCCTGGAAGACTACATCAAGCGCCGCCTGGTGAAGCTGGATGGCGTAAAGATTCTGGTCATGGATGAAGTTGATCGTATGCTCGACATGGGCTTCCAGCCGGCCATTCAGCGCATTGCCGCTGAGCTGCCCGCCGTGCGCCAGACGCTTTGCTATTCGGCTACGCTCGAAGGCGCGGTCAAGGAAGTGGCGCGCAAGTACCTCAAGGATCCGGTGCGCGTGGAGATCGGCTCCGTGCTCAAGCCGGCCGATAATGTCGAGCTGCGCACCTTCGAGGTCGATTCCGACAAAAAACAGGAGCTGCTCGAACACCTGCTCGGCGCCGAGCAGGGCAGCTTTCTGGTCTTTGTGCGCACCAAGCATGGCGCCGACCGCGTCGCCCGCCGCCTCACCCGCGCCGGCCACTCCGCCACGCAGATTCACGGCGACCGCTCGCAGGCCCAGCGCAACCAGGCGCTGCGCAGCTTCAGCGAGGGCCGTCATCGCGTGCTCGTAGCCACGGACGTTGCCGCCCGCGGCATCGACGTCGCCAATGTCGCGCACGTCATCAACTACGATATTCCCAAGATGGCCGAGGACTTTGTCCATCGCGTAGGCCGCACTGGCCGCGCCTCGGCCCATGGCGTCGCCTCCACCTTTGCCGTTCCCGCCGAGCGCGGAGAGTTGCGCAAGATCGAGCGCACGCTCTCCATCTCCATGAAGCGCTTCCGCGTGCGCTCGGCGGATGCCGCAATTGCTGCGTAAAAGGTAGATGCGGGCGTCAAATTGTGCGGGAATACTTGACTTTGCTCGATTTTCCGGCGAAGATGTATTTAAGTTGGATCGGGCTATCTCGATCGGCGCTGGGTCTCGGTTTATCCGAGGCCCTTCGCATTTCAAGGGAATATTTTCAGTCCCCGGTCTTTTTCTTCTCCGCGCGAGAAACCGCATAATTTTGTGGCGATTACCTCATAGGCTCGATTCGGCTGAGCAGGATTGAGATGATGCCGGCCGATTGGATGGCTGACAAGATCGGCAATTTGCAGTCCCGTCGAACTTTCGGAAGATGCAGAATGAAAGCACAAACACGGGGTATGGCTCTTGTACACCTTCAAGGCCATGATTGCCACTTTCATCGACGTAGACGATGTAATCGCTAAACATGATAGCAATTCTATACATATCTATATATCGAATTCATCTTTTTGACTTCATCTTGAAGACTAGCGTTCTCCGGCCATCTTTTTGTGCCGCCTCTAACCGTTGCCAATTTCTTCCCTAACCAACCCAGCCAATCCCCTGTCCAATCACTGATTGCCTGAACCTGCGGCTCACCGCCCTCTGCATCAAGCTAAATGCTCACTGCGGCGCGCTACTATGATAAGTGGGTTTCAGGATCCAGGAAAGAGGCGGCGCTATGAAACGCAAGGCACAGTACTTCATTTTTCTTTTGGCTTTGGCAGGTTTTCTTGTTCCAGCCCACGCCGAGCAACCGGCAAGCTGCTCTCTGCCCGTGCCCGAAACCAAGATCGATCGCGACAACATCTTCAACGACCAGCAAGATCAATGGCTGGGCGATGTCCAGGCAGAATGGTACGAGCCTAACTATCTTCTGCTACCCGCCTCCAAAAGCGAATACCTCACACAGCTCGGCAACAAGCTGCTCGCACAGCTTCCGCCCACTCCCACGCACTATACCTTCCGCGTCTTCGAGTCCAGTGACATCGAATCCTTCTCTCTCGCCGGCGGTTACATCTACGTCAGCCGCAAGCTGGTGGTGGATGCGCGCAGCGAGGATGAACTGGCCGGGGTGCTGGCCCACGAGATCGGCCGCATCTACTCCCGCCATACGGATACGGCCTACACACTCGCCCTGGCCAATCTGCTGCGCGTCAAAACGCTCGGCGATCAGGCCGATGTCAACGACAAGTTCTACCGCATGATAAACATCCCCAAAGACGTACTCGTCTTGTATCGCTGGAAGCCGGGACTCAGCGTGAATGAGCAGGAAAGCGACGAGCTACTGGCCGACCGCATTGGATTTTATGCCGTGGTCAAGGCCGGTTTCTCACCCAAGGCCTTCAACGCCATCGTTGACCGCGCCAGCCTCAACGCCGGCCACAAAGGTAATTTCTTCACGGACGCCCTTGATCTCACCACCAATGTAAGTATGCGCGTGCGCAGGGCAAAGCAGATGATTGACGAGCTTCCTACCGATTGCCGCAACGATCAGCCCCAAACTGGAACAGCCTTCAAGGCCTTTCAGGAATCGATGATCCGTCAGCGCATCAGTTCCCTGGTGCCGCCCTCGTCCGGATTGAAGGCCATTACCCTGAACCCGCCCATGAACCCGGCGCTTGAAAATGTGCGCCTCTCGCCCGACGGCAATTATCTGCTGGCGCAAGATGAAGCCCGCATTCACGTCCTAAGCCGCTCGCCGCTCAAGCTGCTCTTCTCCATTGACGCGCCCGGAGCGCAGATGGCCCAGTTCACGCCCGATTCGGCCGATGTCGTCTTCTACTTCCACGGCCTGCGCTTTGAAGATTGGAAGGTGGCCACGCATCAGCGCGTGCAGGTTTACGATTTCGCTGACTACAACCGCTGCCTGGAAGACAGCCTCTCGCCCGACGGCCATACCTTTGCCTGTTTCAGCCGCAACATTGAAGACATCCACGTGCGGATAGGCAACCACGGCAGCTTTGGCTGGCTCAAGCTCTCCGACCTGCGCACCGGAAAGATGCTCTACGAAGACAAGAGCTTCAACGCGCGTACCTTCCGGGTCATGGCCGGTGGACCCGCCGGCCTCCGCTTCCTCAACGCGCATGATCCGCGCCAGGCCTCCATCGCCTGGAGCCAGGATGGACGCTACTTTGTGGCTGCGTCGGGAACCTCGCCGGTGGGTTTCGATGTTTCCAGCGGCGAAGTGGTCCGCATGGGCAAAGATCTCTCGCGCCTTTATGAGGGCCGCATGGCCTTCGTCGATAGCAACAAATTGGCCTTTGTCTGCGATTGGGGATACAAAGAGGGCGGTCCGCGCGACACCTTCAA
>CAZYCV010000081.1:0-17001 GCA_964645305.1 uncultured Occallatibacter sp. | reverse complement strand
GGGCGTTGTACCAGAGAAAGCCGATGGAGGCGCCGACCATGGAGCCGCAGAAGACAGACAGTTCGCTGACCATGGGCATACGCTGGAGTTCGAGGTAATCGGCAAAGACGACGTGGCCGCTGACGTAGGTGAGCACGGTCAGCGCCCCGGCGGCGACGATGGTGCAGCCGATGGCCAGGCCGTCCAGGCCGTCGGTGAGGTTGACAGCGTTGGTGGAGCCGACCAGGATCAAGATGACCCAAATGACAAAGGGCAGAAAAGCCAGAAAGCCGAGATGCGGAATTCCGCCCAACCAATGCCATTGCAGGTCAGGACGCCAGATCTTGAGGAAGGGCACGGAGAGCTGCGTGGAGAAGAGCTTGAATTGCGCCATGACCACCAGCGCAGTGGCCACGCCCGCGCCAGCCAGACCCTGGTAGAGCAACTTGGCGCGCGCCGTCAGCCCGAGGCTGCGCTTCTGGACGACCTTGATGTAGTCGTCGGCAAAGCCGATGGCCCCAAAGGCCAGTGTGGAAAAGACGGTGATCCAGACGTAGGGGTTGGCGGGGTCGGACCAAAGGACCGTGGGCAGCAGAATGGCGATGGCGATCAGCACCCCGCCCATGGTGGGCGTGCCGGATTTTTTCAGGTGCGACTGCGGGCCGTCGTCGCGGACGTACTGGCCGATCTGGAACTCGCGCAGCTTTTGGATCACCCACGGGCCGATGAAGAGGGCGATCAGCAGCGCCGTTCCCGTGGCAAAGGCCGTGCGGAAGGTCAGATAGCGGAAGACGCGGAACGGGTGAAAGAACGGAAAGAGCTTTTCGTAGAGCAGCCAGTAAAACAAAGGGCCTCCAGCGCCGGAAATGAGGCAGGTTTCACTTTGATTTTACTCGCCCGGAAAGCGGTTGAGGCGTGGGAAATCCCCGGCGGAGATGAACCGGCGGCGTTTGACCTGCATCCTGAGCGGGGTTATAGTTCAATCAGAGTCAAACCAAGGGGGAGAGCTATGTCCAGAGCGCCAAAAACCAATCCGAACTCCGCCCCCACGCTCACCACGCGAGCCAGCCTGGATGAGGTTTTGCGCCGGGTCAAGAGTGGCAATGGACGCGCCGTCATCAAGCGCCACGGGCGGTCCGAAGCCGTAGTGTTGAGCGTTGAAAAATACTTCGATCTGATCGCTCCTCCGCCGGAGTGGCTGAAAGAGTGCTGGAAGGCCTCCAAAGAAGCCGGCCTCGACAAGATGACGATGGAAGAGATTGACGCCATCATCGCCGAGGTGCGCAGCGAGCAGCGGGAGCGCGAAGAAGCGAGCGTCTGCGCTGCATGACACGGGTGGTGCTGGACACCAATGTCGTAGTCTCCGCGATGCTGGCCGAGCACGGCAACGAGGCGCAGGTTCTTAAACTTGCGTGCGCGGGTGAATTACTGGTTTTCATCACCGAAGAGATACTCGCGGAATACGATGAGGTTCTTCATCGCCCGCACTTCCGTCACTTCACCGAAGCAAGTATCCAGGCTAACTTGGATGGACTATCACGGGGACAGTTTGTTCAGCCCGGTTTCCGATTGACCGTTTCGCCGGATGCGAAGGACAACCGGTTTCTTGAGTGCGCGCAGGCCGCCGACGCTGATTTCCTGGTCACTGGAAACAAGCGGCATTTCCCACCCGTTTGGAATCATACAAAGATCGTCAATGCGCGGGAGTTGCTGGAGGCGATTCTCCCACGCGCATAGCATCCATGGAGTATCTTCCTTGTTTCTTTCGCAATCCGTCAGGATTTTGCTCAACCTCAGTGGAACATCCGCCCGTCGAATCGAAACGGTTTGGGCGCGAGGAACTCGATCTTGCTGAACTCGGCATGCCTTGGATTCAGCAGCAGATTCCAGTCGCCGTCAACCACCGCCGAAGGAACACGCAGCGCCAGAGAGCGACCGCTGGCCGCCCAACTGGAGCCGAGATCGCGGCAGGCCAGGTTGTTCAGATCGCGCCAATCGGTGGGCAGCGATTCCAGTTCCAGAGGCTCGATTTCTTCATCGGGAACCTCCGCCGAGGCCATCAGAAGATCGTCCGGGGCTTCATTCGGTTCCAGATGAACGAACATCTCCAGGGCTGCGAGCGCCGGCGAAGTTGCGCTGTAGACCATTAAAGTGCCGAGATGATTCCAGCGCCTTGCAGCGTAGAGGCCACCGACGCCCGTGAAGGCCGTTTTACTGAATCGCTCGGGATATATTCTCCATACTCTCATTAGCTATACATCCCGTAAGCAATAGCATAGAGAACACTTTCCACCGAACGCACACCCATCTCCGTATCAAGTTCGTCGAAGGGAATCTTCCCGCCCAAAGCGCGATTCGGCGCGGCCATCCAGCGCTGGGCCTTGTCTTCCGCGCCCAGAACCTCATTGGCCAGCGCGACGACTCTCGCCATGCGCAAGGTCCTGTCCGACTCATCAAGCGTCAGCGGGGAGTTGGTTGCCAGCCTGCGGCTCAGCGTGCGGGATGGGATGTTGAGCCGCTCGGCCACCAGCGAACGATGCATGGAAAGCGTCGTTGCCAGCATGGATACGGTTGAAGCAGGAAAGCCCGAGCGCACCTCGGCAATCAGGTCTTCCGCCTTGAGAACAGGCCTCTGAAAGGTTTGGCTTCCACCCAAAACCTCCACGATCTCTGCAATACTCATATCAGCCACCTGGCATGATTATCGAGCCATTTGGCAAAAAATGCAAGAGTACCGCTACGGCTTCCCCGCCTGCTGCCGCTTCAACTCCGCCTCAAAGGCCCGCTCGCGGTTGGCGACAAAGCGCTTGTAGCCCTCCGGATCGATAAAGGCGGCGCGGTCGCCCGCCTTCCAGCGCGCGTACTTTTCTTGCAGCCCGTAGTAGACGCCGTGCGCGCCGAGGAATATGTCGCAGGGCAGGCTCTTCAGCACTTGAAAACCGTTGTGGAAATCCGCCGCAATCTGCGGATAGGCCTTGTTGTGTACCAGCTTGTAGCCGGGATTGACCGTCGTTCCGCCGACGATGACCACGTGCAGCGTGCGCCCGCCCTCGATCTCGTCCATCGTCCAGGTCGTCGTTCCCTTGTTGTGCCCGGCGGTCAGGTGAGCGGTCAGCACCGCTCCGCCCAGCGCAACCGTATCGCCGTCATGCAGCACGCGGTCCACTTTGGTGGGCGGAAAGAGCATCTCCGGCTGCGCGCCGTATTGAAAGTCCATTTTGCCACCCGACTCCACCACCGGCACATCGGCGTCCATCACCATGTATTGCGCGCCGGTCAGCTTTTTCACCAGCGCGGCGCTGGCGCAGTGGTCGTTGTGGCCTTGGCTGATGAGCAGGATCTTCGTATCAGCGAAGCGGAAGCCCAGCTCTTCGATACTTTTCTTTATCAGCGGAACGTTGGCGTCAAAGCCGCTGTTGATGAGGATATTTCCCTTGGGCGTAACGACCAGGTACGCAGTCAACTCCGCGCCGCCCACGTAGTAGAGGTTGCCCGCAATGTGATGCGGCGGAAAGGGCGCGGTCCACGAGGCCGGGTTCTGCGCGGCCATGCGCGCCGCAAAGCCCAAGATAAAAAGCAACAGCCCGCAACCCCATCCGCGTAGACTCATAATCCCTCCAATTGCTGCAACGAAGTCTACTATATCCCCTTTGCAGGCCGGTTCGCCTGACCCCGCCCCGGCCTGTTATGGTCAAAGAGGAAACCCATGAACCCTCCATAGGAAGCTCCGAGAATGTTGAAGCGCTGGCGAATCCGGATACTGTTGTTTTTGGCCGTCCTCGGCCCCGGATTTATTACCGCCAACGTGGACAACGACTCCGGCGGCATCCTTACCTACTCGCAGGCCGGCGCGCAGTACGGCTACTCCCTGCTCTGGATGATGATTCCCATCACCATCGCCCTCACCGTGGTGCAGGAGATGAACGCCCGCATGGGCGTGGTCACCGGCAAGGGCTTGAGCGACCTGATCCGCGAGGAGTTCGGCCTGCGCTTCACCTTCCTGCTGATGGTGGCGCTGGTCTTTGTCAACTACACCAATCTGGTTACCGAGTTCATCGGCATCGCCGGCGCGATGGGGCTCTTTCACCTGACCAAATTCATCGCCGTGCCTTTTTTCGCCGCGCTGGTCTGGATCATGGTGCTCAAGGGCAACTACAAGACCACGGAGAAGATCTTTCTGATCGCCTCCTGCATTTATATTGCTTATATCTTCGCCGGCGTGCTCTCGCAGCCCAACTGGCATGAGGCTCTGCACGCCACCATCCAATTGCCGGACCGCTCGGTGTGGGGCGACAAGGCTTACGTTTACATGGCCATCGGCATGGTCGGCACCACCATCGCGCCGTGGATGCAGTTTTATCTGCAATCTTCGATTGTGGAAAAGGGCATGAGCGATAAAAACTTCCTCGCCATGCGCACCGATGTCACGGTAGGCAGCCTCTTCCAGGATCTGGTTGCGTGGTTCATTGTGGTGGCCTGCGCAGCCACGCTCTTCGTGCACGGCATGGGCGCCATCCAGACCGCCGACCAGGCGGCCGAGGCGATGCGTCCGCTGGCCGGCGACTACGCCTACCTGCTCTTCGCCTTCGGGCTGCTGAACGCCTCCATCTTTTCCGCCTCCATTCTGCCGCTCTCCACGGCGTACACCGTTTGCGAGGGGCTGGGCCTGGAATCGGGCGTGGATAAATCTCCCCGCGAGGCCCCGGCATTCTATTGGCTCTATTCGCTGCTGATTGTGGGCGGCGGCGGCACGGTGCTGCTTCTGCCTAACTCGCAACTGATCACCTTCGCCATTCTCTCGCAAGTGCTCAATGGCATTCTGCTGCCGGTCATCATCATCCTGATGCTGATGCTGATCAACCGCAAGGACCTGATGGGCGAGCACAAGAATTCGCGCCTCTGGAACGTGATTGCCTGGGGCACCAGCATCATCGTGATCGCCATGACGCTGGTCATGCTGTGGGGGTTGATGCCGGGGCATTGAGTCGGAGGGTGCAGCCGGATTTCCCTTCGCTAAAAATGTGAAAGATTGACCGTCGGTAAAAGCATTTTTCCTTTATTCTATCTGTATGGAACTGATTTTCGAGGTGCGCGAGGCGGAAGAGGGCGGCTATGTAGCCCGTGCGCTGGGACAGTCTATCTTTACGGAAGCTGAAACCTGGCAGGAGTTGCGCCAAAACGTGCGCGAAGTGACCAGCCTCCACTTTGAGGATGCAGCGGAAACTCCCAAAATCATCCAACTGCATTTCATAAAGGATGAACTGATTGCGCTTGAGGCTGCATGAAACTGCCGCGCGGAGTATCGGCTGAGAGGCTGATTCGCGCCTTGGAGCGGCTCGGCTATGCCGTGATTCGCCAGAAAGGTAGTCACATCCGGCTTTTTCACGGAGCAGCGCCTTCCCATTCAATCTCGGTCCCGCTGCACGACCCGCTCAAGATCGGTACTTTCCATGGAATTTTGACAGAAGTGGCCCAAACGCAATCCATTTCCATCCAGGAAATTCTCAACTTGCTCTAAGTTTCAGATTTGGTTTAACCGCTATGACCATGATGCACAATCCGGCCAGCCCAGGGGAACTGCTGCAAGAGTTCCTCGGCAACACGACCGCAACCAAGCTTGCCGAGCATATCGGCGTGGCGCGCGCCACCATCTCGCGCATTCTCAACGGACGCACCTCCGTGACGATGGACCTCAGCATCCGCCTCGGCGAAGCGCTTTCGCTCTCGCCCGATTTTTTCTCAAAGGCGCAGTTACAGTACGACCTATGGATTGAATTGCAGAGGCAGCGCCCGAAGATCAGGCCGCTGGCCGCCTGACCACATGCGGTGGGGCGCATTGCATGCAGCAGAGGCTCGCTATGCGCTCGCAGAAGGTTTGTACCCTTCCCAGGTCTGAAAATCCAGACCTGGGGTGCCTGGTGAAAACCTGCTGGATCAGGGCGAGGTACTTTTCTTCAGTGGATATGCCGCCAGTTCCAGCTTAATCTTTTGTAACGGCGTCGTCGGGCAGGTGACACTTACTCATCTCTTTTTCAGCGGTTGCCTGATCGACTGGAGTAAACTTGATTCCCCAACCGATATCCAGTCTCAGGTAGTATGTCTTCCCCGCCTCCACCGTCGTACTATAGATCTCTTTGGCATTCTTTCCCAACTCCGCTATCGCTTCAATGCCTATATCACTTGAGTGCAATTGTTCTGAAAGTTCCCAGTTTCCTGCGGGAACCTGGGTCTTGATGTATGTGTTGTTCTTCATGGTTCCCAATAAGTCGCCGTTCGAAAAAAGAATCCAGTAGTTAACCATGCCCTTCATTCTTTTTGGCCGGTAGATATAAATGGTTGCCTTGGCAGCGGCGGGTGCCTTGGCCTGGATGGCGGCGATCACCTTGTCGCTGGCGCCAGCGCCTTTGAGAGCAGCCAGTCCTGCGGCGGATGTGTCATAACTTCCCGCCGATCCGCTGATGGTGGTGACAATCAGATCCTCTGACATTCCGGACTTGACGAGCTTGATGACTGAGTCATTGGTCAACGTCTGCTGGGCAATGAGCAGGGGACAAAGGGCAAAGAATACAAAAGCGAGAATGGTTTTGCGCATGGTTTTCTCCTTACACGTGATGGCCGCCAAAACTCTTTCGGTGGCAGCAAAGTTATTGATCCGACATCGCCTATTGATTGCAACCCGCATGTTTCATCTGCCAGGGAAAATTTTCCAGGAATTTTTTTGCATCCTGCGCGGATAAATCAAGATAAACCGATTTCATGGCGGGATCTCCGCCATTGGGCAGCTTCTCGAAGGTCTCGCTGGATATGGCGGAAGTCATGAACTTTGCTGTGCACCCGCCGGGAGTTGCGACCTCCCAATTGGTTGTGATCACAGCCCGTATGGTCTTTCCGGTCTGTGCCGCCCAAACGGTGTTGGCGCCGACACAAGCGGCGAGTTTATTTATCCGTGCAGTTTTTGTCAAATTCGTAGTTTTGGTCCATAACGATCCTTCCTGCTCGTCGCTATTGACAACCTGATAGCGCGGGTCCTCGGCGAAGGTTTTCTCATATAAGTGCTGAACCCTATCGGCAATATAGACAGAATGCGAGATGCCAGCAACGCCAAATGGCGCTAATAGTGGGGAAGCATTGCTCGACTTGGTGGTTGCATCCAGGTCGAATTCACATAATCCCAGGCGTATGGGTGGCGTAGTGGGGACAACTTTGGCCGGCGCGTTGGCCTTGGCGATGATGGCCGCGACCACCTTATCACTTACGTTCGCGCTCTTGAGAGCAATCAAACCGTCGACGGATATGTCATACGTCCCAGGAGAAGCATTGATTGTGGTAATCACCAGATCATCCGGCAGCCCGCTCTGAATTAGCTTGATGACGGCATCGTTGTTGAGCGACTGCTGCGCCCCGCATAAAGAACAAAACACCAGGAACAGAAGCGCCAGACAAGATCTGCGCATACAGTTATCTCCTTAACTTTCAGGCAAAAGTAATCTGTGGGAAACTAGTTTGAAATCTTATTCCCCAAAGCCGACGCGTGGCAAGCAGATTTTGGTAAATTCTGCCGTAAACTTCTGCTACACATACCTATACCCGGCAAGGATTGCCAACGATCCTAACGTGATGGTCGGTCGATCCAGGCAGATTCCTCTGGCAGGAATCTGCGCCAGTTTGTAGATCGTCTGCATGAGAATCCGGCTTTGGACGCTGCCGCCGAAGGCCTGTGAAAGTTGTATGGCCAGTTCTTATGAGGATGCTCTATATTATCTACACCCGAAGTTGGAGCGGGCCGAGTCTGCTCCGTTCGGATGCGCGCCCCTGCGCACGTACTGGAGGTTGCAATGAATATCACCGACACGATTGGATTGTTGCTGAAGAGCAAGGAAGAGAGCAGGGTGCTTTCCATCGCGCCTGAGCAGACGGTCTACGAGGCCATCGAATTGATGGCCAAGCACAATGTGGGCGCGCTGCTGGTGCTCTCGGGCGGGCGCGTGGTGGGCATCTTCAGCGAGCGCGACTACGCCCGCAACGGCGTGTTGAAGGGCCATTTTTCACGCGAGACCGCAGTGCGCGAGATCATGACCAGCCCGGTGGTCTTTGTGAGCCCGCAGCATACCGTGGATGAGTGCATGAGCATCATGACCGAGCACCACTTCCGCCATCTGCCGGTGTTGCAGGAGGACGAGTTGGTAGGCGTGGTCTCGATCGGCGATCTGGTGAAGTGGGTAATCAGCGGCCAGGCGCGGCACATTCAGGCGCTGGAGGGGTATATTGCCGGAGCCTATCCAGGATAGGAGCGAGGTGAGGTCAACAGCCGCCTCCGCCGCCGGAAAAGACCAAGGTCAGTTTGCCATTGCGGATGCCGTAGATGCGGAAGAAGTATGTTTCAGGATCGCTGACTTCGCTGATAAGGAAGTCCTTGCCATTCCTGAGATGAATCACGCCGAGGATTCTTTCGTCCTCATCTTCCGTGTTTTTCTTCCAGAATAGTAAGTGAAAATGATTTTCCTGCATTGTCCCGATAGCGAAGATCAGGCTCATGGGTTTTTGAGGATCGCGTCCCGAAGCCGGTACATAATCTTTGTAAGCTCGCTGAACGACGATCAGATTTTTCCCTTCCAGAGGAAGCGAGTAATAGCGCAAGTGGCTGAGTGAATCAAGCTTTGCCGGTATCAGTGGCGCGAGAGAGTTGCGGATTGGTTCAGTCTCCTGTTCGGATAGACGCCGTGCGGGCTCACCGTCGACAAAAGGTTCGGTTGAACTCGACGCGATCGCGCTATCTGCGATAGGGATGCCGGAAGAATTTCCCATGCCGCCGTAGCCAAAGCAATCATGGGGATCATCCGCCGGAGTCAAGCGCATTCGATCCACATTCACCTGTGCTCCTCTGCCATCTGCGCTAATAACAGTGTAAGTGTGTGGCTTTTTGAGATAGCTCTTATTAAACCCGCTACATTCTTGCGGATGTTTCTCATCGCAGCGAATTGGCTTCAAGTCCCCAGCCGAGGTGAGCCAAATGATCGGTTCAACATAGACCTCCTGGTGATTTGCCTGCCTGCCAATACCAATTCCACCCGATACGATATCACTGTGGCGCGAGACGGCGACCACCATCACGTCTGTGTTTGGCGCAGGAGAAGAGGGTTTTGCCGTTTGGGCCAAGGAGGCGGCGGAGAAAGCGCAGAGCAGGCAACTCCAGAAGCGGATCATGCGGAGGGAACCTCGGATTCACTCTCATTATGGCGCGCAGCCCAATCGTCGGCGATGGACAGCACGCGCCGGATGTAATCCAGCTTGTCTTCGCGGAGGCCGTGCAGATCTTCCAGCGAAAGGCGGCCTTCAACGATCAGGGTTGCAAAGATCATCGGCAGCCTCGAATAGCGGTAGTCGTACCTATCGTCGATCATTTTCCGGCTGCTGGTCAGATACCTTTCGAGTTCCCATAGATCGGAGGGTTCTTTGATTCCTTCGGCGCGATTCCTGACCTCCTGAATGACAGCCTCGAACTCCCGATGGAGGGCCAGATCAAAGGCCTTTCGGGCGATGGCCTTTTCGGCGGGGGACCACGTCATCTCATTTGCCATCTTCGATTCCTCCCTGGCAGGATTCTAACTCTTCATACGGGAGATGAGAACGCAGGGGCTAAAGCCCGCGGTTTTTATTGGCATTTGCGGCACGACTGATGTCGTGCCCTGTTACAAATCGGCTGGTTGATATTCGTGGTTTTCCCATCTGTTTCACAAAGGATTCGAAATGGATTGGGCACGCAGGAAAAGGGGCGAAAGGATTAGGCACTCAGCGTGGACCGGGAGGTCCACGCCACAGCCGACCAGGAGGTCGGCGCTACAAGCTTGTGGCTCTTTCGCTATGCCACAGCCGACCAGGAGGTCGGCGATACATGCTTGAAGTATTTCGCTACGCCACAGCCGACCAGGAGGCCGGCGCTACAAGCTTGAGGCTCTTTCGCTATACCGGCGCTACAAGCTTGAGGCTCTTTCGCTATGCCATGGCGTGGACTTGGGCGGCTTCTTCTGCTTCGAGCTTGCTGCCCACTTCGGCGGCGGCCTGCGCCAGGACGCGATGGTGAATGGTGAACAGCGCCAGCTCCAGCCGGTCGCTGACGCCGGTCTTGTCGTAGACCGAGCGCAGGTAATTCTTGATGACCTGCTCGGTGGTCTTGAGGCGCTGGGCGATCTCGCGGTTCTTGCAGCCCTGCACAATCAGCGCGACGATGCGCATCTCTTTGGGGGTGAGGCGGTCGCGGACGCGCGTGCCCACCATATCTTCTTCGGGCGACTCGGCCTGCATCAACTGCGGAGGCAGCCAGGTGTCGCCGCTGGCCACGGCGCGCACGCAATCGGTGAGCGAGGGTCCGGTCACCGAGCGAAAGACCACGCCGCGGAAGCCCTGCTGGATGTAAGCGCCGGCCGGTTCGTTGTTTTCGGCAATGACGATGCCGCGACTGCCTACCGTGTCCAGCATTGCGCGCAGGCGGCCCAAATCCGGCCGGAGGGAGGCGGCAAAAAGCACGATGGAGCCGGGAAAAGTGGTGATGGCGTGATGCATACGGTCCAGGTCTGTGCATTGCGCGATGATGCGCACGTCCTCGTCCATGGCTAGAACTTTGGCTGTTCCCGCCCGAAATATCGCCTGTGAGTCTGCCAGGATGATCTTGTTCATAATGTGCGCCCCATTCCTATGTCCAATGTGTTCAATCTCATTCGATTGCAACTCCCAAGCATCAGGAGAGGCCGGATGAGTGTTGAGCCTTGGCTTCTTCCCTTTGGAAGTCTATCGGCTGATTCTCCAAAAACCCATGAAGTGCTTCAATCTGCAACAATACACGCCCCGGCCCATTTCTTTCGTCATGCCTCGGCCAGAAAAGATCCACTACACTCTGGTAATTTTTCTCGGTATGAGATTACAGCTTGTTGCCGTGTATCGTCACGAAAAATTTCAATCACATATTTCAGAAGTTGTTGACTAACGAGTGTCATGTCCATTTGAGCGAGGCGGAGCCGCTCCGATTCGGGCGCTGCCGTATCTGGAATTCCGCATTGATTCTTCTGCAGGATTAAACGATGTCCGCCACAGCGCAGCTTTCTGAAGTCGCGTGCGATTGCGCCGATGGTTGTAGATGGAGAGGTATGGATGGCGGACCGCACAGAAATACTGGAAGCCGCGCTGAACACCTACCCGGAAGGGATCGGGCTGCTCGATAAAGAAGGCAAGATTGTCTTCTGGAATTCGGCAGCCGAGGTGATTACCGGCCACGCGGCGATGGATCTGCTCTCGCGCCCGGTGCCGGAGCCGCTGGAGCCGCTTTTGCTGGCCTGCGTCAAGCCGGCCGATCAGAAGGGCGGCGAGAGGGTGCAGGCCTGTCACGGCACCCTGGTTCACTTCAAGCACAAGCTGAATCATCCGGTGGGAGCCATCGCACGGATGGAGGTTCTGCGCGACGATATGGGCGTGCGGATCGGCTCATCGGTTGTCTTTCATCCCTCGGAAAGTCTGGATGCACTGCCCCACGGCGAGTGCGGTGAAGACCCGGAGGTGGAGGCCAATCAAGCGGAGTTTGAGGATCGTCTGGCGACGAACTTTGAGGACTTCTTGCAAGGCGGCGAAAGCTTTGGCGTGTTATGGATCACCGTCGATCAGGCTCATGATCTGCGCAAGACGCACGGCGCGGGCGCCTGCGACGCCATGCTCACCAAGGTGGAAAATGCGCTGGCCAATGGGTTGCGTCCCTCTGAGGAGATTGGACGCTGGGGCGACGATGAGTACCTGATTCTCTCTCACGAACGGACCCCGGAGATGTTGGCGGTGCATGCGCAAAAGCTGGCAGGTCTGGCCCGAACGGCGGACTTCCGTTGGTGGGGTGACCGCGTTCCAATCACCGTGAGCATCGGAACCGCGCAGGCAGAGCGCAACAGCACGCTGGTCGATCTGCTTGAGCGCGCAAAGGCGGCAATGTTTACCAGCTTTCAAGCGGGTGGGAACCAGATCACGTCCGCGCCGGGAGGGCAAGAATGTTCGCCATCATAGGCATTGTCGTAGTTTTTGGAGCGGTTATCGGCGGCTTTTTGATGGAAAAAGGCCATATGGCGGTGCTGATTCAGCCGGCGGAACTGCTGATTCTGGGCGGCGCGGCCATCGGCACGCTGCTGATCGCCAATCCCATCCATATCATCAAAGCGATTGTCTCCGGTTTGACGGGCATTCTGAAAGGCTCTCCATTCACCAAGGCGCGCTATCTGAGCACCCTCAAGATGATGTACCAGTTCCTGAACAAGGTTCGCAAAGAGGGCCTGCTGAGCGTGGAAATGGACGTTGAAAAGCCCAAAGAGAGCAGCATCTTCAAGAACTATCCGGAGTTTCTCAACGATCATCATGCGCAGGCGTTTGTCTGCGACACGCTGCGCATGGCCATCACCGGCGGCGTGGAGCCCTTTGACATGGACCAGATGATGGAGTTGGACATGGAGGTGCATCACCACGAAGCAACCCAGCCCACCGACTCGCTGACCACGGTGGCCGATGCGCTGCCCGGCCTGGGCATTGTGGCCGCGGTGCTGGGCGTGGTCATCACCATGGGATCGCTGGGCGGTCCGCCGGAAGAGATCGGCGAGCATGTGGCCGCCGCGCTGGTGGGCACCTTTCTGGGCATCCTGGCCTGCTACGGGCTGGTCGGCCCCTTGAGCGCGAACATGGTCAAGACGGCCAATGCGCACAATGAATATCTTCATGTGCTGCGGGTGTTGATCCTTTCCTTTCTGAAAGGCTCGGCGCCGATGATCGCCGTCGAGATTGGACGGCGCGCCATTCCAGCCCATCTGCGGCCCACCTTTGACGAGATGGAAAAGAGTTGCAAGAACCAGGGCGCGGCTGAAGGCGCGGCATAGAAGCGCCAAACGGTTTTCCGTAGAAGGGCGGCAGCATGGCAGCCGACAAGAGTAGTCGACCGATTATCGTCATCAAGAAAATCAGCGGCCACGGCGGTCATCACGGCGGCGCGTGGAAGGTGGCTTATGCCGACTTTGTCACCGCCATGATGTCGCTGTTCATTGTCTTGTGGCTGATGAACTCCAGCACCAAGGTCAAGCAGGCCGTGGCCGGCTACTTCAACGACCCCAAGGGAACCGGCAAGCTGCTGGGCACCCAACTGAGCGGAACGGGGCAGGCCATTATCGCCAAGATGAGCGATTCGCAACTTGAAGATCTGAAGAAAAAGCTGGAAGAGGAGATCAAGGCGCGCAAGGATCTGGAGAAGCTCTCCAAGCAGATTGAGATTACCATCACGCCCGAAGGGCTGCGCATTGAGCTGATCGAGGGCAAGGACGGAACCTTTTATGAACTGGGTAGCGCCAAGTTGAGCGCAAGCGGCCAGTCGCTGTTGGCGCTGCTGGGCAAAGAGCTGAAGACGCTGCCCAACTCGCTGCTGATTGAAGGCCACACCGACGCCACGCCCTACTCCAGCGAATCCGGCTACAGCAATTGGGATCTCTCCGCCGACCGCGCCAATGCGGCGCGCAAGCTGTTGCAGCAGGATGGCGTGCGCACCGACCAGGTGACCCAGGTGCGCGGTTACGCCGACCAGATGCTGCGCGTCAAAAATAATCCAACCGACCCATCCAACCGCCGCATTTCGATTCTGATCAAGAATGTGGATGAGACCGTGCCGGATTATGATGCAACCAGCGTGGTGAATGGAAAAACGCCCCTGACGGTCAAAGACAAGCCCCCGGCACCTGAGGCCAATCACGACAAGCCGCCCGCCGCTCCGCCCGCAAACGCCAACCAGCCGCACAAGAAGTGACGAGCAAAGTCAACAAGTGTTTGACCCGGCCCGGAATGGCAAGGCCATGACTTCACGCACAGCAATAAAACGCGCGGGAATCGGCGCGCACGGAGCTTGCCATAAATGGGAAAAACTTAGCCCGCGCACCGCGCCGCTCTCCCTATTCCCTATTCCCTGTTCCCTATTCCCTATTCCCTGTTCCCTGTTCCCTGTCTCTGCTGGAAGGGCTCCACGCGCAGCATATCGGTCAAGATGCCGCGCTCTTCTGGCGTAAAGAGGCTCCGGTAGCGAACGGAGTCGAGCTCCGTCTGGCGCTGCTCGACAGGAACCCCGCGCAGATCGCGGAAGGCGGTCTTCATCTGCGCCTGACGGTCCACCGGCAGTTCCGCCCAGCGGCGCGCAGAGAGGTTGATGCGCATCCGCTCCTGGGGAGATAGATGCTCGATCATCTCGGCGCGGGCCAGGCGGCGTTGGCGCTGCTCTTCGGTCAATCCATTCACTTGATGCAGTTGGCTCACCACGCGCTGCTGATCGGCGGGAGCAAGCCGGCGAAAGCTGGGGTCGGCGCGCAGCGTCCGCTCCTGCTCCTCGACCGGCAGATTGCGGTGCTGATTGAGCCAGTCGCCCAAGTGGCCCTGCGGAAACTCAGCGGGCGGCGCATAGCCCCTGAACGCCGGACGCGCCACGCCGGGGCCGATGTAAGGCGGACCCGGATACGCCGCGCCTGGGCCAATGGGACGAGCCATCGGATAGCCGTTGGCCAATGGGTGGCTATGAGCGTTGGCCAACGGACGGCCAAACGCGTCCACCAATGGATGGCTCTGCGCCGGCCGATGAGCCGGCTGTGTGGGAGAAGCCGCAGCGCGTGGCGCGGAAGCCGTGACGTGGGGCACCGAGGGTTGAGGCGCGGTGGTTCCGGCGCGCTGCTGGTGTGCCCAGAGCGTGGGCGTACAAAGAGCCATGGCCGCGGCGGCGATCACCGCCCAGCCAATCCCTCTCGACTTGTATGCCCTGGTCATCTTATTTACTACCCTTTCGATCCCGCCCTGGCCGCAAAACCGCGCCGAGGGTGGGTCACCCCGATTTCCGTAGACAGCGAAGTTTTTAATCCCCGCTCTGGCCGTTGTTGGAGAGCGCCTCCAACTGATCCAGCAGTTGGGCGTTGCTGTCCATGGTTTGCAGATCATGCACCACGGCCGTCTGCTCAACCACCGGCGCCGGCTTTTCCCAGTCGGTAACGCCCAGATAAGCCCCGCCGCCCACCAGCAGCAGGAAGGTCATGGTCATGGCCGCCAATGGCCGCAGATGAGGCGTGCCTACGCCGCAGAGGCGCGCCCACAACTGACCAAGCCAGCCCGTGGGCTCAGCCGCGCGCTCCTCGCGCAGCCGCGCCTCCAGCCGAGTGAGGAAGTACGGACTGGGCGCCGGGGCCTCCCACTGATCCAGCACAGCCATCGACGCGCGCAGCTCCTCCAGCTCGCGGCGGCAGCTTGCGCATCCCTCCACATGATCGAGAACCTCAGGCTGCGCGGCCTCTGGATCCAGCAGCAGCGTTGCCAGCTTGGTCTCCATTCCTGCGCACAAGTTTTTCATAAATTCCACTCCACTTCTTGTCTGGATGCCCCACCCTCGCCGCGTTTTTGTTTTTGTGGCTAGGGTGGGATGCTATCCCCACCTCACGAAAACCGATGAAATACCCTCACACAAACTCTTTCAACGTCTCCCGCAACGACTGATAGGCGCGGAAGAGCAGCGATTTCACCGCCGACTCGCTCAGCTTCAGCACCTGTCCAATCTCCCGATAATCCATCCCCTGATACTTGTGCATGAGGACGGCCATGCGCTGCCGCTCCGGCAGCGCCATCACATAGGCGCGAATGGCCTTCATGCGCTCCTCGCGCAGAAGGCTCTGCTCGGCCGACGGTCCGCCATCGGCCACGTCCGGCTTGGCGCCGGTCTCTTCATCCGGCGCGTCCAGGTACACACTCTGCACGGCGCGTTCGTTCTTGGTGTCGCGCGCGTGGTTCACCGCCAGGTTGGTAGCTATCCGATAGAGCCAGGTGCTGAACTTGGCCTCTGCCCGATAGCTTGCGCGTGAGCGGTAGACGCGCAAAAAAACCTCCTGCGCCAGCTCTTCGGCAATCGCTTCGTTATGCACCATCCTGAAGAGAAAGTGAATGATGGGCCGATGATACTTCTCCGCCAGATAGTTGAAGGCCGCCTCATCGCCTGCCGCAGCGCGCATCATCACCGCCGCGTCGCTGTCTTGGTCCACGCCCGAGGGCACGTTTTGCCCACCGCCCAGCCAAGCAGCCGGAGCCGTTCCCAGGGACGAGTTGTCCAGGACCAGCGTTGCCATATCCTGTTGAACCCCATCCGGGGCGGAAGGTTGCGCTAAAGTCAGGCCTTTTTCGCGGGAATCTTCATTCGACAATCGATTTGCGCGCGCGCCACTGATCTGCCCCATAACCTCTGGGTGGCCCACCCTCGCGACGTCTTTGTTTTTGTCGTTGGAGTGGGATTCAAGCAGCGGAGCGCCCAGCCGCGCCACCGGGCGCAAAACCGCCTCGTCGCCGGAAGCGAAGCGGACTGCACCACGGATTGAAGAATCTTTCCAGCGCATCAAGGGTTTGGAGGCCGAAAGCAATCCATTTTCGGCCGGGAGTTGGCCGCAAAGCCTCCCTGGTGTTACTCTAACCCATGGGATGCCCTGTGGTCGCGTCAACCGCCACGGCTTCCGCAGTCTTGCCCAGGGGTCGCTTAGCTCAGTCGGTTAGAGCGCCTGCTTCACACGCAGGAGGTCGTAGGTTCGAGTCCTACAGCGACCACCAATCCCGCCTGATTTGCTGACCATTTCAAGCCACTTGCAAAGTTGTCCTCAGATAGCTGATAAGCGTCAGGGGACGACTTTACAGGCTGCGGAAATACTCAACAGAAAGCCCAGAAGCGTCAGGGCACGACTTTAGTCGTGCCGATAAGGCCCATAGAATCGACGGGGCTTTAGCCTCTGCGGGAGGTTTTCCGCGGATATCATTCACACTTAGACCCTTTTTCCGCAGCCTTTAAATCCCAACATTTTCTTGCTAAGCTAGCGGCACGACTATAGTCATGCCCTGACACTTCTTGCACTCTCCATAGGATTTTGCAAGAAGCGCACTTCTATTCCGCTTTTCCTCCACCTTTTCTCTTTGAATACCGAGCATATTCCGTTCTTAGCCGCTCTGCGTCTT
>CAZYCV010000080.1:0-17675 GCA_964645305.1 uncultured Occallatibacter sp. | reverse complement strand
AGCACGGCGAAGCGTTGTTAGCGGAGTTGGCGGAGTTAGCAAGAGCAACGGACTAACACCGCTAACACCGCTATCTCCGCTCAATCAACAGCATTGCATTCATCCAGGACTCGGTTCGGTAGACTGATTGCAATGAATACGCTAGCGGACGGATTCTCCGTGGCTGTTGAGCAAAAAATGCGAGTGAAAGGGATAGAAACGATGAGCGAATCGGAACTGAAAGCAGAACTGGAGCGGCTGAAGGCAGAAAACGCCCAACTCAAGAACAAGAAATCAGCCGGGTTGAGCCTCAAGGTCAGCGAGAAGGGCGCCGTCTCTCTCTACGGAATGGGGCGCTTCCCGGTCACGCTGTATAAAGAGCAGTGGCTGCGCGTTCTTGCAAGCGCCGCCGAGATCGAGGCCTTCATCCGCGAAAACGACAGCAAGCTCAAAACGAAAGAGTAGCTGCTAAGCCGCGGCTTGGACGAAGGGTAGCGCCGGTCTCCAGACCGGCTGTTGTGTGGGCGTCCTCGCCCGCACCCGTGCAGGTCAATCACAGATGGGAAGTTGCCCCGGCTTGGTCGGAATGTAGCGCCGGTCTCCAGACCGGCTGTCGTGTGGGCGTCCTCGCCCGCACCCGCGCAGGTCAATCACAGGTCAATCACAGATGGGAAGTTGCCCCGGCTTGGTCGGAATGTAGCGCCGGTCTCCTGACCGGCTGTTGTGTGGGCGTCCTCGCCCGCACCCGCACAGGTCAATCACAGATGGGAAGTTACGCCGGCTTGGACGGATAGTATTGCAGGGTTCCGAAGATGCACGCGCCGGGCTGGCTCCCAGCCACCTCAATCTGCTCGGCCAGTTCCTCGAAGATCGCCTCGCACGCAGCGGCGCGCTTGCAGTGATGCACGCTGAGAATCGTCCAACTGCGCCGCTCAAAGATGGTTGCGACGGTTGCGGTAAAATTCTCAGTGCTGTCCGCCCACGCCACAACGTTCGTGCAGCACTTTGTATCGCCAAAATCCGCCGGCGGCGTCAGCAAATGTACTTGAGCGGTCCAGAGTTCCTTCATAAATTCAGCTTTCAGCTATTAGCTTTCAGCTATTAGCTATCAGCTATCAGCTTTCAGCTCTCCATCATGGCTGAGAGTTTATGGGAAATATCCAAGGCCCATCCGTGCGCGCACAGGCTGAAAGCTGAGAGCTGATAGCTGAAAGCTAGCCTTTCCCAATCACCCGCGCCAGCGTCGCGCCGATCTCGGCGGGCGAGACGACGACGTGGATGCCGGCTTCGGTCATGGCCTTCATCTTGTCGGCGGCAGTTCCCTGCCCGCCGCTGATGATAGCTCCGGCGTGGCCCATGCGGCGACCAGGAGGCGCGGTTTGGCCGGCGATGAAGCCGACCACCGGCTTGCGCACGTGCTGACGAACAAACTCCGCCGCGGCCTCTTCCGCTGTGCCGCCGATCTCGCCGATCATCACGATCGCCTCGGTGTCGGGGTCGTCGTTGAAGAGGCGCAGCGCATCAATATGTGTTGTCCCGATGATTGGGTCGCCGCCGATTCCGATCGCAGTTGACTGGCCGATGCCGCGCTGGGTCAACTGATGCACGGCCTCGTAGGTGAGCGTGCCGGAGCGCGAAACAATGCCCACCGAGCCTTCCAGATGAATGCGGCCCGGCATGATGCCGATCTTGGCTTTGCCGGGAGAGATGACGCCGGGGCAGTTGGGGCCGATCAGCCGCGAGTTGGAGCCTTTGAGCTTGGCCCAGACCTTCACCATGTCCAGCGTCGGAATGCCTTCCGTGATGCAGACGATCAGAGGAATGCCCGCGTCCTCGGCTTCGAGAATCGCGTCGGCGGCAAAGGGCGGCGGCACAAAGATCATCGTCGCGTTGGCGCCGGTGGTAGCCACGGCGTCGGCTACGGTGTTGAAGACCGGCCAGCCCTCGTGGGTTGTGCCGCCCTTGCCGGGAGTCACTCCGCCGACAACCTTGGTGCCGTATTCCGCGCAGCCTTGTGCGTGGAAGGTGCCTTCTTTGCCGGTGAGGCCCTGCACGATGAGACGAGTTTCTTTGTTGACCAGAACAGCCATGTACAAGCTCCTAGCTTCTAGCTTCTAGCTACTAGCATTTTGTGCCGAGGGAGGCTATGAAGGCTCCCAACATTTTTGATGTCTCGATACAGAGTGCTTCAGTGTTGTGAAGCATTTCTTCATCGCCGATATTCAATCTTTTCGCCAATAAAAGCTGAGTATGAACTTCATAGGTTGAACCTTGTGCAATACAGAGAAACTGCTTGAACTCTCCGGTTGTAGCTCTACCCCGTCCTTCGGCGATGTTGCTGGCGACAGAGATACTCGCGCGCCTTATCTGACTGATCAAGCCATACAATTCTTCTTTCGGAAAGGTCTTCGTAAGACGATAGACGCTCTCGGACATTTCCATAGCTCGCTGCCATACTGTCAAATCCTGAAAAGCTTGAGCCATCATCTTGCCTCTGTTCCTGCAAACATTCTAGAAGCTAGTAGCTAGTAGCTAGAAGCTAGTAGCTAGAAGCTAGTAACTAGATGCCGCCTTGACGACTAACTCCGCCGCCTCTTTCATCGTTTCGCCGACCTGGAAGTTGAAGCCGGAATCTTTCAAAATCTTTCGGCCTTCTTCTACGTTGGTTCCCTCTAGGCGCAGGACGATGGGCACTTTGACTTGCAGGCTATGCGTGGCCGCAACCACGCCCGTTGCCAGCCGGTCCACGCGCAGAATGCCGCCGAAGATGTTGATGAAGATGGCCTTGACGTTTTTGTCGCTGAGCAGAATCTCGAAGGCGTGCTCGATCTGCTCTTGCGTCGCCCCGCCGCCTACGTCGAGAAAGTTGGCGGGCGAGCCGCCAGCGTACTGGATGATGTCCATGGTGGCCATGGCCAGGCCCGCGCCGTTCACCATGCAGGCGATGGAGCCGTCGAGCTTGATGTAGTTGAGCGCGTACTTCGAGGCCTCGACTTCCAGCGGGTCTTCCTCGGCGGTGTCGCGCAGGGCTTTGATCGCCGTGTGGCGGAAGATGGCGTTGTCGTCGAAGGTGATCTTGGCGTCGAGCGCGAAGAGCTTGCCGTCGGTGGTCGTGATGAAAGGATTGATCTCGACCAGCGAGGCGTCCGTCTCGATGAAGGCCTTGTAGAGGCTTTGGAAGAAGGCGACGGCGGCGTTGATCTGAGTTGGCTTGAGCCCC
The DNA here is from genome assembly GCA_964645305.1 of uncultured Occallatibacter sp. Taxonomy (GTDB): domain Bacteria; phylum Acidobacteriota; class Terriglobia; order Terriglobales; family Acidobacteriaceae; genus Telmatobacter. Next base: position 14,476 of record CAZYCV010000080.1, on the reverse strand, counting down.
AGTGCAAAGGCCAGCTTGCGCGCCTGCCACGCGCCAAAGCCGACCGCCGGATCGATCGTCTCTTTGAAGATGGCTTCGGGCGTTTTGGCGGCGACGACCTCAATCTCCATGCCGCCGGCCTGCGAGGCCATGAAGACCAGCTTGCCGGTGACGCGGTCGAGGACGATGCCGAGGTAGAGCTCGCGGTCGATTGCTGCGGTCTCTTCGATCAGCAGGCGCTGGACCTTTTGGCCTTGCGGGCCGGTCTGATGGGTGACGAGCGTCATGCCGAGGATTTGCTGGGCAAACAGTTCGGCCTCCTCACGCGTGCGGGCCACCTTGACGCCGCCGCCTTTGCCGCGGCCTCCGGCGTGAATCTGCGCCTTGACGACGACGCCGGACGCGCCCTCGGCAAAGAGCTTGCGGGCGATGGTCGAGGCCTCTTCCAAGGTGTTGGCCACTTCGCCGCGGGGAACGGCGACGCCGTAGCGCGCCAGGATTTCTTTTGCTTGGAACTCGTGAATCTTCATTCGATTGCGACCGTCCATCCGCTGCATTGGTTTTTCCAGCGCTCTAAGAGGGCGAACGCCACGCCAGCGGTAATCAAATGGTATCCTGCTCGGCAAAGGGGGGGCAAATAGACCGGGGGACTAAGGGACTAAGGGACTAAGGGACTGGGGGACTAAGGGACTGAAGGACTAAGGGACTGGGAGACTGGGGGACTGAGGGATCAGGGGTCAGGGGTCAGGGATCAGGGATCAGAAAAAACACGCTGGTTGAGGGGCTTGGTTTCCCAGGTCCCCAAAGCGGGACCTGGGGCACCCAACCTCATACGGGAAGGCGGTAAACATCGACGGCAGTGAGGCTTTTTTTGATGTAGATGGTCTTGTTGCTCTGGATTTTGGTAGCGTTGGCCGGGGCGTCGGCACCTGCATCGACAATGGCAACAAGACCGAGAGTAGCGCCATAAGGCTGGGGGTCAAACCCGCCCAAGTTGCGGGAATTGACAGTATCGGTGCTTAGGGAGACAAGCACCTTCTGGTAGTCATTTTCGTATGTGGAGATGGTGGAGGCCAGCTCTTCTTTGGTGAGGTTTCCATTGTCAATGGGCACTATGCTTGCCATGGGATCTCCTCCTGAGGTTATTTAAGGTTCGCAAAGGCGGCTTCAAGTTTGGCGGCAAGGGTCGCGTCCTGGTTAGGATTGGTGACGCTTGCGTCTTGTCGTGCTTGTGAAATGGCTTCCATCAGGGTTTCAAGCGAAGCGCCATCTGCAGCTGGGCGGTCGATGGCCGTTAGGATGCCGCGCAAGGAAGTTATCGCGTTGGCTGCCGCCTGCGTGTCCGTTCCTTTTGCTGTGTTGTAGAGCGAGTTGAGCTTTTTGGTGATCTCCTGAGCTGACTTTGCTTGCGCGGCTGTGGCAGGTTTCAGGGATAAAACGGTTTTGGTAAGGGTGTTGGCGGCGTTGGTGGCGTTGTTGCCGGTAGTGGTGGCGATAGAGACGAGTGCGGAGGGGATGGTGCCGGCGTAGTAGTACTGGGTCACGTCGATCCAGGCAGCGTCAAGCGAGTAGGCAGCGATGGCGGCATTTGTGGCCTTATCCGTGGTGGGGATGACGTCCTGTGTGGCGAGGCGGGAGATGATCTGAGCCTCGAGATTTTTGCGGTCGGCGCGCATTTGGGAGATCAGTGACTCGGTGGTCTTTTCGCGGAAGAAGTTTTTGTCGAAGGAGAGTTGCGTGCCCTGGAGACCGGAGAGAGATGCGGTGAGGATGTCTTTGACATCGCTGGCGGCGACGACGGTGCTGGCGGCGGAGAGGCCGAGTTCCGCGGTATCGGCCAGAACGCTTTCACGCGCGCGATCCGTAGTGAGCCGGACCTCGAATCGGCCATAGGCGGACTCGATGTCGGCGAGGGTCCGGTAGACAATTTGGTCGCGGAGGGCGCGGGCTGCAACGTAGTCGGGCCTTTTGATGGCCGCACGGTAGTCATCGACATCTTTCTTGTACTCACTGGCCGGGTAAGAGGTCATGGCAGGTGAGAGTATCTTGGGCTGGGTGGGAGCCATGGTGTGAAAGCAGCCGGTGAGCGAAAGCAACAGCACAAGTGGTGTAAGAGTGCGGAGGTAAGTCATGGGGGAGGACATTTGATAAACCTCGGTGGCAGAGATGCAGGGAAGCGAATCCGGTTGATCTTCATGGTGACATTGAGTTTGTGGGGTGTCAAGGAATAAATGGCGGCACTTAGAGATGGAGGATGCAGGGAGTAAGGGACTTAGTTGTTATCTGCCCCGCAGCCGACTGCATTAGAATGCACATCATGAGAACGCGTCTGTTGGTGATCGCCCTCTTTGCCGCTTCTGCACTTGCCCCAGCCCAATCCAAGCCCACACCGGAACGGCATTTCGGCCCGGAGCTGACATTCACACCGCAGAAGATGGACGACTTTCCGGACAAAAAGATTCGCGCCGTTGCCTTGCCCGATGGTCGAATCCTGCTGAGCCGCTTTGGCACTGTGTATATGCTCGATGCCTCAGGGAAGCAGCTCTGGAAGTACCAAACCGACAACGAAAACGAACAACTAACCGCCGAGCCTGCTTATAACGCGGAGACGAATGAAATCGGGATTGTCGGCTCCGACATTCTTTTTGCGCGCTTGGACGCCACGACAGGGGAAGAAAAGTGGAGAGCCACAACAGTGGGCGCAGCCGAATTCATCCATGTGGCCGCCTACGGCAAGGGATTTCTTATTGTCGTTGATATGTCCGGCTACCGGGAAAAAGAGAAGGAATTCGGAATCCAGAACAGCAAGGGTTCGGAGCCAGACCAGTTAGAGTATTACGGCGAGACGGAGGACGACTTTTGGAGTGCGGAGTTTCCCGTTGGTGCCCAACTGCTGGTGAACGGACAGCACATCTACGCTGTCCGGCGCACACGCAACGCGATGCATCTGCGCGAACTTCTGCCAGCCTCCAGCAAACGGCGATAGGCCGATCTGCAACTATTCCAGCGCTTTTTCGATGCCGGCCTCTACCAGCGGCTTCATCACCGCATAACCGGCGGGCAGCGGATGCACGCCGTCTCCGCTCAGCGAGGCGGGCAGGCCTTCGCGGCTGTCTTTCATCGCCGTGTGGTAATCCACATAGACATGGCCGTGCTCGGCGGCGTAGGCCTTGATCCACGCATTCAGCGTCAGCACCTTGGGCGCGGGCGCGAGACCCGGATGCCAAGGGAAATCGAAGGCCGGCAGCACCGAGCACATCACTACGCGAATTTTGTGCGCGGCGGCCAGTTCGGCCATCGAGGCCAGGTTGTCCTCGGTCTCCTCCAGCGTCATGGGGCCAGTGTTGCCGGCGATGTCGTTGATGCCGGCCAGAATCACCACCACCTTGGGCTGGAGCGCGATCACATCCTGGCGGAAGCGCACAAGCATCTGTGGCGTGGTCTGCCCGCTGATGCCGCGATTGATGTACGGCTTGCCGGGAAAGCCCCACTCCGGTGCGTCAAAGTGCCAGCCCTCGGTGATGGAATCGCCCATGAAAACCACGCGGTTTTCGCCCGCGGCAGGTGCGCCCAACCTCAAATCAGCCTCCTTGAAGCGCGCCAGCCAGGGAAAATCCACCAGCATGCGCGCGTTTTGTTCCCTGGTCCAATCGGAGAGCGGAGCTTCCTGCGGAAGCACAGTCAACTGCGCCGTGGCTGTTAAAACTGGCAGCGACATCCCATGGCGCGACTTCAGAGCGGCGCTGGCGGTCAGCTTCAATATGTTCTGTGAGCTTGCGGCGGTTGTGGGGTCAATCTCTATCGTGACGCCGACAACGCCGGAAGCGTCGGTGGCAGCTTTGGCCTCAGTGGGGGTTGTGCCCCCTGTTGCCGTGCCGGGCGAGATAGCCAGTTGCTTCAGAATCAGCCCGCCGTTTGCCGGTTGGAGAGAGATATTTACCTCTTGGTTGGGGACCAAAAGACCTTTGCTATCCTTGACCGTAATTTCAAAGTAGGCAGCCTGCGCGCGAATGGCGATGGACGAAGAGCGCGGGCTTAGCGTGATCTCTCCGCCGGGGTGGTTTTTGTGAGCCGCAAAAGCGAAGGAGCCGAGCAATCCGCAACCGGCCATGAGAAGAAAAGCAACGCGGCATAAAAATCTGTTCATTCGAAACTCTCCCTGAACGTATTTTATAGCGGTATTCCAATGAATAGAGAGTGCGGCGTGGATCTGGAGATCCACGCGACAGCCGGTCTGGAGACCGGCGCTACACTTCCTGGTTTTAGGCAATCGGGAAAGCCGCTGACCAAGACCTTTTTCCACATTCGGGGACGAGCAATGCACCGCCGTAGAAAGCCGTGGCTTAGGCTAGGCTTGAAGAGATGAGTGTGTGCGCGATTTGCGATGGAGTAGGGCTGGTCAGGGTGGTCAACGAGCAGGGGCGATGGGTTTCGCGCGCCTGCGAGTGCCAGGAGATGCAGCGCGAGGAACGGCGGCTGGGTGCGGCCCATATCCCGGAGCGCTATCGCCATTACACGCTGGACGGCTACGAGACGGCCTTCCGCGGCGCGGATACCTCGCTGGGCCGCGCGCACATGACCGCGCGCAAATTTGTGGATGCGTATCCGGTGGACACCGGCGGCAAAGGCCTGCTCTTCACGGGCTCCATCGGCGTCGGCAAGACGCACCTGGCGGTGGGCGTGCTGCGGCGGCTGGTGCAGGAGCGCGGCGTGCGCGGCCTCTTTTGCGACTACCGCGAGCTGCTGAAGAGCATCCAGAACAGCTACAACCCGCAGGTGCAGACAACGGAGCTGGAGCTGCTGAAGCCGGTCTTTGCCGCCGAGGTGCTGGTGCTGGACGACTTGGGCGCGCAGAAGCCCAATGAGTGGGTCTGGGACACCGTGGCGCTGATTCTGAACACCCGCTACAACGACCGGCAGACGACCATCATTACCACCAACTACGCCGATCTTCCGGCCGGCAGCGGTGGCTTGAGCGACGCCGAGCGCGCCGCCCGTGAGCAGACGCTGGGCGACCGCATCGGCGACCGCATGAGATCGCGCCTGGCCGAGATGTGCGTGCGCATCGAGATGACCGGCGAAGACTTCCGTCAGACGGTGAAAAAAGCCCGCTTCGGGTGAGGAGCAGTTCACAGTTCACGGTTCTCAGTTCTCAGTTCACGGTTCTCAGTTCTCAGTTCACGGTTCTCAGTTCTCAGTTCTCAGTTCTCAGTTCTCAGTTCATGGTTCTCAGTTCAGTTCACGGATCTCAGTTCTCAGTTCACGGATCCCAGTTCACAGCCGCCAGCCGCTTCCGCGCCGTAGGCGCAAAGGTGATTAGCCCACCGTTTCAACGGTGGGGAAGGATCGACCAATCATTTACCCGGAGTCCCGGAGGAACGGCGCTCATGTGGCGTCCATCCCATCCGGCTCTGGATGGACCTCCGCAACAATGTCTTCCTGCTTCACAGCGCTTCGCGCCCTATGGACCGCATCCGGTTTTCGATGGCCATGCGGTCCAGAGCCTCCAGCGGCAGACTTAGGAAGAGCTGTACGCGATGGCGCATTTGGCGCAACGTCTGTGCAAAGGCCGCGCGCTTCTCGTCGTCTGTGCCCTCGACCGCCGCCGGATCAGCAAAGCCCCAATGCGCCGTCACCGGATGCCCCGGCCAGATGGGGCAAACCTCGCCCGCCGCGTTGTCGCAGACCGTCACCACAAAATCCATCTCCGGCGCGCCGGGTTGCGCAAACTCATCCCAGCTTTTGCTGCGCAGACCCTCAATTGGGTAGCCCAGCGCTTGCACCTGCTCGATGGCGAAGGGATTCACCTTGCCGCTGGGATGGCTGCCCGCGCTGTAGGCATGAAAGCGTCCCGCGCCTATGGTGTTAAATAGCGCTTCGGCCAGGATGCTGCGCGCCGAGTTGCCGGTGCAAAGAACGAGGATGTTATAGGGCTTCCGCATGATCTTCTCCATTTGAATCTTTCTCAAAAATACTTCTGCTTCATCCACAGCGAAACCTGCACCAGCAAAATCAGCGCGGGCACTTCTACCAGAGGACCGATAACCGCCGCAAAGGCCGCGCCGGAATTCAGTCCGAAGACGGCCACGGCAACCGCGATTGCCAGTTCGAAGTTGTTGCTGGCCGCAGTAAAGGAGAGCGTGGCGGTTTTCGAGTAATCGGCGCCCACTTCACGGCCCATCCAGAAGCTCACAAAAAACATCACCACAAAATAGATCAGCAGCGGCAGAGCGATGCGCAGCACATCCAGCGGAAGCTGGACGATTAGGTTGCCCTTGAGACTGAACATCACCACGATGGTAAAAAGCAGGGCGGCTAGAGTCAGCGGACTGATGGCAGGGACAAAGCGCGTCTGATACCACGCGCGGCCCTTGGCGCGCAGCAGCACGAAGCGTGTCAACATTCCAGCCAGGAAGGGGATGCCAAGATAGATGAATACGCTCTGGGCAATCTGGCTCATGTGAATGTCAACGACAACGCTCTTCAAGCCAACCAGCGGAGGCAGTACAGCCAGGAAGAACCATGCGTAGACGCTATAGAAGAGCACTTGAAAGACGCTGTTGAAGGCCACCAGACCGGCGGCGTAATCGGTATCTCCCTTGGCCAGTTCATTCCATACAATCACCATGGCGATGCAGCGAGCCAAGCCAATGAGGATCAGGCCGGTGCGGTACTCCGGATAGCCGCGCAGAAAGATGACCGCCAGCGCAAACATCAGCACTGGGCCGATGAGCCAGTTCTGAATCAGCGACAGGCCCAGCACTTTGCGATTGCGAAAGACCTCGCCCAGCCGGTCATATTGCACCTTGGCCAAGGGCGGATACATCATCAGGATCAGCCCAATGGCGATGGGAAGGTTCGTCGTGCCCGCCTGGTAGCGTTGCAACAGAGCGGGAAAGGCGGGAACAAATCGCCCTAGCGCGACACCCACGGCCATCGCCAGGAAGATCCAAAGCGTAAGAAAACGGTCGATAAACGACAGCTTTGAAGTTCCGCCAAGCACCGGACAGCACAGCTCTACAGGGTTTTCCATTCAATTGTTCCTCTGTGTTACGGATGGGGTTTCACAAATATCGGGTGTCCCAGGTCCCGCTTCTGGGACCTGGGATTCCATCAACCCCTATCAGCAGCAGCCCGGACCGATACAGCCGCAATCCGGCTTCGTAGCGCGGATAAAGGCGCTCAGGAACTTGCCCTCGACCAGCGGCGCAATCGCATCGACATCGATCCCTGCTTCGATCAGAAAATGGCGCGCATCTTCGATCGAGTACACGCGCGTCGGTTCCATCGAAATCTGACCAAATCCGGCCCGGAGCAGCTTGGCAGCGTACTCGCCCTCCTCCAGCGCTCCGGCGATGCAACCCACCCACAGCAGCATACTTTGGCGAACCTGCTCATTCACTTCACCGCGCGTCACCACGTCCGAAACGGCGAAGCGCCCACCCGGCTTCAGCACGCGGAAGGCCTCGCGCAGCACGCGATCCTTGTCAGCCGAGAGATTGATCACACAGTTCGAGATGACCACGTCCACCGAACAATCGGGCAGGGGAATCTTCTCGATCTCGCCCTTGAGAAACTCAACATTCTCGACGCCTGCCTGGCGCTGATTCTCGCGGGCCAGGGTCAGCATATCGTCGGTCATATCCAGGCCGTAAGCCTTGCCGGTTGGCCCCACGCGCTTGGCGGAGAGCAGCACGTCTATGCCGCCGCCAGAGCCGAGATCGAGCACCGTCTCGCCCGCCGTCAGCTCAATCAACGCCGTTGGGTTGCCGCAACCCAGCGAGGCCAGCACTGCATCGGCAGGCAATCCGCTCTTCTCGGCCTCGTTATACAAGTTGGTGGTGATCGGATCGCAACAGCGCAATGCCGGGTCGCCGCAGGCAACCGAGCCATGCTCCTGCACGCCCCGCGCCGCCGCTCCGTATTTTTCTTGAACCAAAGTCTTCGTATCGATGAAAGTTTCCATGGCAAGCGCCTCATATTCGCTAACACGAATATATTGTCGCCTGATATATTTGTCAAGGCGTATATAATAAGGATATGAGTTGTTGTTCCAAACCACTCGATTTGACTAGCCTCTTTGCCGCCCTGGCCGATACGACCCGTCTGCGCCTTTTGAACCTGATGGCCGGGCACGAGGTCTGCGTTTGCTATCTTGTCGAGATTCTGGGGCAGAGCCAACCAAAGATCTCGCGCCATCTGGCCTACCTGCGCAAGGCCGGAGTGGTGGCCGCGCGCCGCGAGGGAAAATGGATGCATTACAGCATCTGCACGCCTGACGATGCCGCCTCCGCCTCCATTCTTGCCGCCGCGCTGGCTGCGCTCGAAGGCGATCCGCGGATGCAGACAGACCGGGCCAGACTTGCCCATGCCCGCTGCGCGCCAGAGTTGCTGACGGTTCCTTTGAACGCCATTCTGGTCTCGTCCTTCGCTCCGCGCGCATCCTCCTGAGGGCAATTTCACAGGGATTTCCGGCTGGTAATCATTCTGCTTCTGTCACATTTCCCGAATTGAAAAATCTCAAGTCTAGTAGGCAGAAAGAGCCTAAAGTCTTTTTGTCTCGATTCAAAACAGTTTTTGAACAATTCCGGCTCTCTAAGGGTATTTTGTCTCGTTGCGAGACAGTTTTCACTTGAGGGTTTATTCCTGAATCTTCGGTTTCTTTAGTCACTTTCTGGAAAGTGTCTTGTTCCTGTACAGTCCAAAAACGGAAGATTCCACGCATGCAAGTGCCTGATGCGCCATCAAGTTGCGACGAGCCGGCGCGGCTGCGTTTGCCATTCTTAGAGGCTGTTCTATTCCGAGACACTTTTGGCTTTAGGTTTTTTTCGACTATCTCCGGTTTTTCTCCTCTGAATTGGAAAATGTATCGTTACGAGACAGCCTGTATCGGGAAGATTATTCGCGCGGGCGAACGAGAATCTTCTGCGGATTGCGCCTTCCGGATCACGGCGGCGCGCGGGGCGCGATGCACAAGGTCAGTGTTTTGGATACAATCCTGGAGGGAGATTTTCAATGCGCAAGACGCTGGAAGCCATCAGCCTGGCAACTTTGGCGGGTTTGGTGTGGATCACCTTACTGGCGCTCCATGGGCCCAACCCACTGCCGGAGCGCATCCCCACCCACTTTGACGTCGCCGGCAATCCCAACGGATGGGGTCCGCCTTCAACTCTGCTCTTTTTGCCTCTGCTCGCCGTGGGGCTTTATTTATTTATCTCTTTGATTGCATTGTTTCCCGCCCTTTTCAAATACCCGGTGCGGGTGACCAAGGAGAACCGCGCGCGCCTGGAGGCGCTGACTCTTCAGATGATCGTCTGGATCAAGTTTGAGTTAGTCTGCCTCTTCGCCTGGATTCAATGGATTATTCTCCAGTTTGTCCGAGCTGGCCACGGCTCGCTCTCACCGGTTTTTGTGTTGGTATTTTTGGCCGCGATCCTGGGAACGGTCATCGGACACATTGTCGCCCTGGTGCGCGCGGCAAAGCCGGAATGACGCAGAGCGCTTCTCACACTCTGCGCGACATTTGCGGGTTTTATGTAGGGGCTAAGAGCTTATCCGTAAATTGCCTATCTTCTCTGCTGATCTCAAAACGATTCTATTGGACTGGCGGCTCCAACGCTTTTCCGCACGGTTGAGAGTTCACGTGGACCAGGAGGTCCACGCCACAGCCGACCGGGAGGTCGGCGCTACAATTTACGGAGGTTGGCGCTACAATTTACGGATAAGTTCTAAAGCCCTGTTGATTCTATGGGCCTTATCGGCACGACTCAAGTCGCGCCCTGACGCTTCCGGGCTTTCTGTTGAGTTTTTCCGCAGCCTGTAAAGCCCGTGCCCTTCATCCTGACTGCTGATTCAGAGGTTCCTTAGAAGACCCAAAGGCTGGCCAGCACCAAAAGAATGGCGGCAACGGTCACAACCTGATAGATCAGATCGTCGTTGGGCAGAGAGGGCGCGGATTCGTCGGGGGAGTCATGCATGGAGACGGATGCGGATTGGGGGGAGGATTGCATCGCGAGCCTGCCTTTCTGTGCCTTGCAACTTGATTACGGTTTCCAGCGCCGAGCGGTTCCTTTGTTTTCTTTGACGCTCTTCTGCTCAAAGTGGTTCCATGGGAAACCTGATGGACGCAAAAGATTGTGACGCGGTTTTGCATGTCGGTCAAGATTACGAGTTGACATTGATTTCTGCCGCGGAACAGCTTTCGGGGTGGCGCTCCCGGAATGGGCGAGCGCCGACCCTTCATCCGCGCAAAATCGGTTCGCATGAGCCGTAACGCTGTCCCGATTCGGAGCTGATGTAGACATCTTGCGCGATTTCATTGAAATGATCTGCAAAGCGAAGAGAAAATTGTCGAATAAGTATTCAGAGCTTGACGAGAGTGCCAATCTTTCCCGTATCATGAAAGAAGCCCCTAGGCAGGTTTGGAGGTGGGATTTTTTGGCAGAAGTTCGTGTTCAAGAAGGCGAACCGTTAGAGAATGCGTTGCGCCGCTTCAAGCGGAAGGTACAGCAGGAGGACATCATCAAGGAAGTCAAGCGTCACTCCTACTACCTGAAACCTGGTGAAAAGAAGCGGGTTAAGGCGGCATTGGCGCGCAAGCGGAATCGCAAGAAGGCTCGTAAAGAGGCCGACTAGCGGTAAAAACAAATGGTGACAGACGCCGCCCCGGCAACTCCCGCGATAAGAGGCGGGCAGGAGACCTGAATTCAAGGCTAGATCGGGGCGGTCTGTTGCGATTCTTTCGTTGAACTTTACCCCATTGCGTTTGAATTAAGTAAAAGTGTTGTTTCTATCTCCCGGCGTGCCGGGATGATGTTGTGACGCCGCAGACTTGTAGCGGCCCGGGCCCTCGTTGTTGACAGCAGCACGAAGACAGGGAAACGGGACCGGCAAGTTTTTCAGATTATGGCCGATTTCATTGTGATTCCCTTCTTTGGGGAAGCCGGCTATGGAATATACGGACAGAGTCTTGAAGTGCAGCGATTGCGGCTCGGAGTTTGTTTTTACTGCGGGCGAGCAATTGTTCTTCCACGATAAGCAGTTCAAAAACGACCCCAGGCATTGCAAGGCGTGCAAGGCCAAGCTGGTGCGCGGCGGCAGCCGCGTGCGCCCGGAGACGCGCGTTCTTTGCTCTCAGTGCGGCGAGGAGACCACCGTTCCCTTCCGTCCCACGCAGGGCAGGCCTGTGCTCTGCCGCGTCTGCTTCAAGCAGCAAAAGACGCCCGCGCAACTGGCGCAGGAAGCCGATGCGCAAAAGGCGGCGGAAGCTACAGTAGAGCCGAGCTGAGCAGCAGGTCGCCCGCAATTTCTGAATGAAAACCAGCGGCGCGCGTCAAAGTGGCAATTTGCGCCCAATGACGAATGCTGTGCATGAGCGTATGGCCGAGGAGTTTGCGACGCGAAGAACGAAGCGTTCCGGCGGTGAGTGTTTTGAACTCCAAGACCTCCGCCCAATCCTGCGTCGGGTCAGCTAAAAGTCTTTTGAAATGAGCGACAGTCTCTTTGTGGAGATTGGCGAGTATCTCCAGATTATCGCCATGCACGTCGTCATACGATGAAACCGGAAGACCAGCAAGCCGCTGACTGTGACGCAATTCGACCACGACGATGTGTTTGACAAGGCCCAAGATATTGGCAGTTCCGTAGATTCCGCAGGGTAATTCCAGCACTGCCGGATTTTCACCAAAGAACTGCAACCACTTGCAGGTGACCTCATCGCTCCAAGAAAGCATTTCTTCCATTGTGATGGCTGTGGTCATGGTCTCCTCCTTAGCGCACTGGCGCTTCCCCCTTTTCAATCCTTCTTCTTCAGTGCGCGATGGCCGATGTCGTTGCGGTAGTACATTCCGTCGAAGTGCACCAGCTTGATGGCCTCGTAAGCCCGCGCCAGAGCTTCTTTGAGCGAAGGCGCAACGGCGGTGACGCCCAGCACGCGACCGCCGGCGGTCACCACCTGGCCGTCTTTGAGCGCGGAGCCGGCGTGAAAGACCTGCACATCGGGCAGCTTGGCGGCTTCGGCCAGGCCGGTGATCGGCAGGCCAATCTGATATTTGCCCGGATAGCCGCTGGAGCTGGCCACAACACAGGCCGCCGCGCCCGGACGCCAGCGCAGTTCGGTCTCCGCCAGCTTGCCATCCACGCAGGCCTCCAGCGCGTCCAGCAGGTCGCTTTCCAGGCGCATCAGAATCGCCTGCGTCTCCGGATCGCCAAAGCGGGCGTTGAACTCCAGCACCTGCGGGCCGCGCGGAGTCATCATCAGCCCGCAATAGAGTACGCCCACAAAGGGGGTGCCCTCGGCGGCCATGCCACGCACCGTCGGCTCGGCAATGTGGCGCAGAATCCAGTCAGTCATCGCCGAATCAAGCATCGCGTCGGTTGAATAGACGCCCATGCCGCCGGTGTTGGGTCCGGTATCGCCCTCGCCGATGCGCTTGTGGTCCTGCGCCGGCGCCAGCGGAACGACACTCTTGCCGTCGCTGAGGCAGAGGAAGCTGATCTCGTCGCCTTCCAGAAACTCCTCGAAGAGAACGTGCGCTTCCTTTTTGCCCAGCAACCGCCCGCTCAACAGCTCCTCGGCGGTCTCAATGGCCATGTGCCGCGACTCGCAGATGATAACGCCCTTGCCGGCGTGCAGTCCGTCCGCCTTCACCACAATTGGAGGACGAAAGAAGTCAATCGCTTTTTCGATCTCAGCCACGCTGGTGCAGACCGCATAATTGGCCGTGGGAATCTTATGCCGCTGCAGGAAGCCTTTGGCAAAGCCCTTGCTGGACTCCAGCAAAGCCGCTGCCCGCGTCGGCCCAAAGACCCGCAGGCCGAGTTGTTGCAGCGCGTCCACCACGCCCAGCGAGAGCGGCAACTCTGGCCCAACAATGGTCAGCCCAGGCTGCTCCGCCTTCACCAGCTCCACCATGGCCGCCACGTCGCCCAGATCAACCGGCACGCAGCGCGCCAGCTCCGCCATGCCGCCGTTGCCGGGGGCGCAAACCACTTCGCTAACTCGTTGACTGCGCTTGATCGCCCAGGCCAGCGCGTGCTCCCGGCCTCCAGAACCCAATATCAATATCTTCATCTTCGTTCCCGTCCTTCCCTCGATCTGGTCCAGAAGTTCTGGAACGCTGTCGTTCAAAGCTACTCTCACCGGTTGCCCTGTGGCAAAAAGCCTGGAGAGATGCCAAAGCCATCAAGTTCACTGCATTTGAAGCACCGGCTTGCGGATCATGGCCGCCGGAAACTGGGAGTTCAACTGGTTGTCGATCCAGCAGTAACCTGCCTTCCACACTCGCTCCCGCGCATCCGCGCTCCAGTCCAGCGTGCGCACGCAGATACTGCCCTCAAATCTGTATTGCGTGCCCCAAAAAAGAATATGTTTGGTGCGGTTCATCTCCACATTCTTCCATTCTTCAGGAACAATCCACGGAGAAGCAGTGACATGATCGATCAAAAAATCCAGGGCGTTGGCATTCACCATCGTCCCATCAAATTTCTGGAGCGCTTCCAGCACCTTTTCGCCCGGCACAACTCCTTTGCGCTGAGCATCGGGCAGATAAAGATCAATCTGCGGCTTGTGTGGCGTCCAGCTAAGAAAGCCGCCTCTGATGTGCTGAACGACTTCAAACCCGACGGGCACATGGACAGGGTCAGCGTCGAGATCGATGCCATAGGTTTTGAAGGTCTCCCTGAAGCGCATGAATGTCTTTCCTTCCTAACCAGACAGAATACAACAATGCACGGCTTGTCCGTATCGGATGGAAATTCTCAAAATCTTCTCACCCACATCGCTCTTCCTGTTATCCTTGAAGGGTGATTTCGCCCTCAAAACTCACGGGCTTTGCCGCTGCAGGACTGACGATGGCCGTTTGCCTCGCCGCCTGCCACAAGGAAGAGCAAGCCGTGGTCGGCGTTGCCCAGACCGCGGTCAGCGCCGAGCAGAAGGCGCAAGCCGCATCCCAGGTTGCCGCCGCTGAGCGCGACCGCCAGCGCGCCGCCCTGGCCCTGATCCCGCTGCCCACCAAAAGTATGTATGTGGACGTGCATGAACCCGGCGCGTGGGCTAACCCCTTCCTCTCGGTGGACGCCGAGATTTACACCCTGCGCATCACCCTTGCCGACGCCAACCCCAGCACGGTCGGCCAGGGAAGTATGCTCCGCCCTGAAGCCGCCCGCCGCCAGGAGATTCAGCTTCACCCCGCCGACCTGGCCAATGCCGTCATCGCGCTGCCCGCCGGCGCATGGCGCTATGGCCGCGTGATCGCCGTCGCCGAGTCGCCCCTGGCCAGCCCCAAGGACCGCCCCAAGCTCCGCCGCAACATGGAAGCCGCCATCCAGCAGCTCAACGACCTAGGCCTGGTCGTCGATGAGTGGCCCACGCGCTAACTGGAATCCAGCGCCTTAAGAATCCAGCGCCTTAATTTGTAGCGCCTTTATTTGTAGCGCCTTAAGATGTAGCGCCGTGTATGACAGCGTCGGCTTTGTCAAGGCTTTTTTTCAGGCCTTT
>CAZYCV010000079.1:0-17720 GCA_964645305.1 uncultured Occallatibacter sp. | reverse complement strand
CGTTTCCACGGCGTGCTTGATCTGCTCCATCAGTTGCAGATAGATCGGTACGCCGGTGGAGAAATGGATGCGCAGATTCATCGATGTGTCTACTCTACTAATACACTAGACTGATTGTCAACTCTGTTATTTTGAAATTCTGTTTTCGCGGTCACTGCATTGCGCTCTTTTGACGCGAGTTTCTCGACCTGCCGTATGAAATGCCAGCCCCTTTGCTTGTGCTCCGAAGCGGGAACTGCACCCCAAAGTATCCTTCGCCAAAGACCAAAGGGTGGGAGTCTTGGTTGTGATAGGACTGTGAGGCAGGGGATGCTCCTCTACAATATTTTCAATCGGCTGAAAATTCTGCCGGTTATTTCACTGATTTATAAGGGAGACGGGGCAAACAATGAGCGCAAAGCAAGCCAACAAGTTATCTCCGCGCGGCTTTGACAAAGAGCTGGCCGAACTCGAAGCTCTCCATGAAACCCTGAAAAATGCCCCTGCTCCCAATGCCGTCCAAATTGAACAACTCTCAAAGGCGCTTGCGCATCGCAACAACTTCCTCGTCGCCAAGGCCGCGCGCATGGTTGCCGACGCTGATTTGTTCGCGCTGCTGCCCAACGTGCTAGCCGCCTACAACCGCTTTTTTCTCGACGCGGAGAAGAGCGATCCGCAGTGCTGGGCCAAGAACGCACTGGTCAAGACGCTGGTCAAGCTGGAGCATCGCCAGAAAGACGCTTATCTGCGCGGCCTGCGCCATCATCAAATGGAGGCCAGTTGGGGACCAGCGGTCGACACCGCCGGAGCTTTGCGCGGAGCCTGTACCCATGCGCTTGTCAATTGCCCAGGAATCTCCGACGCAGACCTGCTCTGCTTGCTCTTGGAGCCGCTCACTGACACCGACAAGACCGTGCGCATGGAAGCCGCCCGCGCCATCGGACAGGTCGGAGGCTCAAGCGCCGCGCTGATCCTGCGCCTGCGCGCACTGCTTGGCCCTGCTGTTGGAGACAAGGAAGAGCCAGAGGTTCTGGGCGCAGTCTACTCCGCGCTGCTTTCCGTCGAAGGCACAGCCGCCATTGCTCTGGTCTCCAAGGGCCTGAAAGACGGAGATGATCTGGCCGCTGAGGCGGCCTTTGCGCTGGCTGATCTGCGCGCGCCGGAGTCTTTGGCCGCGCTCACCTCGCGGCTCAAAGCCGGAGCGGACGGCTGGTTCAGCGGAGTTCTGCTCAGCGCCATCGCATTGACACGACTGCCGGAGGCAATGGACTTTCTCATGGCGCTTATCGTGGCCGAGACGCGCCAAGCCACCGCGGCCATCGAAGCCATTGGCCGCATCGCTCCCAACGCAGAGTTGCGCGCCCGCGTCGAAAAGGCCGTGGAGCAAACCGGAAGCCCACGCCTGAGGCAAGCATTCCAAGAGCATCTGCCTCCGCGCTCTGAATGACGCAAAAATTTCTTTCAGATACTTTGCATTTAATTATCCGCGCTTGTGCGACAGTAAAAACATAGCAACAAAGAGAAGCAGTGTGGCCTCCTCGAACGGCCGGGGCGCAATCAGGGGTGATGCGCTCCCGGCCGTTCGCCTTTTTATCCGCAGCCAGTCCCTCAGTCCCTAAGTCCCTCAGTCCCTTAGTCCCTCAGTCCCTTAGTCCCTTAGTCCCCCAGTCCCTTAGTCCCCCAGTCCCTTAATCCCTCAGTCCCTCAGTCCCTCAAAGCGCTTCCGCCTCCCGGTAGTGCCCCAATTCCTTGACCATCGAGCAATGCTTCTTGAGCGCCTCAACAGCCTGCACTGCTTCATCGGCTGATTTGATCTTGCAATCCACATAGAAGATGTACTCCCACGGCTTGCCATGCACGGGGCGCGATTCGATCTTGGTCAAATTGATCCCCATAAAAGCCATCGCGGAGAGCGCTGATACCAGCGACCCCGGACGATGCTCCAGTGAAAAGGCCAAGCTCATCTTGTTCGACCTCGGATCAGTGACCGCCTCCGCCGCGCGCCGCACCAAAAAGAATCGCGTATAGTTCTCTGGATCGTCCTCAATCCCCGCTTCCAGAATCTGCGCGCCATAGTACTTGGCTGCTGCGGCGCTGCCAATGCCCGCCACGTGCCGGTCGCGCAACTCCATCAACTGCTTCACGCTGCCCGCCGTGTCATAAAAGGCGTAGGAATCCATCCGCGGGTGCGCGGCCAAAAACTTGCGGCACTGCGCCAGCGCCACCGGATGGGAAAAAACACGGCGAATCTCGGAGGTCGCCACGCCGGAAATGCCAATCAAATTGTGACGGATGCGCAGCAGCGTCTCCCGCTCCACCCGCAGATCGTGAGTCAGCAGCAGGTCAAAGTGTTCGGAGACCGAGCCGGCCAAGCTGTTTTCAATCGGAATAACCGCCGCGTCCACCTCGCCTTTGCTCAGCGCGGTGAAGACCTCAAGCGAAAGCGAGCAAGGCACAATCTCACCGCCGGGGAGCAGTTTGGTCGCTGCTTCATGGCTAAAAGAGCCGGGCTCTCCCTGGATAGCTATCTTCATCGTCTCCTGTTTCTCCTTTTCTTTCCCATGAATCTGATTCATGCAGCCGATTTCACTCTGGAAAACCAGCCTCACGCCCATGGCGGATCGTCTGAATCACTACTTCAGTCCCGAAATATCGGTAGAGAACTACGTAACCGCTCTTTCCAAAGGGGATATACCACTCACGGTATCCCTCAGGCAACCAAGGGATGGAGAGGCCGCCTTCGGGCGCACTCTTCAATGTTTGCAAACTCTTTCGAATCGTCTGCACAGCGCGGGCAGCGGCTCGATTGCTTTTTGGTGCAAGGAAGGCCTGCAATCTGAGCAGGTCCAAGCGGGCTTTCTGGGTCCAGACTACTTTCGGCATGGTTACACGTGCAGCACGGGAAGCTCGGCAGCCTCACCAGCTTCCAACCGCGCAAGCCAATGATCGACTTCGGCCTCTTCCAAGTGGAGGCCTGTGGATTGGTAGTACTCCCAGTCAGCCGCCAACTCGCCGCGCAATCGCTCACGATCCCGGCTCAGCGCCAGAGTTGCTTCCGCGATCTTGCCGAGAATTCCCTCCACGTAGGCTTCAGCGGGAAGCCCCTTCGCCAGAGCTTGAGAGGCCAACAACTCCGGAATTGTGATGGTGATTTCCATACTCAAACTTTACCACGCCTCAAGTCTCAGAAAAATGTTTGTTGAAAACCCGCTGCACCCAAGCGCAGCAAACCGCGTTATTTACGGAAAAGGTGGATTCCAGGCGACTATCTAACCCACAAATCAGCCGCCACAAATCCCAGAAAAACCATCGCTATCACGCCATTCATCGTGAAGAAGGCGGCATTCAGACGGCGCAGATCGCGCGGCGAAATCAGCGAGTGCTCGTAAGCCAGCAGAAGCCCCACAGCCGCAATCCCCAGCCAGCCAAGCGCATGAAAATGAAATAGTACGCCGAACCAGCCGAGCATCGCCAGCATCAACAGGTGCATGACGCGCGCGGTCCAGAAGGCCGCCGGAACGCCAACCGCCTGGGGCAGGCTGTGCAGGCCGACGGCGCTATCGTGCGCGAAGTCCTGGCAGGCGTACAGCACGTCAAAGCCGCCCGCCCACAGCGTCACCGCCGCCGTCAGCACCAGAATCCGCGCATCCAGCGAGCCGCGCACTGCAATCCAGGCCGCCGACGGCGCAAGGCCGAGCGCGAGGCCAAGCACCAGATGCGACCAGCGCGTCAGACGCTTCATGTAGCTGTAGCCCCAGAGTACCGCCAGGCAAAAGGGAGTCAGGTAAAGCGTGAGCCGGTTCAATTCCGCCGCTGCTGCCACAAAGACCGCCGCCATGAGCAGCGTAAAGCCCAAGACAAACTGGCGCGTCAAGAGGCCGGCTGGAATGGCGCGGGAGTTGGTGCGCGGATTGGCCGCATCCAGGTCCGCGTCGGCCCAGCGATTAAACGCCATGGCCGACGAGCGCGCCCCGATCATCGCCACCAGAATCCAAGCGAGCGTCCGCCAACTCGGCAAGCCGTTGGCCGCCAGCAGCACCGCCGTCAGCGCAAAGGGCAGTGCAAAGATCGAGTGCTCCCACTTGATCATCTCCAGCGTCGTCCGCGTCTTGGCCCAGAGGCTCGGCATTATTGGCTCCTTAGACTAGTTTACTTGAGGGGCCGGAAACGACGTCAGAATATCTAAGGCATCTGGGGCATACGCTTTCTGCGATTGTATGAATACTCTATTGCTTCTTTAGCTTTGTTTCTTGCAAATGATTTGTAATTTCCAACTTGGCGCACAATTGATGACCCTAAATCGCCAAGAATATTTATCGATCTTTTGATATAAGTCCAAAATGTCCATGACTTATATTTGGTGATCGAATTATCAAAATCTCTAACCCTACCAAATTTAGCAATCAGGACATCATATTTAAATGATTCGTTTAGCTGCTGTAAACTCATTGTAGGGTTATTCTCAACAAGACTCCGAGCCATCCTATTTGCAACACCTGTGATCTTTCTTTGAATTCCGGAAACAGTACTATTTCTGAGATAGATTTTCTTGCCATCATAACGAAATCCTAGATACTCTACCCCGTCTGCGCCTTTTGTTACGTTCAATTTCTTGTTGTCTTGATCTGGTCCAGATCCAGAAGTGGTATACTGATAAACTTGTGTCTTTCCAGCTTTGAGCATCAAACGCGGGGCTGTCTTTTCAAGCACGGATTCAGTCAAAGAAAGTATATCATTCCAACTCTTTTTCCCCATTGGCGTAATAATCAAAATGTCATCTGAATATCTATAATAGGTTCCACCATCAGACCGAATTAGTCTATTCATTTCAGCGTCAAAATCAATCATATAAAGATTGGCGAGCAAATCAGAGATTGGAGACCCCTGTGGAATCCCAAAAGGATTGGGGTTATGCTCAATGATGTCTACAAGTTTTTCTCGAAACTCGTTCGGAGTGCAAATTTGCTTTGGAAAATCTTTTCTGTTTACTGTGTACTTTATCATTTTGAGACCTGACGCCGATTGTTGTTCGCCAATTAACCCAAGTGTTTTATAGGCTTTATCCCTATCAATAAAGGAATAATTTGTCACTGCGCGAAAAACCTGAAAATGGTCATCTGGAAGGATCGCAATATTCCTCTTAGGTTCTGGCTTTCCCAAAAGCCTCCACCAATTTGTCTTTATTTGATTATGATCAAGGTTTTCAAAAAACTGGCTGATATCCAGTGCTAAAACATAACAATTTCCTATTTCCCGTATCTTACTAAATGCCTGATCTGCGAAATGTATATTGCATTTCCCGCCTCTTCCTTTGGCTTGAGGTATTCTTCGATAGGCTAATACGCATTCATTTAGCCCGAGATTTTGAAGTTCACGCTCATACAATGGAAGGAGAATTTTTCGATAATGTGCAAAGATATAAGCATCCCGCCTCGCAGCATACCGAATGGGACGAGTTTTCTTATCGGGCTTTTTACCTTTGTCTGCGTATTTTGTCCAATGTTGATTTCTTTGTAGGAATGGAAAAAATGGATGGCAAGATATATTATCGGGATTTGACACAATGCTCTTTGCTTCAACCTTTGTCAGAGGGGCGTCGAGATGCGGCGGATAATTTCTAATGAAAATATCGGACATTCTGAACTCACGAATGATCCTGCCGGAAGTTCGAGAGAGAGAGCAGACTGATGGAGGCCCTCCGGTTAACGCCTACCCTCTCACTGTTGCTAGATGGGCCTTAGTTTTCAATCTGACGCCGTACATTATGGACATGATCTCAACGATCGTTGTGATCTTGGCCAGAATGGGAGGCGTCCAGGAGACCCTTATGGACCGCCTTGACGATTTCAATCTAACCTCTTCTACCCCAGAGCATCGCTCATCGAAGAAGATAGCGTTATTGTACCATAATTTGAGAACAGAATGTCAATGCCGATACCATATATTGTGGTCCTTCCAGGCTTATCGCAATTAGGAGCGTTATTTCTTTGTCTTTAGGGGTATTTCAGCCAATCGAAACCAAAATTCCGCGTCGATTCAGGTTTTCATGGCATAATACCCGTGTGAGCCCCGGTGTCGCCCCTACTTCACGCAAGTGAAGCACGTGCCCGGGGCAAAGTTGTTTGTGGGCGGCTCTTCCTCATCTCCAATCCCTCCCGCGCCTATAATGAAGAATGGCCGTCCGCGTCCTGAGCTTCGCAGTGGAGGCAGGAACGTAGGCGCAACTTCCTCACACGGTGCTTCCCTTTGAATGACGCCATCATCATCCGCGGCGCGCGGACACATAATTTGAAGAATGTATCCTGCGAGATTCCGCACGGCAAGCTGACGGTGGTCAGTGGCGTGTCAGGGTCGGGCAAAAGCTCGCTGGCCTTTGACACCATCTACGCCGAGGGCCAACGCCGCTACGTCGAGTCGCTCTCCGCCTACGCGCGGCAGTTCCTGGAGCGGATCGAGAAGCCTGAAGTGGATCTGATCGACGGCCTAGCCCCGGCCATCGCCATCAAGCAGAAGAACTCGACGCGCAACCCGCGCTCCACCGTCGCCACGGCCACCGAGGTCTACGACTACCTGCGTCTGCTCTACGCCCGCTGCGGCACTGTGCATTGCGTGTACTGCGACGGCCTGGTCAAGCGCGACTCGATGGACGAAGTGGCGGAAGGCATTCTGGCTCTGGGCGAGGGGACGCGCCTGAACGCGCTCTTCCCCGTGCGCCACGCCGAGGTTGCGCCGGGGGCCGAAGCCAAGCCCGTCCGCCGCACATTGAAATCCGTCAAAGCCGCCGCCAAGCCGGTCCCTGAATCCCCGCTGACGGAAGCCCTTAAAGCCCGGCTGATGGAGCTGCGCGCCTCCGGCTTCAATCGGCTTTACCAACAAGGCAGTATCTTCGAGTTCTCCACGCCGGAATCGCTGCTCGATTTGGATTTTACGCTGCCGGTTTTTGTGCTTTTGGACCGCATCGTGGTCAGCGAGGACAACCGCGCGCGGATTGTGGACGCCGCCGAGATCGCTTACCGCGAATCGGACGAAGTGATTTTTGAGGAAGTGCCGCGTGATGAAGCTGCCAACCGACCGCGTCATCGCTTCTCCGCCGCCTTCGAGTGCAAGAGCTGCCACCAGCCGGGCCGCGAGCCGGAACCGCGCCTGTTCAGCTTCAACAATCCCTTCGGCGCTTGCCCGCGCTGCCAGGGCTTCGGAAACACCATGGACTTCGATCTGAAGCTGGTGGTGCCGGATCCATCGCTGACGCTGGCTGAAGGAGCTATCGACCCCTGGAATCGCCCCAAGTACCGCCCATGGTACACAGACTTCCGCCGCCACGCCGCCGAACTGGGCGTGCCCCTGGACGTGCCCTGGAACGAATTGCCGGACGAGGCACGGCAGACGGTTCTGCGCGGAAAAGGCACATTCGCCGGCATTTACGGATTTTTCACGCAGATGGAGCGCAAGAAGTACAAGCTCCATGTGCGGGTGATGCTGAGCAAATATCGCGGTTACGCCGAGTGCCCCGATTGCCGTGGGCAGCGGTTGCGCGCAGAGGCCCGCTCGGTGCGCATCAACGGCTTGAATATCTGCCAAGCGACGGCGTTGACCATTGCGGATGCAAAGCTATTTTTCAATGCGCTGCACCTATCGCCGATGCACGAGGAGATCGCCGGGCCGATCCTCCACGAAGTCCGCCAGCGGCTCAACTTTTTGGACGCCGTCGGCTTGGAATACCTCACCCTGGACCGGCTGGCCTCCACACTCAGCGGCGGCGAAGCGCAGCGCATTCAGCTTGCCACTTCTCTTGGCTCGCGGCTGGTCGGCGCTCTTTACGTCCTGGACGAGCCGTCCATTGGCCTGCACTCCCGCGACACGGCCCGGCTCATCCACATTCTGGAAGAGTTGCGTGACCTGGGCAATACCATCTTGGTCGTTGAGCACGACGCCGATATTCTGCGTGCCGCCGATCACCTGCTTGACCTCGGTCCCGGGGCCGGCGAGTTGGGTGGCAAGCTGCTTGCCGAGGGCGTACTGGCGGAGATCGAGGCGAATCCGGCATCGCTAACTGGACGCTACCTCTCCGGCCAGCTCTCGATTCCCGTCCCTGCTCGGCGTCGTCCGCCTGGGAAGGAACGCCTCGTGCTGCGCGGGGCCAGGGCCAACAATCTGCATGGCCTGGACGTGGAGATCCCCCTCGGAATGCTGGTCGCCATCACCGGCGTCTCTGGTTCAGGAAAATCCTCGCTCGTACATCAGGTTCTTTATCGCGCCGTGGCGCGCGCGCTGGGCCAATCCGACGGCGCGGACCCTTCCAGCGTCTTCAAATCGCTCACAGGTGTCGAGCGCATCAACGATGTGGTACTGGTGGATCAAACGCCCATCGGCCGCACGCCGCGTTCAAATCCAATTACTTACATCAAAGGGTTTGATTTAATACGCGAACTTTTTGCGCAGCAGCCGGAGGCCAAGCGCCTCTCGCTCACCCCAGGCCACTTCTCTTTCAACGTTCCCGGCGGTCGCTGCAACACCTGTGAGGGCGACGGCACGGTCACCGTCGAAATGCAGTTTCTGGCCGACGTCGAACTGCCCTGCGAAGACTGCAACGGCACCCGCTACCAAGCCAGAATTCTCGGCGTCGATTACAAGGGCAAGAACATCCACGACGTACTGCAAATGACGGTGAAGGAGGCGCTGCGCTTCTTTGCCGGCCAGGCACGCCTACTGGACAAGCTCGCCGTACTGGATGAGATCGGCCTCGGCTACTTGCGGCTGGGCCAATCGGCCACCACGCTCTCCGGCGGCGAGGCGCAGCGCGTCAAGCTGGCCGCTCACCTGGCCCAGGTGCGCGCCGCCAACGCCGTTGCCAAGCCCTCGCAGGCCAGCCGCGTGCTGTATATTTTGGATGAGCCGACGACCGGCCTGCACTTCGACGATGTCTCCAAGCTACTGACCGCCTTCCGCAAGCTGATCGACGGCGGCGGCTCGCTGATTGTCATCGAGCACAATCTGGATGTGATCAAATCCGCTGACTGGGTGATCGACATGGGACCGGAGGGCGGTGAGGCAGGCGGCAGGATCGTCGCCGAGGGCACGCCGGAGGAAGTTGCAGCCAATTTGCACTCTCACACCGGCAAGTGGTTGGCGCGCGTTCTGTAGGGGCTTGACAGATGTGC
Organism: uncultured Occallatibacter sp.; assembly: GCA_964645305.1. Classification (GTDB taxonomy): domain Bacteria; phylum Acidobacteriota; class Terriglobia; order Terriglobales; family Acidobacteriaceae; genus Telmatobacter. The sequence continues at coordinate 8,583 of CAZYCV010000079.1, read as the reverse complement.
GATGATTTTCCTGACGCGACTGTCGCCGCGCTTCTTGGAAAATGGGACGGAACGCGAGAGAGGCAGCCACTGATCGAGAGTGAGGAATCACGCATGGGAAAGGCCAACCAAACCTATACAGTCGAGGACATCCCACGCTTGATCGCAGTGGATGCATCCAGCTTTGACACACTGCCCTGCTGTGGCATCAAGGATCACAATCATCCTGGACGGCAGGAGAAAGGTTGCTGGTTGCAGGAAAATGCGCGCTTCGGCCTGCAAGCCAAAGCGCTTCTTGCTCCGAACGGACAGCCCTGCGGTTACTTGGAGTCCATCCCCGGCGAATATGCATGGCGCGGCGTGGACGCTGCCGGCTATCAGTTTATCCACTGCGTCTGGATCTACTCAAAGCAGCATCAGCACAAAGGCTGGGGCAGTATCCTGGTGCAAAGCTGCCTGGAAGATGCTGAAAATGCAGGCATGAAGGGCGTCGCGGTCATGGTCAGGAAAGGTCCATGGATGGCGGACCGCCAAGTGTTTTTGGCCAACGGATTTGAAACCGTCGATACAACTCCTCCGGATTACGAATTACTCGCCAGAAGATTCAGCGAGAACGCCTCCTGGCCGTCCTTCAAGGGAGATTGGGAACAAAAAATCAAGCAATTTGGCTGTGGTCTGACGATCATCCGCTCCAGCCAGTGTCCGCACATCGCTAAATTCGCAACCGATATTACTGAAACGGCAGAGAATGAGTACCACATCAAGCCGAGGGTTATCGACCTGAAGTCGTGGAGCGATGCGCAGCAGGCCCCCACCCCCTATGCGGTATTCGAGGTAATTTATGATGGGCGTTTGCTGGCCGATCACCAGATCAGCCGCACACGCTTTCGCAATATCATGGATAAAATCCTCTAGTGCGAGATGGGCAGCCGTGATAGTTTGATATTCTTGCGGTTGATTTTCCCGGAGAGGGAAAGCAGCCGGGGCGCGGACGGGATTTGGCCCAGCCGCATTGTCAACCAAACGGCTCGCAAACGAGTCCAACGAGCCGGACAGTATAAAGTGTTAATGGAATCAAGGATGGGAATGAGCAAATCACTAGTCATCGTCGAATCGCCCGCCAAGGCCAAGACGATTGAGAAATATCTTGGCAAGGGCTTCGAGGTTTTGGCGTCGGTGGGTCACATCATGGACCTGCCGAAAAACGATATTGGCGTGGAGCTAGAGAAGCGAACCTTCGAGCCGACGCTGATCGTCTCTCCGGGCAAGGAGAAGGTGGTGGCGGCGCTGAAGCGGGCTGCGGCCAAGGCGGATGAGATCTTTCTGGCGCCTGATCCTGACCGCGAGGGCGAGGCGATTGCGTATCACTTGGCGCTGCAATTGGGGACTTCGGCCAAAGAGAGAAAGAAAATTCGTCGCGTCACCTTCAACGAGATCACCAAGAAGGCCGTGCAAGAGGCCTTCAAGCACGCCCGTGATCTGGACCAGAATCTGGTGGACTCACAGCAGACGCGTCGCGTGCTGGACCGCTTGGTGGGCTATCAGATCTCTCCGCTGCTGTGGGAGAAGGTGCGCCGGGGCCTCTCGGCCGGCCGCGTGCAGACCGTGGCCGTGCGCCTGATCGTTGAGCGTGAGCGCGAGATTGGGGCCTTCGGGCCGGTTGAATATTGGACGCTGGACGCCGTGCTGCATCCAGAGAAGCAGGCCGGAACCTCGCTCAAGGCGCGCTTTGTGGGCATCGACGGTGAACCGGCGCGCGTGGCCAATGGCCAGGACAAGGACGGCAAAGAGCAGTTCATCGCCAATTCGCTTTCCGACAAGTCATCCATGGATGCCGTGCTTGCTGCGCTCGAAAAAGCCCAGTGGTCGCTGGTCTCTGTGCAATCCACAGAGAAGCAGCGCAGGCCTTTTGCTCCATTCATTACTAGTCAGTTACAGCGCGACGCAGCCGGCAAGCTAGGCTTCAATGTTCGCCGCACCATGGGCGTGGCGCAGCGACTCTATGAGGGCGTGGACGTAGGCCCCGAAGGCACAGTCGGCCTCATCACTTACATGAGAACTGATTCGCCGCGCGTGGCGCCGGAGGCGATTGCCGGGGCGCGGGAGTGGATCGGCAAGCAACTAGGCGCAAAATATCTGCCCGCCTCGCCCAATCAGTACAAGGGCAAAAAGGCCGCGCAAGACGCGCATGAAGCCATCCGTCCCACCGATGTGGCGCGGACACCGGAGTCGATTGCGCGCTTCCTGACCGAAGAGCAATTGAAGCTCTACCGGCTGATCTGGCAGCGCTTTGTGGCTTCGCAGATGACCCCGGCCATCTTTGATGTGACGACCGCGAAGATTGCGGCAGTCAGTGCGAAGACCGGCAAGACCTATGATTTCCGGCTCTCAGGTTCCGTGGTGCGCTTTGATGGATTCCTCAAGGTTTACGAGGTTGCCGAGAAGGACGACGACGACGAGGAAGCCAACAAGCTGCCCAATCTGGACCACGTGAAGAAGCTGGAGTTGGACAAGCTGGAGAACGAGCAGCACTTTACCTCGCCGCCTCCACGCTACAATGAGGCCTCGCTGGTGAAGGTTCTGGAAGAGCGCGGCATCGGGCGCCCTTCCACTTATGCGTCGATTATCAATACCATTCAGGACCGCGAGTATGTAACCAAGATCAGCGGGCGATTCTATCCCACCGAGATAGGAATGGTAGTCTGCGACTTACTCGTCAAAAATTTTCCGTATATCTTTGATATAGCTTATACGGCCAAGCTGGAAGAAGAGCTGGACGAGATCGAAGAGGGCAACGAGAAGTGGACCGTCCTGATGAACGGCTTCTACGACCACTTTGTCGAGGAGTTAAAGGACGCCGGAACCGCGATGGAAGACATCAAGCGGATGGAGAAGAAGACAGACGAGAAATGCGACTTGTGCGGTTCTCCATTACTGCTGAAATGGGGTAAGTTCGGCAGCTTCTATGCTTGTTCTGCGTATAACAAGAAGGATAAGTCGAGCTGTACCTTCACTAAGGAAAACACCGCAGGCAAACCGGATATGAATACTCCCGAGGGCCAGGAGGCCACCGAGCAGGAAGAGTATTGCGATAACTGCGGGCGGGTGATGGTGCTCCGGCGCGGACCGTTTGGAATGTTCATGTCCTGCCCTGGATTTAACGAAGATCCTCCTTGCAAAACCTTTCGCAAGCTAAGTTCAAAGCAGCAGCAGAAGGTGGCCGCTCCGCAACCGACTGGCGAAAACTGCCCGCTTTGCTCAAAGCCTCTTGTTTTGCGCCAGGGAAGTTATGGTGAGTTTGTCAGTTGCTCCGGCTACCCCAAGTGCAAATATGTGAAGCAGAATATCATCGAGGGCTTGAAGTGCCCCAAATGCGGCGTGGGCGACTTGGCCGAGCGCAAGGCGCGCCGAGGCAATATTTTCTGGGGCTGCACGAATTATCCAAAGTGCGACTTTACTTCTAACTTGAAGCCGGTGGCAAAAAAGTGTCCGGAGTGCGGCAGCAGTTACTTGGTTGAAAAGACGCTGCGTTCCGGCATCTATTTGGAATGTCCGAACAAGAAGAAAGCTGCCGAGGAAGAAGTAATCCCTAAGAAAAAGGCCGCCAAAGCCACGACTGCCGCGGAGCCGAGCGGCACATGCACTTACTCCAAGCGCATTGGCGATGCGCCGCCGCCGCCGACATCCGAGACGCATGGGCCAGTCGTAGAGAAATCTGCCGCCAAACCTGCGACAAAAAAATCAGCCCGTTCCAAAACTCTGGTTTAATACCCATACCATCGAGTCTTGCTGCTCTTTGCAATGACTCGATGGTATCGGCTCTCATTCTGAAGAAAGTAAACCAGGCAGGGATGTCGACTCCCGTTCTTCACCGACCGGCAACATTGAACGCCGGTTATAACTTATTCCAGAGCCTCTGGCGTCAGAGCAATGTTTGTCTCGCCGGCGGCCTTCTTTTCATTGTATTTTTTGACCCAGTCTTCCCAGTGCTTGCCGGCGGCGCGATCCTTGCCTGTGAAAGAGATGCGGGCGATCTCAGCGTAACTCACCTTGCGCTTTTCAGCAGCGCTGGGCGTGAAGTATTGTACCCATGAGTCCGCCAGCGTTGTGCCGGTGTGCCGATTGAAGATAAAGGCATCGATGGCTTCGCCGCTCTTCAGGGTCAGCGTCACGTCGCCACGATAGTCGAAGGCTTTTTCGAGAGCATCGCGCAGTTCGTCGTCTGTGGCCAGAGAGGGAATCCAGCCCTCAAGATTGCCGCGCTCAACGCCTGGAGCCAGCTCAAGCGCTTCGACTTGTTCCAGTGTGTACTTCATCACTTCAGCGGTCATGCGGATATGTCCTAGAAAAACATTTAGGGTTGTGGTTTCTCAGCCTTTTTCACAGCGCCCCTACGGGGCGCCAAATTGTTTTGCATCTCATCCCAGGACTGCGCTTCGCTTGTCCTGGGCTATTATCAGTTCTCCCTCCGGGAGAATTATTCAGCACTAATGCTTCAAGCATTAGTCACATCAATCGAAAGTCGCTTCATGCATTCGTCACTTCAAGACTTGGAGTAGTTTCGGCGATCTGCACAAGCGGCGCTGACTCACGTGCAAGGCCGTCCTGGTAAATCTTCATGGCCTGCGCGTTTGGGTAGCGCTTGAAGTTGCCGCGAGCCATGGCGATGAAGCCCTTCAGCGTGGTAAATCCTTCGAGGATGGCCGGTGTCTCATAGCCGCAACTGACCATGCAATTGGCGCACTTGGGATTGCCGCTGGCTACGCCGTACTCTTTCCATTCGGTTGCTTCCAGCAGTTCTTTAAAGCTCTCGGCATAACCCTCCTGCAACAGATAGCAGGGTTTCTGCCAGCCGAAGATGTTGTACGTCGGCATTCCCCAGGGCACGCACTCATAGGTGCGCTCGCCCATCAGAAATTCGAGAAAGAGCGGCGACATATTGAACTTCCACGTCGGCTTGCGATTGGAGAGGATGGCGCGGAAGAGGCGACGGACGCGGGCGCGGCCCATGAAGTGATGCTGGTCAGGGGCTTTGTCGTAACTATAACCGGGCGAAAGAATAATTCCCTCGACGCCCATGCCCATCACCTCGTCGAAGAAGGCGCGAACGCTACGCGGGTCCGTGCCGTCAAAGAATGTGGCGTTGGTGGTGACGCGGAAGCCGCGCTGAACGGCCTCGCGGATGCCCTCGGTGGCGATATCGTAGCCGCCCTCGCGGCAGACGGAGAAGTCGTGATGCTCGCGCTGGCCGTCGAGATGAACGCTGAAGGTGAGGTACTTGGAGGGCGTGAACTCGGGCAGCTTTTTCTTAAGTTCCAGGGCATTGGTGCAGAGGTAGATGTACTTTTTGCGCGCGATAAGTCCGTTGACGATCTCGACGATCTGCGGATGCAGCAGCGGTTCGCCGCCGGGGATGGAGACCATGGGCGCGCCGCACTCTTCCACGGCGGCAAAGCATTCTTCGGGAGTGAGCTGCTTTTTGAGAATGTGCGGCGGATATTGCACTTTGCCACAGCCGGCACAGGCCAAGCTACAGCGGAAGAGCGGCTCGAGCATCAGCACCAGGGGATAGCGCTTGACGCCCATCAGCTTCTTTTTCAGCACATAACTGGCAACCGTGCCCACCTGGGAGATCGGAATGGCCATCTTGGAATAACCTCCTGCGCTTAGCGCGCGTGTTCCATGAATTCTGATTCTAGTAACTTTACAGTGTGATAGTGAAAGAGTGAAGAAGTGAAGAAGTGAATAAGTGAATAAGTGAATAAGAACCGCGCGTTTTTCACTCGTTCACTTACTCACTCGTTCACTTACTCACTCAACTAGCTCTTTCCGCGTTCCATGGTTCGGCGATAGGTGGTAAGGGCCAGCAGCGGAAAGTACTGGCGATAAAGGGTGTAGGCCAAGTAAAAAACTCTAGGAAAGCCTGTGCCGGTGATAATAGCCTGACGGTATGCACCTTCGCCGATCGATTCATCCCAGCTTCCGTCGGCCAGTTGGCGCTCCAGCAGCCAGCGGACGCCTTTGGCGATGGAGTCGGAGCGATCGTCGCCGGCGGCCAGCAGGCCCATCAGCGCCCAGGCGGTCTGCGAAGGCGTGCTGATTCCCTGCCCTCGCGTCTCTGGATTATCGTATGTACCGCAGCTCTCGCCCCATCCGCCGTCGCCATTCTGCACCATGCGGAGCCACTCGGCAGCCGACTGAATCTGCGGCTCCAGGTGATCCATGCCGATGGCGTCCAGCCCGCGCAGCACCAGGAATGTCCCGTAGATGTAGTTGACGCCCCAGCGGCCAAACCAGCTTCCATCCGGCTCCTGCTCACTGAGGATGAACTTGATGGCCTTCTCAACGCGTTTGTCGCCGCGCGAGTAACCGTAACCGGCCAGCATCTCCAGCATACGGCCGGTGATGTCCACTGTGGGCGGGTCCAGCATGGCATTGTGATCGGCAAAGGGGATGTACTGGAAGATCATCTTCGTGTTGTCTTTGTCGAAGCTGCCCCACCCGCCGTTCTTGCACTGCATGGCAAACTCCCACTGGATGGCGCGCTCAGCGACTTTATGCTGGTAGCCTTCGCGGGGATTGTCGACTTTGCCTAGCGCCATCAGTACCTGGGCCGTGTCGTCGGTGTCAGGATAGAACTCGTTGTTGAACTCGAAGTACCAGCCGCCGGCCTCGACATTGGGCACTTTGACGGACCAGTCGCCCTTGTGGCGGACTTCCTTGGAGAGCATCCAGTCGACGGCCTTGAGCAGCCGAGGATCGCTGCGATCCACACCGGCCTCACCCAGCGCGAAGACGGCCTGCGCGGTGTCCCAGACCGGCGACATACAGGGGGTCATGCGGAAGGTCGGCTCAGGGAATTCGGCGGTTGGCTCCTGCTCAATCCCCAGCTTCTCAAACTCGTCACGGGCGCGAATCACCTGTGGATCGTCCTCGGAGTACCCCAGGCAGCGCAGAGCGATGATGGCGTTCAGCATGGCCGGATAGATGGCGCCAAGGCCGTCGGACATTTCCAGCCGCTCCAGCAGCCATTTTTCCGCCTTCTTCAGAGCCAGCGTGCGCACCGGACGAAGATGTACCGCCTCGGCCAAATGCATGATCCGGTCCAAGGCAATAAAGAAGTTGCGCCAGGAGAGCAGGTGTTTGAAGTCCCAGTGCAAACGCAGATTGGCGTTGGCGCGTCCGCCCACAAATAGCTCGTCGATGCCCTGTTCGGGGGAAATTTTCTTGTACGGCTTCTTGGCGTAGATGATGGCCAAAGGAACCAGAATCGAGCGCGACCACGAAGAGATCTCGTAGATGTTGAAGTAGAACCATTTGGGAAAGAGAACAATCTCCGGCGGAATGGCTGGAACCGCGTCGTAGTCGTACTCGCCGATGCCGCAGAGATACATCTTGGTGAAGGTGTTGGTGGCGACTACACCGCCGTGCGCCAAGACCCACTCGCGGCACTTGGCCAGGCGGGGATCATCGGCGGAGACACCCATCAGCTTGGCCGAGGAGTAGCACTTGACCGAAAGCGAGATGTTGCCTGGGCCGCCAGGATAGATGCTCCAGCTTCCATCGTCGTTCTGATAGCGCATCATCTCCGTGAAGGCGCGCTGTAGCCGTCCCGGATCGCCGCTTTCCAGTTGCGTGTGGAGATAGATGTAGTCGGCTTCGAGCATCGAATCGGCTTCAAGTTCGCCGTTCCAGTATCCGTCGGGATGCTGGCGGCTGAACAGGAAATCGCGTGAACGGGCAATGGCCGACTCGACTTCGTTCAGGCCTGCATCGATCCTCCCAAAGCGCGGCGCGGCGAATTGCGTCTTGATTTTCTGCGTCTTCATGCGATTCAAATGCCTCAGTCCGTTTTACCCAGGTTCACTGTGCTGCAATCGACTCAACCAGGTTGGCGCTGCCGATGGCTTGAACAATCTCCGGCGGCAGGCCAAAACGCACATTTTCCGGCATCACCTCTACCTCTTCGACGCTGTCAAAGCCGTTTTGTCGCAAGTAATTGACCACATCCTCGACCAGCACTTCGGGAGCAGATGCGCCGGCCGTCACCGCCACTGTGCTGACACCCTCCAGCCATTTAGGATCGATGGCCTGGGAGTTGTCGATCAGGTAGCCGATAGTGCCCAGATTGCGCGAGACCTCGACCAGCCGGTTGGAGTTGGAACTGTTGGTTGACCCCACCACCAGCACCAATTCCGCGTTGTGCGCCACATTGCGCACGGCCACCTGGCGGTTCTCCGTGGCGTAGCAAATGTCCTGTGAGTGGGGGCCGACGATGTTAGGAAATTTTTCTTTGAGCGCGTGAATGATGTCACGCGCTTCGGCCAGCGAGAGCGTGGTCTGGGTCAGATAGGCTACGCGGTTTGGATCGGGAACCTGCAGCAGCGCAACCTCGGCGACGTTCGAGACCACCTGGGTTGCCTCCGGCGCTTCGCCCAGCGTGCCTTCAATCTCATCGTGATCGCGATGGCCGATCAGCACCAGCGAGTAGCCCTGTTTGGCAAACTTGACGGCTTCAATGTGAACCTTGGTCACCAGCGGACAGGTGGCGTCAATCACGCGTAGATTGCGGCTTTTGCTGATCTCCCGCACCGCGGGTGAAAC
>CAZYCV010000078.1:0-17771 GCA_964645305.1 uncultured Occallatibacter sp. | reverse complement strand
ACTCGGTTGGAGGGGAGCCGGCGCTGTCATGTAATCAGTCTCCTGACCGGCTGTCGTGTGGGCGTCTTCGCCCACACCTGCTCGAATGAATTGCAAATTTATGCGGAAGATTCATCTTGATTCAGCATAAAGAGATTGTGGAAGGACCGATCTGCGATAAACATTACCCCAAATTTTCACCCTGGAGGGGTGAAGGATAATAGCACCGGATGGAGCAAATTTCTTCCCATCTGAGACAATTCTCACCCCGGATCTGTGACAATTCTCACCCCGGATCTGTGACAATTCTCATCCCTGATCTGAGACAAATCTCATCCCTGATCTGAGACAAATCTCATCCCTGATCTGCGACAATTCTCACCCCGGATCTGAGACAAATCTCACCCCGGAGGGGTGAAGGATAATAGCCCCGGATGGAGCGCAGCGCAATCCGGGGAATGCTGCCCAGCAAAGAACTGCGCCCCGTAGGGGCGCTGCGAAATCCGCTTGCCAATGAGGATTCTATTCGAAATCGAGAGATCTGGATTCGCTTTCAATGCTCGAATATAATTCAATCATCTCCAGGGCAAACGATCATGAGCAAAGTCAAATCGCAGGATGTGCCTCTCCAGTCTGTCCTCATCCGCAAGATCACCGGCAAATTGCCCGTGTCATAAATCTCAGTGCGGCGTGATGATGCCGCCCAGCGCGTGACGGCGGGGCAGGACGATGCCGCGATGATCCACCACCTGCGGTGGGGCCAACGTTGGAGTTTCCTCGACGGCGAGTTCATAGCGTTCGACCAGCGCGCCGCCGCAGGCCGGGCACCAGTCGGCAATCGTCTCTTCCCCAAGCACGGCGCGACAATGGCTGCAAATCCGTTCCATAGCTTCCAGACTAACGGATCGGGCTGCGTCATCGGCCAAAAATCTACCCGAACCGGCCTCCATTCGCCCCTGGTCAGCCGGCCGATTCACTCGGTTTGAACAAATTTTTTCTTTTCAAAGATTTATTTGTATGCAAAAGGGACATTGCGCTGTACAATTTCCACGAGGAGACCCATGGCCGGAGATATTCAACTTACGTGCAGCGATTGCGGGCAGGACTTCACCTTCACCGCTGCGGATCAGACGTTCTTTCAGGAACGTGGTTATTCGACCCCAAAACGTTGTAAGAGTTGCCGTCAGGCAAAGAAGAACGATCAAGGGGGTTCCGGCTACCGTTCGGCTCCGGCACAGGGTACACCTGTGATATGTTCCGGTTGCGGCCAGCCCACAACAGTGCCTTTTGAACCGCGTGGCGACCGCCCGGTTTTTTGCCGGGATTGTTACAACGCGCGCAAAGGCAGCGGCGGCGGTGGCGGAAGTTCTCGCGGTCGCGGTCGGTAAAAGATTCGGGTCTGCGGCGCGCGATGCGCATCAGGCCCGTTTTCATTTGAGCCACAACTCACAAAGCTTCACGACGATAGCAGCTATGGTTGCTTGAGTGGGGTTTTGTGCCTAGGAGTTGTGTGTAGTTTCAGCTTCCGATCCGTATTAGCTAGGAAGTGAGGTGCATCGTGCGCCTCAGCAGTTTCCTACTCTTTACTAAACGGATGGGATGCCTCAGAGGCTGATGCCTTTCCGCTCATCGCGCCAGGTGGGCGCGGTAAACCAACTCCCACTCACTGGCTTTGGCCTCCAGGCTGAAGGCCTCACAGATGCGCACGCGCCCCGCCTGGCCTGATTTGCGCCGCTCGACCTCAGTGCCGCGCATGGTAGCCAGCATTGCCTCGGCCAGCCTCTCCGGGCATTTGGCAGGCACAATGACTCCCACATCCCCCATCAACTCACGCACACCACCCACATCGGTGGCCACCACGGGCATCTCCATGGCCATGGCCTCACCGACTACCAGCGGCATTCCCTCCCAGGCGGAGGCCAGCACAAAGCCGTCCACGGCGTCCATCAGAGCGGGCATCTCGCGACGCAACCCCAGCCAGCGCACCGCCGCGCCCAACTCCGATGCCTGCGCTTGAATAGACGCGGACTCAGCCCCGCCCGCCTCACCGGCAATCCAAAGTTGAGTCTCCGGCAGCTCTCGCAACACCTGCGTAAATGCTCGTAGCAAGTTGAAATAATCCTTGGCGGGAACGATGCGCCCCGCAGCCAACCAGACAAACTCCTGCCGCACGCCCATCGACCTGCGAAGCCGCACGCGGCGCTCCGGCGAAGGCGTGAACTCCTTGCAGTCGATTCCGTTTTTCAGCACCAGCGATTTTCGCGCGGGAATCGCTTTAAGGCGTACATAACGCTCTGCGGCGGCTGCGCTGACGGCAATGGTGCGGCAACTCAAGCAGTCCGTCAGCCGGTAAGCCAGCATCCTCCCCCAGCCGCCCTCATAGACGTTGTGCACCGTGGACAGAACCACCGCTCCCGGATAGAACAGCTTGAAGAACCGCGCGGCCATATTTGCCGGGAAGACATGGCCGTGAATCAGATCGGGCTGGAAGGCCCGCAGGAAGCGCTGTACCCTGAAGAGCGCCGTTACGACTCCAAGGAGATTCCGGCGTGCGTCCAGCCGAAGCGTCTCCACCGTCGTTGGCCACTCTTCACGCTGGCGGCCGAGCAGCACGACAAGCGCCACCGTATGCCCACCCGCCTTCATGCGCTCGCTGAGCGCCACCACCTGCCGTTCCGCTCCGCCGATGCCCAGCGAGGGCAGTACATACACAATTCGCATGGCCACCGCACCTGCCTCATCCTACCAAGGGCACCGCAGGGATGGACAGGAAGAATGAACTTAAAAACGGCAGTTAAATACAGATCGAGTCGCGTTATCCAGTCATGGTGGGTTGAATTGCCGCTAACTCGCTAACTCGCTATCACCGCGAAGCGGTGGCTAACTTGCTGATTTTGTTAACAAACTCTCTTGATAGCTTACTTGTCCACTGAAAACCAAGAAGGATGTCAAGTGAATTTCCGTAGACAATGTACGGCCAAGCTATTCATTCTGGAATAGTTGGCCATCTCGAACGGCCATCAACTGCCATTTATAGAATGAACGCAGATCTTTTCCTGATTTGAATCTGCTCTATTGCAGCGCGCTTCTTGCTCAAAAGGTTGTTCCATATCGTAGCGCGATTCGAAAAAGGGCCTAAAAAACTTCGATTTTCTGCTAAACTAAGTGTGCTTTCAAGGAAGGCGGGGAGGGTTCAATGGAATTGGGCGAGTGGGTGAAAACCAATGTCGATTACGGCAAGCGGCTGGTGGGTTCCGGGATTGAAGGAGCGCGCTCCGGCCAGGAAGAGTTCTTTAATGGAGAGCCTATCGGTCCCTTTCTCAGTGAGTCGATGAAGGCCTCGATTGCCCCCGCGGCGATTGGCGCCTGCGTGGGAGCGCTGGTGGCCTATCCGTTCTACCGCAAGAAGTCCTCAACGGCCACCGCCACCCTGGCGTACGGCTTGCTGGGCTGCGTTGTGGGGCTGACCGCCGGTCTGGCCTGGAAGAGCCGTGGTCTGAGCGCGAGCGTGGCCAGCGGCGCACTGAAGGAGATTGGCAAAGTGCGCGACGAGAAGTGGCTCACCAAGAATCCCATCAACTACGCTTAGGAATCTGACAAGGATCAAGTCAGCATAAAGGGCGAGGGAGAGAATCTCTGATTCTCTCCCTCGCCCTTTCACTTGCTTCGCATCTTACTCGACGTCCGTCACCTTGCCGTCGATGAAGATGACCTTCATTCCGTTGTAGTAGTAGATGACCTTTGCTCCCAGCTTGGCCACGCGCTGAGGCACACCCATCGTCCCCTCCACTTGGCCGAGGCTTTGCCCCAATTCCACAGATGCGGGCGCTGCTGCAGGCGCAGCCTCTACCGCGCTGACCGGCGCACTGCTATCCTGTGGTGCTTCTGAAGTCACTTCCTGTTCGGCTTGGTCGGCTTGCTGATCTTGCTGCTTCAAATCAGCCTCATCCTGTGGCGTGGACGGAGGAGCAATCTGGGCGTATTCCGTTGCTGTCGGCGGAGCCATAGCCGAAGGAGGCGCGGGAGGCAATCCTCCCTTGCCCTGCTTGTCCTGCAAGTCCTTGAGTCCCTGGTCGATCGTCGCACGCATCTGATTCTGCATCTCTTGCAGGTCGGTCAACTGCACGGTGACCGTGTTGAGCTTCTGGCACTCTTTGCCTCCCTTGCTGGCCAGAACGACCAAGTCTGCGGTGGTTGCATCGGCTGGAGGAGGAGTCTTCAGCAGCAGAACATCGCCGTCGCTGATCGCGCACTCCTGGCCATTCGAGTCCACCAAGTCCAAAGCATCACCCGCCACAAAGACGTGCTGGCGCCCATCGCTCAGCAGGCGCGCAATCCCGCTGGAGCCGGGGTCCACGTCCTGATGCTGCGCAGTCTGCGTCGCTTCGGAGTTCTCCAATGCCAACTCCTGCTTCACTTCGTCAGCAATCTGCTGCTTCACATCGGGAGTCAGCTCTGGCGTTCCACCCGTCGCTTCTGGAGCGCCATCCACTTCGCCGGCCTCCTGGTGCGCGGCATAAGCGGCCTGCAAATTCTGCGAGATGATGTAGTCCGTCAGCCAGAAATTGGCGCTGGCATACACCGGATAAGGAGTAAAGTAACCGCCGTAGTAGCCGTACCACGGGCTCGCTCCCCATCCCCATCCATAGGTGATCGGCGCAGCCCATGGGTTATACGCCCATCCATAGAATCCGGGGGCGAAGTAGTAGCCCGGAGCGTAGACGTTCAAGCTCAACCCGTGGTAGCCATAGCCGCGGTAAAAGCGGTTGTATTCATGGCCGTGGTAATAATAGGCCCGCCGCCCAAAATCATGGCCGTGGTAGCTATACCCGCGCTGCACAAAGCCAGGCCGGCCCCGTTCGGCAACCATCCGGCTGCCGTCGTGGCGCTCCACCGACACTCTGCGGTTGCCATTCAATCCGTGATGGACATCCATCCCCCGCCTGGCGTCATGCACGTCACTCACCCTGCCGCCAGGGCGGGTGCGCACGGCGCTGCCGGTTTTGGTCACGTGTTCGTTGCTGCCTCTGGGTGCGGGGCCAGCTTTGATCGGCGTGGATCTGACGGCACCGCTGGTAGGATGCACTCCACCCCCGGCACCTCCAGGACGCGCTGCACCAGCACCGCCACCTGCCGGATGGCTTCCTCCAGCGGTCGGGGCAGTGTGCGTTCCACCGACAGAACCTCCGCCAGCCGCAGGTCCGTGAGTGGACGCTCCGCCCGTGGACGCTCCGCCAGCCGTTGGTCCATGCGTGGAGGCCCCGCCTGTGGTAGCTCCGCCTGTCGTCGGTCCGTGTGTCGTAGCACCACCCGTGGTCGGTCCATGGGTAGTAACTCCGCCGGTGGTTGGCCCATGGGTAGTCACCCCGCCTGTCGTCGGTCCGTGCGAGGCTGCTCCACCTGTGGTGGGCCCGTGAGAGACACCGCCAGTAGACGGCCCGCGAGAAAATCCACCACCACCGGATGGCCGAGAAACAGGAGCCGCATGGGAGGCAGGTGCCGGCCGGGGAGCCGGCGCAGACTTGTTCCCAGCCACTGCAATGCCCAATCCTGCAAATGCGGCCAGAATCATAAATGTAACGCCATTGCGGATGGCTCCGCTCAGAATTTGTGTCCTCATTAAATCCTCTTTTCCCTTTCCATCGTCTGCTTGGTTGACCTCAAAAGCAAGCCCCTGGACGGCGTTTCTACCGCTCGAAGGCCCTATTCAACGTTACTTACTTTGCCGTTGGTGAAGATCACTTTCATATCCTTGTAGTAAAAGACCGTCTTGGCACCCAGGTTAGCCACGCGCAAAGGCTGCCCGGAGCTGGCAATCACTTGATCCTTGCTCTGGCCCAGATCAATGGACGGCGGTGGCGCGTCGGGCGGTGGTGGCGGCGGAGCAATCGCTTGTATTGGAGCGGGCACCGGAGCGGGCAGCGGAGCCGGTGCGGCATCCTGCGCCGGCTGGCTGGCCTCGCCTTCTGCCGGTACCACCGTCAACACCTCGGTGACGGCCTTCACAAAATCGGCTGCCTGGGTCACTGAACCCTTCACGTACGGAAACTTGATTTCTCCATAGAAGCGGACATTGTTGTATGGATCGCTGAGGGTGCTCAACAGAATGCCATCCGATTTAGCGGTAATCCCGGAGATCCAAAACTTTTCGCCGGCTACAAATGTACGATTGGCACAGCCGTTGTTAGCCGCATCGGCAACGCTAGCCCCGCCGCCCAATCCTATTTTGCCCAAGGCCCAGGACTTGGCATAGTTCTTGGCGGCGTCCTTGGCACGGTTAGCCAAATTCGCGGCAAGCACTCCCTTGTTGTAGGAGTTTGAACCTGCATAAGGGCACATGGAACTGTTCATCACCAGTCCGTCCTTTTGCAACAGAACAACGTCCCCCGGCGTAACAATATCCGAATGATCTGCGGTGGCTTTGGTCAGCTTGAACTGCGAATCAATCTGCTGTTGAATCGCCGCCGTGTCAATTGGCGGAGCCTTTTCAGCCGCCAGCGCGGGAATAGTGATCAATGCGATTGCAGCCAATCCTGATGAAAGAAACCACCACCTCTTCGCCATTTTCCTCTTACCTTTCGTGGTGCAAAGTACAATAAAACCAAGGCATTGTCGAATCCTACTTCTACCCAATTTGATCTGGGTCTGACGTTCCGGTTAAGTTAGGAAGCGATGCCCCGCATCCATCGTAGAAGGCCTCACTCAATGTTGGTGACTTTTCCGTTGATGAATGTCACTTTCATTCCCGGATAGAAAAAAATCGTCTTGGCTCCCAGGTTGGCCAAGTGTGTCGGCTGCCCGAAACCTCCGATCACCTGATCCTTGGTCTGACCGAGTTCTATCGTCGGAGGCGGCGCATCCGACGGCGGAGGCGGCGGAGCTATCGCCTGAATCGGTGCGGGAACCGGCGCGGGTGCCGGAGCTGGTTCAGGCGTCGTGGCCTGCTGTGGCCCCTGATCCTGCGGCGCTTGAACCTCAAGAACCTCAGAAACCATCTTGACGGCATCCTCCGGCGTGGGATTGGCGCCCTTGAGAATCGGGAATTTGATCGTGGCAAAGTACCGCCCATCCTCGTACGGATCGGTAACCACCTGGAACGAGATCGAATCCTTGCCCACTTCAATTGTGCGTACCCACACCTTTTCTCCGGTAACCAGCTTCTTGACGGGAATACCAGCCGCGCCTCCAGGGCGATTCATGCCGTCAACCAAGCCCACCGAAAGCATATCTCCAAATCCTTGTGTCAGTTTTCCCTTCTTGGGTACGCTGACTGGGGCCATCGGAAGTGCAGCCGGGTACAGATAAAGTCCATCCTCCTTGAGAGCCACTACCAAGCCCGGCGTAACAATATCGCTTTTGTCTGCGGTAAACTTGGTCGGCACAAACTGCTCAGTCAGCTTCTTGAGTACCAAATCTTTCGGATCGCCACCCTGCGCTGCTAATAAAAAACCGGAAATCAATGAGTTAAAAACCAATCCTGCAACCAGAATCCTCCGCGTCTTTGCCATTTGCCCTGAGCCTTTCGTAACGAGTTGAAAGAAAAACAATAGACGCCCGGATTTTAGAATGATTTTCTGCCGAAGTCAAGCCAAGCCGAGGCACTTCCTCGCAAACTCTTTCCGATTCAAACCCACGCGGTGAACAATAGTTTCGCTCCTTGCCGCTTATTTTTTGTCAGACCGCCCTAGGTCTCCGAACCCGCAGCTAATCATCGGCTTGATCGTGGTTGGTATGAGTCTCTGGTTCGCCTTGGGGCAGTGCTTCGCCGTCCAAGCCGTGTTCGCGGCGATAATGCTCAACCGGCATCTTGCCATCCCACCAGGCCCAATTCATGGGATAGACATCGGGATCGAGGAAAACCTGATAGAAGTGCCAAACCAGAATCGCCAAGGTGGCCAGAATCGCCTCGTAAAAGTGAATGGAAGTGGCCACGTCCACCCACCAGCGGGCCACCAGGTTACCCACCCATACCTTGGCCCACATCATGATTCCGGTTATGGCCATCAGCGCTGTTCCCCAAACCATCGCCCAATACTCGGCCTTCTCCGCGTAACTGAAGCGGCCAAAGCCGGGCTTGACCTTGCTGAGACCCAGGTAGTAACGCATTGTGCCCCAGGCGTCAAAGGCGTCTTGCGGGCGCGGCGCGGCGTCTCGAATCAGGCGTCGGCCCTCGCGGGTCATTACTATGTAAAAAAGGTGATAGACGCCCGCGCCAATCAGAATTACTCCGGCAATGCGATGAATAACTCCGCGCAGCTTTTCACCGTTGCCGTTGCCCAGGATCTCGGCGATCCAGGAGTTAGGATACTTGAGCGCGAAGCCGGTGATGACAAGGACAATGAAGCTGGTGAGCAGAATCAGATGCTGCCAGCGTTGATTGGTGGTCATGCGCGTCATGAAAGGATTCTGCATCGCACGCCTTGCCATTGCCTTGCTGCGCCAGATGATGGCGTTGTGCAGAAGCATGGCGCCGATCACGGCGAAGATCAGAACTAGATAGAACAGGCGCACCCAGCGCGTGGCGATCGATCCCATATCCCGCGCCCCGACGCCCTCCAGGTGAACCTTGGTCAAAGTAAACTTCTGTGTAACTCCCTTGTGGCACTTGCCGCAGGTCTGGTCGAGATTCGCGCGATTGACGGTCGAATGAGGATCGCTTGAAGGCAGGATGTTATGCACGCCATGGCAACTGGAGCAGTTGGCCGCCACCAGCGACCCGCCTTCAGTGGCCAATCCGTGATAACTATCCATGTAACTCGTCACGCGGCCGCCCGGCACGCCGAACTCTTCCGAGAGGCGCACGCCCTCATGGCAGCGGGCGCAGGTATCTTTGGAGATATTTTGCTCCGAGACCGGCGAACGGGGATCTTTATGCGCCTTGATCGAGTGGATTCCGTGGCAGTCGGTGCAGACCGGCGACAGGTTGTTACCGCGGGCAATACCCTGCCCGTGAATGCTTTGCATGAAGGTCTGCGCGATATCCGTGTGGCACTTGCCGCAGGTGGCAGGAACGTTGAATTTATAGATGGGCGACTTGGCGTCATTGGCCGGAAGTATCTCATGCGCGCCATGGCAATCGGTGCAGACGGCGGCTTTCTTTGAGCCTTTCTCAACAGCCACGCCATGCACGCTCTCCTGATAAGAGACAAAGCTCTGCGCGCTCTCGCCGTTCGATGCAACCAGAAACTTCTGCCCATGGCAGCGCCCGCAAGTTACCGGGATGTTAGAGTGACTTACTGGTGAGTTAGCGTCATCCGCGCCCAGAATCTCATGCGCGCCGCCGTGGCAGTCCTGGCAGTTGGCCGCCGCCACGCCGTTCCGTATGGCTTTGGAATGCAAGCTGCGCAGATAAGCATCTTGTGCATCGGCATGACACTGGGCGCAGAGGACTTTCTTGGGTGTGCTCTCGTGCATCAAGCTCTTTACATCGGTGTGGCAATCGACGCAGGCAAAAACACTTCCATGAATCGAATGTTTGAGCTTGGCTTGATCGACAAAGATGCTGACTTGCTTGCCGTTTACCTCGGTGGTCATGGTTGCGTCGGAGTGACAGGCAAGACAGTCGGCGTCCTTCAGTTTCTTCTCTGCGTGAGCGGCCAGAAAAGTGAGGAGAAAAGATAGAACAAGAACGGATGCGGAGCGAAGACAGTGGCGTGGAATCCCATCCATTTCGCAAAGAGCGCGAAATGGATGGGGCAACCACATCTTGGAAGCCGGTCTCAGCATCGGCTTGTCATCCTCTACTCAACATTGCTGACCTTTCCATCGGTGAAGGTCACCTTCATATCCTTGTAGTAAAAGACTGTCTTGGCACCATGAAGGTCCACACGCAGTGGTTGGCCGAATCCGGCAATCACCTGATCCTTGCTCTGGCCCAGTTCGACGGTTGGCGGCGGCGCATCGGGAGGCGGAGGCGGAGGCGCAATCGCCTGCATCGGCGCGGGAGGCGGAGCGGCTGGTGCATCGGCTTCAGGCTCCGGCGCAGGTGATCCCCCTTGCCGAATCAGCTCCAAGCTGGTCATCCCATTCATATACAGTCTGTCGCCTACAATTTTGAATTTAGCGACAGGCATATTCATATTTCCGATTTTCAATGTGATTGCCAGCCAATCTCCATCGACGGTGAAATGGCCTGGAGCTTGTTGCGGAACACCAGGGGTGCTGATGCTGCATGATCCATCGGGAAGAAGAATGTAATGTTGGCCGTTCGCGGCCAAAAGGTACTCGCCTGCCAGCGCCGCATAAGGCCCCTCTGGTGGCGCTTGCGCGCTTGAGTCACCCTGCGGCACCACCGTCAGCACCTCAGACACCAGTTTCAAGGCGTCTTCCACGGATGGAATGACTTTCTTGTTGGGAAATAGAACCTTGAGATTGGCATGATAGCGGATGCCAAGGCCGTCCGCATCGGTATATAACTTGAAGTTAATTCCGTCTTTCTGGGCGGTAACAGCCACCACCCAGACCTTTTCACCAGCCACCGCGTTATGCCCTGGGATAGCGTTGGGTATGACAAGAGTGCCTGTGGTATCTCCGGCAGCCGCCATGCCCTCCAGCATGGCCACTCCCAGGTTGCCCCACACTCTTTTGGCCGCTCCTCCGCCTATCTTTCCGTCCTTGTAGACGCTGGACTCCATCACGGGAGTCGCCAGGGCGGACATCTTCAATCCATCCTTGTGCAATTCAACAACATCCCCCGCGCCACCGTCGAGGATGTCCATGCCGTCGCCGGTCAACTTCGTCACTTTGAATTCCGTGTTGAGCCTCTGTTGCATCGCCGTCAGATCAACGGCCTGCGCAATCAGAACGACGCCAGAGATCAGAGTGTAAAAAGCCAATCCAACAACACAAAACCACCGCATTTTAGCCATTGTCTCGCGTCCTTCGTACCTTATTTGTGAAAAACTACAGGAGCCCGGATTTTAAGTGGCTCTACCGCGAATGTCAAGATGCCTCCTGGCTCGGTAGTGGGTCAGTTTGGATTTCCACAGACCAGAAGGGAGAAATATCGTGATTTTGCCTGAACTTGCATCACCGATACCGAATTTTCGACCGGGTGATCCTCCTCAGTCTATGCCTAGACTGGACCAGACGAATGTCGCAACCCTGCCTCGACAGCGTATCATTCTGCCCAGGCCGCTGCCGTCAAAGGTTCCAATTCTAAAGCGGCGTCCAGAAAGTGCTAAGCGCATGACCATTGCGATAGGAATGCTGTGTGATGGTGGAATAGTCATCGCTGCCGATACGCAAATGACATACATGGACGGCACCACCTATGATGCCGTCAAAGTCCAGACACTCACAACTACAACCGGAATTTATGCCATTGCGTATTCTTGTACGGATGTGAACGCGGCAGAGACGCTCATAAACGATATTATGCTCGACTTGAAATTAACCGAGCCGAGATCGCTAATCGGATTTGAGGATACAATCAGGAACCGGATGGCTCAATGGTCTACCGTCTTTACTGTAAAAGATGATCGACCCGCCGTTACAATCATTGCAGGAGTCCGCATTAACCCAAATGAATTTGGTCTGTATCTTTGTGAACCTCCAGGCACGCTGGTTCGTAAGACGTTCCAAAACTCGGACGGATATGTTGCAGCAGGCGCGGGGATCGCTGTTACAGATCCGATGTTTCGGACACTCTTTGGTTCTCCTGTTGCGCCCCGCGTATGTCTCGCTCAACTTTCCTACCTGATGTATAGAGCTAAGAAAGACTGTCGAGGAGCTTGCGGCGGTGCGACCGATGCAGTTTTGCTTTCTGTAGATCACATAGATCCGTTATGGATTCAACGCCCCTTAATGAAAATGGCTGAATTCCGCGGTGGGTTTCTTGATAAATCCCTCGCGTTTGTAGCATCTAAAATTCTTGCTCGCCACGGATTTGATGATGAGTTGCGATTTGCGGAACTATTCGACCCCAAAAAAGCAAACAAGATATTCGGGTCTTCACCATTGTTTATCGCCCGAACCGGGGAAGTGATTCGAGAGATTGAGCTACAGAATATGATAGATGCCCGCCAAACCAAGAACGGAAACTGAGAACTCTAAGCGGTCTCTCCTAGGACTCGCCGAAGTATGTCCCGGTCGATAGTCGATTTTGAAACCGTGGGCTTTGGAAGCAGGGCAATCAATTCGTCCATTGACCAGACGTGATTTGCTAAACCTGCTTCCATTGCCGGCGTAACACGCAAGGTCTGATGGACCCGGCAGAAGTTGTAGTACATGAAGTGCAACGCGACCGCATGGCAGTGATTTTCAGCCTTCTTGCTGAATCCGTTCGTCAACCTGGTAAAACGACGCATCGACATACGCATGGTGAGGTTCTGGCGCTCCACGTAGGATGTGCTGACGTGCGCCGGATCGGGATCGCCGATGACGGTTTTCATGTCAGAACCGATACACTTGGCTGGGGAATATCTGCGGGCTTCTTCTGTTGTCGGAGCGCCGTAGATCTTGTGGAGCATGGCGTAGTCAATGCTTGCACCAAAAGCGTCTTCTACCGCTTCTAGGTAAGCGCGGTGCGCGTCAGTCGTGAGCTGTATGCGGTTTCGGATACGACCGGCGCAATCCTCCATGAAATCCCGCGCCCAGCCACCATCCCGGCCGCCAACAAGATAACTGATGACCAGTTTGGTATCCGAGTCCATGCCTACCCAAGTCCAGATGTCTCCCCATCCTTCCGCTTTCTGTTCGGGTGTGGCGTTCTTCTTTTTGCAGCCGACAAAGCACCATATTTCATCCGCCTGCATCCGGCGGACTTTGAGATTGCGGACATGGAAATCATGAAAAGTGGCGCAGGCCGTTCCCATGTCGGCCAGCAACTTCACGACGGTATTTTTGGCCGCTCCCGTCATGCGGCAGGTTGCCCTGATCGAACATCCTTCGATCAGGCAGTTAACGATTCGGGCGCGGGTTTGGGAGTCCAAGCAGTTCATATTGACTATTATGCTAAAGCAGCTTTAGAATGTCAAGAGGAAAGTTTGGACGAGGCTCTGGTCTGGCGGGTATGATTGCAGGCGCAAGGAAAGTGAGGACGTGATGGACACATCAAAACTGACAGGAAAGATGGTGCAGATCAAATTGGCCGGGGATAATCACCCTCAGTCAATACCGATCAAAGTTGAGCAACTTGACAGCACTGGCATTTGGCTCCAGAGTGCTAGTTTACTTGGAGAAATTATCGAGGGAGACCCCAACTTCAAACAGGCTCACTTTGGGGAACAGCCGTACATTTTCTTGCCTCTAACTCAGCTAGAATGGATGCTGGTGCCCGGTAAGGCTGTCCAGTAAGGAAGTCTCGAACTAAGATTTTCCCTACTTCATCCAAGCCGAGCAGTTCAACCATTGACGGGTGCTCTGCGGGTTGAGAAGTTTGAGATTGCATTTTGGCACACTCCATGCGATGATGTCGCTAGAGAGTTTCGCCACACCGGAGACCCGCCCTGGCAGGCGGGTTTTCTATTTGTTCCATTATAGCGTTCATTTGCGATTGTAAAACCACTTGACCACGAAAAATGCCGCGATGATGGAAACAACGATGCACTCCGTCAGTTTGTAGTGGTGGACCGATAGCCTGATGAGGAGATCGCACACTACCGCAGAAAGAGCAAAAAGGAATAAAAAGACGCCATACTGTATGAGTGTGCGCCAGTCAAGATCCCCCTTGCTGAGTGAATTTTTAGTATCCTCTTTCATGGATTGCTCTTTCTCACCGTGCCCCACCGTGCTTGGGCAGCCTTGGCCGCCGCCATCTTCCGTGCTTCCGGCGTCATAGTCACTAGACGGCGCTTCCCGCCCACGAGACCACCCTTGCGCCCCATAGCGGCCATGTAGGCTGATATTGCGGTCGGTGGTGGAGGAGTCGGCCTCGCCTCTTCCGTGGATTGATCTACAATCCACTTGGCAAGCTGGTTCGGATCGCGCGGACGTTTGCCCTTACCGATGGTCATGTACCCATCATAATGCTAAAGCGAACCTGTGGAAATCCAAACTGACCCACTACCCCTGGCTCGACTTCGGAAGCCCATCTCCATTCATCTGCGCGGCAAGGAAGCGATCAGTCTCGCTACTCTCTGAAATAGGCGCTCAAGGTTAAAAGCAGCAGCACCAGGCCGATAAAAATTGCCGTGAATCCCACGACTTTGGAAAAGTTAATCTGCCAGATTCCCGGCGCTTCGGCCAGTCGCGCATCCAGCTTTCCCTGCGCCTTCAGCCGCTCATACTCCAGCGGTCGCTTCTGCTTGAACTCCTCCTCGCTCTCCACGCCGGTAAAGACCACCATGTCCATAGGAAAGCTGTCCGGGCGCAAGTGCGTGTTGACAAAGTGAATGGAGAAGATGAACAGGATCGCCAGCAGGCCTTCTTCGCTGTGGATCACCAGCACGGCATTGAGCGCCCAGCCGGGCAGAAAATGCGCGAAGAAGGGTGCGAACCACATGGCGTAGCCTGAGAAGCCAATGACGATCATCCCCCAAAAGACGGCCCAGTAATCGAACTTCTCCCAATAAGCGTAACGGTCAAACTTCGGCCTTGCTCCCAGCCCCAGGAACCAGCGCAGATGGCCGTAGAGATCCTTCACATCCTTCCAGTTGGCCACCATCGAGTTCGGCCCCCAGAAGATGCCTTTTTCACGATGCACAAACGCACGGGTAAAAAGGTCTCGCACGTGAATCAGAAAGGCCACGGTCAGCACCAGCGCGCAGAATTTGTGAAAGAAAAGGATGGCGCCAAAGCCGCCCACGGCTCTGGCCAAGCCGCGTGCCCAGATGCTCTCACTGAAGCGCAGCGGCAGACCGGTGGCCGCAAGGCCCAGAAAGCTGGTAAACAGCGCGGCGTGCAGGTAGCGCTGCCCCCGCGTAAAGCGCATGAAATGGCGGCTCTCGGGGTTGTCTTTCGCTCTGGCTTCCTGCGCGGCTTGTTCAAGATCAGTCATTTTTTGCTCCTTCCGCGGCGTGTTTCCTGATCTGTTCCAAGCGCGCGCGGATCAGCCACAGGATGGTATGAATCACAAAGAAGCCCAAGGTTCCGGCCAGCAGCAGGTTCATGAACAGGCGGACAAAGTACAGCGCCGGATTCAGCTTGCGGTTGCGGGCATTGGCATGAGGCTGATACTGCACAAAGCTCAAATTCGCCCCGGTGTGGCACTTGCCGCAGGTAACCACCAGATTGGCCTTGGCTACCGGTGAGCGCGGATCGCTGGCGGGCAGAACATCATGCGCTCCGTGGCAATCCCAGCAGCGCGCCGTCTCCACGTAGCCGCCCAGAGAGCCCAGTTGCGAGTGGAATGTGTCCCGATACGTCGAGAGTTTTTCCTTGTGGCAGGAGCCGCAGATGGGCGTCGATTGCATACGGAAGGCGTCGGCGGTCGGCTGCAAAATGGCGTGCGCCGTGTGGCAGTCGGTGCAGACCGGAGCCTTCATATTGCCTGCCGCCACGGCCTTGCCATGCACGCCGCCCATATAGTTGGCGTTGATCCCGGCGTGGCAAGTGCCGCAGGTCTTGGGGATATTTGCTTTATTGGTCGGGCTTAATGGGTCCTTGTGGCTGAGGATGTGATGCGAACCATGGCAACTGTTGCAGTTTGCGGCCACAAGCAGTCCTTCTTTGCTCAATGCAAAACCATGAATCGAATCCAGATACATTGGGTAAACGTTGGGCAGGCCGTGTTTTTTGGCCATATCGCCGTTCCCATGGCAATTGCCGCAGGTGCGCGGCACATTCAGCGGATAGACCGCCGAGCGCGCATCATCCTTGGGAAAGATCTGGTGCGCGTCTCCGTGACAACTGGTGCAAGGATGCTCGGCCCGGTTGGCGTGGACGCTGCCCACCAGTCCCGCCGCCTGATCGGCGTGGCAGCTTTCGCACTTGACCGGCGTGATCTGATCCGGGTGCGGATATTCTTTGATGGTGGCGTGGCAGTCGCCGCATTGCAGGCTGCCGTGGATGCTCTGGCTTAAGGTGTGCCCATCGACAGAAATGCTTTTGCCGGAGGCATCCTGCGCGCCTGCGTCCGCATGGCAGGCAAGGCAATCAGTCTGCGCCAAGGAATAGCGCGGCACCGCGAAAACCAGCAACGCTCCAAAGAGAAGCGCGACCGAGGAGGCAGTCTTCATAGAGACCCCGTTCCTATCAAGTAGTGATTCCTGCACGGGATTGCCGACAAGATAAATGACGGCATAATTTCCCAGTCAAATCTTGTCATACAGCTTATATTGAGCACTGACAAGTGATGCCCATCACAGTTCCGGTAAACCGATTGTACTTTGAATCGCTCCCTCCACTCTTTATAATTTGTTAGGACACGGCAGATTCCGGTTGTTTTCAGGGGATTCGTATTGTGTCCAAGTGATTCAGATCACATACTAAGGAGCCCGCGGTCGTTGAGAATAGGTCCGCGACTAGAGGACAACATAAATGGCAACAGATACTCTGCCCGAAACGATAACCATGCTTACTCTTCCAGGCGACGCGGTTCGCCAAATCCAATGGCGTTTTGCCGACCGCTTTGACTTGCAGATGCTCGTCCAGTCAGCGCGCGGCGTGGCGCGCGGAACCGTCGCTCAACTGGTGGCCGCCGGCGAGCGCAACACCCACGAGTGGACCCCCGGCAAGGCTGGCATGATGGAGGCTTTTGACCGCGCTGGCATCACCGCGGCCTATATGGAGCCGGAAGAGGGCGGCTATATCGCCGGACCCAAGAACATGGCGCTGTCGCTGGCGGCCTTCGAGCTGGCCTGGGTGGACGGAGGCGCGGCCACGGCTTCGCTGGCCGGGTCGCTCGCGCTATCGCCGATTCATGAGCGCGGCACACCGGAGCAGATCAGCCATTACAAGACTCTCTCCGCCCCCGCGCAGCCGGGTGAAGACCGCAAGACCTGGCGCGGCGCCTTTGTGCTCACCGAACCCATTCCTTACGTGGGTGTGGACACCGGAATGTTGAGCGGCAAGATGCGCATCAGTGAGTGGAAAGAAGGCGAAGAGCCTTGGCTCCAGGTGGACAAGCGCGGCCGTTTCATCACCAACATTGCCTTCGCCAACTTTGTCACGGCAGCCGTCGGCTCAGACGACGAGCGCATCAAGGGCACCTGCTTCATCATTCTGGAAGATACGGACGAGGGCATCTTCGACCACGGCACGCCGACCAAGAAGCTGGTCCATCAGCTCTCATCTACCGGCGACCCGATCTTCAATTTGAAGGTTCCCGCCAGCCGCATCGTCGGCGGCTACACCGTCAAGGACGGCGTCATTGTCCCCAACTTCAGCCACGCCGAAGTGCTGGACGCGGTCTTCAAGCGCACCCGCGTGGGTGTGGGCCTGATGTCGGCGGCCAAGCTGCTCTCCGCCGTCGAGCCGGTCATTCGCTACCAGCGCCAACGCTTCCGTGGAGCCGAGGGTGCCAAGCCCGGCTCCGTTCGCTACGAGCAGGGCATTCAGCAGCGCGAGGATGCGCTCCATCGGCTGGTGGATGTCTGGGCCACCGGCGAAGCCGCCGCCTCGCTCGGCTTTGCCACGGCGCGCCTCTTCGACGTTTACGAGCCGCTGGAGAAGCAGAAGTCATCCATCCTGGCCGAGCGCGGCGTCAACGGCGGCCGCGCCGAGATGAAGGCGCTCAAGGAAAGCACCGATCGCGCCATTGAACTGCTTTCGCTCAAAGAAAGCGATCCTCGCCGCGCCGAGTTGGAGGCCGACCCGCTGGTTCAATTTGTGCTGGCCGACGCTGAAACCAGTGTTATCTGCCCGGCCACCAAGCTCTGGAATACCGGCCATGGCGTGAATATGCTGCGCGA
>CAZYCV010000077.1:0-17779 GCA_964645305.1 uncultured Occallatibacter sp. | reverse complement strand
CGATCACCCAAACCGACACTTAAACACATCATAGACCGAGACAGATATTGGCGGTATGTTCAATTCTGCTCACAATTCGCGTAATCGCGTTCCTGATTCTCGGCTATTGTGAGGGTTCATTTCTCTGGTCGGATCGGTTTGAATGCATGGGAACTCCGCTGATTAAGCCTTGATAGTCTGTTAATCGCTTACCCAGAATAACCACTCCCTTGGAAGTGATTTCATATTCGCGAATATCCTTGGCATGATTCCCGCCTCGCATTTTAATAACCACCATGATCTTGCGAAGCTGGCCATCGATGGATACGTAGCGAAGCCGGAGAATGTCATCACAAAGAAAAGAGATTGAGTAGGTACTAAATGGGAATTCGGTAAAAGACTCATCCACTTCGACCGTGCTTAGGATCGTCACCCCGATTCCCGTCAGCGCAAAGATCATCCGATATAGAGATTCGCGAAAGTCGGCGCGGAAGCCGGGCGACAGAGCCATCTCAAAGCCCGCCAGGGAATCGATCACCAGACGCTTGGCGCCGATTTTCTGCACAGCATCGAGAATCGACTGCATGGTTTCATCGACTGAGAGGTCGAGGGGACGGAGATAGAGAATCGTGAGTTTTCCATCTTTCTGCGGTGTTTCCAGATCCAAACCTAAACTGGTGGCCCGCTCAGTGTACGCTTCTGGCCGTTCTTCAAAAACCGCTACGATTCCCGGTTCTCCCTGGCGTATGCCTTCCGCAATAAACTGGGTTGCAAGGACAGATTTCCCGGTTCCCGAAGACCCGGCTATGAGCACGCTGTCGCCTTCGCGCACGCCACCATCCAGCATCTTGTCCAGTTCCGGAACGCCGAAGGAAAGGCGCCGATCGCAAGGCGGCTTCCTCTTGCGAGCGGTCAACCCAAAGGTGCGCGAGAAGGCTTGCACTCCGGCATCGGTAATGCGGAATGTGTGCAACCCCGGCACGGAATCCTGACCGCGTAATTTTACAATCTGTAGCTTTCGAACAATTGAGTTTCGTTCAGCCGTCTGGCGCAGCCAAAAGAGACCATCGGCAACGGTAAAGATGGGGTTATCACGCAACTCTTCCTCTGCATATTCACCAATCAGGAAAGTTGTCGCTTGCCAACTGGCCAGAAACAGCGCCAGCCTTTGAATGAAAGATTGCAGGTCCATGTCACTTTGAGGCTTGAGCACCATGGTGCGGAAGGAGTCTACAACCACGACTGCAGGATTAGCCTTTTCGACTTCTTTAGTGATCTCCTCCAGGACTGCGCCCAGATCCTTCTCTAAAACAACCTGACTCAGGTTGATGAAGCGAATGGAGCCGGACAGCTTGGCCGGATCGAAAAATGTGTACTGTTGCTGGTAACGCAGCATCTTGATTGCTGATTCGCCGAGAACGGTGAAATAGAGAGCAGGCCGTTCCGGGCTTGCATTGGCAAACACGATCTGGTGTGCCAGCGTTGTCTTCCCGCTTCCAGGGGCGCCTGCAATGATGTTGAACGAGAATTCAGGAAGACCGCCGCCCACAATCTCGTCGAGGCCCGGAACTCCGGTCGGTAGTTTATTGATCGTCACTTTGTCTTGAGTGCTCACGATTTTCTCCTGTTCTCTGAACTGCGATCGTCAAAGGTTGCACCTGGCCACGCATTGCGCAGCAGGCTCAAAGTCAAGGCTTCGCCAAGGAAGACAAACAGCAGGTTGAGCAAACGGGCGATGAGAGCAATTCCTCCCTCGCCAGCCGGATACTCGCCAGCGTTATCCTTGACCATGTCGGCTTGAGGCTCAAACTCGCCTAAGCCCTGTAAAGATCCATCCTCTGCGACCCGCGCTGCCCAAAGATCGGGAGCTTCCGACTTGGCTTGAGTCAAAGCGCGGAAGGCGAGGGACTGAAAGCAGGCAACTCCAGCAAAGACGCCAAGACTTTGCCGTAGCTTCTCATAGACGCGAAGCGTCACAGACTCCACTGTTTCGGAGGTTTTGTCCACAGCGGCTTCGTACACAAGAAGGCGACGGGCTAAATCTCGAATTTCTGGGGGAGCCGTCATACACAACCCAAAATCGCTCCAAGCGGAAGATTCCGCTATCGGTTCTATCCCGATGGTTAAAGTTTTCTACGCCCCTATGTAAAGTCCTTGGAGCGAAATAAAACGCCGGTGAAATTCAGTTCATGTAGCGATTCATTTGTGGGTATGGCCCATCTTCTGAAGGGCCACCCGCCTTGCTCCGTATGAGTGTGAAAACATCCAAAACCGTTGCGATATTGCGAATGCTCCCAACTGCGCTGTAGAGACCTTGTTCCATCCCGGGATGATTATCCGCCAGTTTTTCGATCCTTTCGCTCACGCCTCTCAACTGGTCAATCTCCAGTAGCAGGTCTCCGAACGCTGCAGCTCTGAGCAGTGAATCGACCTCTGGGTCGGTCGTGTCCGCTGTGGCTGCGGTCAACTCTGTCGTATCTCCAACCTGAAGGCGTAAATCTTCGATCAAACGCAGCGTTGTTGCCTCGCCAAGAAAGGTCAGAAACAGCCCAAGCAACTGCGCAATCAAAATCACCCCAGCGTCGCCATCCTCGTCCGCATCCGGCTGGGATTCAGCTTCGCCAAGACCGCACACTCCTCCATTTGCCGTTATCTGCACCACGTTGAGACTGGAAAATTCTGCCTTGGCAAGAGCCAAAGCGCGTGAAGCGAGCGCATAAAATCCGTCAACTCCAACGGGTGAGCCGAGTTGACGACGCAACTTCTCATAGACGCGAATAGATGGGAGTTCGGTCTGCAGGGAGGTCGTACTCGCTTCGGCTTCTCTAGCCACAAGGCCGCGGGCCAAATCACGTTTCTTTTGTTGAAAATCCATCGGTACCGCTCTTTCTTGGCACGTCACGCCTAGCCTTGAACATGAAGCAAAAATCGCGTTGTACTTTCTTGCCAGTTGCTCCAATGGCGGGATATATACCTCAAATTTCGGATACAAGCTGGTGCCGACGAAGCCTACCGGAACCATCGTCGACTAGATGACTGCGTAGCCCAGCTCAAAATGCTAGGCACTATTTGGGCGCGGGTGTGTTCGCTGGTTGTTTGAACTTACTCCCTACTGAACAACCTTTTGGCGCAGACTCTATTTGGCCCAATCTCTTTACCATTGAAGCTTAGGCAATAAACGAGTCGGACTCTGTTCATAATTGACCGGACGCCCGGGCGCTTTCTTTTGAATAGTACTCTATAGTAGTTTCGCGTTTGCCTGCCGTCCAGGGCACTGAGGAGTAGGACAATCGATGTCGACATTAGACCCGGAAGTTATCGGGACAGTCTAACTCATTGCCCGGTAGATAGCTCAAGCGCAGGTGCCTTTGTCGAAAATGACAAGAGATCAAGCTGAGGCTCAACTTGCCGAGGCGCAGAAGGCAATCAACGTGCTCAAACAGTTGCTGGCAAATCCGGCTCAATAGATTCCCGAGCATAAATCCCGTTGAGTGGAGAAGCTCTGATATTCAAAGCAGGAACAAGAAATGAGCAGGCCCTCATGAATTCGCAATTGCTGAAAGATACTGCGCAGTTACTTGTTGCCGATCACAAGGGACTGCTTGC
Source organism: uncultured Occallatibacter sp. (assembly GCA_964645305.1). Classification (GTDB taxonomy): domain Bacteria; phylum Acidobacteriota; class Terriglobia; order Terriglobales; family Acidobacteriaceae; genus Telmatobacter. Next base: position 14,194 of record CAZYCV010000077.1, on the reverse strand, counting down.
CATGGATGAGAGCAACGGAACCTGCAACAAGAGGTTTTCCAAGCTTGATATCCCGCAGACCCTTGCGATGCGGCGCGACTATCGGGAGCTGATCATCACCACTCCAGGACTCGGCGAATGCATTAGTGGCGCAATTCTCTACGACGAAACAATTCGTCAAGAGAAGAGAGACGGTACTCCGTTTGTCAAAGCTCTTGAGGAAGCGGGGATCATTCCTGGAATTAAAGTCGATATTGGTGCAAAAGAATTGGCTGGCCACGCGGGAGAAACAGTCACCGAGGGGCTGGATGGATTGCGCGAACGTTTGGCTGAATACTCTCAGATGGGCGCACGTTTTGCGAAATGGCGCGCGGTCATTGCAATTGGCCGAGGAATTCCAAGTTGGGGTTGTATGGATGCCAATGCTCACGCACTCGCGCGCTATGCGGCGCTTTGTCAGGAAGCAGGTCTAGTTCCGATCATTGAGCCGGAGGTTCTGATGGATGGCGAGCATACTTTGGAGCATTGCCGCAAGGTCACAGACGAAGTGCTGCGCACTGTCTTCAGTGCATTGTTTGCGCAACGGGTTTTGTTGGAAGGAATGATTCTGAAGCCGAATATGATTCTTCCAGGGACGGATTGCGGCAAGCAAGCGGAGCTAGAGGAGGTAGCCGAGGCAACAGTCGCCTGCATGCTGCGCGTTGTTCCCGCAGCTGTTCCTGCGATTGCATTTCTCTCCGGAGGGCAATCTGCGGAATTGGCCTCAGCTCGCTTGAATGCAATGAATGTGAGATTCAAATCGCGGCTTCCCTGGGCGCTGGCATTTTCGTTTGCTCGCGCCATTCAGCAGCCGGCTTTGGAGATATGGCAGGGACAGGAGACAAATGTTTGGGCGGCACAGAAGGCCTTGTATCATCGTGCCCGCTGCAATATGGCAGCACGCAACGGAGAATACTCATCGGATATGGAGAAGCAATGACCGGAAGCAAGCACAACCTGGAAGGAAATAGCAGCGACAGAGGTGAGCCAGATCCCGGTCCTTACTGGAGACGGATGCATCATGACTGGCGCTTCTGGATTGGCGCAATCTTCATGGCCTCGGCGCTCGCAATCTACGTGTTGAGTGGCGACTTGGCGTGGGTTCCATGGCACCAACCGCGCTAGCCAGCGTCCGCAATTATCGCGACATGGCAAACCTAATCAGATTTTCCAAGTCAATGAGTTTGATGGCGGCGGTCTGCCGGTTTGAACTACTTTGGTTGCGCCGCTGAAATCGATCAAACACCAGCCGCCAGCAATGAGAACAAGGTGATAAACAATGGGTCAAATGCCTTTGTATCCCTTACGCTTCGAGCCGATCTATCAGTATCGGCTGTGGGGCGGCAGGCGGTTGTCCAACCTGCTATCTATGCCGCTTCCGGGTGACGAACCCATCGGTGAAGCATGGCTGCTCAGTGATCGAGACGATCATCAAAGTCAGATTGCCAATGGGCCGCTCATGGGGCAAACCATCGGCGTATTGATGGAGCAATACCGCGATCAACTGATGGGGCGGTTGGCCTTACGCTTCAGGCGCTTTCCGCTGCTTCTCAAGTTTCTGGATGCTCGCGAAATGCTCTCAGTGCAGGTGCATCCCAGCAATGCGCACCCAGAGCTGATTCCATCGGGAGAAATGGCAAAGACCGAAGCGTGGGTTGTGATTGAGGCAGAAAGTGGAAGCCGGATCTATGCGGGCCTGAAAACGGGCACGACTGCCGGCGATCTGCGACGCTCACTAGCCACCGGCACAATCGCGGATCACCTCGTGGGCATCGCTCCAAAGCCAGGCGACAGCGTATTCATTCCTGCTGGAACGGTTCACACCTTGGGCGGTGATGTTGTCGTCTTTGAGATTCAGCAGAACAGCGATGTGACATTCCGCCTCTACGATTGGGGTCATGTTGACGCAAAGACTGGACAACCACGGCCACTTCAGGTTGATCAGGGGCTTGCTAGTATTGATTTCGCAGACAGCAATGGTGGCCTCGTGACTCCCACTGTGGTGAGCACCACTCCCGTGGAGCGCGAAAGACTATTTGATTGTGAACATTTTCTGTTATGGCGCCTGCACGGAGAATCACCGTTTAACGTCGGTGCCGCAGAGATGCCGCGCGTGCTCGTTTGCATTGAGGGCTCGGGGTGGTTCGAAGGTGGCGGCTCCGCGTATGGCGTCAATAAAGGCGAAGTATGGCTCTTGCCTGCGGTGGTCGGCACATGTGAGTTTCACCCCAACAACGCAGTGACCTTGTTGGAGATTGCGCTGCCCGAATCCTCTTAGACAGTCCAATAACGAAGGGGCCAGCGTGGACGGACAATCCAAGTGAGACTCAAAGAATATTGAGGTGGATGAATGGTAAAAAAGCTGATTGTCTTTGATCTCGACGGAACGCTCGCCGCAAGCAAGTCGGCCCTCGATGCCGAGATGTCGTCGCTTCTGCATGACCTGCTCGGCGTGGTCAAGGTGGCGATCATCTCCGGAGGAGCATGGCTACAGTTTGAAAAGCAGGTGCTCTCCCATCTGCCGCAGGATGACAGCCTGGCAAAGCTATCGATTCTACCAACCTGTGGAACAGAGTTCTTTCAATACACCGGGGAGTGGAAGAAGCTCTATTCAGAAGATCTTACCGCAGAGGAAAAACAGAAGATTGTCAGTTCCCTAAAGAAGGCCACTGAAGACGCAGGTTTCTCTGTCAAGAAGACATGGGGAGAGACCATTGAAGATCGTGGAAGCCAGGTAACGTATTCCGCACTTGGCCAACAGGCACCGTTAGAAGAAAAAGAAAAATGGGATGCGGATTTCGGCAAGCGGAAAAAGATCAAAACGATTCTTGACACTCTGATTCCGGAGTTCTCGGTGCGGCTCGGTGGCGCGACGTCCATTGATGTTACCAAGCCGGGCATCGACAAAGCTTACGGGATCAAGAAGCTTCAAGAGACACTTGGCATTTCCGTGAAAGAAATGATCTATGTCGGAGATGCCCTGTTTGTGGGAGGAAACGACTACCCGGCTGAACAGGCTGGTGTCATCTCCATTCCAGTGCGAGGTCCTCAAGAGACCAAGCGGGTGATCGAGGCGATCATCGCGTGCTTGGACGACGGCGAACAGACCCGCGTCTTCAAGGTGGCAAGTGCGACTCTTTGAGGAGTTGAGATGAACGAATTCAAGTTGCACCGCCTGGGGATGTTGATGGAGCCGGAACCGGGCAATCCCATGGAGGTGGAAGGCGTACTGAATCCAGCGGCCGTTCGCGGCCCCGATGGGAGACTCTATCTCTTTCCGAGGATGGTCGCGCAGGGAATCCAAGCTATCAAATCTCGGCCTGAATGCCGAATGAACGATGGAGCATGCTCCACACACCATCATCAGCGCTGCCAAATGATTTGCTCCGCTTCTAGCGGCACGGATGCGTTGGGATGGCGTGGAATAATGCGCACCGTGTAGTCGCTCACAGGGCGCGTTGCGGAAACCTGACCTGTATATGTGAAGGCGCCTGGCATCTCTGCACGAGGTGCGGACGCGTTCATCGCTTCGATACAAGCACATTTCGGGTGAGTTGTATCTGCGTAAATCTCAACGCTCAGTTGATCTGGAGTAAGGGATCCACAAGCAACATCAGCTTGAAAGAAATGTTGGCTGTCGTGCGTCTCAATTCTCACCGAACCAAATCTCACAGTGCTCCAATGCCGATCGATATCCTGCTGCCAATGGAGCACCGTTGCGCCAATCGCACTGTCCGCGGCTGCCCGCTCGCAGTAACCGGCAGCAGCAGGAAGATAATGATCTTCGGTATACTCGCGAATGGAGCGTGTTGCCGAAAACTCTGATGTGAGCCTTGCCATGCTCTCGCGAACACGTCCTAACCACTTCAGCGGAAGGCCCTTGTCATTTCGTTGATAGAACTCCGGAATGACTTCGTTTTCCAATGCAGAATACATGGCTTCTGCCTCAGTGTGATCCCAGGCAGGATCATCTCCATGTTCTTTGCCGTCACCGATGGCCCACCCCACTTCAGGGGAGTAGGCCTCAGCCCACCATCCGTCCAATTCCGATAAGTTCAAACCGCCATTGACAAGAACCTTCATGCCACTTGTTCCGCAAGCCTCCCACGGACGACGCGGTGTATTGATCCATAGATCGATTCCATGAACCATGTGCTGCGCCAGCATCATGTCGTAGTCACTCAAGAAAACGACTCTTGAACGAACCTCCGGACGCCGGATGAAGTCCTTCCACTTCTTGATCAACGCCTGCCCCGGCAAATCCTGAGGGTGTGCCTTGCCGGCAATAATCAGTTGTACTGGACGCTGCGGGTTGGAGAGAAGGCGTACTAGCCGCTCCGGATCAAGCAGGAGGAGATCGGGGCGCTTGTAGGTCGCGAAGCGCCTCGCAAATCCAAGCGTCAGCGCATTTTCGTCGAAGATATTGTTCGCATCCGACGGGTCACCACCTTCTGCAGCGAGTTGGCGGGCATACCGTTTACGCAACCGCTCAATCAGCGTCTTTCGTTCCGTGGTCCGCATCTGCCAGATTTGTTCGTCGGCGAGGTGACGGATGTCATCTTCGACAGCTCGATCTCCGCGCCAGCGCTTTTTGCCGCATGCTGTAGTCCACAGCGTATCGGCCTCTAGCGAATCCCAGGTCGGCACATGAATGCCGTTGGTCACTGAGCCAATGGGAACCTCCGCCTGCGGCCAAGCTGGAAAGAGCGGCTGAAATATCTGCCGACTTACTTCCCCATGAAGTTTGCTTACTCCGTTTTCTCGACCACTTCCACGCAGAGCGAGATAAGCCATGTTGAATGGTTCCGCATTGTCACTGGGTTTTTGCCTGCCAATCTTCAACAATTCGTCAAGCGAGATGTGGAGTTCATCCTTCGCATAGTGGCCAAAATACTGCCGGATGAGTTGCGGATCAAATCGGTCGAATCCTGCGGCAACAGCAGTATGTGTCGTAAAGATATTTCCGGCACGCGTAACAGCGAGAGCAAGATCAAAAGGCTTCTTGTGATCTTCCATATAGCAATGCGCCCTTTCGAGCACTGCAAACGCCGCATGGCCTTCATTGAGATGGCAGACTTCGGGCTGCAAACCAAGCGCGCACAGCAAACGCCATCCACCAATACCAAGAATGATCTCCTGTTTTAGCCGCATCTCCGCATCGCCACCATAGAGTTCACTGGTGATTCCACGATGTGCGGCTGTGTTTGCGAAATCATTTGTATCGAGCAGGTAGAGCTTTGTTCTGCCAACGGAGACCTCCCAGCAGCGAAGCCAAATCTGTGCTCCCGACAGGTGGATCTGCAGCCGCAGCCACTCTCCGTTCTTCTGTCGCAGCGGTCGTATGGGAAGCTGGCCAGGATCATTGACCGGATAAAGTGCCTGTTGGTGACCTTCCGAATCGAAATCCTGACGAAAATATCCTTGACCGTAAAGCAACCCAATGCCAACGACTGGAACGCCCAGATCGCTGGCCGCCTTCATCTGATCGCCAGCCACATTTCCAAGCCCACCTGAATAGATGGGCAACGCCTCGCTCAACATAAACTCCATGCTGAAGTAGGCGACTGTCGTAAGAGCCTTCTCTGGATATTTGCGCTGGAACCATGCGTCAGCTTGATAGGATTCCCGATTGCGTTGAAGCAAGCTGACTAGACGACCTCGGTACTCCGCATCGCTCAATGCAGCGCTGATCTTCTCTTTCGAAACAGTCTGCAAGATAACCCAGGGATTCTGCGTAGTTTCCCAAAGTTCAGCATCGAGCTCTTTCCACAACTCATCCGCGGCATGGTTCCATGACCAGTGTAGATTGAGCGCCAACTCATTCAGTGCGTCAACACACTCTTCTTTGGGCAGTGTCTTTGCTGTCTCTGATTCGCTCAACCCATCCTCCTTGCACAAAACAAAGAAGCAGAGATCCCAGTTTGTCGAATGGCCTCTGCTTCTTCGTGCGTTGCTGCTTAACTGTCAGTGAACATTGCTTTCTCAGGATGACCCTTGGCCATCGGAGCCGGCGCGGTGGCATCGCTGAAGTCTTTCTTCCACTGCCAATTCCTGATCTCAGGCATATCTTCGAGGTGTTCTCGAATATAGTCGTGATGGCGCTGCAATTGCTGATTGAAGAAGTTGATCGCATTCTCTGCTTGCAGACGAAGACGGGGAATGTGCTTCAATGCATCCAGAGCAAGGTGGAAGCGGCTCATCTCATTCAGAACCACCATATCGAAGGGCGTTGTGGTTGTTCCTTGATCCATATAACCATGAACGTGGAAGCGAGCTTCATTGGAGCGTCCGTGAACCAGGGTATGAATGAGCCATCGATTGTTGTGGAAGGCGAAGATCACCGGCGCTGTCTCGGTAAAGAGTGCGTTGAACGACATTTCGTCCATACCGTGCGTGTGTTTGTCGGGAAACATCAGGGTCATCAAATCGACAACGTTGACAACGCGCACTTTGATGCCCGGCACGTATTTCTGCAGCAACCATGAGGCCGCACAGGTCTCGATGGTAGGCACATCGCCGGCGCATGCCAACACAACGTCCGGTTCGCCGCCTTCATCGTTGGTGGCAAACTGCCATGTGGATGCGCCTTTTGAGCAGTGCTCCAAAGCCTCATCCATGTTCAACCATTGAAGTTGCGGCTGTTTTCCGCAAGTGACGACATTCACGTAATCGCGGCTGCGCAGGCAATGGTCGAAGACACTCAGCAGGCAGTTGGAGTCCGGTGGATAGTACACGCGAATCACTTCACTCCTGCGCGCCAGTGCATTGTCTACGTACCCTGTTGCCTGGTGGCTGAAGCCATTGTGATCGTTGCGCCATGCATGACTTGTAAGCAGAACATTGAGAGATGCGAGCGGCCTGCGCCAGGGATACTCGCGGCATTGCTCCAGCCACTTGGCATGCTGGGTGGTCATCGAGTCAACCACCTGCGCGAAGGCTTCGTAAGAGGACCACATACCATGACGGCCCGTGAGCAAGTAGCCTTCAAGCCAACCCTGACAAAGATGCTCACTCAGTACTTCCATGACGCGCCCATCCGGACCAAGTTCATCATCGATTGAAACAATCTCGGCCATTGAGCAGCGCTTGGTGGCTTCAAAGATGGAGTTCAATCGATTGGAGTTTGATTCATCGGGGCAGAACATACGGAAGTTTGTCAGGTTCATTCTGAAGATGTCTCGGAAGAAGTCGCCCAGTTTGCGCGGAGCTTCTGCAAGAACCTGACCCGGCCCTGGTATTTCGAGCGCGTAATCGGTGAAGTCGGGAAGAGCGAGTGTGATCAGGGATCGTCCGCCATTCACATGAGGATTGCCGCCCATGCGGCGGTTGCCGACAGGCGAGAGCGCCGCAAGTTCGTCTATGAACTTGCCGTTTTTGTCGAAGAGTTCTTCGGCTTTATAACTCTTCATCCAGGCTTCAAGGATCTTGAGATGCTCAGGGTTCTCGCGAACTGTTGCCAGCGGCACTTGGTGCGCGCGGAATGTGCCCTCGATTGGAATTCCATCCACCTCCTTCGGGCAAGTCCATCCCTTAGGAGTGCGGAAGATAATCATTGGCCAGATAGGCTGCTTCTTGAAGCCGTTCTTGCGAGCCTCCTGCTGAATCCCACGAATCTCGGCATAGCAATCATCGAGCGTTTGAGCCAATAATTGGTGCACGACTTCGGGATCGTCTCCCTCTACAAAGTAAGGATTGTAACCACGGCCTACATAGAGAGCCTTCAAGTCTGCATCGCTGGTGCGCCCCTGAGCGGTTGGCCCGGAGATTTTGTATCCATTGAGATGAAGGATCGGCAAGACCGCGCCATCGCGCACGGGATTGACGAAGTTGACCGACTTCCAGCTTCCCTCCAACGGACAGGTCTCTGACTCGCCATCGCCGATGACACAAGCGACAATCAGATCTGGATTGTCAAAGGCCGCGCCGAATGCATGAACCAGTGAATAACCAAGCTCGCCACCCTCGTGCATGGAATTCGGGACGTGCGGCCCGCAATGACTAGGCACTCCACCCGGAGTCGAGAATTTACGGAACATGAGCCGCAGGCCGTCTTCATTGCGCGTGATCTCTGGATGCACCTCGGTATAGGAGCCTTCAAGATAGGAGCAGGCATTCAAAGATGGGCCTCCGTGTCCTGGGCCTGAAATGTAAATGATGTCCGCATTGTGCTCTTTGATCAGCCGATTCAAATGAATGTAGATAAAGTTCTGGCCTGGCGAGGTTCCCCAGTGACCAAGCAATCTGGGCTTGATCTGCTCTGCCTTGAGTGGCGAGCGAAGGAGGGGATTGTCAAAGAGGTAGATCTGGCCGATGCAAAGATAGTTTGCCGCGCGCCAGTAGCGGTTCATCTTGTCCAGCATCTCAGCCGAGAGTGGTCCCTTGGGCATTGGGGCTCTTTCTTCGTTTTTGTCGTCAGCAGCAATCGCGGTTGACAGACTCACATCGAAGATGAACCCAGATGAATTGCCAAACTGATCGAAGTTTTTGGCGAAGGGTTGAGGCGTATCGTCCTTCTCAACGCTGACGGGGAGTTCGGTGGTAGCCATATTGACTGTTCCTTTCCATTTCTCCGCAACTTACATCAGCGCGGTGGGGTTAAGTTCGGTTATCTTGGATCTGCAAGCGATGGGCCTCCGCGTCATTTCGCCAGCAGCTTTTTGATCGAATGCAATTCGAGGCGGCGCTTTTCGGTGGTTTTTGGATAGGCCATCTTGAGATCACCCAGCGCATCCAGAACGATTTGCGAGACGATGAGCCGAGCGTTCTCCTTATCGTCAGCGGGCACAACGAACCACGGCGCATGATGCGCGCTTGTTGCATGAAAGCAGTCTTCATAGGCTTTCATGTAGTGTTTCCAGTATTTGCGCTCGTGAATGTCGGATGTGCTGAACTTCCAGTTCTTATCTGGTTCATCGATGCGCGCGAGAAATCGCTTCCGTTGTTCCTCGTAAGACAAATGCAAGAAGATCTTGACGATCTGCGTGCCATTCCGATGAAGGTGCTTTTCCAGGTCCACGATGGACCCATACCGCTGCTCCCAAATGTTCTTCTCGTCGCGCAATTCTTCAGGAAGTCCCTGACTGCGAAGAATCTCCGGATGCACTCGAACAACCAGCACTTCCTCATAATAGGAACGGTTGAAGATGCCGATGCGTCCGCGCTCGGGAAGTCGGCACGTCGTGCGCCAGAGGAAATCATGCTCCAGTTCTTCAGCGCTGGGCTGCTTGAAGCTGAAGACCTCGCAGCCTTCTGGATTGACGCCGGACATGACGTGACGAATGGCGCCGTCTTTGCCGGCGCCGTCCATGCCCTGGAAAATGAGCAGCAATGCATACTTGTGGGAGGCGTAATGAAGTTGCTGCAATGCGCTCAGCTTCTCCATATGCTGGTGCAGAAGCTCCTCATACTTCTGCTTCGACTTGCAAAAGGGATCGACAACTGTCGGCCACTTGCCGAGGTCGATCTTTTTGTCAGACGGCACTTTGTATTCTTTTGAATCGATGGTCATCCGGCTCCTTCGGTGTTGCCTATGCTGCGGTCTTTTTCTTTGCCGCCTCTTCGATGTGAGTTTCTCGCTCCGCTTCAAGCCAGTCCTGATCTTGCTGGCTTTCGCCGTGAACGCGCTGCTGATAGATTTCATAAGCCCGTGTAGAGATTGCCTGCATTTCATCCGCGGAAGTGCTGGCTTCGACGGATGGCTTTTTGATCGGATCGAAGATGCGGTAAGCAAGCAGCTTCACACGATCATTGATGAGTGCCCAGACCAGAGCGTAAGCCCATACGAATCCCGCCCATTTCCAGCCGAGCGGCGCCATGAATACTCCATAGACGGCGATCAATGTCGCAATCGCTTGCGTGCCCACGACTGCTATCATCAGAATCTTCGCCGGGCGTATCGACCAGAATGGCCCGCGTGTGCGCGTCAAGAAGATAGTTAAATGGCCGGCCACAGAGAGCTTGAGGTACATCAGTGTCTGGACGGTTAAGCGGTCCATATGGAAGACGCGTTCGCCCAGATAGAACAAGAGAAACGCAGAGACAACGCCAATCACTCCCAGCACGGTGGAGATGGACAACACAAGCCGCATATTCCACGATTCCGGCTTGTTTCTATATAGGACGTTGTCATAAGCAATCGACAGAATTGCCCCATCATTGAGCAGCGCAATCATCACAATCATGACTGCCGTCACTGGATAGAAATTGAAGACCAGGATGGATAGCGTCATGAAGAACAGCACACGCAGCGTCTCCGCGATGCGATAGATGGCGTAGCTGTTCATGCGCTGGAAGATGCGACGACTCTCTTTGACCGCGTCGATGATTACAGAGAGGCCGGAGGTGAGAAGAACGATAGAAGCTGCCGCTCTGGCTGCGTCTGTTGCACCGGAGACAGCAATGCCGCAATCCGCCTTCTTCAGCGCAGGCGCGTCGTTCACGCCATCACCGGTCATCCCGACAATGTGTCCGCAGCTCTGCAATACATCCACAATATGAAACTTGTGCTCGGGGAAGACCTGCGCAAAGCCGTCTGCCTTTTCGATCTGCTCAACGACCTGCGGAGACTCTTTCTTCTTTGTGTCGCCAAGCGCGTTGGCGTCCAGGATTTTCGAACCCAGGCCCAGTTCCTTCGAGGTCTCCCGTGCAATGGCAATCTGATCGCCCGTCACCATCTTGATCTTCACGCCCATCTGCACAGCGTTGGCAATGGTCTCTTTGGCATCCGCGCGTGGCGGGTCGGACAAGGGCAGAATGCCGACAAACTTCCATTTGCCTTCTTCATCGGCTTTGGCCACGCCCAGAGAACGGAAGCCACGGCCGGCAAAGTCAAGGATGGCTTTCTCCGCCGCTGTCTTGACATCGCCGGCATTGGTAGCCATCTGCAGAATGACCTGCGGCGCTCCCTTTGCTACAAAGTACTGTTTCCCGTCTGCGCCTTTGACAGTAGCTTCCGTGCGCTTGTGCACCGGATCGAAGGGCATGAAGTGAAGCACCTGGCAACTCTTCAGTTCCTTGTCATCCTTCACACCGCCGATTACCGCCAGGTCGATGGTGTCCTTGTCTTCCGCGCGAGAGGCCAGCGCGGCCCAGAGAACGACGTTCGCAGCAGCAATTCCATCAATGCAGAAGGGATCGCCCAGTGTGAGTTTGTTTTGCGTAAGTGTGCCGGTCTTGTCCGAGCAGAGAACGTCTACGCCGGCCAGTTCCTCAATGGCTGACAGGCGGGTTACAATCGCTTCCTTCTTCGCCAGCAGGCGCGCCCCAACTGCCATGGTCACCGACAGTACGGTCGGCATGGCGACGGGGATAGCGGCGACCAAAAGCACCAGGCAGAATTCCAGCGTGGTGAGAACCTTGTCTCCGCGGAAGAGGGCGAAGACAAGAATCAAGGCGACCAGCGCTACCGCCAAAATGATCAGGTAGTCGCCGATCTTCATCACAGCCTTCTGGAAGTGGCTGACGGTGTGAGCCTCCTGCACCAGTTGCGCGGTCTTGCCAAAATAGGTGTTGGTACCAGTGGCATAGACGATTGCGTCAATCTCACCCTGACGTATGATGGAGCCGGAGTAAACAGCGCCGCCGGGCTTGGCGCTGACGGGAAGCGACTCTCCGGTCAGGGCGGACTGATCCACCTCGATGGAATCGCCGTCGAGCAGTCGCGCATCCGCGGGAACGATGTCTCCCAACCTAAGACGGATTACGTCGCCGGGAACCAACTCGCTCGCCTTGGGATCTTCCCACTTGCCATCTCGCTTGACCTTGGCCTTGACCGCCAATCGCGCCTTCAGAGCGGCAATGGCATTCCCCGCCTGGTGTTCTTCCCAGAATCCGACTAGAGCGTTTGACAAAAGAAGCACAAGGATGACAAAGAAGTCGAGCCAGTGTTGGACGACCCCGGAGAGAATCACGGCGACTTCAATCATCCACGGAATCGGACCCCAGAAATAGGAAAGAAATTTCAGGTATTCGTTGGTCTTTTTTTCCTCAATCTGGTTCGGCCCGTACTGCGCCTGACGCTTCACTGCCTCGGCCTGCGTCAGTCCGTCAGCAGATGTGCCGAGCTTTTTCATCAGCTCAGGCATGGCGAGTGTCTTCAGCGAATCTTTGTCATCCTTGGGATCGGCATTCTCTGTTTTCGATTCCATTTGAATTCATTCTCCTGCTCCTGCTCTATTGACCAGAGGTTAATCCCGCAATCCGAGCAAGACAACACCGGAACCTGCGATCCGACCTGATCTTCAGCTTCCAAATCGTGCAGGCCGGTTAGCACATCATCGCTTCCATGAAAGGGATATCCTGTCAAGCGAAGATAGCCGGCGATGAACGAATGAAGGGGTGGACAGGGCCGAGCATGGTCGCTCGGACTAGCGCTGTCGCCAGAGATCAAAAGATGTTGTGTCATTTGACTTTGAAAAGGTCGTTTGATTCATGGTCGTAACTCTGCTCCGCGTGCGAGGCCTTTTCCGCAGCCTTTTCAGCTACGCGCTCAATCCGCTTTTCCGCAGATGTCTCCGAAATGGATTCTTCAAGTTTGGATGCTTCGGGATTCTCAAATTGTTCCGACATAGTTGTTCTCTCCTCTCATCAAGATGAACCGTGTGCCCAAAATAGTTCTGGTCAGTTTTGCTCGCTTTTCCAAGTCGCCGAGTCGCTCAAGGCTTGTTTCTCGTGAAGTGGTTCCTTTTGCACAGCGATTCGTCAGTCAGCGATAGAAAACTTGTGTCGAAGCAGTTCGCGGTTCTATTGGCAGAGCGAGCAGCGCAATGCCTTCTCAATAAACCGCGCATTTGGTTGAAAAACCAGTGCCTTGATCAGGCACTACCGCAGAATCCAGAAAGAATGTGCAAAATGAATGCAACTGCAGTTGAACCGGTTGTAGTTAAGTCATCCCTTCAAGCTCCTATAGCAAGCCAGAGGTACGTCTACATCGCCGCGATCTTCGCTGCAATTGGCGGCCTGCTCTTTGGATACGACACCGGAGTGATCTCTGGCGCACTGATTTTCATCAAGCAGAGTTTTGGGCTGTCCATCTTTCAGCAAGAGCTTGCTGTCAGTTCGGTTTTGGTTGGCGCCGCAGTCCTGGCCATCACCGGAGGCAGTCTGTCAGATCGATTCGGGCGCCGGAGGATGCTGCTCATCACCTCGGTCGTATTTATTGCAGGCGCATTGGTGTGCGCGGCAGCAGGGTCGATTCAGATACTGATCCTTGGGCGAGTCATCGTGGGAATGGGCATCGGTCTTGCGAGTTCAGTTGTTCCCCTTTACATCTCTGAGATTTCCCCGGCGAATGCGCGCGGCTGGCAGGTATCGCTATTCCAGCTGGCAATTACAGTTGGAATTCTGGCTGCATATCTTGCAGACTATGCTTTCACGCCTTCGGCTGCATGGAGATGGATGCTGGGCCTTGCCGTGATTCCAGGGGCGCTGCTAGGCACGGGCATGCTCTTCCTTCCGGAAACCCCGCGCTTCCTAGCCCGCCATGGTCACTTTGATCTTGCCCATAGTGTATTGGTCAAGATCCGCGGCACGGAAGACATCGAAAAGGAATTTCAGAAAATCAAGGCGGCATCTCAGGAGTCGGCACTGCGCGGACACGTCTCCGACTTGCTTCTGCCCGCGCTCCGGCCAGCCCTGATGATCGGTATCGGCCTGGCAGTCTTCCAGCAGGTCACGGGAATCAACACCATCATCTACTATGCGCCCTATATCATTCGCACTGCGGGAATCAGTTCGCTTCAAGGTTCGATCCTTGCCACTGCGGGCATCGGAACCGTGAATGTGTTGATGACTCTGGTTTCCATGTGGCTTATCGATCGCGTAGGAAGACGGCCGTTGCTGCTGACGGGGATAGCTGGAATGATAGTCAGTCTTGGAGCGCTTGGTTTCATTTTTCATTTGCAAACCAAGGGCGGAGAACTCGCTGGACTCGCCGTAGTCATTCTGATGTTCTACGTAGCTTCGTTCGCCATTAGTCTGGGACCGATCTTCTGGTTGCTGATTGCCGAGATCTATCCGCTAAAAATTCGCGGTCTTGCGGCAGGAGTCGCGGCTGGAACAAACTGGCTTGCCAACTTTGCGGTTTCGCTTACCTTCCTGACGCTGCTGAAACTGCTCGGACCAAGCCTGACCTTCTGGCTCTATGGCGTTCTAGCGATCGGTTCGTGGCTTTTCTCCT
>CAZYCV010000076.1:0-17957 GCA_964645305.1 uncultured Occallatibacter sp. | reverse complement strand
AGGATATTCAAAAGAAGTTGAAGTACCCCAATGCCAGCAAGGATGAAAAAGGCCGTCTGCGGGTGGGCGGAGCGATTGGCGCCACGGGCGATTTTCTGGAGCGCGCGGCGGAGCTGGTGCGGGCGCGCGTGGATGCGCTGGCCATCGACTCAGCGCATGGCCACCAGACGCGCGTGCTGGAGGCGGTGCGCGCGGTGAAGAAGGCCTTTCCGAATGTGGACCTGCTGGCCGGCAATGTGGCCACCTACGACGGCGCGCTGGCGCTGATTGACGCCGGCGCGGATGCCATCAAGGTGGGCATCGGTCCGGGTTCCATCTGTACTACGCGCATGGTGACCGGTGTGGGAATGCCGCAGATCACGGCAATCTCCGAGGCGGCGCGCGCGGCGCGCTCGCATGGCATTCCGGTCATTGCCGATGGCGGAATCAAGTATTCCGGTGAGCTGACCAAAGCCATCGCCGCCGGGGCCAGCGCCATCATGATCGGCTCGCTCTTTGCCGGTGTGGATGAAAGCCCGGGTGAGACGATTCTTTACCAGGGACGCAGCTTCAAGGCCTATCGCGGCATGGGATCGCTCTCCGCCATGAACCAAGGCTCCGGCGAGCGCTACTTCCAAAGCACAACGGACATTGCCAGCGGCGAAAGCGGCGGCGAGAGCGTAGTGCAGCGCGAACGCTCCAATGGAAACCGCCTGGCCAAGTTTGTTCCTGAAGGGATTGAGGGGCGCGTGCCTTATCGCGGACCGCTGGAGTCGATGGTCTTTCAACTGGTCGGCGGGCTGCGCTCCGGCATGGGCTATCTGGGCTGCGGAACGATTCAGGAGTTGCAGGAGAAGGCGCAATTTGTGCGCATCAGCGGCGCCGGCCTGCGCGAGAGCCATGTGCATGACGTCATCATCACCAGAGAGGCCCCAAACTATCATGTCGAGTAATAGGCGGCATGACATTGTGACTGGTTTTGTGACCTGAAATTTACTATCCTCCTGTATCGCTTGATTGTCAACTGTGACCAACTGGTGACCAAATTCTGTTTTTTGCTTGGTCACAGGTTTGTCACAGGCGCGCTTTTTTCTGGCGCGCCGGGCCGCGCGCAAGCGCCGCTGGCCGCAACGCAGTTGCCGCCCGCCGCGTAGGCGAGGGAAGACTCCGGGTTGAGCAGCGGGAAAGCTCCCGCCGTGTTCACTGATAGTAAGCTGGGTCTTTCAGATCGTAGACGGCATCCATGTGATATACCTGCCGCTCATCGATGACCCATTTCTGAAGGCAGAGCAGCCCGCAAAATTTGAAGTTGTGAGGTTCTCCCACCGCGCATGCTGGTGAGTTGACTGAGATGTGGAGGCGACCGGCTGGCTGCTTGCACCAGTGGCAGGTTATTGGAGTTTGTTTTTTCGCGTTCATGGACACTTTAGGTAGCGCCCGCGAGTCAGGGCTCAACCGGTGGGAAACAGTTTCATCGTTTTCCACGGGTTGACCGCGTGAGCGGCGACCTTTAGGTCGGCCTTGACAAGGGCGCATACTGGAATTCAACGCGAAAAAACACGCACCACACTTCTAGCGCCAGCGCGGGCGTGGCTTCAGCCACCGGGTTTTACTTTGGCCGCTTGGATTGTCTTTGTCTTCAGGCTCCAAGCGGCCAAACGTTGTGTTTTCAGCGCCGCAGCGCTGCCCGAAGGGCGTCGCGCGCGCGGTGAACCGGGCGGGAAAAGGCCGCGCGGCCGGGTGGGGGCGGAGGATGGAGTTTGAAGGTAGGCGGGCAGGTTCCGGGCGCGCTCTTTGCGCCCGGGTTCTGCCCGCCTATCTGCCGCTTGGCGGCAGCGAAAAAGGCTGGCTGGCACAATGCCCCTCGAAGGCGGCGAGAGCGGCGGGGTTCTCGCGGGCCGCAGCCCGCGCCGCCGCGTCCGCCTGAGACCCCGCCACCGCGCAGCAAGACACCCACCAGCGCACAAGCCGGGTCTCATGGCGGCGCGTAGCGCCGCTGGGGCGCGCAGGGACCGAGGCGCGGCGTGTGAGTAAGGGGCGGCGGTGTCTGGCTTTCGCCGGGCCGCGTCCCGCCGCCGCCCCGACGGAGCCGCCGAGCCGGAGCCGGCAGGCAGGACAGCGCGCCCGGAACCGGCGTTCTTCGCCGCCCGCCGGGAGGGCAAACGGGTTTTAGTTCTTTATGGTTTGGTGTATCTATAGTCCTTTAGTGGCGCGCTCTTCCCGCGCCACGCTGGGTTTATCTATGGTCTTTTATCTATGGCTTTTTATAGTTCTTTAGTGGCGCGCGCTTCCCGCGCCACGCTGGGTTTATCTATAGTCTTTTACCTATGGCTTTTTATAGTTCTTTGCTGACTCGCCAAGTGCAGCAGAGCAGCGCGCGGCGTCGCCGCGCGCTGCGACCTTCCCTGACTACAGCCCGATGGATGGACTGATCTTAGTCCAGTCTTCTTGCTGCTTGCGCTCCTGCATGGCTTGGGCTGGGATCGTCGTCAAGTCCTGCTGATGCTTGGACACTTCAACTTCCCGCCTTACCTTGTTCATGATTGCTGGCGTCTGCATCCGATTAGCTCTCCTTTCCGCAGAGCTTTGGTCTGCTCTACTAGATCTGAAACATCCTTCCCTTTGGCCCGTGCATCACCGATCTGCCGGGCGAGGCCGGCGAAGCCGGACTCGTAGCCCGCACTCTGCTGTTCCTGCTTCCGCAACAACTCCGCTTCAAGTAGATAGCGGTCTCGCTCCTGACCGTCCGCGATGGCTCGACCGATTGTTGCCCAACGTGTTTCCCTGCTTAACTTTGTGCTCTCTTCCAGATTGTTCATGGTTTCACCAGTGGGGGGTGGGGGGGTTGTTGAGTCCTTTGCCCGGATCATTTACAGGAGGTTCATCCGCTCCAATTGTCCAGCTAACTTGCGCCTTGCGGCCGGCACCAGATAAACAACTTTTCGGATCGAACATCCTAAGGCTTTCGCTGTCACATCGTCTGTCTGCTTGTCTCGGTAGCGCCAAATCAACGCAACCTGTTAATCGTTTGTGAGCGCGCCAAGAGCACGCTCAAAGTCGATGACCGTCACCAGTGACGCATCAAAAGACCTATCGCTCCGGCGCTGCCAGCCCTGCCGTTCATAGTTCCGGACCTTGCCGTATTGGTTGGCTACCTTCAGATTGGCCCATCGGCGAAGCTGAGCTATGGCCATCGCTTCAAATACATCCATTGTCCCGATCATCAGCTTCCTTCCATTCCGGCTCTTCTGCCAACCTCTCGGCCGGCGTGAGCCGTCGCGCTGGCCGGAGCTTTCCAACTGGCCACACTACAAGCTCCACCGCTGGCACGATATCAGCGGCGGTTACTTTCGCGGTCATTTGTTGAGGGGTTGGCATTGCCGGAAGGATACCACCCGTTGTGGTGGTGCGCAAGCACCACCACAAGGCATGGTAGTTATTTGATTGGACAAGCAGCCAAAATACGGCTAGCAATAGACCGGGCTTCTTCCCACATTTCAGCCTGATCGGTGTACGTGCATAAATCCCAAAGTTCCTCGGCCGCGTGGTGAAGGATGCGCGCCAGCCGCGCCGCAGGCGCGGACTGGCGAACCAGTGGACCTTGGACCTCTTCGACGCCTTGGAGTCCTGGAGCCGTATGCTGCTGTTCGGATTGTGGGGTGGGGGGGTTATTCATTTTTTCTCTTCCTTTTCTGCAAGCTGGCAAGGGCAACTTGCGCCGCATAAAGCAGTTGGCTAGCCTCTCTGCCGTCAAAAACTTCCAGCGCGATACCCTGCGCGATGGCCGTAATCGCTGCCCGGATGGCTGGCAATGTATCCATCTTTGGAAGTGCCTGTTTATAAGCCACGGCCGCCGCTCGAACTGCTTTTGAGCCTGTCATCCCAGCTTTGAGCGCTGCCGCAAACTCCTGTTCCCACCGATCTCGACAGAGTTCTGCTGCCTTAAATCCGACAGTTGTCCGATCTCTCGGCGGTGTACCCTCGGCCTGGATCGAGAATGACTTCCAGTTTGGCCTCTTCATGCCGTCTCTTCTTTCTGCCAGAATGTGGCTGGCTCCGGTTCGAGTTCTGCCGCTGTAAGTGGTTGGCCATTGTTGCCGATATACCACCACGTCGCCACCGGCGAAGCATGACCTAGGAGGCGCTGGACCTTCCTGATATCTTTGGTCCGGTCATAGAGTTGCCTAGCCGCTGTTCGTCGCAGATCATGCATCGACCAAGCCATGCCGCCTGGTCGAACCTTCTTCTGCAGCGCCTTCAGTTCCCAAAGAATCGTACAGGCTTTGACTGCCTTCCGATCTCGGCCAACTGTCGCAATGAGTGACTCTCCTTTAGCTGCGAACGGAGCCACCATGGAAAGCATTTCCCGCAGTCTGTTCGTCATTGGCACCCGGTAACGTGAACCGTTCTTTGTGACGCCGAAAACCTCACCATGGTCAAAGTCACAATTGGCATTGGTGAATGACTCGATTGCGCTCCGCCTGAGTCCTGCATCCCGCGCTAGCGCCAACGCCAGCCTGAGACGGTTTGACGCCATATCCCAAACCTGTTCGAACTCCTCATCCGGGACAAGTTGCTCTCTCGGTGTCCCTCGTGGCAACCTCCTGAGTGAAAGCAGAGTCTGTGGATCGATGCCATTGTTCAGGATGAAGCAGCGAAGTTCCCACTGCATGGCCCGCTGATAGGCTAATGTTTCGGCCTTGGCTGCAAGATCGTTACAGACTTGGGTGATGTGGGCTTTGGTGATTTGGTCGGGGTTGAGTGGCCCGCAGCGCCTGACGATTGATTCTCTGAGCGGACGGTGGCGGCAGATTTGCTGCGCGAGGCGCGCGCAGCATACCGAAACATCGCCCGCTGTTGAGGGTTGGGCGTCATGGCCCGTTCTGCTTCCTTTGCCATTTCCTCTGTTGGCATTGACTTCCTGAATCGAGTTCCATCTGCCAGCCTGACATCGACCTGCCAGACCTTACCTCTTTGTCGTATGGGCATCCGAGTTACCTCATGAATTAAGATGGGTCTGTGACCAACCAAACTATCATGTCGAGTAGCCCGCGCGGCCTAAAATTCTGGATCAGCGCATGGCTGCCGGTAGCTCTCGGGATCGGCATTATTGTACTGGAATCTACGGAGAGTTTTGGCGCCGACCATACCAGCCACCCGCTTCGCTGGCTCTGGGAGGCGCTCTTCGGACCTGTCGGCAACGTGCAGTGGAATCAGATCCACCACACGATCCGCAAGTGCGGGCACTTTTTCGGCTATGGATTCATCGGTGTGGCTTGGCTGCGAGCCTGGTGGATGAGCTTGCCCCACTCATACTTTTGGGAAGACACCTTCCTGGCGCTGATGGGAACCGCGCTGACCGCCAGCCTGGACGAACTGCATCAGAGCTATCTGCCCAACCGCACCGGTTCACCCTGGGATGTGCTGCTGGACTGCGCCGGGGCAATTGCGTTGCAGCTCATTGTGTATGTGTGGCTGCGACTCTTCCGGCCCCGGCAACTGGCGCGGGCGGAGTAAGTGATAGGCGCTGCCCTGTGCTTGGAAAGTTGCGCCGACCTCCCGGTCCGCGCTTGTATCGTAACAACCCAAATGAATTGAGTTTGAACCATGAACCCGTGTGGGCAGGGACGCCCCACGACTGCCGGCCAGGAGGCCAGCGCTGCATTTCTCCTGACACAGCGTCAATTGATCCAGGCGCTAATCTTGAATGGTCTCGATGGAGTCGCCTTTGAATGTGGCGCTGAGAGCATTCCAGCCCTGGGGAAATATGGGCAGATTGATGCCAAACACATACTTGACATTTACCTCAACCCGGCAACCGCGAGACCATGCCACGCATGAGACGCCGTCTACCGTTGTAGTCAACGGCGTAACTACTATTTGGTTGTTTGCTCCGGTAAAGCCGGGACCGGGATGCGGCAAGGATAGTATGTAGGCTTTCACGCCCGAGCCATCCGCAGCGGTGTAGCAACCCACGCTGGTCGTGGTGGCGCAGGCGTTTGCCCAATCTGAACCGTGCACCATGGCATAACGGGCCCCT
Organism: uncultured Occallatibacter sp.; assembly: GCA_964645305.1. Classification (GTDB taxonomy): domain Bacteria; phylum Acidobacteriota; class Terriglobia; order Terriglobales; family Acidobacteriaceae; genus Telmatobacter. The sequence goes on along the minus strand of CAZYCV010000076.1, from coordinate 11,938 downwards.
AACTGGGCATCGATGGCGCATTGATTGGCCGCATAAACTCCCAGGCTAAACTGCATCACGCCGAATAACATCATGGTGAACATGGTGGCGGCAAGGGCGAATTCCAATAACTCGGCTCCGTCTTCGTTACCAACGAATCTCTTCAGTCCTCGCATCTTCATCCTTTACAAGTTGGACTTGTTCCATAACAACTGCGAATCGTAGCTGTTTTGGAAAAAGTAACGGTGGACGGACCGGCCAAGTGGGGAAAGAGAGGTGTTGGGATGAGATTCCAGGGAATGATCGTCTTATAAACTTCGGTGGTTGTAACTTGAACTTTATAGACGATGTTGTAAGTGCAAGACGTCGGCGGAGTGGCGCAGTTGAGCGAGGACGAAGAACCATCGCTGCATTCGCAGTAATAGGTGGGCGGAAGAACGGTCACATTTGGATAGTTCTGCTGGGCGGCCGCCGTGATCCCGGCTGAATCCGATGGAAACAGCGAAGCGTACTCCGCTCCAGCGTGCGAGGCGTTGGTCACTTCCAGCCACTTGTAATACATGGCGCCGAAGTCGACCGAGATCACCAGGAACATGGCCAGAAACGGAACCACGACGGTCAACTCGACAAGGCTTGATCCACGATCGGATTTGCGGAAGGCGAAGAAGCGTTTCAAAAATCTCATCTGTTACTCCGCAAGGGATAAGTATGGTGTACCGTTGGGTGTGCCGCCCCCTGAACAATTGAGGGATATGGCCGAGTTCAACATCACGGAACTGGCATAGATTGACCCGTATGTAGCCGCGGAACTGCTGCCATTCAGCGTAAGCGTTCCGGTGGGCAAATAGACAGATCCCCCGAAATTCGAACTGGAGGACGCATCCAGATTCAATGCGCCTCCCGTATCCCAAACCGCCATATTGGCACAAGATGTGCAATTGTCATAATCTGTCGGGTCCGCGGCGATCTGCGCGGCCGTGGGAGCAGCTAACTTCCAAGTTGCGGCGCTATTGATGTTTGAATTGGATCCAGGACCGAAGAAGATCGTCACGCCACTTGTTCCGTCAATTGTGACGTTCGAGTCAAGGTTGAAACCGCTGCCAAAATAATACACTCCGGGACTCAGGGTTACAGTGTAAGTGCCAGTGTTGAAATTAAGGGTGTTGGGATAATAGCCCGGCGCCAGGGATTGGCTTCCGCTGATGGTGCTTGTGCTGATCGTGGTGCTTGGCTGGGAGGGCGCCGTCAGAGATGCAAATGGATTTGCCTGAGCTGCGCTGTTCACTGTGGGCAAGGGATTATAAGTTGAACAACTGCCACAGTTTTTATTGTAAGAGGATCCGACATAGTTAAATTTACTGACGGCGATGGTGACGCCGCTGTTCGCACTCAATCCGCTGGTGGCATTGTCGTAGATGCCACAGGTGGACCCGGTTGCATTGGTGACACTTGCGCCCGAGTTCAGTGTCAGGTTGTTGGTGACCAAACCGGGACCGGATGATCCCGTGGAAACGTCATATCCGGCCTCTGAGCGCGCGTAAAGATTGACGGAATGAACACCGAAGATTCCCGCGAAGTAGGTGTTCATTCTCTGCGTCACTACAGCTTCCACATAATTGATCTGCCCATTATTTGGATCGTTGGCGCCCAGCGCGGAGGGTCCGTTGTTGATGGTCAGAGTGGCGCCCGCCGGTGCGCTGTTCTCCGTGGTAAAGGCATAATTGGCGGCGGCTGTCATTGCGCCACAACTAGCTGTCCCGTTGCACGTGCCGATCTCCAGCGCACCCGCGGTCGCGGCGGCATCGGCCAGCGTTTGCAAATTGCGCTGGGTGTAAAAGACGTTGCCCGCATCAATCGCAAGCGCCAAACAGGACACCAGCATGCTTCCGCTCAAGGCGGCCATCACCAGCACGTTCCCGCGCTCATCTTTCAGGAATCTCATTGTTCCACCCCTCACCTGTTTGACCAAGCCCCCACGGCTTGCCTCAGCAACCCAGCCCGGCGATCAAACAGGCCATCCTCAGTACCTATACGGCCTGAATTGTACCATAGATAGAATGACTTCGTAACAGAATCCTAATCACCTGAACCGGCCCCAAAGTAATGCCCGCGGTAATGCCCCTTGAGCGCCGGCGCAAACAAACACGGGCGCACCCCATCAAGAGGGTGCGCCCGCGTCCAGCTTCCAACGGAAGAAAAAAAGCCCAAAGAATGAAGGCTCTAGGCGGCTTCTTCCTTGACTTCTTCCACTTCCTGCTGCTTGGCCTCTTCCATCTGCTTTTCGAGGTCGGCGCGCTTCTTGGCCTTGACTTCGTCGCGCTTCTGGCGCTTGGCGTCAAGCTGCTTTTCAGCTCCGAGAAGCTCGATGAAGGCCTTCTCGCCGCCATCGCCCTTGCGGAAGCCGGTGTGGATGATGCGCAGATATCCGCCCTGGCGATCGGTGTAGCGCGGGGCCACGGTGTCAAAGAGCCGGTCAACGGATTGATCGGTCATGAGAAAGGCAAGGGCCTGACGGCGGGAGTGCAGATCGCCGTTCTTGCCCAGGGTAATCATCTTTTCAACCAGCGGACGGACGGCCTTGGCCTTGGTCAAGGTGGTCTCGACGCGGTCTTCGAGGATGACGGACGTAGTCAGGTTGCGCAACAGCGCGCGACGATGGCTGGTGTTGCGTCCGAGCTTGAATCCTGCATTGCGATGGCGCATGATGAAACTCTCTTTCGTATCAGGGGTCAGGGTTCAGGGTTCAGGGGTCAGGGAAGACTGATCCCTGAACCCTGAACCCTGATCCCTATTAAAAGTTTTCCGTCTCAGTGGGCAGTTGCAGGTCCACGGAGTCCAATGGCTCGTCCTCGTCGTCGTAGTGGCTATAGCCGGCGGCCAGCGCGGTGGCGGGCGGAATGCTGGTGGGTCCGGGAACGGCGTTGCCCTGCTCGTCAATCTTCATGCCCAGCGAGAGACCCATCTGGGCCAGGATTTCCTTGATCTCGTTCAGGCTCTTGCGGCCAAAGTTCTTGGTCTTGAGCATCTCCGCTTCGGTCTTCTGCACCAGCTCGCCGATGGACTGGATGTTGGCGTTCTTCAGGCAGTTGTAGCTGCGGACCGAGAGTTCCAGCTCTTCCACGGAGCGGTTGAGGTGGTCGTTGCGCAGCATGGAGCGGCTGTCATCGCCGCCGCCGCCGGCCTCAATCTCCTCTTCAAAGTTGATGAAGATGTTCATGTGGTCTTTGAGCAGCTTGGCGGCCAGGCCGACAGCATCGGCGGGCAGCACGGCCCCGTTGGTCCAAACTTCCAAGCCCAGCTTGTCGTAATCGGTGATCTGGCCCAGGCGGGCGGCCTCGACGATATAGTTGACGCGGCGCACGGGCGAGTGGACCGAATCCACCGGGATAAAACCAATGCCCAGGTCGGCGTCAAAGTTCTTGTCGGCGGAGATATAGCCGCGGCCTTTCTTGAGGCGCATCTCCATGTCCAGCTTGCCGCCTTCAGAAAGGGTGGCGATATAGATGTTCTTGTCCAGGATCTCAACGTCGCCGTCGGCTTCAATCATGCCGGATGTGACGATGCCCGGTGTGTCGGCGCGCAGATACAGCGCCTTGGGGCCTTCGCCGGCCAGCTTGAAGGGAACCTGCTTCAGGTTCAAAATGATGTCGGTGGCGTCTTCGACCACGCCCGAGATGGACTGGAACTCGTGCAGCACGCCTTCAATGCGGATTGCCGTGACGGCAGCGCCTTCAATCGAGCTGAGCAGAGTGCGGCGCAGCGCGTTGCCGATGGTGGTTCCAAAGCCGCGCTCAAAGGGCTGGGCGCTGAACTTGCCGAATGTGTTGGTGAGCGTCTCGGCATCGACCGCCAAACGCTTGGGTTTTTGAAATCCTCTCCAAAGCATATCTGTCTCTCTTTTCCCGCGCGGCAAGCACGTCGCGATGCATTTTGCGGCGGCCGCGCAAGTTCTCCTTCGGTTTAGGGGTCAGGGATCAGGGATCAGGGATCAGCCGATACCGTGGTATTCCCAACAGTATCGACTTAACCTGACACTCTAAAACCCTGCACTTCATTCTGAACCAGAAGCCAGAGAAGCCCAAACAACTTCCAGGAGCACGAACAACTGACCCCTGATCCCTGACCCCTGATCCCTGTTACTTGCTGTACAATTCGACGATCAACTGCTCATTGATGGGCAGGTTCACGTCCTGACGCTTGGGCAGATGCAGGATGCGGCCGGACATATTTTCAAAGTTGGCTTCGAGCCATGTCGGGACCGGGTTCTGCGCGGCGTACTGCGCGCCTTGCTCGATGATGACCAGCTTCTTGGCTGCGTCGCGGACCTTGATCTCGTCGCCCACATTCACCTGGTACGAAGGAATGTTGACCTTGCGGCCATTCACTTCCACGTGTCCGTGGCGAACCACCTGGCGAGCCTGACGACGGCTGAGAGCAAAGCCCAGACGGAAGGCAACGTTGTCCAAACGGCGCTCCAGTTGCTGAATCAGCAGTTCGCCGGTGACGCCGGTGGCGCGATTGGCCTTCTCGTAGTACTCACGGAACTGGCTCTCCAGCGTAAAGTACATACGCTTGGCCTTCTGCTTCTCGTGCAGTTGCAGGCCGTAGCCCACGATCTTGGCCTTGCGGTCCTTGCCGTGCTGGCCGGGAGGAAAGTTACGCTTTTCGAGAGGGCAACGGTCAGAGGCGCACTTGGCGCCCTTCAAAAAAAGTTTGGTGGCCTCACGACGGCAGAGGCGGCAGACTGCTCCGGTATAACGTGCCATTTCTTCTCCTACTTCGGATGACGGCCGGTTTACGTGTCGGTGGACATGTCGTCCCGGCCCTTGCTAGGGGTCAGGGATCAGGGGTCAGGGGTCAGTTGCTTCGTACTCATTGAAGCCGAATGAAACTGCCCTAAGTCCTGTTCCCGTTCCCGATGTCAGGATCGGAATCTGGAGTCAACTGAATCAGCCTGTAGCACAATGTACAAACTGATCCCTGACCCCTGATCCCTGATCCCTGTTTCTTACACTCTGCGGCGCTTGGGCGGACGGCAGCCGTTGTGCGGCACAGGCGTCACGTCGCGGATGGTGCGTACCTCGATGCCGGCGGCAGCCAGAGCGCGAATCGCCGACTCGCGGCCCGAACCCGGACCGGAGACGCGCACATCCACCGCGCGCAGACCGTGATCGCGCGCCATGCTGGCCGCGTTCGAGGCCGCCTGCTGCGCCGCGAAGGGCGTGCCCTTGCGCGAACCGCGGAAGCCGAGCGAACCTGAACTCTTCCAGCTCAGCGTGTTGCCCACCTGATCGGTGATGGTAACAATGGTGTTGTTGAAGGTTGCCTGCACGTACGCCACGCCAAACGGCACGTTCTTGCGTTCGCGCTTTTTGAACTTCTTGTTCTTGCCAGCCTTGGCTGCTCCGGCTTTGCCGGCTTTCTGTTCCTTTGCCATTATGTTTTACCCGTCGCTTTCTTCTTGCCGGCAACTGTACCCTTGCGCGGGCCCTTGCGAGTGCGGGCATTGGTGTGGGTGCGCTGGCCGTTCACCGGCAAACCACGGCGGTGACGCGTGCCACGATAGCTTTGAATGTCGATCAGACGCTTGATGTGCATCTGGACGTCCTTGCGCAGGTCGCCCTCGACGTTACCCTCGTCCTCGATCACCTGGCGGATGCGGTTGACCTCGTCTTCGCCCAGATCCTGGATCTTCTTGAAGGCATCCACATTCGCCTTCGCCAGAATCTTCAGCGCCCGAGGATCCCCGATGCCAAAGATGTATGTGAGCGCGATTCTTGCCTGCTTGTTACGCGGCAGATCGACGCCTGCAATACGTGCCATTGAGATTCCTTTGCTCTTCAGGGTTCAGGGGTCAGGGATCAGGGGTCAGTTTGTGTCTCGCGTTGACGCGTTTTTAACTGATCCCTGTTCCCTGATCCCTGTTCCCTATCGTGTTGTGCGCCCCCGGCCTAGCGCCGGTCCGCGCGTGTTAAGCGGTTTGCCTCCAGAGGTTCATCGCAAGCCTTGACTCAGGCTAACTAGCCTCTTGCCGAGGGAACAGAGAATAGGGAACAGGGAACAGTTTGCATTGCTTGTATCAGCTTGCTTTTGCTGTTCCCTACTCCCTGTTCCCTGTTCCCTTTCGTGGAGCCTTCCGCGTTCTGCCAGCCTCTACTAGCCCTGGCGCTGCTTGTGCTTTGCGTTCTCGCAGATCACACGCACCACACCGCGGCGGGTGATGACCTTGCACTTTACGCAAATCTTCTTCACTGATGCACGAACCTTCATTTGTTTGTTGCCCTTCCTAAAGCTTTCAGCTATCAGCTATCAGCTTTCAGTTCATTTCTTGCAGTTACTTTCTTTCTCAACTTCCAATCAACTAGCTGATAGCTGAAAGCTGAAGGCTGAAAGCTCACTTGTACCGATACACAATCCGCCCGCGATTCAAGTCGTAAGGACTCAATTCGACGGCCACGCGGTCACCCGGAAGAATGCGGATAAAATTCTTGCGCATCCTCCCCGAGACATGGGTCAAGGCCTCGTGATTGTTTTCGAGCTTCACCTTGAACATGGCATTGGGCAGGGTCTCAACGACCACCGCCATGACCTCAATCATGTCTTCTTTTGACAAACCGCATCCCGCTTCCGCCAGCGCGCTTCAAACGCCCTCCGGCCTGTTGTTCCGAGCGTACTACTCGGTAAGAATTCTCGCTCCGGTCGCGGTCACCGCCACCGTGTGCTCAAAATGAGCACTCATACTTCCATCGGCGGTCACCGCCGTCCAACCGTCTGGCAGAACCACCACATCATGATGGCCCGCGTTCACCATCGGCTCAATGGCGATCACCATGCCGGCGCGTAACTTCATGCCCCGTCCGGCCACGCCAAAGTTCGGCACCTGCGGATCTTCGTGCATATGCGTGCCGATGCCGTGGCCCACAAAATCCCGCACCACCGAAAACCCTTCGGCTTCAACAACCTTTTGCACCGCCCAACCGACATCGCCCAGCGTTGCTCCCGGCTTCACCACCGCAATCGCCGCCAGCAGCGAAGCCTCGGTCGCCTTCAGCAGCCGCGCGGTTTGCGGATCGATCTGGCCCACCGGAACGGTGATTGCCGAGTCGCCGCAGTAGCCGTCTACAAAGGCCCCAAAGTCAACCGAGACAACCTCGCCTTCTTTCAGAACCCGCTTGGCCGACGGAATGCCATGCACCACTTCGCTGTTCACCGAGGTACAAAGGCAGCAGGGATAACCGTGATAGCCCTTGAAGGCCGGCTTGACACCCAACTCCTTGCAGCGCGCCTCGGCCGCCTTTTCCAAGTCGAGAGTGGTGACGCCCGGCTTGACCAGCCCTCGCACCAGCTCCAGCACCTCGCGGGTCACCTGACCGGCGCGGCGCATCTTCTCGATCTCCTTGGACGACTTGACGATTACAGCCACTAACCCAGCTTTCAGGGATCAGGGGTCAGAGGTCAGGGATCAGTCTATTCTGCCTCACCAGGCTTTGCCGCCCGATCCCAGACCCCTGAAACCTGATCCCTATTTCCTCAACCCATCGACAGCAGCAACAATTCCGGCCGCGATTTCTAGAATCGGCCGGTCTCCATCCACTTCCGCAAAGCGCCCCGCCGCCCGGTAATGCTCGACCACAGGCGCGGTCAAGGCCTCGTAGGCGCGCATCCGCTCCTCGAAGACCTTCTCCGTGTCGTCGGCTCGCTGAACCAGAGCTGCTCCATCCACGTCGCAATAGCCTTCCTTCGCTGGAGGCTTGCCGTAGAGGTTATAAATCGTCTGGCAGACAGGGCAATTCCTGCGCCCGGTAATACGGCGCAAGAGTTGATTATAGTCCACCTTGATGCTGACGGCAACCACCGGCAACGTGCCCGCGAGCGCGGCCAGGCGCTCGTCCAGCCAATCGGCCTGCACCAGGGTGCGCGGAAAGCCGTCCAGAATGTAGCCGTTGGCCGTGTCGGGCTGCGTCAGCCGGACCGCCACCATCTCGTTGACCAACGTATCCGGAACCAGTTCGCCGCGACCCATGATCGCCTTGGCCGTCTTGCCCAGTTCGGTTCCCTGTGCCACATTGCCGCGCAGCAGATCGCCGGTGGAGATCTGCGGAACGCCCCAGACCTTGATGAGTTCCTTGGCCTGAGTTCCCTTGCCCACTCCGGGCGCGCCTAACAATAGAATGGGGCCTGGAGCGGCCTTTTGATCCGCTCCCTGCCCCTGAAGATTCGTTTCCGATGAAGACATTACCAGGTTTTCCTTCCGCGAATGCGACCGGAGCGCGGCGAAAATCCGTCATAATGGCGCATAATCAACTGCGATTCGATCTGGTTAACAGTATCCATGGCCACACCCACCACGATCAGCAGCGAGGTGCCGCCAAAGTAGAAGTTGACCCCCAAGCCGTGCGTGGTCCACGCCGGCAGGCTCTCGAAGACCTTGCCGATCAGCCAAATCTTGTCAAAGCGAATGCCCGAAATCAGGAAGGTGGGCACCAGCGAAATGATGATGAGGTAGACGGCGCCGACCAGCGTGATGCGGGTCAGAATATCGTTGATGAAATCCGAGGTGCGCTTGCCGGGGCGGATGCCCGGAATGAACGAACCCGACTTGCGGAAGTTGTCGGCAATGTCGTCCGGCTTCATCACAATCGAGATGTAGAAGTAAGCGAAAAAGATGATGGCCAGCATATAGAGCAGCTCATACCACGGATAACCGGGGGTGAGCGCATCGAAGATGGGCCGCAAGAAACCGCTGTTCTGCACAAAATCCGTGCGGCTGAGCAGCATCGGCGCAGAGAGAATCGAAGCCGCAAAGATGACCGGCATCACGCCGCCGGAGTTCACCTTGAGGGGCAAGTGGCTGGCCTGACCGCCCATCATGCGACGGCCAACGATGCGCCGCGCGCTTTGGATCGGGATGCGCCGCTCACTGCGCTCGACAAAGACGATGAAGCCCACCACAGCCGCCATGCCCACAATCAGCAGCGCAATCGCCACGATGGTGAACGATCCCCACTGGTTGGTCTGCACCTTCTCGGCCAGATCGATGACGCCCCGCGGCAGGCCGGCGATGATACCGGTAAAGATCAGCAAGCTCATGCCGTTGCCGATGCCGCGCTCGGTAATCTGCTCGCCCAGCCACATGATGAAGGCCGTGCCGGTGGTCAGCGTCAGCACCGTCATCAGCACAAAGCCGATGCCGGGATTCAGCACCATGCCGCCTTTTTGCAGCATGAAGGCGATGCCGATCGACTGCAAGGCAGCCAGCAGCACCGTCATGTAGCGCGTCCATTGGGTGATCTTGCGCCGCCCCAGCTCGCCTTCCTTCTGGATGCGCGCCAGCGGCTCATAGACCACGGTCAGCAACTGAAAGATGATTGAGGCCGTGATGTAGGGCATGATGCCCAAGGCGAAGACCGTCATGCGGCGCAGGTTGCCGCCGCCGAACAGGTTCAACAAGCCCAGCGCGGAACCGCCCTGCGCGTCAAACATCCGCTCCAGCATGTGGGGGTCAACGCCCGGCGTGGGAACAAAGGCGCCAAAACGGTAGACGGCCAGAATGCCGAGCATAAAGAGCACCCGCTTGCGCAGGTCTGGGATACGGAAGATATTAAGAAATTTCTCAAGCATGATTGGTTATCCGCTTCATGGCGTTTGCCGCCGCTTGAATCTTTACTCTGACCATCTTACTTGCGCAGGGTGCTGTCTGTCCTGCCTACTCATGAAAACTATCTCATTCAGATCTCATCTGAACTCGGCGATCAGGCGATAGACAAGCAGAATGCCGAGCATAAAAAACACTCGCTTGCGCTGGTCGGGAATCCGGAAGATATTTAGAAAAGTCTCAAGCATGATGGGTTATCCGCGTTCGGGCGTTTGTGGCTTTCCCGGTCTCGATTTTGAGACCGGGCAAGCCGAAACTTACTTCTTCGCCTTGGCGACCAGTTTGCCCTTGGGCGCTTCAGTCTCGCCGCCGAGAACAACAGCCTTGCCGCCGGCCTTTTCGATCTTCTCGACGGCCGACTTGGAAAACTTGTGGGCGTGAATGGTGAGCGCCGAGGTCAGTTCGCCGGAGCCGAGGATCTTGATAAGCGCATTCTTGCTCGAAGCCAAACCGAGCTTCTTGAAGTCTTCCAGCTTGATCTCGGTGAGCGCGATCCCTTCCAGGTGCTCGACCAGACGGTCCAGATTCACCACCGTATACTCGGTGCGGAAGATGTTGGTGAAGCCGCGCTTGGGCAGGCGGCGATGCAGCGGCATCTGGCCGCCTTCAAAGCCGCGCATCATGCTGGTGCCGGTGCGCTGACCCTGGCCCTTGTGGCCGCGGGTCGAGGTCTTGCCCATGCCGGAACCCATACCGCGTCCGACACGCTTGCGCCCGGTGTTCGCCTTGCGGGGCGCGCGTAAATTCGATAGATTTCTCGTTGCCATTGTTTCCTCGCTGTAGCGCCGGCCGGGCTTAGGCCCGCCGACTCGCGTTGTGTCATGTTGACAAGTTGACAGGTTGACAAGTGAACAGGTTAACCTGTCAACCTGTTCACTTGTTAACCTGTTCCCTAGTCTTCCACAATCCGAACCAGATGCGGAATGGCCTTGACCATGCCCCGCACGGATTCGTTGTCCACGCGCTCGACGATCTGGTTGAGCCGCGTAAAGCCCAGCCCCTTGACCACCAGCCGGTGCTTGAACGGCGTGGAGTTCTTGGAGCGGTAATACTGAATCTTGATCATCTTGGTCTCGGTCATGGCTTAAAGCTCCTCGACGGACTTGCCGCGCATATTGGCCACTTCCGCCCGGTCGCGCAACTGCACCAGAGCATTGAAGGTCGCCTTGATAACGTTGTGCGGGTTGGGCGAACCCAGGCTCTTGGTAAGCACATTCTGGATGCCGGTGGCAGTCATCACCGCGCGCACCGCCTTGCCGGCAATCACGCCCGTGCCTTCCGGGGCCGGCTTCAGCAGCACCTGTCCCGCGCCGTAACGGCCCAGCACCAGATGCGGAATCGAGGTCTCGGTCAGGTTGACATGAACCAGGTTCTTTTTGGCCGCCTCGATCCCCTTGCGAATCGCCTGGGGAACTTCCTTGGCCTTGCCCGAACCGTGGCCTACCACACCGGCCAGCGGATCACCCACCACGACCAGCGCCGCAAACGACATATTCTTGCCGCCCTTGACCACCTTGGTCACGCGATTGATGGAGACCACCTGATCCTTCAGGTTGTACTGGTTGGCATCGAGTTTCTTCTTCAAGATCGTCATTGCTCTCTCTTTTTCCAGGTTTCAGGGATCAGGGGTCAGTTAATGATGCAAATTTTTCAGCTTTTTCTGATCCCTGAAACCTGATCCCTGATCCCTGCTTGTTAGAACTCCAACCCTGCTTCGCGCGCGGCATCGGCCAACGCCTTGATGCGCCCGTGATAGAGGTAACCGCCGCGGTCGAAGACCACTTTCTTGACGCCCTTGGCGACAGCCGCCTGGGCCACGGCCTTGCCGATCTCCTTGGCCGCGGCAATGTTGCCGCCGGTCTTGAGCTTCAGCGCCAGGCTGGATGCGGAGGCCAGCGTCTCGCCCTTCTGGTCGTCAATCACTTGCGCGTAGATGTGGGTCAGCGAGCGATGCACGCTCAGGCGCGGCCGCTCTGCGGTGCCGGCCAGCTTGCGGCGGATGCGTACGTGAATGCGCTGCCGAATTTCGTCTCTGTTGGTCTGCGTAATCATGGTCTCTCGTTCCTATCAGCGGAGCCGCCCAGCGGCCCCGTTCGGTTGACTCAGGGATCAGGGGTCAGGGATCAGGGATCAGTCACTGCAACAGCGTAACTTTCTGACCCCTAATCCAATCCCCCGAATCCCCTGTAGCGGAGTCTGTGGATTCAGCAACTCAGCGTTTTAGCTGATCCCTGATCCCTGACCCCTGCTTTACTTCGCGCCCGTCTTGCCGGCCTTCTTCTTCAGCTTCTCGTCCGAGTAGCG
>CAZYCV010000075.1:0-18039 GCA_964645305.1 uncultured Occallatibacter sp. | reverse complement strand
GGCCTGAAAAAAAGCCTTGACAAAGCCGACGCTGTCATACACGGCGCTACAATTTGCGAAGGCCGGCGCTACAATTTTAGGCACATGCGGCACGACTGAAGTTGTGGCCTTTCAAGACTTGAAGTTCATCCGTGGTTGCTTAATTGGAGGCGATGGTTACGGTGAACTGCATCACCGTGCCATTGCGCCGGACATCGAGGGTGGCGGAGGAGCCGGGACGGCGTGGTGCGATATCGTTGACGAAGTCCTCGTTGCTGGAAAGGCTACGGCCATCAATGGTGAGGATGGTGTCGCCGGACTTGATGCCGGCTCTCTCGGCGGGACCGCCTGAAGCGACTCTCTGCACCCGCACGCCATCCTTGAATGTATCCTTGAAGGCGACGCCGATGACCGAGCGGCGCACACAGAGAGCGCGAAAGCCGGATTGGCTGCTGAAGCGGAAGTCGCGTGAATATGCGGCCCCATTCGAGATTTCGGTGGCGCTCCACTGCTGGCCGGTGAGTTGAAGCGGGCCTTTCAGATGGCCTGGACTTAGCGGATCGTCAATCTGCTTCAAGTCGTCAATCTCCGGCAAGCGCCAATCTGAAAAGCCGCCCAAGCGCAAGCCCTTGCAGTAACTGAGCGCTTGATCCCAATTCAAATCCTGTCCGTTGTCCGATTGGGTCCAGTTGAGCCCGGTGTCGTTGTCGCGCCAGATGCCGGCGTCGTCTCCGCCGGACTGCGGCGCGTAAGCCGGGGTCGATGCGCCGGAAGAATCACTGGGCAATGCGGAAGAGGCCTGCATGGGAACATTGGCAGCGGTCTGATTCTGGGCATGAGAGGTTCCGGCAACCATGCCGGAAATCGATAGAAGAAGAAGCGCTGCGGATCGACAAACTCCATCTTGCAAGTGCATTTAGAAGGTATCCTTTCCGCTGGCGCAGAGTTCGACGGCGTGTCGCATGGCTTTGGCGACGCGATAGGCGGTCTCTTCGCTGGAGAAGAGGAAGACATTCTCCACTCCTCCAGAGCGGCTGGCGACCAGCGCATAGACGAACGGCGAGACGCGCGAGGTCCACTGTGGGTGGCCGGTGCGGGAGTCCACCAGCGCCTGATTCTTATCCTGCGGCACCACCTGGACGCTGCCGACCTCGCGCAGCGGCAGGGTGTAGTCGGCGTCATCGGTAACGCTGCCGTTGACTTCAGTGCGCCAATGATAGGTGAGGCGGCAACTCGGGGCGTCGGCCGTCAGGTTGCTGGTCTCGGCGGTGAAGGAGTTCCTCCAGACGGCGCCGCTCTGCGCGGAATCGATGACATCGGCGGTATAAGTGAGCCTTCCCTCGACGGCATTTTGCTGAATGTAACGCATGGTAAAGGCCAGCGAAGGGCTGTTCTGGCTAGCCTGTTGAGCACCCGCGGCGGCGGGCGCAATCAGCGCCAGGAGCAAGGCGAAAAGCATACGTGGGAGAGAGCAGTTCACGGTCATTCTCCTGCAAAAGTCGGTTGGAGATCAGCCAAGATTCACAAAATCCGAGTTACTGGCAATTGGCTTTGCATGCGTCGGCATTGTCATTGCAGGTTTGCCCGTCGTTGTGGGCGGAATCCATTCCATCGGTCCCGGTATTGACGGCATCGCTGTTGTTGTTCAAGGCCCCCAGCATGGCGGTTGCAAAGCTCAGCGCGTGCAATGTGTGAGCCCCTCGGAGACAGGATTTTTTGGTGGCCTCGCATTGCTTGTTGCAGGCGGCGATGGCCTGATCATGGGCCTGCGCCTCGGCGGCGGCCTGCTGCTGAGCCTGCAACTCAGCCTGGCGAGCCTGTTCCGCGGCCTGCTGCTCGGCAACCTTCTGCGCCTGCAGGGCGGCAAACTGGCGTCCGCGCTCGGCGGTCTCCTGCTGGTCTGTTTCAATCGCGGAGCGCTCTTCAGCGGTGAGCGCAAAAGGATCACTGGCTCCGCCGGCGCAGAGTTCAATGGCGCGCGTCATGGCCTTGGAGACGCCGTTTGCCGCGCCCTCATCGGCAAAGTCGAAGTTAAGCTTCTTTCCGTCGTTCAAGTGAACCACCAGCGCGAACTGCGCGGGGGCCGTCGAAGTGGCGATAAAGTTGGGGGAGCCGCTTTCGGCGGCAAACTCGGAATCAAGCTGACTGAGGGGTTCAACCGAAACGCTCTGCGCGCTGTTCAGGAGGAAATCAAAATCGCCGTCGTGATCGATTCTGCTGGCGCTGATCATCTTGTCATGGAAGGAGATGCGGCAGCGGGTGGAATCGGCGGAAAACTTGGATTGCAGATCCATGATGGTGTTGGTGGAGGTGCTTCCGTCGTTGGTATTCTTCCAACTGATCACGTAGCGAATAGGCCCAATCGCATTCAGCCTGGCTTCAATGAATTGCATGGTGGGGTCGAGCGCGGAGCCGCTATCGAAGGCGGGCGGGGTGGCTTGCTGGCCAATGGCCGGAGCAAGAGCCAGCACAGTGAAGGCGAGTAGAGACGCGGCGCTGAATGGGGAATTTGTCATGCACTGAGAGAATATCGAATTCTCTATAGTGATTCAAGAGGTTTTGCCGTGGTTGAGAGTTTCGGATGAAGCACCTGAAGTGTGGATATCCAGGTTCACGCATGGATCAGGAGCCAGGGCATTGCATGGATGGCTGGGGCGCCGTCCCTATGGGACTCCGTTGAATTGTTGGTTGGGTTCATCCCCACCGTTGAAACGGTGGGCTAATGAACGTTGCGCCTACGGCGCGGGTCGTCGAGCTACCGTCGGCATCGGTATGGAAAACAGATTCCTCGTTGCGTTTCCGATGAGATTTATTATCGCTGCGCCTACGGCGCGGGAATGGATGGGGCACGGGCTGTGATTGATCCGGCAAGAAAATAGTGACATCGTTTCCCACCCATTCCCGCAAAAGACGCGGGAATGGATGGGGCACGGGCTGTGATTGATCCGGCAAGAAGATAGTGATGTCGTTTCCCACCCATTCCCGCAAAAGGCGCGGGAATGGATGGGGCACGGGCTGTGATTGATCCGGCAAGAAGATAGTGACATCGTTTCCCATCCATTCCCGCAAAAGACGCGGGAATGGATGGGGCACGGGCGAGAAAAATCACCGATCACATTCAATCGCAGGCTGGCGGCGATACAAGGCTGTTAGAGGGCAACGGGAAGAGATTGGTAGCCGGTGTAGACGCCCTCGAAGACGGAGTCCCAACTGGCGGTGAGGGCGTAGGCGCGGGCGGCCTGGCGCATCTGGGCGTGGCGGGCGGGGTCGGCGAGCAGATCGGCGATGGCGGGGGTGAATTCATCGTCGGGGACGATGCGGCCGGTGAGGTGGTTGCGCACGATGGTGGCCGGGCCGCCGCTGGGGGTGACGATGGCCGGCACGCCGCTCGAGAGCGCCTCAAGCACCACGTTGCCGAAGGTGTCAGTGTGCGAGGGAAAGACGAACAGGTCCATGCGCGCAAAGGCCTGGGCGAGCGGTTCGCCCTTAAGGATGCCGGCGAACTCGGCGCGGGGCAGGCGCTGGCGCAGCCATTCCTCCTGCTTGCCCTGACCGATGAGCAGGAAGCGGAAGTTTGTCTCGCCCCGCGCTTCGAGCTCCTGCTGAATGCGGACGAGCAGCGCAACGTTTTTTTCAACCGACATACGACCGACAAAGCCGAGGATGGTTTGCCGGTCGTCGGGGTTGCGCGGTCGCTTGGCGGGATTGAAGAGCGCAGCATCCACGCCGCGCGGCATCAGGCGGCAGCTTTGGCCGGTGTGGCGTTCCAGCAGCGCGCAGAGGTCGGGATTGGGCGCGTAGAGGACGCGGGCCATGCGATAGAAGCGGGCGGTGGCGGCCATGGAGAGGTCTTCGATTTTTTGGCAGACGGCGGCTGAGCGCGGGGAGGGGAGAAAGCGCAGGAAGCGGGCGGCGCGGCGGGCGGCGTACTCGTGGATGTTGGTGTGCCAACTGGCGGCGATGGGCAGCGCATGGCGGCGGGCGAGCCATGCGCCGATGAGGCCGATTTCGCTGGGGCCGGTGACGTGGACCAGATCAGGGCGGAAGCGCTCGAAGACAGAGCGGATCAACGAGAGATGGCGCAGATAAGCGGGATCGAAGCTGAGATCTTTTTCGATGGGGATGGAGAAGAAACCGCGCGGCAGTTCGAGGGTCTGGACCGGGCCGTCCTCGGTGAAGGACGGGCTGCGGTCACCGGCGCGTACGCAGAGAAAGGGCAGGTTGCGGCGGCGGGCGAAGGCCTCGAAGTGGCGGCTGGTGTGGGCCACGCCGTTGACTTCATGAAAGGAGTCGGGAAAGTAAGCTACGCGGGGCGGGGTTGGTTTTGGCAGCGTTGAGGGCGAAGTGGACGTGAGGTCGTTTTCCAGGGCGGATTGTGCGAACATTCAATTCCTCGGTGGTATTGACCCCGCCTGCTTCTCATAGATTTGCGGCAATCCCAGGTCCGAAGATCCGGACCTGGGGCACCCGATAGCATGGAATCTATTCACCGAGGGCAACGCGCATCTGGCGGGCGTCGCTCCAGGCGATGCGTAGACCGCCGGAGAGCGGAGCGTAGCCCATCATCTGCACCATGGCCAGCAGCCAGCTCATCGCTCTGGGCGGTTTGCCGCTGGGCCATAACTCGCACAGGGGACGGATGACGCCGCTGGCATCGGGATGATAGACACGCTCATCCCAGGTGCGCGATCCGAGGGGGAATTCGGGATAGTTGCGGATGGCATCGATGGTGGATTGCAGCAGGCGATGCTTCCAGGGCTGGGCGTACTGCGGCATGAAGAGCATATCGCTCTTCTTCTCGCGCCGCACTTCATGCACAAACTCGGTGAAGCTGGTGGCGTTGGTCAAATTGATGTTGGCGTTGGGCTCGACGCCGTGGCGGTCGCCGCCTGAGATGAGCAGCATATTCCACTGCTCGGCCAACCGGCGCACGGCGCGGTTTTCATCCCAGTTGCGCAGGCCGTTCAACTCCAGCGCGTGCAGGTAGTTGCCGTTCTTGAGCAGGAACTGGTTGACCAGAAAATTGTGGCGCTCCTGGCCGATCAAATACAAATCCCAAAGCGGATGATTGAAGACCACCAGCACATTGGGCTCCTCATCCAGGGCGCGCAGAATCTCGGTGAAGCGGGCGTCGTCAGGGTGCGCGGTGTATTCGGCGAGGGTCCGCATCCACTCATGGGCGCGGGCGCTGGGCAGGTTGTGCACGCCGAGGTGGAAGGACTGCTCGCCGTAGGGGGCGCTCCACTCGACCGAGACCGGAATCTGGCGGGCGCTGGGCACGGTGCGCAGCAGCATGGGCGCGTTGATGGTGTCGTGGTCGGTGATGGAGACCATCGAATCGAGGTTGAGCTTTTCCACCTGGCGGGATTCCAGATCAAAGGCCAGCTTGGGGGTCATGGGCGGGGTCCAGTAGCTGGCCGCGTAGTTGATAGAAACGCCGTGAAGATGCTCGGAGCGCTGCTCAAGGCGCGTCAGCAGCGGGCGCAACCACGGATACTGACTGCCGAAGTTGGCCAGGAAGTCGAGGGTTTCGTGCGACTGGTTGGTGTGGCTATGCAACGATACGCCGGTCCGAAAGCCTTCGGTGGCCTTCCGGTCACGCCAGAGATAGGAGATGGTTGACAGGGGCATTTCCGCTCCTTGATGCAGAGGCTATCCCGGATTCCGCAGCCGCGCCGGAATCTCTGAAGCCAGTTTGCGGGATGAAGATCAATGGCAGGTTAACGTTGCACGAATTGTGGTTCAATTGGAGCGGATCGTGAGAAACGATTGGGGGACTCGTATCTACTGCAATCTGTGGAGGCTTTTCAGTACTTCAAATGTCCGTGGGCGGACGCACCTTTGATCGGCGAGGATTGGATTGATCTCATCTGAAACACTTCTGTACATTTTTAACAAATACTTAGGTAATCTTCTCAGAAGGCGCTCTGACTACCGAACGCATTGCACGGGGCCGATAACCTGTGCATGGGACGGTTGCGTTTCCATCTTCGGTGCGTGGTGCCGGCTATCTTGGGGCTGACCCTTGGAGTCCCCATTGGTCAGGCCTCGCCGCCGATGCCGGAGCCTTCACCGAGGGTTCTGGGCCCTGTGGATGAAAGCGACCGCGCGACCCTGGCCGGCAATACGAGCCCACTGCTTCAGGCCAGGGTTCTTCAACCCGGCGCACCGGCTCCCATCGACCTTGGGGCGGTGGAAGACTCCCTGCCTGCCGGACGGATGTTGCTGATGCTCAAGCGCTCACCGGCTCAAGAGGAGGCGCTGCGAGATTTTATTCAGGCGGCGCACACGCCGGGCAGCGCGGCCTATCATCAGTGGCTCAAGCCGGAGGAGTTTGGCCGACTCTACGGTCCGGCCGACTCGGATGTGGCCGCCGTGACCGCCTGGTTGCAAGCGCACGGGCTGAGTGTCAATCAGGTGCATGCAGGGCGGCTGGCGATTGAGTTTTCGGGAAGCGCCGGTCAGGTAAGCGAGGCCTTCCAGACGCAGATTCACCGCTTTCAGATCAACGGCCAGACGCATCTGGCCAACCTCGGCGAGCCATCCGTTCCCGCCGCCCTGGCCCCGGTGATTGCCGGTTTGACGCCCATCAGCGATCTTCATCCAAAGCCCAGCTTGAAGGTGATGGGCGCGGCCCAGTTCAATGCCAGAACTCATCAAGCCACGCCGCAGTGGACGTTTCCGGTGTCGGGCGGCGTGGACTTTGTGGTGGCGCCCGGTGATTTTGCCACGCAGTACGACATCAATCCGGTTTACAAGAATGGCATTACCGGCGCGGGCCAGTCCATCGCCATTATCAGCTCATCGAATGTGGACCTGAGCCTGGTGCAGGCTTATCAAAGCCTCTTCGGACTCACGGCAAACCTGCCGACGGTGGTGGTGGATGGTGAAGATCCGGGGATGAATGACCAATCCACGGAGGCCTATCTCGATCTGGAGATTGCCGGATCAGTAGCTCCCGGCGCGACGGTCCTGCTGTACACCTCGGCCGGAACGGCCACCACCGACGGCCTGGAGTTGGCTGCCATGCGCGCCGTGGAAGACGATCAAGCCAGCGTCATCAGCACCAGTTACGGAGAGTGCGAGGCGCAGTTGGGTGCAAGCGGCAACGCCTTTTGGAGCGCGCTCTGGCAGCAGGCCGCCGCACAGGGCCAAACGCCTTTTGTCGCAACCGGCGACGGCGGCTCGGCGGGCTGCGACGACTTTGATCTTCAAACGGAAGCCCAGGAGGGCCTTGCGGTCAATGGCATTGCCTCCACGCCCTACGACGTCGCGGTGGGCGGCACGGACTTTTATTACAGCCAGTATGCCTCCTCCACCCTTAATACGCAGCTAGCCACCTATTGGTCGGGTGCCACCACAGCGCCGGGCGTCAGCCTCAAGCAGACGATTCCCGAACAGGCCTGGAATGATTTCTTCGGCTATAACCTGGCCGACGCAGGTAATCCGGAGAGTCTGGTGAGTTCGACGATCATCGCCGGTGGAGGGGGCGCCAGCAGCCATGCGCAAAACGGCCTGGGCTATCCCAAGCCTGCGTGGCAGACAGGCTCCGGCGTACCGGCGGATGGCGTGCGCGACTTGCCTGACCTTTCACTGTTTGCCGCAAATGGTTACAACTACAGCTTTTATCCTATCTGCGCCAGTCCCGGCGACTGCTCCAGCGCCAACTTGACCAGCAGCGGAACCGTGGTCATCACCGGCGTGGGAGGCACTTCAGTCTCCGCTCCGTCGATGGCTGCCATTCAGGCGCTGGTCAACCAAAGCGTCGGCAGTTGGCAGGGGCAGGCCGACTTCATCTACTACCCGCTCGCCTCCACGCAGCCAACCGCCTTTCATGATGTGACGGTGGGCAGCAACACGGTGCTGTGCGACTCTGGCACCACCAACTGCGTAACCGGCTCCACGGCCACCAACTCGATTGGCTACAACACCGAGAGCGGCTACTCAGCCGGTACGGGATACGACCTGGCCACCGGCCTTGGCTCGGTTGACGTTGCCAAACTGATTCAGTATTGGAGCAGCATCGTCCTTGCGCCCACCACAACCACGCTCAGCGTGAGCCCAACCAGCTTTATCCATGGCAAGTCCACCACCGTCCAAGGCACGGTTGCACCCACCAGCGGATCAGGCACGCCCACCGGAACCATCAGCCTGACCGGCAATGACGGCCTCTCTCACTACGCCGGCATCGGCACGGAATCGTTGACGGCGGGCAGCTTCTACGCCGTGGTGGATAATCTGCCCGGCGGAACTTACCAACTGACCGCATCTTACGGAGGCAGCAACACTTTTGCCGCCAGCAAATCGTCGCCGGTCACTGTCACCATCAGCCCGGAAAGCGATACTTTGGCCGCCACCGGGTGGGTATTAAACCCTGCCAACCTGACCTTGTCTCCGCTTTCCTCAGTCAACCCCGTGCCTTACGGCGCGCAGGTCTTTCTGGATGCGCAACCGGTCAGCTCCAACGCCACCATCTCCACGCAGTCCACTCCGGCCACTGGAGCCGTCACCTTTACGGACACAATTGGATCGGCCGTCACCACCAGCACGCAACCGCTCAACGCGCGCGGCATGGCGGAGTGGTCCACCGGCGTCTTTGCGCCCGGCAGCCACACCATCAGCGAATCCTACTCCGGCGACCCCAGCTACCTGCCTTCGGCCACATCCAGCGCCGCCGCGTTCACCGTGGCGCAAGGCAGCACCTATCTCACCGTCACCCCTCTGGTGACAAGCGTGGCGGCGGGATCGAGCGTGGCGGTCGATGTGCAGCTTTCTGCCGGCGATCTGCCCTTTTACGGCGCGCTGCCCACTGGCACACTCACCGTCAAACTGGGCAGCAAAACGGCCAACGGCACTTGGAAGTCTTACGGCCCGGCCGGAAGCGCAAATCTGGAGTCGGTGGTGACCTTTACTGGCGTTTCCGCGGGCGCGCTGACCCTCTCTGCCACTTACTCCGGCGACAGCAATTGGTTGGGCAGCAGCGCCACCGGGGCAACGGTTACGGCCACGGCCAGCAAGCTCACGCCCACCGTCGCGCTCACCACCAGTCTGGCCAATCCCGCGCCCAGCCAGAACTTTACGCTTGCTGTTACGGTTGCCGGTCCCTCCGGCTCGGCAACTCCCACCGGAACCGTCGCCTTTTTGACCGAGAGCCAAAGCATCTACGTCACCGCCGCGCTCACGAGCGGCACGGCCTCGCTAACCCTGCCCGGCTTCGTCCTTGCCAATGGAAGCAGCATCTTCACCGTGGTTTACCTGGGAGATAGCAATTACACAACGGCCTCCTCCAACACCGTCAACATCACCGTGGCTCAATCGGATTTCTCCCTGACCACGCAGAATGCCGAAGTGCAGATCTCTCGCTCAGGATCGGGCGTCAGCACCTTGGCGCTCTCGCCGATCAATGGCTTCAGCGGAACGGTTACGCTTGCTTCCAGCGCGCCCACCGGCATTACCGTGACCCCAGCCGCCGCCAGCCTGGCGCTCAGCGCGGCAGCTTCGGATGCGCTGGCGATCAGCGTCTCAAGCACAATGGCCACGGGAATTTATCCGATCACCATTACGGCCACGGGCGGCGGACACGTTCATACTCTTCAACTCCTCGTACAGGTTTTATTTGTCACTCAACCGGTCATTTCGCTTGCCTCTGGCACTTATATCACCGCGCAATCGGTCACAATCTCCGATTCGACTGCCGGAACAGCGATTTACTACACCACCGACGGAACGACGCCCACCACCGCATCCAATCTCTTTAGCGGAGCCATTACCGTTCCGGCAACGGCTCCGCTGGTCGAGACCATCAAGGCCATTGCCGTTGCCGCGGGCTACGCAAACTCATCCGTTGCATCCGCGGTGTATACCATGACGCCGCCCGCCACCGCGCCCGCTTTTGCGCCCGCTGCCGGAACCTATACCACTGCGCAGTCGGTCACCATTTCCGATTCGACAACCGGCGCGACGATCTACTACACAACCAACGGAACAACGCCCACTACCAGTTCGACCAAGTACACTGCCGCTATTGTTGTTCCGGCGACGGCTGGAAGTACGGAGACCATCCAGGCTATCGCCGTTGCGACGGGCTACTCGGCTTCTTCGGTTGCTTCTGCCACTTATGTGATGACTCCGCCTGCCTCGGCGCCTACCTTCTCGGTTGCTTCCGGAAGTTACACCACTGCGCAGTCGGTTACTCTGTCCGATTCGACGACCGGTGTGACGATCTACTACACAACGAATGGAACAACGCCTACTACCAGTTCGACCAAGTACACTGCCGCTATTGTTGTTCCGGCAACGGCGGGAAGTACGGAGACCATTCAGGCTATTGCAGTTGCGACGGGATACTCGGCGTCTCCGGTTGCCTCGGCCGCTTATGTGATGACGCCGCCCGCTACCGCGCCCAGCTTCTCGCCTGCTGCTGGAACCTATACCACTGCGCAGTCGGTGACCATTTCTGATTCGACAACCGGCGCGACCGTTTATTACACAACCAACGGAACAACGCCTACTACCAGTTCGACCAAGTACACTGCCGCGATCAGCGTTCCGGCAACGGCGGGAAGCACTGTGACCATTCAGGCTGTCGCCGTGGCTTCCGGCTATTCTGCTTCTCCGGTAGCTTCGGCTGCTTATGTGATGACGCCGCCTGCTGCGGCGCCCAGTTTCTCGGTTGCTTCCGGTACATACACCACTGCGCAGTCGGTTACTCTGTCCGATTCGACAACCGGCGCAACGATCTACTACACCACCGATGGAACGACGCCCACCACCAGTTCAACCAAGTACACCGCCGCGATTGCTGTCCCGGCAACGGCTGGAAGTACGGAGACCATTCAGGCTATCGCCGTTGCGACGGGCTACTCGGCTTCTCCGATTGCATCTGCCGTTTATGTGATGACGCCGCCCGCCACCGCGCCCAGCTTCTCGCCCGTTGCCGGAACCTACACCACTGCGCAGTCGGTTACTCTGTCCGACCCGACGACCGGCGCAATCATCTACTACACAACCAACGGAACAACGCCCACCACCAGTTCGACCAAGTACACGGCCGCGATCAGCGTTCCGGCAACGGCGGGAAGCACTGTGACCATTCAGGCTATCGCCGTTGCCTCCGGCTACTCAGCATCTCCGGTTGCTTCGGCCGCTTACGTGATGACTCCGCCTGCCTCGGCGCCCAGCTTCTCGCCTACTGCCGGAACTTATACAACGGCGCAGTCGGTGACCCTCTCCGACTCGACAACCGGCGCAACCATCTACTACACAACCAACGGAACGACACCAACTACCAGTTCGACCAAGTACACTGCCGCTATTGTTGTTCCGGCAACGGCTGGAAGCACGGAGACCATTCAGGCTGTCGCCGTGGCTTCCGGCTATTCTGCTTCTCCGGTAGCTTCGGCTGCTTACGTGATGACTCCGCCCGCCTCGGCGCCAACCTTCTCGCCCGCCACTGGAAGCTACACCACATCGCAGTCGGTGACTATTGCTGATTCGACCAACGGAGCAGCAATCTACTACACCACCGATGGAACGACGCCCACCACGGCATCCAATCTTTACAGCGGTGCCATTACCGTTCCGGCAACGACGGCATTGACGGAGACCATCAAAGCCATTGCCGTGGCCACGGGCTACGCGAACTCTGCCGTCGCCTCCGCTGCGTATACCATGATTCCGCCTCCGCCGGTGGGAAGTCTTGATTCGGCCGTGGACAAAGGAACCGGCAGCACGACGATTCCCCAAACCGATTCGCTGGTTGTTTCCGGTTGGGTCGCCGACCAGAACGATGGCTCGCCGCTCGGCAACGTCAAGGTTTACGTGGATGGAGTGTTCTTTGGCACGCCGACGCTTGGTTTGACGCGCACGGATGTGGCCAGCGTCTTCAATAACTCCTCGTGGGCCAAATCCGGCTATCAGCTTGTTGTCTCTGTGGCTTCGCTCTCCATCGGCACACACGCTGTCACGGTGGTGGCCATCGACTCCGGCGGGCGCTCGACCACTATGGGGCCGCTCTCCATTACCGTGACTGGAGGCCCGCCTGTCGGAAGCCTCGATGTCGCCGTCGATTCCGCTACCGGAAGCAGCACTCTTCCGCAGACGGATTCATTGCTGGTCTGGGGTTGGGTTGCCGATCCGGTGGATGGTTCGCCGCTGGGCAACGTCAAGGTTTATGTGGATGGAGTTTTCTTTGGCACGCCGACGCTTGGCCTGTCCCGCACAGATGTGGCCAGCTATTTCAATAATTCCACTTGGGCCAAATCCGGCTATCAACTCGTTGCATCCGTGGCCGCACTCTCCATTGGCACACACGCCGTCACGGTGGTGGCCATCGACTCCGGCGGTCGCTCGACTACCTTGGGGCCGCTCACCATTACCGTGACCGGTGGCCCGCCTGTCGGAGGCCTCGATGTCGCCGTCGATTCGGCTACCGGCAGCAGCACTCTTCCGCAGACCGATTCGCTGCTAGTTCGGGGATGGGTTGCCGATCCGGTGGATGGATCGCCGCTCGGCAACGTGAAGATTTACGTGGATGGAGTTTTCTTTGGCACGCCGACCCTTGGCCTGTCGCGCACGGATGTGGCCAGCTACTTCAATAACTCCTCGTGGGCCAAATCCGGCTATCAACTTGTTGCCTCCGTGGCGGCGCTCTCCACGGGCACACATTCTGTCACGGTGGTGGCTATCGACTCCGGCGGGCGGTCAACCACTATGGGACCGCTCACCATTACCGTGACCGGTGGGCCGCCAGTCGGAAGCCTCGATGTCGCCGTTGATTCGGCCACCGGCAGCAGTACTCTTCCTCAGACTGATTCATTATTGGTCTGGGGCTGGGTTGCCGATCCGGTGGATGGTTCGCCACTCGGCAACGTGAAGGTTTACGTGGATGGAGTTTTCTTTGGCACGCCTGCGCTCGGCTTGTCGCGCACGGATGTGGCCAGCTACTTCAATAATTCCTCGTGGGCCAAATCCGGCTATCAGCTTGTTGCCTCCGTGGCGGCGCTCTCCATCGGCACACACTCTGTCACGGTGGTGGCCATCGACTCAGGCGGACGCTCGACTACCTTGGGACCGCTCACCATTACCGTCACCGGTGGCCCGCCTGTCGGAAGCCTCGATGTCGCCGTCGATTCTGCCACCGGCAGCAGCACTCTTCCGCAGAGTGATTCGCTATTGGTCCGGGGCTGGGTTGCCGATCCGGTGGATGGTTCACCGCTCGGCAACGTCAAGGTTTACGTGGATGGAGTATTCTTTGGCACGCCGACGCTCGGCCTGTCGCGCACGGATGTGGCCAGCTACTTCAATAATTCCTCGTGGGCCAATTCCGGCTACCAGATTGTTGCCTCTGTGGCCGCACTCTCCACTGGCACACACGCCGTCACGGTGGTGGCCATCGACTCCGGCGGTCGCTCAACCACCTTGGGACCGCTCACTATCTCCGTGACTAGTCCATAGGAGAATACTGCCTCCTGATGCAGCCAAGGCCAGCCCGGAGGCTGGCCTTGGATCTTCCGCAGATACATGGTTGTCTACTTTTTGGTGTGAGGTTTGCCCAGCGAGATGACTTCCAACTCGACTGTGGCAAGTCCGGCCTTGGTCATCGCCAGCTTTTGGGCGGCGGCCAAGGAGAGATCAATGATGCGCCCCTCTTGAAGAGCGCCTCGATCGGTAATGCGAACCACCACCGACCTCTTGTTCACGGTGTTGCTAACCCGAACCAGCGAGCCAAAGGGAAGAGTTGGATGGCAGGCGGTCATGGCGTTCATGTCGTAGCGCTCTCCACTTGCGGTATGGCGACCGTTGAATCGTCCGCCGTACCAGGAGGCCAGGCCTTTGAGTGCATGAGCCGTAGCGCTTTCCACGGGCTGATGAGGCGCCAGCGATACCGGCGTCGCGCTCGTTGCGGAGACCGCGGCGGAAGCCGCCGTGGCCAGTCGGGGAAGCGGCGCATCTGCATGCACGGTCCGCGTGGCAACTGTGACCACCCCGGCGACCAGTGCTACAGAGGAAGCTCCCGCGAGCAGCCAAATCCGTAACGAAGGTTTTGAGCTCGTGTTGCTTGGTTCTCGTCGTTTCACCATCTGCCTATTTTACCAACTTGATACTCATTCTCCTAATTGTTGGCGATTCAAGCACGAGAGGAGTCTGCCCAAAACAGCACATTCTACTAATTTTTCCTGGCTGACCAGCTTTTCCACAACAAATTAACTGCGCCATCTTTTGTGCAAATCACTTCAATTTTTCTTCCCGCGCAACATTTCCCTTTCGATAGTGTTTTCTTGGTAGAAGCCGTTTCTGTTTGGAGGGAATTCTTTGAATCGCACTGACATTCTTTTTCGCTCCATCGTCTGCGCCGCGCTGTTTTCAGCGGTAGCCGCCACAGCCCAGCGGCCCGCCGCAACGCCGGCTGCTCCCATCCCTTCGGCCATTCTCTCCGCTCACAAAATCTTCCTGGCCAACGCCGCCTCTGACAACGGGATGTTCCCATCTCCTTTTTCCGGCGATGCGGATCGCGCCTACAACCAGTTTTATGCGGCACTGAAGGCCTCAGGGAAGTATGAACTGGTTGCCGATCCAGCCGATGCCGATCTGGTTCTGGAATTGCATCTGGAAAACGCCGTCAACCTTGCGACCATGCAAAGACCCGTTCCTGTCTCTCCCGTCTTCCGCTTGATGGTTTACGGCCAGAAGAGCCATTTCCTTTTGTGGGAGAGCTCGGAATGGATTGATTTTGCCACGCTGCAAAAGACGCACGATCGCAACTTTAATCAAGCACTGACGGCCCTGCGCGACGATTTTCTGGCGTTGACCGCCCCCGCGCCGCCACCCACCCAATAATTCACTTTCCGCTCAATCTTTGCAGATAATTTATTTCCCTCCTGCTAGCGTGGAATTGTCGATAAATAAAAGCAGGAGGGGAAAAGATGAAATTCAGCACCGCGGGAATGGAATTGCTCAAGAGATCAGAAGGCTTTCGCCGTCGCGTCTATCTGGACGTGGCCGGCCTTCCCACCATCGGCTATGGCCACAGGCTGCTGCATCCCGATTCCTTCCCCAACGGAATTGACGAGGAGCAAGCCGCCAATCTTCTGCTTTGCGATGTGCGCGACGCCGAACAGGCCGTTCAGCGGCTGGTGAAGGTTCCGCTCACCCAGGGCCAATTTGATGCTCTGGTGGACTTCAGCTTCAACCTGGGCGCCGGAAAGCTGGCTTCCTCCTCGCTGCTCAAAGCGCTCAACGCGGGGCGCTACGACCAGGCCGTCGAGCAGTTGCTGCGCTGGGACCACGCCGGCGGACGGGAGTGCGCCGCGCTGAAGACTCGCCGCCAGGCCGAGGCCGAGCTTTGGAGCAATAGCCTGGTCGAGCAGCAGGTTGCCGCGTAATTCTGCTCCCGTTTTCCTGTTCCTGAGCCGGACGAATCCCCCACCGGCGTTTGCCGGTTGCTGTGCATGAAACAAGCGTGGACCTTCGGTCCACGCTTGTTTTGTGATCGATCCGGGCGACAGGAGCTTATCGCAATGGGCTGTCAGCGCCGGTGAAGAACGAAAGCCCAATATTTATAGCCAGGAATGAATGACCTGCGCGTACCAGAGGACAGGCGCGGCCAGCAGCAGGGCGTCGATGCGGTCCAGCACGCCGCCATGGCCGGGAAGCAGGGAACCAGAGTCCTTGACGCCGGCCGAGCGCTTGAGGGCGGACTCAGCCAAGTCTCCCACCTGCGCGGCAATGTTGATGATGATGGCCAAGCCGATCCAATACCAGACGTCCTCCGGGTAAGAGAGCCATGCCTTGTCCCACTCGGTAATGAACAGGTGGGCCAGACCGAGCAGAACTCCGGTGGCCACCAGACTGCCGGCAATCGAGCCGAGTACGCCCTCCCAGGTCTTGTTGGGGCTGAGCGAGGGCGCCATCTTGTGCCGCCCCCAGGCGCGGCCCACGTACAGCGCGCCGGTGTCTCCAGCCCAAACAACACAGAGCAGGAAGGCCACCAGCGAGGGGCCGTTGGGCTCCTCGCGCAGGCTGGTGAGCGTGATCAGCGTCGTGCCGATGTAAAAGAAGCAGAAGATGGCGGTTGAGGCATCGGCCAGCATTGAATCGACGGGCCGGAAGAAGGTGCAATAGACCAGCAGCAGCAAGCTGAGAACCACCACGATGGCCGCAGTATGGTCCTTCTGGTCCCAGATCAGGGAACAGGCAAAAAGCGCCAGAATGGCCGCCAGCACAGCGATGCGCGGCGGATGAGCGCCGGAGGTTTCGGCCAGGCCCAGGAACTCCCATGCGGAGAGCGCGGCGACAAAGGCCACGGCCAAGGTGAAGAGCCAAGGCGTCTGCGGCCACAAAAAGACCACAAGCAACGCCAAAGGAATCAAGATGAAGGCGGTGAGAATTCGTTTCATTCAGGGTAGAGAATACACCGTCAGGGGGTGGGTTGTGTTGAATCCTCTGAAGTCAAAGATTTCAAACGTAGACAGTTTGTCAAAAAATAGACTGTCTATTGACAAACTGTTTGTTTTTACATAGTCTATATCTGTCTCTCATGCTTGAAAGATTTGACTCGTGCGCCGGAAAGGAATCTTATGAACCACGGATTAAGCGATCAGGTGCGCGCGGTTGCCGTGGAAAAGTATATTCAACCCGCCATCCTTGCCGGAAAGTTGCAGTTTTCCGTCTCCGTTCGTGATCTGATGCGGCATTTACAATCGGATGGATTTCCGGAAAGGAATTGGCCGCAGGTCTGCACCGCGCTGCAGAAACAGACTTTTCTACGCGAGAACGGATTGAAGATTGCAAGTATTGATGGCCCGCCGAAAAAGCAGAGTTCCACGGTCGTTGTTCGTTATCAGGTAGCAAATCGAGCCTTGATGCCGGCAAAAACAGGAGAGGTTGGATTGGAAAGAGCAGATTTGGATTCTAGTGCGGAAACCCCTTCGGAACGGGCCTATCGACTGACGGAGAAGTTGCGCGGCCTTCTGAAAGAAGAGTTGGCGGAATACGGCGGCGGCGAGGCGTTCCTGCGCTGGGTTCGCGGGTACGATGAGGATGAGGCATGAGCCGTATATTTTGGGATAGTATGCTTTTCATCTACTTATTGGAGGATCACCCGGCATTCTCTGCGCGAGTTGGGCAACTTTTAGATCGCGCCTACAATCGCGGCGACTCGCTCTATACAAGCTACTTTGTTCTTGGCGAAGTCATGGCGGGTGTGGATAAGTCGCCTCAGCCGCAAAAGATGAAGGCGGTGCGCGAAACGGTCCGCGAGATGGGCTTCACCTGCCTGCCTTTTGACGAAGGCGCGGTCGCGCCGTTCAGTCGATTGCGTTCCAAGGAGCGATTGAAGATTGCGGACGCCATCCACTTGGCTTGCGCTGCTTCGGCAGGGATCGACCTATTCCTCACCGGCGACAAGCAACTCACGAAGTTGGACATTCCGGGCATTCAGTTCATTGCGGAATTCAATACGCCGATCTTATGAGCGCATTCGTTTGCGGGGCAGCTTTACCTATCGAAATTACCGTTCCCTGCTCAGCCAATGGCTGACGGCGCTGGTGGCGCCACGCTGCGTCATCGATTCTTTTACTTTGGCGCGCATCTGCTCGACGGCGCTCTGCTGCTCGGCCCGTTCCTTGAGGCGCACCAAGATCTTTTCCGCCAACTGCCTGGAGCGGGCAGTCGCATCCTCATTGCCAGAGGGTAAGCTCTTCTCTGTCATCGTTTCCGCCTTTGAATTGTGTGAATTTACCGCGCTCAGGCGTGCTTGCCGCCGTCCGTGCTGAGCCAATGGAGAAAGGCCTCCGAGCCTCCGCGCTGCGCCATAGCTTCTTTGAGCCGGAAGCGCAACTGATCGGCCGAGCGCTTGGCCTGGATTGCCGGTTTGCCTTGCTTGGGCGTGTCTTCCACCGCTGCCGCCGTCTGTTCCAATGTAGAGTTTTCCAATGAAAGAGCCCTCACATAAACTACATCGTCAGAAGCTATCAGCGAGGCCATGCTTTCGTCCAGAATATTTTGCGGCAAAGCGTACCGAGGTAATCAACCCGTCACGATCTGCATCCGCTCCGGATG
>CAZYCV010000074.1:0-18213 GCA_964645305.1 uncultured Occallatibacter sp. | reverse complement strand
CGCAGATAATCATCGGCTTGCGCCGGAAGCGGTCGCCCAGCCAGCCAGTTGCGGGTGCGGCAATCATATAAAAAATGAACAGAGCCGTAGTCAGCGCGCCCATCTGCTGGTCGGTCGAATGAAATTCTTTCTGGATCAGCGAGAGTTCGCCGGGAAAGATATAGCGGTCGATGTAGTTGAGCAGATTGAGGGCGATGAGCAGCAGCAGCGTCCCCTGGGCGGGGGTGAGGCGGCGCGGGGGCGGGCGAAGGGCTTGGGTCACAGACGGCCTTTGCGGATATATCTCAGGATTTCACAGGAGTATCACTTACACCAATAGTGATTTTGGTCAACACATTGTTGGTTAGTATCTGAAATGTTCGTTGAGTAAAAGAAAGCTCATGTGGACGGAAATGTGTATTGATCTTTGCCGATCATCCAAAGGATTCTGTCAAAGACCCTCACTTTATATGGATACCCGTCTGTATCCAGACCGCTGATCGTGTCAAGATACTTCTTATAAAACTGCGTCCATACAGAAACGAATTGATAATAGTCAGCTCCGCTCGACGGAGCGGCGATGCCGATCTCAAGTTTTGCCAAAACCCACAGCGCGCGCTGTGCGTAGCTATCGAACATGGGAATTTTGTCTGGATAGCACAGCCAGAGTGCCTTTGAAGTCAGAGACGTAAACTCTCGCCGAATATTCTGGGAGCCATGGATGTAGGCGTCGCACACGGACTTCATCAGTTCTTTATGTACCGCATATAGCGCGTCTGGACCATCCAGATACCTTTCACGGTCTCTTGAATCCGCCCACATTAACACCGCGTCTGCAATTTTGTCTCTCTGAGTTGCGATCCCACGAACCCTGAAGACCTTGTAGTCCTGAAGCCAATTGCGAATAGTGTCCCGCCTATTTGGATCGTTTTCTCTATTAATCGCTTCGATTGCTTTCACGTCATAGTGAGTATGGTCCCACATCATACCTTTAATGGCATTGACCCAAAGATTTCGTATTATCGTCTCGAAATTGATCGTTGGCGGGATTGTTACTTGTTCAGGTATCACGCGGATTCCCTTCGTAACCAGCGCAGCTTAAAAATGATATAAAAAATCCACTTAGATCCTTTACAAAAGAGGATGACCTTTCGGTCATCCTCTTTGAGCGGGTAAAAACCCGCACTTAACTTTCAAGCCCGCGCTCAGGGTGGCGGAACACCTACTTTTTCAGGCCCGCATTAGGGCAGCGGAACACCTACTTTTTCAGGCCCGCATTCAGGGTAGCGGAACACCTACTAAAGTTAGTTTACCGCTGGGCAGATTTCGCGTCAAGCACGAATTTCTCTGTCTACTCCTTAGGCCGGGGCCAGCGCGCTTCAACAGTCGTTCCAATGCCGCCGCGGGGACGGAAGACGCCACGCACCACGGCCCAGACCGGATCGGTGGCCTTGACCACGTCCTCCAGAACCTGGTTGACGATATTCTCCTGGAAGATGCCCAGGTTGCGGTAGCTGAAGAGATACTCCTTGAGTGACTTCAGCTCCAGGCAGCGTTCGCGGGGCATATAGCGGATGGTCAGCTCGCCGAAGTCGGGCAGGCCGGTCTTGGGGCAGACGGAGGTTAGCTCCGGGTCGTCGATCAGGATTTCATAGCCGGGAAACTGATTCTGCCAGGTTTCGATGGCCGGGAAGGCGAAATCGAGGCCGGCTTTGGCGTGGGTTTCGGTATAACGGGGTTCTTGATCCATGTTTTTATTCTACGGGCAGAAGCATATTCAGGTAAAAACTTCCTCTAATCAGGATTTTTGCTTGGATGACCCGGTTCGCGCGTCCTATATACTGGCAATGGTTGCCTGAATGACACAAGAAAGAAAGCCATCAACCCGATTGTGGTTTTGGAGGATATTGGCTATCCTCGTGGTCGTCGTATTTTTTGTAGTGCGCTCCTTCACCCGGGAGCGTCTGGAGGTTCATGCCTTCCCGGCTGCGCGACAGCCCTTGGTAAGCACCATCAGCACCAATGGCCGCGTGGAGCCGGAGGAGAATTTCGAACTCCACAGCCCAATTGCCACCAGCGTCAAGGCCGTTTATGTGCAGCCGGGCGATGTGGTTGCGGCGGGCAAGTTACTGATCGTACTGGACGATACCTTGGCACGGGCGCGGCTGGCCTCGGCCGAGAGCGGTGTGAAGGCGGCGCAAGCGGCGCTGGAGGGTGCAACTCACAACGGCAGCCAGCAGGAGCGTCAGATAGCGGCCGCGGATCAGACCCGCGCGCGCTTGGAGCGCGATGAGGCGCGCCGCAGTCTGGAGACGCTGACCAAGCTCAAGGCAACCGGAGCAGCCTCGGCCAGCGAGGTAGCATCGGCCCAGGAACGTCTGGATGCTGCGGAAGCCAGCTTGCACGCCTCGGATCAGGGCGTAAGCAATCGCTATTCGTCCGCGGAAGTGGAACGCGCGCGCGCTGCCGTGGTGGACGCGGAGGCCAACCTCACGGAAGCTCGACAGGTGTTGGCACAGACCGAAGTTCGTGCGCCGACTGCGGGCACTGTCTATAGTCTCGATGCCAAACCCACTGACTTTGTGGAGGAGGGCAAGCTGCTGCTGCAGGTGGCCGACCTGCACCATGAGCGGATCAGAGCCTATTTTGACGAGCCGGAGATTGGCAAGTTGGCGCTGGGGCAAAAGATTCAAATCAAATGGGATGCCAAGCCGGGCCGCATCTGGAACGGACACATTGAGCGGACGCCGGTGACGGTTATCAACCTGGGCACACGCAGCGTGGGCGAAGTACTGGTCAAGATCGACGACCTGGACGATGAACTGCTGCCCGACACCAACGTGAATGTGACCGCAACCACTTCCAGTGAGGCCAACGCCCTGACGGTCCCGCGCGAGGCGTTGCGCTCGGAAGACGGCAAGACCTATGTTTTTAAGGTTGTGGGCGATGAGTTGCAGAGAGTTCCGGTAACGACTGGCGCTCTGAATCTGACTCAAGTGGCCATTCTCACCGGACTCACAGATGGGGATCTGGTGGCCACTGGATCACTGAACGGGCAGCCGTTGCGTGAGGGCACTCCGATCAAGGTTGTGCGATGAAGAAGCTGGTGGCGCTCACTCTGCTGGCAACCGCGGTCGCATTCGCCTCCGCGCAAGGCGTTGTCAGCGCTCAACTTGCTCAGGCCAATGAGGCCCTGCAGGCCGGCGAGGCCGACAAGGCTCTGGCGCTGTTAGTTCCGTTCGCCCAGCAGAATGGTCCCGCCGCAGCATTCAATCTCAAATGCCGCGTGGAATATTCAGTCGAGCATTGGGATCAAGCCGCAGAAGACTGCCAACAGGCGGTCAAGCTGGATGGGCAGAGTTCGGATAATCATCTTTGGCTGGCTCGCGCTCTGGGTGCCAAGGCCAGCCGCGCATCTTTTTTGACTGCCTTCAAACTGGCCAAGCAGGTGCACACCGAGATGGAAGAGGCCGTCCGATTGAATCCACGCAGCACGGAGGCACTGGCCGATCTGGGCGAATTTGACTACACCGCACCATCTGTAGTGGGCGGGGGCATTGACAAGGCTGAGGGAATCGCCGCGCAACTGGACAAGATCGATGCCGTTCGCGCCCACGAAATGCGCGGCCGCATCGCTGAGCACAACAAGGATTACGGCACTGCGGAACGGGAGTACAGGCTGACCATCTCAAGCGCGGCGCATCCTGCCGACCAATGGATCACTTTGGCCCGTTTCTATCAAGGGCGCGAGCGCTGGACGGAGATGGAAGACGCCGTGCGCAACGGGCAGAGCGCTGCGGAACACGATAAGCACTCGAATGTAGCTCTCTACGACGGAGCGGAACTACTGATACACACCAATCGCGATCTGGCGAGGGCTGCCAAAATGCTGGAGAAGTACCTGGCCAACGGCTTGAAGAGCGAGAATGCTCCAGCGTTTGTGGCACACACATGGCTGGCCCGCTTGAAAGGGCTTGCCGGCGATAAGGCTGCGGCCAGCCGCGAGCGGAGCGCGGCTCTAGCGCTGGCTCATGATTACAAACCGGCTCTGGATTTGAATTGAAAGGCTAGCGGCAACGTGAAGATGGGTAACAATTCGTTGCGGGGCTTGGCGGTCATCCTCCTGGGAGTTGCCTTGGCAACTGCGCCCGCACTTTTGTCGGCGCAGGTTTCGCTGTCAACGGTGGTGGATCTGGCGCAACGCAACTCAAGCGCCGTCCGTATGGCCGAGGCGGATGTGCAGAAGTCAGTTGCGGCGCTGGCCCAGGCACACGATGCCTATATTCCCAACTTCGGGATTGGCTCCAATATCGGTTACAGCCATGGATTCCCAACCGGCCAGCCGTCTTTGGGAAGCGCCACCATGCAATCGCTGGTACTCAGCTTTTCCCAGCGCCAATATGTCAAGGCCGCCCGCGCCGGAATCGACGCCGCCGACCTAAGCCTCAAGGATGCCCGCGAACAGGTGGCGCTGGACGCCTCCACCGCTTACATTGAACTGGATGCTGTAAACCGCGAACTGGAATCCACCCAGCAGCAGCAGGTCTTCGCCGGCCGCTTGACGGCCATTGAAAAGGAACGCGTCGAAGCAGGCGTGGACCCGCACAGCGATCTGCTACAAGCAGATTTGACGACCGCGCAATTGAAGCTCAAGCGCCTGCATCTGGAGACTCGCGCCGGAGTTCTCGCTCAGCAACTTGCCGCGCTCACCGGACTGCCAACCGGCTCCATCACGCTCGATCGCGCCTCGATTCCAGAGATTCCAACAATCAGCGCGACGGAAGCGCCACGAAGTCTACCCGGAATTGATGCCGCCAGAGCGCTTGCTCAGTCCAAGTTAATTCAAGCCAAGGGAGACGACCTTATGTGGCGGCGTCCGCAGATTGGCTTTGGCATTGTTTATAACTACGACTCGGACAAAATGAATAACTACGAACAGTTCTACCGGCCGGGCACTTTCACTCCGAACAACGTCAGTTTCGGCTTGCAGATCAACGTTCCATTCTTCGACTTTGCCTTGCGCGCCAAGGCCAGACAATCGGCCGCCGAAGCCCTGCGCGCCAAGGTTGAGGCCGAGCAGGCCCAGCACCAGAATGACGCGCAAATCTCCGAGTTGACGGGAAGCCTCCGCGAGTTGGATACTTTGGCTGAGATAGCGAGTCTAAAACAGCAGATCGCCAGTGAGCAGTTGCACTCCGTGTTGGCGCAACTGGAACTCGGCGGCGGCGCGGCCAGTGGCTCCGGCGCTGCGCAGCTTTCCCCAAAAGCGGAGCAACTTGCCCGGATCGACGAACGGCAGAAGTTTCAGGAGTCGCTGGACGCGGGACTCGAACTGAGCAAGGCGCGGCTCGGTCTCTTGCGCGCCCTAGGCCATATGCAAGACTGGCTGAACGAACTGCACGGAAAGTAAATCGAAAGCCGAAAGAAATCTCAAAATGTTAGAATGAAAGGGATGACAATGCCCCTGAAGACGCTTTTTCTGAATCCGCCCTCCTTCGAGAACTTCGACGGTGGCGCGAGTTCGCGCTGGCCGGCGACGCGCGAGATTGAATCCTACTGGTACCCAGTCTGGCTCACTTACCCCGCTGGACTGTTGGAAGGCTCGCGCGTGCTGGATGCTTCCCCGCACCACGTCACCGCGCCGCAAACCATCGAGATCTGCAAAGACTACGAGTTCCTTGTCCTCTTCACCTCAACTATGGGCTGGGATGGCGATCAGCGTCTTGCCGAAGCCATCAAGAAAGCCAATCCCGCGATCAAAATAACCTTCGTCGGCCCGCCGGTAACCACGGATACGGAGAAGGCGCTCAACGAATGTTCGGCGCTGGACTTCATCTGCCGCCGCGAGTTCGACTACTCGGTCGTCGAGTACGCTCAAGGCAAGCCTCTCAATGAGATTCTTGGCATCAGCTACAAGCAGGACGGCAAGATCATCCACAACCCCGACCGGCCGCAGATTGAAGACCTGGACGCAATGCCCTGGGCCACTAAAATCTACAAGCGCGACCTGGACGTGACCCGCTACAACGTGCCTTTCCTGATGCATCCATTCATCGCGCTCTACTCTTCGCGCGGCTGCCCGGCGCAGTGTACCTTCTGCCTGTGGCCGCAGACGCTCAGCGGTCACCGTTGGCGCACCCGGTCTACCGATGACGTCGCCGCCGAGCTGGCCTGGGCCAAGGAGAACTTCCCCGACGTGAAGGAGTTCTTCTTCGACGACGACACCTTCAACATTCAAGGGCCGCGGACGATAGAACTGTGCGAGAAGATCAAGCCGCTGGGCATCACCTGGAGCTGCACCTCGCGCGTCACCACCGACCGCAAGACCCTGCAAGCGATGAAAGATGCCGGTTGCCGCCTGCTGATCGTCGGCTTTGAATCCGGTGACCCGCAGATCCTCAAGAACGTCAAGAAGGGCGCCACTGTCGAGCGTGCGCGCGCCTTCGCCAAGGATTGCCATGACATCGGTCTCTGCATCCACGCCGACTTCATCCTCGGATTGCCGGGCGAGACCAAAGAGTCGATCCGCAACACCATCAACTTCGCCAAGAAACTCGACTGCGAGACGATTCAGGTTTCCATCGCCCACGCCTATCCCGGCACCGAGTTCTTTGACTACGCCAAAGAGAACGGCTTCATCCTCAACTCGACGGCGATCATGGACGAAGGCGGCCATCAGATGGCGCACATCGAATATCCCGGCCTGCCCGTCGATTACGTGCTGGAGATGGTCCACCGCTTCTACGACGAGTATTACTTCCGCCCCAAGGCTGCCTTCCGCGTTGTCTGGAAGGCCTTTGTCAATCGCGATTTGCCCCGGCTCTATGTTGAGGCCAAGGCCTTTCTCAAGCTGCGCGCGCAGCGCAACAAGATGGTGAAAGATGCGCGCAGCAAACAGGCCATCGCCGCAAATGTTTAACCATTCCAAATAACTTGGGTGCCCCAGGTCCGGATTCTCGGACCTGGGATACAGCGAACCTAAACCGGAAATCTGTCATCTGTAACTTATCTATGGCTCATGCAAGACTTTCGCCGCGGCAATACCTGATCCTGGGGCTGGTTTCCGTCTGCACTCCACTCGGCGACTCCTGCCTCTCGCGCGGCATGGTTCATCTGCCTCCGATCACACTTGCCCATCCCTTTCCGTTGATCGCGGCTGTCTTCACTCCATGGATCATTCTCGGCATCGCGTTGCTCATCGGCTACTTTGCCAGCTATTTGACCGCGCTCTCCTGGGCTGATCTCTCCTTTGTGATGCCCGCCGCCGGCTTCGGTAACGTCGTCATTGCGCTGCTCTCGCACTTCTGGCTTCATGAGACGATCTCGCTGGAGCGCTGGGCCGGCATTGTTCTCATCACCATCGGCGTAGGTTTTGTGGCGCAGGGGCCATCGCTCACCGAAAAGCCCGCGCCTGTTGCCGCGCCCATCCAGGATGAGGTGTCGCAATGACTCTTCCCTTCCCGGCCCTGCAACCCGGCTTCTGGGCCGCCGCAGCCATGATCGCCGCCATCGTCTTATGTTCGACCGCCGGCGAAGTTCTCACCGCCGCAGCGATGAAGTCCATCGGCGACATTGACGAGATTCGTGCCCGCTCCGGCCTCAAAGGCGCCATCCGCGCCGTCGTCACCTGCCCGTTTTTCTTTCTCGGAGTATTCTTCCTGGCGCTGGCCTTCTTTTCTCTGCTCTTCTCTGTGAACCACATGCCGGTGAGCTTTGTCGCTCCTGCCTCGGCCTCATTGACGCTGGTCACCAACGCCATCGCCGCCAAGTTTTTCTTGCATGAGAATGTGGATCGCCGCCGCTGGAGCGCCGCCGTGCTGGTCTGCATCGGCGTCTATTTCCTGGCGCATTGAAGACAGCTTTCAGCTATCAGTTATCAGCTTTCAGCCAATAAGTAATAACTTCAGCAATAGCTGATAGCTAATGGCTCATCCATTTCATCAGCCCTTGCGGCTTCATATCCGACTCAAAGCAATTGAGCGGCTCCTGCGCGGCGAAGCCCAGCTCCTCGGCCGCCAGATGTCCCGACCGCGCCGCGCTCTCCATCGTCGATGGCCAGCCTGTATTCACCCAATCGCCCGCCAAAAAGCAGTTGGGCCAGGGAGCACTGCCGTGCGGTCGCGCCCAATCGATTCCCGGAGGAACGCCGAAGGTGGCATGCATCTCTTTGACCAGCGCAACCTTGAGCAGCTTGGCCTCTTTCACCAGCGGAAAGAACTCCGCCAACTCACGCAGCGCTTGCTCAATCGCCGCCTCGCGCGGCAGCGCCGCAAAGGCCCGCGTGGCGCTGACCACCAACTCAATATAATGCCCGCCGCGCCCTTGCAGCTTGGACTGGTTATACATCCAATGAATCTCCCGGTCCAGCAGCACGGCGTGCTCCAGTTCGGTAATCTCCCGGTCGAACCACAGATGCACGCTGCAAATTGGCCAATGCACATGGCGCTCAAGCTGCCGCGCCAGATTCTCCGTGCCTTCCTCGGCAGGCAGATGCGGCAACAGCTTCTGCATCGCCTCAAAGGGCAGCGCCAGAATCATGTAGTCGGAGACCAGCTCGCCGGAGCGCGTGCAGATCAGCCACTTCTTTGACGCTTCATCCCAGGCAGCGCCCTCGACGTAAGTATTCAGCAGCACGCGGCCGCCGCGCTCGGCAATATAGGGCGTAACAGGCGTGTATAACTCGCTCAGCGGAACGGTGCTCATTCCCATGCTGCCCGCTTCAGCCGAGTTCAGAAACAGCTCGCGGATCACCTTGGCCGCGTAAGGCACGGCAATCGAATCGATCTCCGCATTCAGCGCGCTGGCAATCACCAGTCGCCAAAAGCGATTCATCGCCCCCTCGGTCTGCTTGTGCCGGCGCAGCCAATCGCCCAGCGACTCCCGGCTATGCTCCATCGCTTCCGGCTTCATCATCGCCCGCATGGCGCGGCCCAGCGCGAGCTTGTCGGCCAGCGTAAAGGCGCTTGCATTCAGGAAGCTGGGGGCGCCGTGCAGCGGCGCAGGCAGCCGCAGCGGCCCCAGCTCGAACGGCCCCAGCCGCGACCGCCGTCCGCCCGGCTCAATCATCGTAAACTCATGAGTCCAATGGATAAGGCCCGTAACACCAATGCGGCGATAGAATCCTTGCAGATTGGTGTAAGCGCCAATCAGAGCATGCTGGCAGTTGTCGATCGCTTCATTCACGCCTGGATGCCAGTACGACGAAGCCCGTCCGCCCAGGTAAGGACGCCGCTCGACCAGTTGCACCAGGAAGCCAGCCTCAGCCAAAGCACAGGCCGCGCTCATCCCAGCCACCCCGCCGCCGATCACCGTAACGCTCTTCCGCGCATCTTGTGGCAAGCCGTTCAAAAGATACCCCTTTTAGGAAACACTACACATCTTCAAGTACAAGTGGAAATCTTCCAGGCGGCTCAATTCTAACTCCGCAGAGGCTCCCGCCGTACCACTCGCCGAAGGGCCTTATGTCTCCGGTAATCAGATAATCGGCTCTGGCAAGCACGGCAGCAGCCAAAACGTGCTGATCCTTTTCCGGCAGAGGCGGAGGGGTTTCAAGTCGCGGCATCCTGGGAAAAACAAGAACCCGAACCGTAAAAAGAAAATGCTCAAGGCGGTTTTGCTGCTCTGCACAAGGCAGGTTGCGCCTACATTCCGCAACGACGAAGTTGGATGTAACCATCTCCACGCCCTCGATTTGCCAGATTCGGCCCACCTTGCTGCCGTCCTTCCAAGCTGCGGAGACCAGGACATTCGCATCCAGAAAGAGCCGAGTGCGCCGAACATTCGCATCCTTCATATCGGCCAGCGCAGATGGTCGATTGAATCCGGGTCCATGCCCATCGCCACAACTTCGGCGCGCGCCTCCTGATAATCGTCCTTGTCCATGGCGTTATTCAAGAAGAACTCGGCTAGACGCAACGGGGTATAGACCTCGACATCAACCGCTGTGGTCACGGCTGGCCGCATCAGAATCCCATCCTCGCGTTCTTCCATCAGCATGGTGCCACCCTCGTCCAGCCGGTAGCGCTTGCGCAATTTGGCTGGGATCACAATCGTGCCGCGCTTGCCAATCTGCACCGTTGTCATCTCAGAATCTCCGAACTTCAGAATAGCAGAAATTCAGATTTAACAGAAAATCAGAAACATCGATCAGACACTTGAAGCTATAACAAATCTCGGAGTTGTTCCAAACTCAATCCGGTATCGCGGACGATACCGCCCATGGTAAAGGCATTGATTGGGCTGTGGCGGGGCGTCAGAATTCGTATCCCATCCGTCATGATGATGTGCGGGCATTGACGCAAAATGCGGTTTAGGAGATGGAAATAGCCGCTTGTATCCCACCCTAGCCGCAAAAACAAGAACGCGGCGAGGGTGGGGCACCCATGTGTCTATACCATTCAGGGGAACGTTCAACCCAATCACTTCAGGGCGGCCATCAACGCATCAAGCGCCTGCTTCGGTGGCCGCGTGAGCGACTCCGGCAGCGTGCCCAGCGGCTCATCCACCAAGCCTAACTGATCGACGAAGGTGGGCTTCTCGGTGTTGATATAGAAGACGCCCGTGAGGATTTCGTCCTTGTCCGAAGCCTCCATCAAGGTGCGCACGGCATTGGCCTTGTCGGTGGGATCGTAATCCTCCAGCAGCTTGCGCAGGCGCAGGTTGGAGCCGTCATGCATCTCCACCTCGTACACCTCGCCGGAGCTGTAATCGACCTCGATCTCGTCAAAGCTGGCCACAAAGCCAATCTCGTTGATCGGCTCGTCATTCTCCTGCATGAACTTGTAGCTCTTGGTCGAACCTTCGTGGTCGTTAAAGGTGACGCAGGGGCTGATCACATCCAGCAACACCGTTCCCTTGTGCGCGATGGCCGCCTTGAGCACCGAGAGCAATTGCTTCTTGTCGCCGGAAAATGAACGCGCCACAAAGGTTGCGCCCAACTGAATCGCCATGGCGCAGGTGTCAATCGGCGGCAGCTCGTTGACCACGCCGGTCTTGAGTTTGGAACCGAGGTCGGCGGTGGCCGAGAACTGGCCCTTGGTCAGTCCGTAGACGCCGTTGTTCTCGATGATGTAAATCATTGGCAGATTGCGCCGCAGCAAGTGGACAAACTGCCCCATGCCGATCGAAGCCGTGTCGCCGTCGCCGGAGACGCCGATGGTGGTCATCGTATGATTGGCCAGAATGGCCCCGGTCGAGACGGCCGGCATACGTCCGTGCACGCTGTTGAAGCTGTGCGCGCGGCTCAGGAAGTAGGCCGGGCTCTTGGACGAGCAGCCGATGCCGCTCATCTTCATCACCCGCTCCGGTTCAACGCCCATCTCGTAGAGCGCGTCGATGATGCGCTCACTGATGGCGTTGTGGCCGCAGCCGGCGCAGAGCGTGCTCTTGCCGCCGCGGTACTCAAGGATGGGAAGGCCAATGTGGTTCACTTTTGGGGTTATGACAGCGGTTGCCATTTAGAGGCCCTCCTGATGTTCGAATTCTTGAGCTGCAAACTGTTCTGTAATCGATTCGGCATCCACCGGCAATCCGTTGTAGTGAAGGATACTGCGCAGCTTGACCACCTGATCGGCGGGCAAGTCCAGCTTGAGCAAGCTGGCCAACTGCGCGTCGCGGTTCTGCTCCACCACATAGACGCGCTCATGGCGGGCCACAAACTCACGAATCGCCTGCGCAAAAGGATAAGCGCGAATGCGCAGATAATCCGTCGGCACGTTATAGCGCTTGCTGATCTGGTCCAGACTCTCGGTCAGCGCGCAATCGGTGGAACCAAAGGCCAGAAAGCCAACCTTCGCGCCAGTATCCCGAACCACAACCGGCGCCGGAACCAACTCACGCGCCTTCTCAAACTTCAGCGCCAGCCGCTCCATCAGAGCCTGATACTCCTCCGGCTTTTCGGTATACGCGGCCGTGTCGGTGTGACCGGTGCCGCGGGTAAAGTAAGCAGCCTTGGGATGTTGAGTGCCGGGCAGGGTGCGCCAGCCGATGGCGTCGCCGTCCACGTCGCGATAACGGGCAAAGCCGCCCAGCCGCTCCAAGTCCTCGGCAGTCAGCACTTTGCCGCGGTCTAGCGGCTTTTCAGGGTACTCGAAGACCTCGCTCATCCAATTATTCATGCCCAGATCGAGATCGGTCAGGACAAAGACCGGGGTTTGCATCCGCTCGGCCAGGTCGAAGGCCGCCATGCTCAACTCGAAGCACTCCTTCACCGAACCCGGCAGCAGAACAATGTGCTTGGTGTCGCCGTGCGAGAGAAAGGCCACCGAGAGCAGGTCCGATTGCTGGGTGCGCGTCGGCATTCCGGTCGATGGGCCGGTCCGCTGCACGTCAAAAATCACGCCGGGAATCTCGGCAAAGTAGCCCAGCCCACTGAACTCAGCCATCAGCGATATGCCCGGTCCAGAGGTCGCGGTCATCGAGCGCGCCCCCGCCCAGCCCGCGCCCAGCACCATGCCAATGGCAGCCAGTTCATCCTCGGCCTGGATCACGGCAAAGGTCGCCTTGCCCTCCGGCGTCACGCGCAGCTTCTTCAGCAGGTCGGTTGTTGCTTCCACCACCGAAGTTGAAGGTGTAATCGGATACCAGGCCACCACCGTAACCCCGGCAAAAACCGCGCCCATGCCGCAAGCCGCGTTGCCATCGATGATGATCTTGCCCGCCGTTTTGTCCATCGGCTCAATAAAGTAAGGATCGCTTTTGAAGAGATTCGTGCGAGCATAATCGTAACCCGCTTTGACCGCGCCGAAGTTCAGATCAAAGACCTTCTGCTTCTTGGCGAATTGCCGCCGCAGACCGGCCTCCACCACGTCCAAATCGATGGCGAGCAACTGCGCCGCCACGCCGACGTAGATCATGTTCTTGACCAGCTTGCGCAGCTTGGGTTCAGGGCAGATCGAGGCCGTGATCTTATCGAAGGGAACATCATAAAAAACAATATCCCGGCGAAGCTGATGGAGCTTCAGATTCTCTTCGCAGATGGCCACGCCGCC
The DNA here is from genome assembly GCA_964645305.1 of uncultured Occallatibacter sp. Classification (GTDB taxonomy): domain Bacteria; phylum Acidobacteriota; class Terriglobia; order Terriglobales; family Acidobacteriaceae; genus Telmatobacter. The sequence continues at coordinate 5,245 of CAZYCV010000074.1, read as the reverse complement.
GGGGGGCAGCGCCAGTACGTCGGCCTGCGCGGTCTCAGGATTCAGCGCGATCAGCACCTCGGCCACGTGCTTGCGGGCGACGTATCCGTCTTTGCTTGCGCGAATGAGGAACCAGGTAGGCTGCCCGGCAATATTCGAGGGAAACAGGTTCTTCCCGCTCACCGGGACTCCCATCCCGAAGATGGATTTCAGCAGAACACTATTGGCCGATTGTGAGCCGGAGCCGTTCACCGTTGCCACGTTGATGCTGAAATCGTTGACTACGCGCTTCTGTGCGCCGTGTTCGCTCTCAAGTTGACCGAGAGCCAGGTCCGCTGTCGCCATGTGGCGTCTTCCCTTCCGAAACTTCTGGAATACTTTTTAGCATTCCCAGACGTGATTATAATCACATACGCGGCTGGATGTCCCCGCACGAAATTACAGTTCACTCGTTTGATTCTGGCGAAACGGGATGGATGCGCGCCTGTCCCGAAATAGTTTGAACTGGAACCTTGGTGTCCACTCCATTCAGATGGATCAGCCCCCGCGCTCACTCCGCCCGCACCAGCCTGCGCTGCAACTCCTCCAGCGACTGCCCCTTGGTCTCTGGATACACCACGAGCACCACCACGAACTGCACCACGGTCATTGCGGCGAAGAAGGTGAAGGGCGCGCTACGGCCAATGTGCTCGACCAACACCGGGAATTCAAGCGCGATGAGGGTGTTCATGATCCAGTGGCTGGCGTTACCCACGCCCTGTCCCTTGGAGCGGACGGCGGTCGGAAAGACCTCGCCGATATAAACCCAAATGACCGCACCCTGCGAAAGCGCAAAGAAGGCAATGTAGATAATCAGCACCCACACCAGCGCTCCGGGGTGAGTATTGGAGGCGAAGAGCCAGGAGACCGCCGCAAGACAGCTTGCCGTGCCCACCGCGCCGATGAGTAAAAGGAATTTGCGCCCCAGCCGGTCAATCAGGCTCATGCCCACAATGGTAAAAACAAGATTGGTGAAGCCGATGGCGATGGCCTGCTGATCGCCGGAGACCTGGCTGAAGCCCGCCGCTGCAAAGATGCTGTTCAGGTAATAGAGGATGGCATTGATGCCGGCCAGTTGGTTGAAGGCACCGATGCTGATGGCCAGAAAAAGCGGGTAAAAATACTTCCGTTGAAAGACCGGCTCGTGGGCCGTGGCGTGCTCTTCAGACAACGCCGATTGAATGTCGGCCAGCTCGGCCTCCGGCTGCAACTCTCCCATCAAATGAAGCACTTGCAAGGCCTCTTCGTTGCGGTTTTTGGAGACCAGCCAGCGCGGACTGCGCGGAATGCCGAACAGCAGCGCCAAGAAGCCGAAGGCGGGCAGCGCGGCCACGCCCACCTGGCAGCGCCACTCCAGAGGGCCAAGTTGAAGTGTCCGGATGAAGTAGTTGGAGGTGTATGCCACCAGGATGCCAAAAACCACGTTGAATTGGAATGCCCCCACCAGCCGTCCGCGCCATCTGGCCGGAGCCAGTTCGGCAATATAGACAGGCCCCAGCACCGACGAGGCTCCAATCCCCAGGCCGCCCACAAAGCGGAAGAACAGAAAGGAATGCCATCCCCACGCCACTGCGCATCCCACTGCCGCGGCAACATAAAGGACGGCGGTGATGCGCAGCGTCTCCCGCCCGCCCAGCTTTTGCCCCACATGACCCGCGCCCAAGGCTCCCGCAACGGTCCCAATCAGCCCAATGGCTACCGTAAGCCCTTTGCCTTGCGGAGTCAGGCTGTAGAGCCGGACCAGAGAATCAATGGCCCCGGAGATCACGATGGTGTCAAAGCCAAAGAGCAGACCGCCCAGCGCGCCGGTCAGCGTGGCCTTCATCAGGTTGAGGTTCGGGCGCATGAGGCAAACTCCGTGGTTGCTGACCATCCTATCGCTTTGCGCCGGCGCGGGCAATCGCGTTGCGCATCTCAGTCCTCGGCACGCAGGCCACTGGCCGGCGTCACCACCAGAATCCGGCAGCGATGCTTGCCGGCCGCGCTCCAGGCCAGCGCCATTTCGCTTTCCATATAGGCGCAATCGCCGACATCGAGCAGTTCGTGCAGCCCGCCCACGTCCAACTGCAGTTTGCCCTCCAGCACGTAAACCAGGCTGTTTGCCGCGCGCCGATTATCCGCCGTACCCGAGCTGCCGCCAACCGGAAACTCAATCATCTGCGCCACCATACGGGTTCCCTCCGCCACCACGTTCAACGGCGTAACCCTCACTGATTCAAGTCCCCGATTATTGCCCTGCAAGTGCGATTTGCGCGTGATGGAGAGCGTGTGCTTGCCCGGTTCAGAGAAGAAGTAGCTCATGCCCACGCCATAGACCCGGCAGATTGTGGCGAGCGTCGGCAGCGTGGGAATCATGCGGTCCGTCTCTAACTTGGAAAGCAGCGCCGTGGAGAGCTTGGTCTCCGCCGCCAGCCGCGCCAGCGTGAGCCGCTTCTGAGTGCGCAATGAGCGCAGCTTCATTCCGATGCAATAAGGCTCAAGAGACCACTGCGCATACGACACTGCTTTGGACATGGCCAACTCCTTCAGCTATTTTGCCAGCCTGGAGAAGCAGCATAACCTGAGAAATTTCTGAAGAATTCCTGAAGTTAGTACATATTAGTAACGCGAGTTGGTTACTTCAAGCATTAGAAAATAAAAGGAATAACCCGTTTTCCTCTCGCACTGAGTCGTAAAACAGATATTCTATGCATTACAGATATAACGGGCTCAAAGAAGCACAGAGAATCGCTGGGTGTTCTGCATATTTTCCCCCGGGCCACTAGAAGAATATCCCGCGACCACTGTCGGTCATTACCTTTCACCTGTCCGATCGGCGGAAGGAGGACTTTCCTTCTGCCCAGGATGCGAGGGATCTCGTTGGTTGCGACTGCAAAGCCCGGCTCTGGATTAGCAAGCCCTGATGAGGGATCACCCAAGGCAATCGGATATAACCGCCGCCGCGGGGATTCAGGTTCCCCAGAGGCAGCTCTAGGCCGCCGACGCGGGGATGTTGCCGCTTCCACTCTCGGATTGGGACGCCGCGGGAGAGTTTTTGCCTGCACATTCGCGGGCTTTCGCCTGGAGGCCGACGGTACGCTCTGGCGTGGCGCTGATGTAATCCATCTGCCCCCCAAGGAACTCGCCGCGCTGCGCTTGCTGCTGGCACACGCCGGGCAGATCATCTCTCCCCTGCAACTGAAGCAAACTCTTTGGGGCGATGTGCATGTAACCGGCGACAGCGTTCCCAAATGCCTCTCCTCGCTGCGCGCACGCCTCGAACCGGAAGCCTGCATTCAAACGGTTTACAAACGCGGCTATCGTTTCACCGCCGAGGTCATCCGGCAGAGCTCTGCTCCGGTCGAGGCGCTGCCCCGGCTGGCCATCCTGCCCTTCAGCACCATGCAATTTGTTGCCAAGCACTTGGGACAGGCCATCGCTGAAGAGACCATCGTCCGCATGACCAATGCGCGCTCTCCGGTCCTCTCCGTGCTAGCGCGGGATTCTGTCTTCACCCTCGTCAACCGCGGATTCACAGCCCAGCAGATTGGCGAGACGCTCAAAGCCGATTTCGTGCTGACCGGTAGCCTGCGAGCATTCTCCTCTCAATTCAGGCTGCGCGCAGAGATGATCCGCATCGAGGATGGAACGCAAATCTGGGTCGAGGATATCCTGGTAGATCAGAACCGGGTCGCCGGCTTGGAGTCGGAACTGGTGCAGCGGCTCGCATGGCGGCTGGGGGTTCGCATTCCCGCCGACAGCGCCTTCGCGCCCACCACGGAGGATACGGCTTCCGCCAAAGGAGCAGTGGGGCTGGAATCAAAGCAGGGCGAACTCTCCATCTCCGCTTCCGCCGCTGGCTCCGACGAGATGACCGCCCCGCGGCGCCGCGAGGCATACGATTCTTACTTGCGCGGTCGCCACGAGTGGCAGTCGCTCCATCGCCATCGGATGCAGGACGGTTTGCAGCAACTTTTGCGGGCCATCGAAGTCGATCCGACGCTGATCTCCGCCAAGATTGATTTGGTGCATCTTTGTGTGGCGCAAAGCTTTTTTGGCTTCATGCCGGCAGAGGTTGCGGCCGGTCATATCTTCCGCATGGCCAAGAGCATTCCCGATCTTGACCGCCAGGCTGAGGGCATTCTGCCGGCGCTGGGGTGGGTGCGCTTTCATTACGATCGCGATCTTGCCGCTGCGCTCGAAGTCTTTTCGCGCTGTGCCCATTTGCCTCACGGTCCCTGGACCACGCGCGTCCGCACCATGTTCCTGCTCAGCCGTGGCCACTATCAAAGCGCCATTGATCTGTTGCAACAGGCCATTCAGACGGATCCTTATGCGCCATGGCTGCAATGCCGTCTGGCCTGGGCGCTCCATCTTGACGGGCAGGCGAGCGAGAGCATGAAGCAGATTCAAATCACTCATAGCCTCTTTCCCGAACATGAGTTTTCCAGCCTCTATGCAGCATTGATTCTTGCTCATAACGGAGAGGCGGAGCGCGCCCAGTCTATTGCGAAAGATCTGTTGCAGCACGTACCCTTCTTTGATCCGGCCCTTGCTGTACACGCCTATACCTTGGCCTGCTCAGGACAAAACTCCGAGGCGCGCTCCGTCCTGGAAAGGCTACAGTGGCTCAGTCGAGAGCGCTTCCTGCTGCGCTCCTTCACACCCGCCGTCCATGTGGCCCTCGGCGACCTTGATGCGGCCGTCGAAGAGCTTTATGCCGCCAACGAATCCCGCTGCCCATGGTTCTTCCAGATGCTGGCTGACCCGCGTCTGCAACCTCTTCACGGCAACCCGGAGTTCGAGCGGATTCGCGCCATCCTGCCTGGGATGGAAGAGGATGCGGTTCTGCAATCCGGTGTCCACAATTGAGCTTTGGCTTGGCATCCATGTGTAACTCACTGGCGGATAAGATGCACTTGCAAATAGCCTGGGATATCGTTTACTGTAACGCTTGCCCCATCTTCGATAATTCGGATTGTTGAGTCAAAGGATAAACTCATGCTCGTTATGAACTCGGCCTCCACTGCCAAGGCGCAAACCAAGGGCGGAATCTTTCCCGCCGGGCAGATTGGTCTTTTCGTTCTGATTACCGCTCTTTTCTTTCTCTGGGCCATCCCCAACAACCTCAACGATGTGCTGATCCGGCAGTTCATGAAGTCCTTTGCGATTTCGCGTCTGCAGGCGGGCTTCGTGCAGTCGGCGTTTTATATGGGCTACTTTCTTTTGGCCATGCCCGCCGCGCTGC
>CAZYCV010000073.1:0-18239 GCA_964645305.1 uncultured Occallatibacter sp. | reverse complement strand
AATCTCTGATGTCGTTATCATTCAAAAATGTGTTACTGGGGAAGTTAAATGACAGAAGAAATGAAAAACGCCGCGCCCGACTTTTCCAACTGGTCCTGCCCGCTGCCGCTGCGCGACTATCCCACCATCGTGATGGGTCACGGCGGCGGGGGCAAGCTGGGCAATGAGCTGGTGGAGCATCTGTTTTTGCCCGCCTTTCGCAATCCGGAGCTGGAGAACCTGGGCGACGCGGCGGTGCTTGATTTGGGCAGCGGACGCCTCGCGATGAGCACGGACTCCTTTGTCGTGCAGCCGTTGTTCTTTCCCGGTGGATCGATTGGCGAACTGGCGGTGAACGGCACCGTGAACGATCTGGCCGTCTCCGGCGCGGAGCCGAAGTTTCTGAGCGCCAGCTTCATTCTGGAAGAGGGCTTCCCGCTCCAGCAGTTGGCGGCGATTGTCTCGGATATGGCGCGGGCGGCGGCAACGGCGGGCGTCAAAATTGTCACCGGCGACACCAAGGTCGTCGAGCGCGGGCACGGCGACGGTTGCTACATCAACACCTCCGGCGTGGGTCTCCTTCGTCCGGGTATCTCGGTCGGTCCGACCCGCGCGCAGGCAGGCGACGCGATTCTCGTCTCCGGCACCATCGGCGACCACGGCATGGCGATCATGAGCGTGCGCGAGGGCCTCGAGTTCGAGAGCCAGATTCGCTCCGACTGCGCGGCGCTGAATGGCCTGATCGCCGCCGTCTTGCATGAATTGACACTGGTGGGGGCGGGCGCGGCTATGCATACCATGCGCGACCCCACGCGTGGCGGCCTGGCTTCCACGCTGAATGAGATTGCGCTGGCCTCTGGCGTGGGCATCGAGATTGACGAGCCGAGTTTGCCGGTACGTCCCGAGGTCCAGTCGGCCTGTGAACTGCTCGGCCTGGACCCGGTCTATGTGGCCAACGAGGGCAAGGTGGTCTTCTTTGTTGCACCGGAGGCGGCGGAGAGCATTCTCCAGACTCTGCGCGCGCATCCGCTGGGACGCGACGCTGCCCGCATCGGCACGGTTACCGCCGGGCATCCTAAGATGCTGGTGGCCCGCACGGCGATGGGCGCCAATCGAGTGATTCCGCAGCAGATCGGTGAGCAGTTGCCGCGGATTTGCTAGAGCGGAGTTCGCCCCAGTCCACCCTCAGTCCAGCAGCTCGAACGCTTTTTGGATGCGCTCTGGCAGCGCGGATGGCTCGTCGGGGAGCTTGGAGCTTAGCTCGATAACGACGGCGGGCGGGGCGGGCAGCACGTTGAGGGCTGCGGTGGTGGCAGGCCAGTCGATGGTGCCGTCGCCGGGGATGAGATGCTCGTCTTTCAGGCCGTGGTTGTCATGGGCGTGGACTTGCGCGATGCGCGGGCCGAGAGTGGCGATAGCCTCTGCGACGCCGACGGTCATGTGCGCGTGCCCCAGGTCGAGGCAGACGCCGATCTGGTCCTGGTGGCCGGTGGCTAAAATCTCGACAAGATGTTCAGGGGTTGTGGGGTCGTTCAGCAGGTTCTCGACCAGCGGGCGCACGCCCAGCGGACGAGCGAATGCGCCAAGGTGTTCGAGGGCGGTGAGGGCGAACTCGATGGAACGCTCCGACCACTCATCGTCGCGCTCGCCGAGGTGGACAACGAGGTTGCGGAAGGGGATCAGTTCGGCGGCCTCAATGGCGCGCTTGATCTCGTCCATGGCGGCGATGCGGCGGGCCTTCTCCGGATGAATCAGGTTGACGGCGGGCGCACCGGTGCGGCCCATCTCGCGGTCAGGATAGAGCGGGGCGTGCATGGACCAGGGCTGGAGCGGGTTGGAGCGGAACCAGGAGGCCAGTTCGGCAACAGACTCGCGGCTGGCATAATCAAAGTGCTGGCGGGCGGCGAAGATCTCGACGGCTTGTGCGCCTGAGCGGGCGGCCAACTCCAGCAGGCCGGGATGCAACCGCTGACTCATGAACAGATGCGTAGACAGGACGCGCAGTTTGGCCACAGAACTCCCCCTTGCGCCCAATCGAGCGCTGCTTCCATTTTCGCATTGTTGCATGGCTAGCTCTTTGGAAGCGAAGAGGAATGAGGTCGCGGATTCCCGTCTTCTTCGCCAGAAGACGGCGAATGGATGGAGCACCCGCGCATGGATCATTTTCGGTTGAGTTTAAAATCATTTCAACATACTAAAAACCAGATTGAGAAAATCCACAAAAAGTGTTCAATTTTGAACAGACTTTTTACTTCATTCAAGAGAGGTTCATAATGGAGTCGGGTATAGAAGTCTTCCAGGGTTCATCAAGGAAAGGCGGTGCGACTCGGGTACTCGGATAGAGGCCCTAGAAAACCAATACGGAGACGTAAATTCGGATGGGGAACGGGGAGCAGGAGCGGTTTGACGTGGAGACCTTTCTGTCGCAGGCGGGTCTAGGGCGAAAGATTGTGCGCCTTAAAAAGAAGGAAGAGTTTTTCTCTCAAGGGGATGCGGCCGATTGCATCTTCTATCTCCAGAGCGGTCGAGCCAAGCTGACGGTGATCTCCAAAGAGGGCAAAGAAGCGACGATCGCACTGCTGGTTGCGGGCAGTTTCGTCGGCGAGGAATCGATGGCCGGGCTGCCGGGCCTGCGCATGGCCACGGCCACGGCAATTACCCCATGCGCGGCGCTGAAGATTGAGCGCGCTGAGATGATCCGCGTGATGCACGAGGAGCACGCCTTCAGCGATCTCTTTCTGAAGTTTTTGCTGGAACGCAGTATGCGCGCGCAGGCCGATCTGGTCGATCAACTCTTCAACTCCAGCGAGAGGCGACTGGCGCGGATCCTGCTGCTGATGGCCGAATATGGACAGCCGGGAGAGACCGAGTCGCTGATTCCCAAGATCTCGCAGGAGACACTGGCGGAGATGATCGGCACCACACGATCACGCGTGAGTTTCTTCATGAACCGCTTCCGCAAACTTGGTTTTATTGATTACAACGGCGGCATCAAAGTGCATAAATCTCTGTTGAATGTGGTTCTGCACGACTGAAGTTGTACTCCACAACGCGAATGCACCGGCATCTCTTTTTGATTCAGTTCACACAAAAACCAAACCCGCAGCCTCTTCCGAGTTGCGGGATAGGTTTAGAGAAGCCGCTTTGGTGAACTGCTGGGGATGGAAATAAAGTTCAACAACAAACTCGCCGGGAAGACCGATGCATGAATCGCCCAGCCCCCATAGAGGAAATTGGAAACTGACGCTACCTGCGCAAAAGGAAAGACGACTCCCAATCACTTTGATCGCTGTGATCTAAAAGCGACAGATACCGTATGTCTCTGAGCGTATTCTCAGAGGAAAGACATTTCTGGTCAATTTTATACAGTTTTGGCGAAATATTTTGCGGAAGCGATTGAGTTTGCGCAATAGATGATGCCAATTAAATCCGATCCAGTTCCGCAAAGAGTTCGGCAAGAACGATGCGGATTGGCGATGCGGGGATGGCGAGTTCGCCGCTGCGGGCCAGTTCCAGGCCGTCGGATGCAGCGCGATAGCCAACACGCGCGCTGGGATCGATCACCCAGATGTGCTCAATGCCGAAGGCGAGATACTCCGCGGCTTTGGCTGCGGTGCGGCGCAACGTATCTTCCGGCGACTGGATTTCTATGACCAGAAGCGGCGGGCGGGTGAGGATGCTCTCGCGCGGCGCGTCCGAGCGCAGGATGGTGAGGTCGGGCACGCGGAAGTGATTGCGCTGGGTCTGGACGCGCTGCTCGGGAAGCGGGAAGACGCCCCACGCTTGCATATTTCTGAGGAAAATGCCCACCAAAACTGCCTGCAGCCAGGAATGCTCGAACTCGCCCAAGTCGCGCTCCTCGATGACGCCGTCCACATACTCGCAGTCATGCTCATAGACCGTCGAGAGATACTCCTCGACGGAGACAGGCGCTTCGAAGACGGGTTGCGTTGCCATGGAGATAGTATCCTCCAAATTCAGAGCGAAAGCTACAGTTCCATCGACTGCGAGGCCACAAGCGCTTTCGCTTTGGCGATGAACTCCGTGAGCGGCATCGAGCCTTGATCGCCCTTCGAGCGAGTGCGGACGCTGACTGCGGCGGCCTCCTGCTCCTTGTCGCCGAAGACGAGGATGTAGGGCGTCTTCAGGTTGGCAAAGTCACGAATCTTGCCGTTCATCTTTTCGTTGCGGACGTCCACTTCCACGCGCAGACCCGCGGCTTTCAGTTCAGCCTCGACCTTGTGTGCATACTCATGATGGCGCTCGCTGATGGGAACAAGTCCGACCTGCACCGGCGCCAGCCACAGCGGAAAAGCGCCGGCATAGTGCTCGATGAGTACGCCGAAGAAGCGCTCGACCGAGCCAAAAAGCGCGCGGTGCACCATCACCGGCTGATGGCGCTCGCCGTCCTCGCCCACGTACTCCAGCTCAAAGCGCGCGGGAAGATTGAAATCAAATTGCACCGTAGATAACTGCCACAGGCGGCCCAAAACATCGACTAACTTGACATCAATTTTGGGACCGTAGAAGGCAGCCTCGCCGGGGATAACTTTGTACTCGATTCCTTTGCGGCCAAGCGCGTGTTTGAGGCCGTTGATGGCCAGATTCCAGTTATCATCCGAGCCGGCGTAATGCGCGCGGTCGTTGGGATCCCAGGTGGATAACTCGACCTTGAACTCCTTGAAGCCGAAGGTGGTCAGCACGGCCTCGGCAAAATCGATGCAGGCAACGACCTCATCCTCAATCTGCCCGGGCGTGCAGAAGATGTGCGCGTCATCCTGTGTAAAGCCGCGCACACGCAGCAATCCGTGCATGGTTCCAGAGCGCTCGTAACGGTAAACATTGCCTAACTCGGCCAGGCGAACGGGTAAGTCGCGATAACTGCGCGGCGAGTTTTTATAGATGAGAATGTGGCCGGGACAGTTCATCGGCTTGAGGCGGTACTCGGCGTCATCTAATTCCATGGGAGCGTACATATTGCTGGAGTAAAATCCCTCATGGCCGCTCACCTTCCATAACTCGCGGCGCATCACGTGCGGCGTAAAGACCAGCGAGTACCCGCGCCGCAGACACTCGTCGCGCATCCAGTCTTCCATCACCTTGCGCACGATTCCGCCCTTGGGATGCCAGAAGATCAGCCCCGCGCCGGCCAGCTCCTGAATGCTGAAGAGGTCAAGCTGCTTGCCCAGCAAGCGATGGTCGCGCTTGGCCGCCTCTTCCAGGCGGGTAAAGTGGGCATCCATCTCTTTCTGCGAGAAGAAGGCCGTGCCGTAGACGCGCTGCAATTGCGGATTCTTTTCGTCTCCGAGCCAGTAGGCGCCGGCCAGACCGGTCACTTTGATGGCCTTGACGCGGCCGGTCGAGGGCACGTGCGGCCCACGGCAGAAGTCCACAAAGCTGCCATTGCGATAGAAGCTGACCTCGTCACCGGGAACAGTGAACTTGGTCACGAAGTGGGCCTTCATGAAGTCGCCGTCGCGCTCAAACTCCGCCAGCGCCTTTTCGCGCGGCGCAAATTCATGAGCGAAGGGCTCGTTGCGCGCCACCACTTCGGCAATCTTTGCCTGAATCGCCGTCAAATCCTCCGGCGTGAAAGGCTTCTCGCGGTGAAAATCGTAGAAGAAGCCGTTGTCCGTGGCCGGACCGTGGCCCAGTTTGGTCTCAGGAAACAGTTCCAGCACGGCCGTTGCCAGCACGTGCGCCGCCGAGTGGCGCAGCACTTTCAGCGCTTCGGGATCTTTTTCGGTGAGCAACTCCAGGCGCACGGATGCGCTCAACGGCGTGGTCAGATCGACAATGCGCTCCGCTGTCGCGTCCACTGCCGCATACATGGCGGCCTCTTCCGGCGGCTCTTCGTTGTGCTCTGCGCCGCAGCAGTTGATCTCATCCGGCTGAGGAACGTGCACCGGCTTCAGCCGCGCAGCCACGCAAACCGCGGCCAGGCGCGGCGAAATCGAGTTGGCAATCTCCAGCGGCGTGGTTCCGGCGGGAACCTCGCGAATGGCTCCGTCGGGCAGATGTACGGCAATGGTCTCTGTGCTCATGTCTTTAGTCCTATCGATCAGATGGGCAGGAAAAATGCCCCGCAACAGTACAGGATAGTTGGCTTGGGCGCTCCAAGTCGAGCGGCGTTGTGCGATTGGGTTCGGATGACAGCAGAGAGGAGTTCCAATCCGGCGCAAAAATTTATTTACAAAACCAGTTCGTTCCTGAGCAAAGAGAGGGGAAATTGGCGGATTTCTTACTGAAAAAGGCCGTTATTTTCGGTTTGATGTTACTTTTTCACCAACAGAATGAAATGTTATCTTGTTGATATTATGTTTGTTACGTGGATTCGCATTTCAAATATATGAACTTTAGAGGGTAGAGGGGGGTGGGGTGCGGGCATTTTTTGTTTCAGTCAGCTCGATTCAGGAGGGCCGACTGGAATTCAAAAAAGGCAGTTTCAGGGTAGCAGGTGGCTGGAAATAATCTGCAAACTAGCGAGCGGAAGAATCGTGTTTGCGCTTTGAAGATGGCGGACTCCCAGGTCTCAAAATCGAGACCTGGGGCACCTGCTTCGTGGTTCGGACCTGAAGAGAATCGATGCTATTTTGCCCCATCTGCCTTGAGCCAGCTTTGGAGTGAACTTTTCGACGACTAACTAGTAGGCAAGTTAACTACGTAAGAAAAAACGGCTGAGTGCGAGTCCGATCCCGATGTACCGATCACATTGATCGTGTAGGTTTCTGGCGCAGTTTTTTGTTTCTCATCGCAATAGGAACACACAAAACCGCAGCCATTGATCAGGCTCATTCCTGCGATGCTAATCGCAATCAGTAACAAAATCCGCAGGTTTCTCCGCTTCCTCCAGCCAAAACTGCAGAGAGTCAATGCCAGCACCGCACCGGAAAAGAGCGGTCCATGATCGCGATGAAGTTTAGAGGAAGACGAGGCTGCGGTGAGGGTCATGGTTGACGAAACAGTGGCGTTTCCAGGAGTTACTGTTCCGGGAGAAAAGCTGCATGAACTTCCCTGCGCCGGGGGTGCGGAGCAACTGAAATTGACCGGGTAGGGAAATCCGTTGGAGTTCGCTGGAGTAATTGTTACGGTCGCCGTTCCACTTGCGCCAGATAACGAGGATGGCGATACGTTAATAATGAAATCCGAATACGTGTAGGTAGCTGTGGTGACCGGACTATTGACAAGATATCCAGGAGCTGTGGCCATGGCTTCCACGGTTATCGAGCTGACTCCACTAAAAGAAACATCAATAGGATATTTAGCAGAATAAACAGATGAGGATGTTGTTGGGATGGGAGAAGAACCATAATAGTCATTTGAAACAGTATAGTAAATTGTTGCGCCTTGAACGGCATCCGAAGCATTGACCGTGAAATCCTGCGAGGTATAGTTTCCTGAAGGCAGCGAAAGAACCGGCGCGGGCGCGGGCTGATTAATACTTTCGAGCCCGGAAACAGCGATATTCTGCTGGGTTGCCGTGGTGTTCAATGTGTTCGTGGTGATTGAAACTGACTCGCTCAGGTTATTCGGAGTGGTGGACCCCGGAGCAGCAATCGGCGTGAAATCAATGGTCAGCGTGCAAGCTCCATTCACGGCCAAAGATATTCCGGGCACACAGTCGCCCACGGTTCCAGCGGCTTCCGGAAAGTCGGACGGATATGCGACCGCCGTGATATTCAACGGCTCATTGCCAAAGTTTGTAACTGTAACGGTTTGCGGGCTGTCTGTGCTGGTGGCTCCCTTGACCGTTGGCGCAAAGGAAAGGCTCGGCGGATCCGCATTATCTATTTTCTCCACGATTGAAGGCCCGCCAGCACTAAATAGATTGCCGGCTCCATCCGCTGTAGTCAAATAACCAGCACTATCAATTATTTTTTGATTATAGCTTCCGCTTAAAAATTCCTCGAATGTTTGGTAGGAATTGCTGAAATAAATATTACCCAACCCATCGACGAAAACAGTGTAAACTGCAGGTAGATTTGGAAAAATATAACTATAAGTATAACCAGTTGATGAAGGTGATAGTTCCATTATGCCTTGACCTGGATTTGGGGCGGGAACAATAGTAACATAAATATTATCGTGCCCATCCACGGCAATACCACAATCGTATGAAGGAAAACCGGAGAGGATTATGCTTTGAGAGTATGTGTTGCCCGTAGGTTTTTCTTCGATTAGATTACCTATTGGATCAAGAATAAATACATTTCCGCTTCCATCTACCGCGACGTCAGCCGCATAATCCGTAAATGATGACTGATCATAGGAATAGATTGTACTTGAAGTGTAAACACCCGCATTCAGCGATTCTTTCACAATCGATGAGTCGGCTTGATTGTTAAAAATAACATTGCCAGCACCATCAACGGTCATCGATGAAAAGAATGAATATTGATTGACGACGTCAGCAACTAGACTTTGTATATAGCCGCTGGACAAGGGGGTCTCTTTGACTATCTGGTTAGAATAGGTATCAAGATAGAGATTTCCGTTTCCATCTGCGGTCGCTCCCCATGCTTCAACCGAGGCACCTGCACTCGTAAACAGATTACTCTGCGTTGCTGGTTGGAAAGTGACCTGCGGTCCAAGCCCTAGTCCTTGCAGGTACTCCGTCGCCAGGATGCCCGTTGAATTTGCCAGGACCACCGCGCCGTAGCGCACTCCGGCAAACCTTGGCTTGAAGGTTACATTTACCGTGCAGGTGGCGTTGGCGGCATAGAGTGTTCCGGTTGCGCAGGTGTCTCCGCCGGCATCGGTAAAGTCAAGATTCGGCTCGCCTTGGGTGACGACAGAGACGGTTCCCAGTGTTCCGCCGCTGGGCAGGGTAACCGTGACGGCGGTGGTGGCACTGCTGCCGACATTGACCGAACCGAGGTTGGTCTGCGCGGCGGCAGAGAGCGTGAAGAGGCTGAAAAGAACTCCGAGTGAAAAAGCTGACAGCAAGTGGGGGATGCTGATTCGCATGAGATTTTCCTTAGAAATGCAGATTGCTGATTATTGTAGTGGATAGGAGCGGCGAGCGAGGAAAAATCGGTGCTTTATTTTATTTTTGGCGGAGTTTGGGAGTGATGAGAGACGGGCGTGGACCGGGAGGTCCACGCTACAGCCGGTCTGGAGACCGGCGCTACAGTGGTTACGGCGCTACAGTTGTTACGGCGCTACTGTGGCTATGGCGCTGCGGTGGTGAGCGGGCGCTTAGGTGGTGCGCGGTGCTACAGTAGTTTCAACTTATTTTTATTGGAGTTTGCTCTTTTGCCGGGTCTTCGTTGGTTGTTTGTTGCTGCTCTTGCGCTCCCTTTGGCTGCGCACGGCGCCACGCTGATTGAGAGCGCGCCGGTGCCGGTGGAGATGCGTTCCGCAGCCTTTACGGTGCGGGTGAATGGCCGTGCGGTGGACGTGGCGCACGCCGCGGCCAGCTATGAATACGTCAGCTTTGATGGCTCCGGCCCGTTCAACATTCAGATTACCGCCGCCGAGGCGGGCTTTTGGGAGCGCGGGGTGGACATCCAGCCCTGGCGGCTGGGCTTGCGGCCCACGCGCGACGGCGCCACGATCCGTTTCCGGCTCACTGGGCCAGCCAAGCTGTCTATCTCCCGCCCCGGTGATTTTTTGAACCATGCGGCGATGCTCTTTCTCTTTGCCGGCACGCCGCCGCCGCCGATGCCGCGCAAGCAGATTCATGCCTTTGAGCCGGGCGTTTATCACGCAAGCCTGAATCCCAAGAGCGGCGAGACGTATTACCTTGCGCCCGGCTCGTATTTTTACGGCAGCCTGAATCTGTGGAAGGTGCATGACGTGAAGATTCTGGGCCGGGGAACGATTGTCTACGATGGCCCGCAGGATCCGACCGCCGATGAGGGCTGGATGCAGAAGCCGGACTGGCACTGCATCAGCGCGCTGGAGGCCCGCAACGTGGAGATTGACGGGCTGACCTGCATCGTGCGCTCGCGCACCTGGTCGATCCAGATGAAGGATACAAGTGGATTTGTTTATAACGACCTGCGGGTGATTGGCGGCAATCCGGGCAACGCCAACCAGGATGGCATGGACTGGCTGGGCGGCGGCGATGCGGTGGTGCGCGACGCCTTTATCCGCGCCTCGGACGACGTGATTGCCATGCAGGGCAACTGGGACGGCTACAAGGACGCGGATCTTTTGCGCCCCGGCCATGACGTGGAAAACATTCTGATCGAGAACAGCGTGCTTTCCACCAGCATCTCCAACATTGTGCGCGCCGGCTGGCCGCGCAAGACTTATAACTCGAAGAACTTTACCCTGCGCAACTCGGATATTCTGCACGGCGGCATCGGCGCCTGCGGACAGAGCTTCGGGTTGCTGGGCTTTTGGGGCGCGAACGGGGCGCGGGGATCGCACACCGGCTTTACCTTTGAGAATCTCTTTCTGGATAATTGGTATTCGCTGGCGCAGATGGAGCAGGAGTACCCCAGCCTGCGGGATGTGACCTTTCGCAATATCTGGGCGCTGGATCAGCCACCACTGGTTGAATCGACGATGGTGGGCGATGTGGCTGGCGTGACCTTCGACAATATAAAGCTGGGCCAGAGCCGCGCCGCCACGAGCGCGGAACTGCCGATCACGGTTACGGAGGGCGCGCAACCGCCCAGCTTCCCTGCCCCGCAAGGGCCAGTGGCGGCCTTCACCGTGAGCCCGCCGGTCTTCGCTCCCAACGAAAATGTAACGTTCACCGCCAAGGCCTCACCGGGCGCTCATTACACTTGGCACTTTGGCGACGGCACAGAGGCCAGCGGCCGCAGCGTGAGCCATCGCTTTGCGGACGCCGAAGGCACGGAGCTGAATGGCGCGGCCTTGGGCGCGGGGCGCTTCCGCGTTCTGCTGCGAGTGACCGATGCGCGCGGCGATCAGGATTGGGCCGCGCAGGGCGTGGTTGCCGTGGCCAAGTGGCGTGAGGCGCTTTCGCCGGTTGGCCCCATTGCGCCGGGGCTGAGCTGGGCGATCTATCCCGGCACATGGTCTGAGCTGCCCAATCTGGCCACGGCGCGCTCTGTCTTTACCGGCGACTCGCCGAATCTGCATGCTGACGCCCAAGGATTTACCGGATACGCCGCAGTCTGGGACGGCTTTATCGACATTCCCGCGGACGGCGGCTACACCTTCCATCTGCTGGCCCGCGACGGCGCGCGGCTGGTGATCGACGGCGTCGAGTTGGCCCGCACCGGCCCGCCCTTTGCGCAGGTCTGCGGCGCGCCGGGCAACGCCATGCGCTACGATCGAGGTTCGCTGGGGCTGCGCGCGGGCAGGCATAGCTTCCATCAGGAGGGATTGCACTCCGCCAGCCAAGGCGCGCCCCGCCTGCTTTGGGAAGGCCCCGCGCTGCCCCTTACTGACGTGCCTCCGGCGGCATATAGCCACCCGCGCGTGGATGTGTTGAAGCAGGGAACAGGGAGCAGGGACTAAGGGAATTGGGATTGAAAAAATACTGATTGAGGTTCGAGGTGGCCCGTATCTGAGCATCCAGAGATGGGCCACTCAACCTTATTGGTCTAATGTGGGCCTGGTGTCGGAGGGCCTCAAGCCGCGGTGGCGAGGGCTGCCGCGCGCTCGATGGTAACCACAGTGATGTCATCGGCTTGGCCAAATTCCTGGGCGGCTTTGACGATGGCGGCGGCGGGCCGTGTGGAAAGCTCTCGCCCGCGTTCAAATCCAAAGAGTTCACGTTTTGCATTTTGCGCCTCGACCACGCCATCGGAGTAAAAAGTGAGGCGGCTGCCCGGGGCGAGATGGAATTGGATGGTCTCGTAGTGCGCGTGCGGCTGAATTCCCAAGGGCAGCGCGCCGGGCAATTCGATCTCCCTTCCGTCAAGGTAGGGCGAAAGGTGGCCCGCGTTGGCGATCTTCACAATGCCGTTAGCCGCAATATGGGCCACCAGCGCGGTTGAGAATGTGCCACTGGTGCGGCCGATCAGCCGGTCGTTGAGGTTGGCCAGCATATTGGCGGGGTCGATGGTGTACTCGGCTACGCCGCGGATGGCTCCCACCAGAACAGAGACCAGCATGGCCGCAGGCAATCCCTTGCCAGCCACGTCTCCCACCACCAGCAGCAAGTCGCCCTGCTCCGTCGGCAGCACCTGGAAGAAGTCGCCGCCCACCTGCTGGGCAGGCTGGTAAACACTCTCGACCGTAAATCCGATGACGGTATCTGCCTGCTCGGGCAGAATGATCTGCTGGACCTCGCGCGCGGCGGCCATTTCGCCTTCCAGCAGCGCTTGCTGGCGGCTGATCCGCGTGGAACGCAGCACCATGATAATGGCCAGCGAGAGAAGGTAGAGCAGGTTTGCGAGTTGACCTAGATCCCAGTTGAATGGGCCTAGTTGCCACGCGAAAAGCAGCTTGTACGCCTTGGTGCTTGCATCTTGGAAAGCGGGAACCAGCCCGAGGAAGAACAGCAGGATCGAAGCATAATAGGTGAGACTCTGCAGGATGACCGGAATCAGCAGTATGCCCGCTTCACGATTGCCGCGCCGCCAATGCACGATGAGCAGAACGGGGATGACCCCGGCGATGAGAATCAGGATCGGAAATTGCGCCAGAACAGATGCGATCCTGGAGATGTTCCCGTGCGCCTGACCAATCATCGAGAGAGTCCATCCGAGAATGGCGACTATGAATGCAGTTTGCATCCACCGGCCAAAGCGGAGGCGCAAGAAGGCGAAGTACATCAAACAGGTAAAGAGCAGAGTTGCAATCGCCAGAGGTTCACGGAGCAGATCCCAGTTAGCCGGCAAATTGTGAAAGTACTCATAGGTGTTGAGGGGCAACCTGCAAAAGGCGCAAAAGAATTGCAGGAATATCCAAAGATATTCCCACTGGCGGCGCTGTGAGGAAAACAACACCAATGCCACAATTCCCAGGCCAAGTCCAAGAAAGTTGGCGATCAAGCCGGGCCCATATTGGCCGATGATTTGCAGCCAGATGTGATCCGAGAGCGCCTGTTCCTGTCCGATGGAGAGGTTGGTGGCAATGAAGCCGGCGCCCTGATCGCCCCATTCAAGCTTCGAGATATGAACGCGCAGGGCGACAACCACCGAGCCTGCGGCAAGTTCGCGGTCAGGAATCGGCTCCAGCAGGCGGGCGCTGTAGGTGTATGCCGCAAACGGCGCCACGCGGCCGCATTGCATCAGGCGCTGGCCGTTGACGTAAACCTCAAAGGCGCTGGCGATGTTCCACTCCGCCAGCGCAAGGCCCGTCTGCGAGGGGAGGACTTTTACGTGTAGCCGGTACCAGACGACCTCCGGATGGCTGTCGGGAAACACGGTGCGGATCGAGCCCGTGGAATGGAAGCGGGCCCATGCGCTGTCGTCAAAGTCTTTGCGCGCGTAGGCTGGATCGTCCCCGGCGTGAACCAGCCAGATGGCGTCAAGATCAGTGGGCTGACGCAGGTTGGTGGCGTCAAAGCTCTGGGCCTGACCTTGAGGCGCGGCAAAGGGCAGGCATAGGCAGACCACCAGAAAGACAAGCCGAGGGAACAAGCATGGCCTCTGCAGTCGAGCTTGTATCAATGGAGAAATGAGGCGTTCAAGAGCGTGCAAGCGGCCTCCCGAATATTCCAATCCATCCTATCATTCCCCGATGCAGGCGTGTGGCCCGCCTCTCGAACTTGATATGGGAAAGGCTACTTTAAAGCCGTTCATATTTTTATTAGGAAATTCAGGATCAACTGTGGTATTCTTTAAATCTCTGTGAGGATGCGCGCCCCTCTGCCCCAACTATGAGCTTCGGCTCGCGGGCGACCCAGGCGAAACCTGATGCGCTGTCATCCTGTTCCGAGCAACCACCCTGAAGCCGCATCTTGATGCGGATCAACGCGGGATCGTGTCCGCTAGCGCCGCATTTTGAAATTTTCCCAGAGGAAAATTTCTCCGCGCTACGGCCAGCCCACGCCCTGTTGCGTCCAATTCTCAGGCGCGGCAGAACAGAATCTGCTTTGCAGTGGAGAGTAGGAATATCTTGGCTATTGACGACAAATTTGAATCCGATCACGAGCACGACCACGACCATGACCACGACATTGACACGCTGATTGAAGTGGGCAAGGAAAAGGGCTACCTCACCTACGGCGATGTGAATGATATGTTGCCGGATGAGATGGGTTCTTCGCCCGAGGATCTGGACGACCTGATCACCACCATCGGCACGCAGGGCATCGATCTGCTGGACGGCCCGAAGTTCGGCGACAAGGACTTCGACCTGGAAGATGGCGAGGACGTCGAGCTGGATCTGACGCCGGGAACGCTGGAAAAGACCAACGATCCGGTGCGTATGTACTTGCGCGAGATGGGCACGGTTCCCCTGCTCACCCGCGAGGGCGAGGTCGAGATCGCCAAGCGCATCGAGCGCGGCCAGTTGCGCGTGATGAAGGCCATCTCTCGCTCGCCGATTGTCATCCGCGAGATCGCCGCACTCGGCGAAGACCTGAAGCGCGGTGTGCGCAACGTTAAGGAAGTCGTGGTTTTTGACGACGAAGAGCTCACCGAAGATGTGGTGCAGGCGCGCGTCAAAGCTACGGTGACGCGCATTGAAGCGCTGGTCAAGCACCAGAAGAAGATTGCGCAGTATGAAGAGAAGCAGGCCGCGCCAGCTGCCAAAAACAAGGCCAACGCCGCCCGCCACGCCCGCTGGATGATCGCCCGCGAAAGGGTGCTGATTTCGCGCATCGTCCGCGAACTCAAGTACACGGCCATGGAGCGCAAGCGCCTGCTGGACAAGGTCAACAAGACCGTGGACACCATGCGCACGCTGGAGCGCCAAATCAAATCCCTCGAGCAGAAGCACGAGGCCTCGAAGAGCGAGGAGCTGAAAAAGGAGTATCGCCGCCAGCAGAAAAACTGCAAGACCGACCTCGAAAAGATCGAAGCCGAGGCCGGTGTCGCCATCCTCGAACTCAAGCGCACCCAGCGCGAGATGATTCAGGGCGACATGGACGCCGAGCAGGCCAAGCGCGAGCTGATTGAGGCCAACCTGCGCCTGGTCGTCTCCATCGCCAAAAAGTACACCAATCGCGGCCTGCAGTTCCTCGACCTGATTCAGGAGGGCAACATCGGACTGATGAAGGCCGTGGACAAGTTCGAGTACCGGCGCGGCTACAAGTTTTCCACGTATGCTACGTGGTGGATTCGCCAGGCCATCACCCGCGCCATCGCCGATCAGGCCCGCACCATCCGCATCCCGGTGCACATGATCGAGACCATCAACAAGCTGATCCGCACCAGTCGCCAGTTGGTCCAGGAACTCGGTCGCGAGCCCAGCAGTGAAGAGATCGCCAAGCGCATGGACATCCCGGTGGCCAAGGTGCGCAAGGTGCTCAAGATCGCCCAGGAGCCGATCTCGCTGGAGACGCCCATCGGCGAAGAGGAAGACTCGCACCTCGGTGATTTCATTGAGGATCGCCAGGCTGTCTCGCCCTCGGAGGCCGTCATCAGCGTCAACCTCAAGGAGTACACCAGCCAGGTTTTGCGCACTCTCACGCCGCGCGAAGAGCGGGTCATCAAGATGCGCTTCGGCCTGGAAGACGGCTCCGAGCACACCCTGGAAGAGGTCGGCCAGAGCTTCCAGGTCACCCGCGAGCGCATCCGCCAGATCGAAGCCAAGGCCCTGCGCAAGCTCCGCCACCCCAGCCGCACGCGCAAGCTGAAGGCCTTCGTAGACGGCGTCAAAGAGATGTAGTTCAGCAGCAATTCAGCAGCAAAGAGCCGCAATCCGCATGGGTTGCGGCTTTTTTTAGAACAGGTAGCGCTGGCCTCCTGGCCGGCTGTAGCGTGGACCTCCCGGTCCACGCCGCACGGTTAACCAATAGAAAATACTCAAATGATGCTCATTTATATATACAATAATATATGTATCTATTTGCATTTCTATACAACCGTAGGTTTATAATGAACATCGTGCTTCCAAAAGCTCAACAGGAGGAAGACTCCATGCCCGTTGCTGTAGCCCCAAAGCTTCCCGTTGTCCGCGCCCGGAAAGAGCGCGTTCTGATCGAATTCCCTGAGAGTCTGTTGAAGCGCGCGGATGATACGGCTCGTCAACTGGGCAAGAACCGCAGCGAACTGATCCGAGCCGCCGTCGAGCAAATGATTGACGAGATGGAGACCAAGCGGTTTGAACTGGAGCTGGCCGCCGCTTATACGGCGAATGCTGCCTTGAGCCAGGAAATGATGGAAGAGTTCATTCATGTGGATGGCGAGGGATTCTGATGGCAGGCAAGCCCTTTCGCGGAATGGTCGTCGAAGTCTTGCTCGATCCTGTGGTCGGCCACGAACAAGGAAAATCGCGGCCCTGTGTCGTAGTGCAGAACGATGTAGGCAACCGGTTCGCCTCGACAACCATGATTGTGCCGCTGACCGATGCGGCACGCGTCAAGGCTCCAAGTCCGATCTACGTGCCGGTGAAAATGGGTGATGGCGGCACAACCAAGGATAGCTGCATTCTCTGCGATCAGATCCGCGTCGTCGATCAGAGCCGCATCGGCAAAATCTACGGCGCGCTCGCACCAGAGACCATGGCCCGCGTTGATGCTGCCTTGCTGATTAGTCTTGGCTTGCCGGGCGCTTTACCCAAACGCTCCTCGTAAAATCAAACCGCTCGAATCTCCTCATACCAAACTGATCGAATCTCAAATGAGCTGTCATCCTGAGCGGAGTTTGGCGCGCATTTTGCGCCAAACGGAGTCGAAGGACCTGCGGTTGCACTTTCATTACCTCTTGAACGCTTCCATTACCAAGCAGCTGTTTCCCGGCTTGAAATCTCTACATAGAACTGGAATGTGCTCTGGAGTTCGACGCGCTTGCCTTCTCTCTCCAATTCCGCTATTCGCTTTTGATGTTCGTTCCATGTATTGCTAATGCTGGCTTTCTGGGAGTACTTCACAATCTTTGGACCACTAGCTGTATCGTCTTTGTAGCTATTTGATATGAGTATTGTGCCGTCCGTGAAAGCGGTATTGAAATTGACGCCAAAATCCGAGATTTCTGCATAGACTGCCTTGTTGTGAGAGAAAAAAATCGGATAAGCGATAAGCAGCTTGGTTCCGTCATGTAATGACATTGGTCGCCGTTTGAGCCACACACCAATTACAGCAATGGCTGGTAGTAACAGAGCGAACCGAAACAGCGAGATGGTCTGACCATCGGAAAAACAATAGTCAAATCCCAAATCAGTTAGTTGACTAATTTCTGCTTCATATCTAATTCGAATGCGCTGTTCTAGTTCCGGAGAGGTAACTTGGACATTTTCGACCGTACCGAGTATCCAATGGATGACACGCAACAATCTTCTTTCGAAAGACTCATCCGGCCATTTTGCCTGCTCCTCGGGTTCTATTGGCCAATATCCTTGCGGGTAGCGAATGATAATCCATATCCCCTGGAGTATCGCTGCCAATCCAACCCCCAGGAGAGGTAGCAGGCAGCGTTGCTCATTCGGCCATGGAAATTGCAAAGAGAGTACGCCTCCAAGGAGGCTACCGGCGGCCAAGAACCAGTAAGGTCGTTTGTCGGACTTGGAGAGAACCCCGAAAAATACCGCGAATAAAACACCGGATGCGATAGGCATCCAATCGTGCGCGCGCAAGAAAAACAATCCCACATAGCAAATGATGACAAGAGGCAACAAAAGGCAGCTTGAGACCACTCGCACTTTGGTATCGTCCTTGCGGAGCAGATTCGGGATCATTGTAATTAGTAGTACAAGCAACGGCACCTGTCGCCAATTGGAATGGGGCATTCGCATCGAAGCCAACACTGATCCGGTGAATGCGGTGATAGAGAGTCCATAGAGAAACATCCCCATGACGCGAAGCGCTGTTTGCAGTTTGCCTTTGGATTCGTTCTGAGACTTAGGCTCAAGCCCGCCACTTTCTCGTTCCACGTCTTTCTCCTTGCTTAGACCCGAACAGCCAATCCTATCACCCCTATCTCATTTCCAGTACGCGGCTCCTAATCTTTTTTCTTTTGAAGGCTCGCCTCCTTAAGCCTCAACCGCATGGAACCCCAGTTGGCGCGCGGCGTCCAGCAGTTGGCTGTCGCCGGAGATAAAGGCGCGGCCTTTGGTCCGGCCCAGGCACCAGGTCAGGGCGGCGGCAAGCTGTTGGGCGTCAGCGGCCTTCAGCGGGAAGCGGTCCACCAGCCGCTCGGCCTGCGCGCGCAGCGCATCGCTCGGATCGATTTCCCGCCAATCAGAGCGCAACTCCCCCAATGTAACCTGTGCCTGCACAAGTCCAT
>CAZYCV010000072.1:6492-19854 GCA_964645305.1 uncultured Occallatibacter sp. | reverse complement strand
ATCGCCAAAAAGTTTGACGGCCAGCCCTTCGTCGTCCTCAGTGTCAGTCTGGATGGCGACGATGCCAAATGGAAAGCGTTCGTCGAAAAGAATGGGATGACCTGGCTGCAATACCGCGACGGCGGTTTCAACGGCAATATCTCCAAGCAGTTCAATGTGACCGCCATTCCCGCCACCTTCACCATCGACGCTGATGGAGTGCTGGAAGATCAGCACGTGGGCGATGCCAGTATCGAAGGCAAACTCAAGAAGCTGATCGCGCTAGCCGCCAGCCGCAAGCCCGCCCCAGAGCCGGATAAATCCGCCGACAGCCCGGAATAAAAGCACATTCTGAAAGGCCGTGCCCCATCCATTCCGCGTATTTTGTGGAATGGGTGGGCGAGTTCGCCAAAAAAATCCAGCCGTAAAAACTACCACAAAGCCCGCGCAACTACAAGACTTGTAATTCCGCTCCGCTCCCTCTACTATTCGCAATAGAAACCGGCCTGCAAAGCAGGTGGGCGATCAACGCTGGTTGAACCAACATTCATTGAACAGGGGCTCAACTCGACAATCGGTTCTGTGTGCCGTGTCCGCCAGTCCGGAATGCCTAATGAACCGCGGAGAGCTCCACCTTCTTAGGAAGGGTTCACCGGCGCATCTACCCCACGGCCCCGTGGGTCGGTCTCTACCTTTCTGCGGTACACTTCTTGCGATGTGGTTTTTTGCGCCAGAGTATCGCGAAAGGGATAGACAAGTACATGAGCGAGAACGCCTCCGACCTCCATCGTCAGCAGAAGTTCTATTGGGACCAGATGTTCCAGTTGAAGATGGCGGCTGCCTATATCCGCCTGTACAGAGACTCTCTTGGCAGATGGGTAACATCACTTGGAGCGCTTAAGGCAATTGCCTCCTGCGGTAGCATTGCCGCTTGGGTTATTTGGAAGGAATACGCTTTTGTCTGGGGTGCGATCATTGCCGCTTCTCAGCTCGCGGATGCTCTGAAAGACGTTTTCCCTTTTGCCAAGAAGCATAAGGCTGCCTGCGAACACGCCCTGACACTCGCCAATCTCTTCATTGATGTTCAGTTGGAGTGGGAGAGCGTCTATTCCGGACAATACTCGAATGAAGAGATTATGAAACGGTTGCATCAACTTCGAATGTTGCAACTTGATACAGAAAGCCGCAGTTTTCCTGACGGATTGGCAAAGCGAGATCTTCTGCTTGACCGTGCAACGCAGGAAGCAGCCAAGTATCTTGCGACAACATATGGTGTAGACTGAGAATGGAGGCGATCCCATGCCCGTTACCGAAAAGCAATTTGCGAGAATGGTGGATTTTGGCGATCTTGAGAAAAGCCGAATTATGCCGCGCGTGGTCAATCCTCTTCCCATGCCAGCGGGCGCTGCCATCCCACGTTCTCCTCAATCGCATCCAATTCCCCAGACAGAGCCAGCGCAACCGGCCGCGGCGCAATCCCGGTAAAGCCGGTCCGCACACATAATTCCCCAGGCCTCGTCCGCGTGCATCCCGTCCTCCTTCAATTCGGTTCCCTCATCATTCCCTCTTACGGCGCAATGGCGGCCGTCGGCGTGTTAGTCGCCCTCTTCCTGGCGCAGCGCACGGCGCGCATCGCCGGTCTCGATCCCTCCAAAATCTGGAATCTCTGCGTCCTCGCCCTCTTTGCCGCGCTGGTCAGCTCGCGGCTGCTGCTCATCGCCCTCAACTGGAGCGCCTTGCGCCTGCATCACTCCTGGCTGCTGGCGCTGGCCATGGTCCATCATCCGCTTCTCGCCGCCGTCGGAGCGCTGGCCGCAGCCTTGGCAGCCCTTCTTTACGCCCATCGGCAGCAGTTGCCGCTCCACGCAACAGCCGACGCGCTGGCTGCGCCATTGGCCCTCGGACTCGGCTTTGAGCAACTGGGCGCGCTGCTGGCCGGTTCGGGCTATGGAACCGATACAACCCTGCCCTGGGCCGTCACCTACACACATCCTTTAGCCGCACTTTGGAGCGGCGCTCCGCTCGGCATAAGCGTCCATCCTGTGCAAGCCTACGCAGCTCTAGGCTACCTCATTCTCTCAATCTGTTTGCTGGTTTGGTTGCCTCATCGCCGTCAATCCGGCGATCTCGCCGGCTTCTTCCTGCTTGGCGCTGCCATGATCCTCTTCCTCACCGAGTTCTGGCGCGACCCTGAAGGCCGTGGCCGACTGCTCGGCGGCGCGCTCGACGGCCCGCAAGCGGCGGCTGTTCTTATGGTTCTCGCGGGCGGAGGGATGCTTACCGAGCGCAAAGCTGCGAGAATAGAGACTGAGGCGGCAAATGACTGAACTACGCTCCATCGAAGCATCCCCTGAAGCCAAAGGCCAGCGCCTCGACCAATTCCTCGTCTCGCAAATCGAGGGCGTCAGCCGCTCCCGCATCCAGCTCCTGATCGATCAGGGCAGCGTCCTGATCAATGGTCACGTCGAGAAGGCCTCGCTTAAACTGCGCGGCGGTGAGCGCATCGACATCACCGGCGAGCCGCATCCCGCCCCGCTCAAAGCCACCGCCGAAGAGATTCCTCTCGACGTAATCTACGAGGACGAGGATCTGGCGGTCGTCAACAAGCCGGCCGGGATGATGGTCCACGCCGGCTCCGGCCAAAACGACGACGAGCGCAGCCGAGGCACGCTGGTCAACGCCCTGCTCTTCCGCTTCAAGAAGCTCTCAGCCACCGGCGGCGACCTTCGCCCCGGCATCGTGCATCGCCTGGACAAAGACACCAGCGGCCTGATCGTCGTGGCCAAAAACGACCGCGCCCACTCCGCCATGGCGGAACTCTTCTCCACCCGGCAAATTAAAAAGACATACATCGCGCTCGTTCAGGGCGAGTTGGCGCGCGCCAAGGGCACCATCAACGCGAGCCTGGGCCGCGATCCGCAGCGCCGCACCCGTATGATGACCAATCCGCCCGGCGACGCCCGCACTGCCGTCTCCCACTATGAGGTTGTTCGCCGCCTGGCCAACCGCTTTGGCAAATTCACGCTCGTTCGCGTGCGCATTGAAACCGGCCGCACCCACCAGATTCGTGTGCACATGGCCTCCATCGGCCATCCGGTGGTCGGCGACACGCTCTACGGCGGTTCGGGGCATCTGACTGACCAGGTTGCCTCCAACGCGGCAACCTCCAAGGCCGCCCGCCGCAATGCCGAGCCGGAGCGCCTCCGCCTGGGACGCAACTTTCTACATTCCGCGCAGTTGGAATTCACTCATCCCACCACCGGCAAGCTGCTCCATCTGGAAGCCCCGCTGCCCGCCGAGCTGGAGGCATTCCTCGCCACGCTGCAAGGCTGACAATCCAGTCCTGGTTTTCTAGCAATTGGAAACTAGCGTGGACCAGGAGGTCCACGCTACAGCCGACCGGGAGGTCGGCGCTACAGCTTCAAGTGCGGCGAGACGGTAACCCAGGTGGCGACTATTCCCTGTTCCCTGTTCCCTGGTTCCTGTTCCCTGTTCCCTGTTCCCTGGTTCCTGTTCCCTGTTCCCTGATCCCTGTTCCCTGATCCCTGTTCCCTGTATCAAAGATGAGCCGCCCTTGATAAAATGAAATCGCCATGAATAGAAAGTTTTTACCTCTCGTCTTTGCGGCAGTCTTTGCGCTCGCCACCTTGCACGCCCAGCAACCCGCGCCTCCGCCGGTTGCGCATCCCACCGCAACTCCGCAACCCGCTGATCAGCCTACGGAAGTGAGCGTTCCTACAATTGTCAAGAGCGTCAATGAGGTCAACCTCATCTTCACCGTGACTGACAAGCACGGCCACTATATACCCGATCTGCATGTAAATGATTTTCAACTGCTTGATGACCAGAAGGGGCCGGAGAAGGTGACCAGCTTCCATCAGCAGATCAATCTTCCGCTACGCGTAGGCATCCTGATCGACTCCAGCACATCGATTCACACGCGCTTCGAGTTCGAGCAGCAGTCCGCTGTCGAGTTCCTGCTGAAGATCCTCAAAGCCAAAAGCGACCGCGCCTTTGTAATGGACTTTGCCGATACGGCCACCTTTGACCAGGACTGGACCAACAACATCGACGCACTGCAGACCGGAGTGAACCGCATACGTCCCGCCGGCGGCACGGCTCTATACGACTCTGTTTACCTGGCCTGCCGCGACAAACTGCTCACCGAGCGCGGACCCGACCCGGTGCGCAAGGCGATGGTGCTGATCTCCGACGGCGAGGACACCGTGAGCCGTGTTTACATTGATGAAGCCATCAAGGAATGTCAGCGTGCTGACACCATTATTTATGCCGTCAGCACCAACTGGACGCCCAGCCGCGGCAAGAGTGACGACAATTTGTCCAAGATGGCGTCGGAGACCGGCGGACAGGCCTTCTTTCCTCCTTCGGTCGAGGATATGTCCATCAGTTTCAGCAGTATTGAAGAAGAGTTGCGCAGCCAGTACGCGCTCACCTACACGCCCGCTGACTTCAAAGAAAACGGTGCTTTTCGCCCCATCTACCTATACTGCAAAAACCGTAGCTACCAGGTGCGCACGCGCAAGGGCTACTTTGCGCCACGGCCGGAAACCCACTAGCCCCGTGGCCGAGTGAAGAACTTCTATCGGATAAGCAAACGTGGGCCGGAAGGCCCACGTTATTGTTGGCCTGAAGGCTTGCGCTACAGTTTCAAATAATCCCAAAAGAATATTTCTGGATATTTTTCCACAAATCTCTCCCCTGGGTTCCGATTCAGAACCAGTCTGAGCCTCGCTGTCCATGTTTGCCGCACTACTGGATTCTTTCTGTACAACTCTCACTGATTCCCTCGGAAACACGATGAAATAGAGGTAGACGCAGCCAGCAGTGCTTTGCCGGACTCGTCTAAGCGGTGATGCTGGATTGTGGCCGGGTGCCTCCGGTCGTCCGCCATGGCGGGACAGCGATGGGCCAAACCGCCATTGGGTTTGCACGGACAGGGGGGAAGTGCAGTGATCCGTCAAGCAATATCTTGCGACATCTGCGGAACAGAGAAGAAGCAGACCAACCACTGGTTTGTGGCTTGCGAGCAAAGTGGAGAGCTGCGGGTAAGCGGGTGGAACTCGCGCAACCGCTTGCGTCCCGGCTCAAAGCATCTCTGCGGCCAAACATGCCTGCACAAGCTGGTGGACGACTTCCTGGCCAAGACCCTCACGGCGCGTGCTCCACGGGTGGCAGCGCTGGAGGCTGAAGACGAGTTCATAGAGCAGGCAGTTGGACAGGACACCAGCCTGACCTCCAATGGCGCTTACCAAGAGGTTGAATCCTCCGCGCGTTTGATTCCCACCCCCGTGCCCATTCTCCCGGTGCGTCCCATGGTGGCTGCCTCGGCCGTTGCGCCGGCAGCCGCCGCGGCTGCCCGGCCCGCGCTGCGCGCATCCATGGAATTGGTGGCCTCCCCGCCTCGGCCGCGCGTGGAAGAGATTCCCGCACCGGTCGATGAGTCGCCCCACTATGCCTCGCGCAACTGGCGCGCCGCTGCTTGGGAGCGCGAACGGGAACGCGAATCTCGCTCCGTCGAGCGGCGCACCGGCATTGCCGCCCGCCGCCGATTCAATTGAAACCTTTGCGGAATAAAGAAAGAAGACTCCCATGTGGTTCGATTTGCTACTCATTCTTTTAGCTGTAGCGCCCTTGATGGTCACCGCCAGTTTCCACCTGCGCGGCGCGGCATCCTTCCGGGATCAATCGGAAATCACTGCATGGGAGCCGTGCCTGCAAGCAGCGCCTGTAGCCCAGCCTCATCCAGCACGGGAACTTTGAGTTCAAGCGCCTTCTCCAGCTTTGATCCGGCCTCCTCGCCGGCCACCACGTAGCTGGTCTTTTTGCTGACCGACCCCACTGCCTTTCCGCCCGCCGCCTCAATCCGCGCCTTGGCCTCGTCGCGGGTCAGCGTGGGCAATGTGCCGGTCAGCACAAAGGTCAATCCCGCCAACTGCGCCGAGCGCTGCCGCTTCTCCGCCGTCATCTTCACCCCGGCGGATTGGAGAGTTTCAATGAGCGCAAGATTAGCCGGCTGCTCAAAAAACTCTAATATTGCCTGCGAGATGCGCGGACCTACCTCCTCAACGCGCTCTAATTCTTCCGCGCTTGCCGCCCGCAGAGCCTCGATCGATCCAAACTCCTCCGCCAGCAACTCCGCTGTGCGTTCTCCCACAAATCGTATACCCAAGCCGCCCAGCACGCGCGCCAGCCCCGCTTCTTTGGAACGCTTAATCTCATCGAGCAGCGCCTGCGCCGACTTCTCCGCAAAACGATCCAAACCAATCAATTGCTCGGCGGTCAATGCATAAAGGTCCGCCACGCTGTGCACCAGCCCGCGCTCCAGCAACTGCTGCACCACGGCCTCGCCCAACCCCTCGATATTCATCACCTTGCGCTCGCTAAAGTGCAGCAGGCTCTCGCGCAGCTTGGCTGGGCAATCCACATTCACGCAGCGGAAGTCCACTTCGCCCCCCGCGCGGACGGCAGCGCTCGCGCACTCCGGGCAGGCCGCCGGAAACTCAAAGCGGAAGATGCCACGCGGATGTTCTTTATCTTCAATCACTTCAACGACTTTTGGAATTACATCGCCGCCGCGCTCGACCTTGACCCAGTCACCCAGCCTGAGGCCCAGTCGCTCGATGAAGTCGGCGTTGTGCAGCGTGGCGCGGCTGACGGTTGTCCCGCCGATAAAGACCGGCGTCAGCTCGGCCACCGGCGTCAGTTTACCGGTGCGGCCCACCTGCACGGTGATCGAATTGACCTGCGTGATGCCGGAGCGGGCCGTGAATTTGTAAGCAATCGCCCAGCGCGGGGCGCGGCCGGTCGAACCGAGCCGCTGCTGCGCGGCGTGTGAATCAACTTTGAGCACCACGCCGTCGATCTCGTAGCCGAGAGTCGAGCGCATGGCGTCGGCCTCGTCAATGAATGCGGTCATTTCCTCGACCGAGGAGAGCAGCTTGCGGTTTGGATTGACGCGGAAGCCGAGGGCAGCGAGAGTGTCCAGCGTCACGCGTTGCCCTTGCGGCCAATATTCGCCCTCCACCAACAGGAAGTATGCGTAGAAGTCCAAGCGGCGGCTGGCCACGATGCTCGGCTCCAGCGTGCGCAACGTTCCGGCGGCGGCGTTGCGTGGATTCACGGCCAAGGCAAGACCCTGCAGCTCGCGCTCCTCGTTCAGCCGCTCGAAAGCCGCTGTGGGAAGAATCACCTCGCCGCGCACCTCAAAACCCTGCGGTAGGCCAGCCTTTGCCAGCTTTTCCGCCGCAATTGTCAGCGGCACGCTGCGGATGGTGCGAATATTCGTGGTCACGTCCTCGCCCGTTTGGCCGTCGCCGCGCGTCAGGCCAGAAACCAGCCGCGCGCCGCCGCCCTCCGCAGCCTCATTACTGCCTGGAGTCAAAGTAGTGTTTTGAAGGGGCACGACTTCAGTCGTGCCGGAGGTCGCTGTAAATAAAGGTTGGGCTTTAGCCCCTGAGGGACGGTCCTCAGAATTCTCGACTTTCACCACGGGTTCATAACGCAAAGCCACGCTCAAACCGTCCATCTTCAATTCGGCCATGTACTCGATGGGCAGCGAGCCCGCCAGCTCGCGGCAGCGCGCATCCCAGGTGGCCAAATCCTCTATCGAGTAAGCATTGTCCAGCGAGAGCATCGGCCGCGAGTGGGCAACCTTCTTGAAGCCCTCGGCCGGCTTTCCGCCCACGCGCTGGGTGGGCGAGTCGGGCGTCAGCAACTCCGGGTGCGCGGCTTCGAGCGCCTTCAGCTCATTCATCAGCGCGTCGTAGCCGGCGTCGGAAATCTCCGGCGCGTCCAGAACGTAATAGAGGTGCTCATGGCGGCGCAACTCAGCGCGCAGTTCGCCAGCGCGCTCGGCTGGATCGGGTTCTTCTGTGCCTTTGGAGTGCATTTCAGTGCCCACATGGGAGATTATAAGAGAGTGGAACCAATTCCGGGACTGACGCCCGCACTCCAATTGTGATAGGTTTCGATAAGAAGATGAGAGAACCCAAGAACAAGCTCTACTACGGTGACAACCTGGATGTGCTCCGGCGCTACATTCCCGCCGAGTCGGTCGATTTGATCTACCTCGACCCCCCATTCAATTCGCGGCAGGACTACAACGTGCTGTTCGCTGAAAAAGACAGTTCAAAATCCAGTTCGCAGATTCGCGCCTTCAAGGACACATGGGAGTGGAACATCGACGCCGAGCGGGCCTATCTTGAGATCGTGGCGAAGAGTGACCGCGTGGCCGATGCTCTGCGCTCCTTTCGGACCTTTCTCGGTCACAATGATATGCTAGCCTATCTATCTATGATGGCTCCCCGGCTTGTGGAATTGAAGCGTGTACTGAAAGAGACCGGAACGATTTATTTACATTGCGATCCGACAGCCAGCCATTACTTGAAAATTCTGATGGATGCGGTATTTGGGCCGCAAGCATTTCTCACCGAAATTATCTGGAAGCGCAGCAGCGCGCACAATGATGGCAAGCAAGGAAGAAAACAACACGGACGCATCCACGATGTTATCCTCTTCTATTCCAAAGGAACTGAATGGAAATGGATTCCGCAATATACGGAATATGACCAAAGCTATGTCGATAAATCCTATAGACACGTCGAGGAAGGTACGGGAAGGTGGTATAGGCTTGGTGATCTAACTGGACCTGGCGGGGAAGCGAAGGGCAATCCCAGCTATGAGGTTATGGGCGTGACCAGGCATTGGCGTTATTCAAAAGAGAAGATGGCGCAGTTGATTGCCGAGGGCCGAATTGTTCAGACTAAACCGGGAGCTGTACCTGCCTATAAGCGATATTACGACGAGATGGGCGGTGTGGCTCTTCAGGACATTTGGACAGATATCAAACCGATTGGCGCGCAAGCTCAAGAGCGGCTTGGTTATCCTACTCAGAAGCCAGAGGCATTGCTGGAGCGAATCCTCCTCTCCAGTTCCGAAAAAGGCGATGTGGTTCTCGACCCCTTCTGCGGTTGCGGCACAACCGTGCAGGTTGCACAGAAATTGAAACGGAATTGGATTGGCATTGACATTACACACCTCGCCATTAGCTTAATTAAACAAAGACTTTCAGACTCTTTTGGACCAGAGGTCAAGAAATCTTACGCAGTGATTGGAGAGCCAAAGGATTATGCCGGAGCAGCACAATTGGCGGCGGAAGACAAGTATCAATTTCAGTGGTGGGCGCTTGGTTTGGTAAATGCACGGCCCGCGGAACAAAGAAGAGGAGCGGATCGCGGAATCGATGGTCATGTCTATTTCCATGACGACAATTCAGGTGACTCCAAACAGATTATCTATTCCGTGAAAGCAGGTGGCGTGACTGTTTCGCAGATACGCGATCTGCGCGGAACGATCGAGCGCGAGGAAGCGGAAATAGGCGTCTTTCTTTGTTTCGAAGAGCCTACGAAGCCTATGATCCGCGAAGCAGCCGAGGCCGGGCTGTATCAATCTACTGATGGAACAACTTACCCAAGAATTCAAATTCTAACTATCCAGGAAATTCTAAGCGGAAAACAGCCAAAGTATCCGCGCTTTGCACTGGACGCTACCTTCAAGAAAGCGCCTAAAGCCCGTGCGTCCATCCAGCAGTCAAGCCTCTTGCCTTTCATCAACTCCGGGGATTAGCAAGAGTTAATTCTGAAACGCTCCGGCCTTCGCAGCTCGCCAACGCGGCGAACTGCGGAGGCCGGAGCGTTGGCTTCAGCCTCCGGCGCGGGAAAAAGCGGCGAATCTTCGTTCAGGCCCATGGAGAGGATTATAGGAGACAAGCGCCCTTATTGGACGCCATTCTTCAGTCCCCGGTCGACGAGCATCGGTTCAATGCTGGGCTTGGCCCCGCGCCAGTTCTCGTACAGCTTCTCCAGATCCTCGGTGTTGCCGCGCGAAAGCACCATCTGGCGGAAGCGGTCGCCATTGGCCCGCGTTGCGCCGCCGTGCTCCTCGAACCACTGGTAGGCGTCGTCGTCCAGCATCTCGGTCCACAGATAGGCATAGTATCCGGCCGAGTAGCCGTTCGCCCAGATGTGCAGGAAGTAGCTTGAACGGTAGCGCGGCGGAATGGCGGCCAGCAATAGATGCTTGCGCTCCAAGGCCTGCTTCTCAAAGAGGTCCGGATCCTGCAACGGCGCCGAGGCCGGAAGCGTGTGCCACTCCAAATCCAGCGAGGCGGCCTCAAGTACCTCGGCCAGCTTGAAGCCTTGATTGAACTCGGCGGCCTTCCTGATCTTGGCTACCAATTCAGCCGGCATCGGCTCGCCCGTCTGGTAGTGGCGGGCAAAATGGTTAAAGACCGGCGGATAGCTGGCCCAATGCTCGTTGAACTGCGAGGGGAACTCGACAAAATCGCGCGGCGTCGCCGTGCCGGAGAGCGTCGGATAGATCGTATTGGCGAAGAGGCCGTGCAACCCGTGGCCAAACTCGTGGAACATCGTTGTAACATCGTTAAAGCTGATCAGCGCCGGCTGCCCCGGCGCGGGCTTGTCAAAGTTGGCCACGTTGTAGACCACCGGCAACTGGCCCAGCAGCTTGGACTGCGTCACCAAGTTGCTCATCCAAGCTCCGCCGTTCTTGTTGTCACGTTTGAAATAATCGCAATAAAAGAGCGCCATTGGCTTGCCGTCGGCGTCAAAAACCTCAAAGACCAGCATATCGGACTGATAGACCGGCAGGTCCTTGCGCTCCTTGAAGGTAATGCCATACAGCAGATTGGCCGCGTAAAATACGCCATTCTGCAGCACATTGTTCAGCTCAAAGTAGGGCTTCACCTGGCTTTCGTCCATCTGGAATTTGGCCTTGCGCACCTTCTCCGCGTAGTAGGCCCAATCCCATGGCTCCAGTTTGAAGCCGCCCTTTTCCGCGTCCATCGCCGCCTGCAACTCGGCTGCCTCGCGCTCTGCCTTGGCCGCCGTTGCCGGCGCCAGCGCATCCACAAAACCAATTGCCGCCGCCGGCTTCTGCGCCATTTGATCGGACAGCGTCCAAGCGGCAAAGTTCTCAAAGCCCAGCAGCTTCGCCTTCTCCGCGCGAATCTGCGCCAGCCGCGCAATGATCCCTCGCGTGTCGTTTGCGTCTCCCTGCTCGTTCCGGCTTAATGAGCGCTCAAAGATCGCCTTCCGCGTGGCCCGGTTGGACAACTCGGAGAGCACCGGTTGCTGCGTCGTATTCTGCATCGGCAGCACCCAGCCCGTCAGCTTGCGCTCTTTGGCCGCTTCAGCCGCCGAGGCCATCTCCGCCGCGCTCAGTCCAGCTAGATCAGCCGCATTGGTCGTCGTAAAGGCGGCCTGCTTGGCCCCGGCCAATAGCCGGTTCTG
The DNA here is from genome assembly GCA_964645305.1 of uncultured Occallatibacter sp. Lineage (GTDB taxonomy): Bacteria > Acidobacteriota > Terriglobia > Terriglobales > Acidobacteriaceae > Telmatobacter. The sequence continues at coordinate 8,545 of CAZYCV010000072.1, read as the reverse complement.
GAACTCTGTCGAGAGCGTCGAATCCTCTTCGTTGATCTTCTTCAACCGGGTCTTGTCGGCCTCGTTCAGCCGCGCCCCGGCCAGCACAAATTCCTTATACTGATACTCCAGCAGGCGCATCGACTCCGCGTCCAGATGCAGCGCCTCGCGCGTGTTGTAAAGCTTTTCAATGCGGGCAAATAGCTTGGCGTTCAGCGTAATCGAGTCCTGGTGCGCAGCCAGCCTGGGCGCCTCGAAAACCTGCACCTTTTGCAACTCCGGGTTGGTGTTGGCAGCGGTCAGGCAATTAAATGCCTGCATCACCCGCGACAGCAACTGCCCGCTCTTTTCCAGCGCCACCAGCGTATTCTCAAAGGTCGGCGGCTCGGCGCTGTTGGCGATAGCCTCCACTTCGGCAAGATGCGCCTTCATTCCGGCTTCGATCGCCGGCTGAAAATCGGCGTCTTTGATCTTGTCAAAGGGCGGCGCCTGGTAGGGAAGCGAACTGGGAGCGTAAAAAGGATTCTGAGGGCCAAAGGCGGCCGAACTCTTCTGTGCAATCGCTGCATTCATCGTCATCAAAACCAATCCTGAAAAAAACAGCGGCAAAATACCGCGGGTCATCCTGCTAGGCTGCATATCGTTATTCACCAGGAAGCTTCTTCCTGGTCTCCAATTCCATGATTGTATGCCAGCCGGAACAGTATCATTGCTGTGAAAGGGAAATTTCTTTCCATGGAACCTGTGACGCACTTTTTGACCGGCGCCTGTATAGGCCGGGCTGGGCTGAACCGCAAGACGGCCTACGCCACGCTCGTGGCCGTGCTGGCTGCCGAGGCCGCCGACATCGACGTGCTCTGGAGCCTCGCCGGTCCGGTCGAGGAGCTGAAGCACCACCGCGGCATCACGCACACCTTCCTTGCCGTGCCATTTGTGGCCGCGGCGGCGGTGGGCGCGGTGTGGCTGATTGACCGCGCCGTGCGGGCCTGGCGCGCGCGCAAGGCAAACACGCCCAACCAAATTGCTCGGTCACCTCAGAAAATCGTTTGGGGCTGGCTGTACTTGACGGCGCTCCTCTCCGCGTTGAGCCATCTGCTGCTGGATTGGACCAACAACTACGGCCTGCGGCCCTTCTATCCCTTCAATCCGCGCTGGTACGCGGGAAGCTTGGTCTTTATCGCCGAGCCGCTGATGTGGGTGGTCTTGAGCCTTGCCTTCCTCATGCCCTGGCTCTTCGGGCTGGCCGACTCCGAAATGGGCGCGAAGAAGCCCAAATTTCGCGGACGCGGCTGGGCCATCTTCGCCCTCACCGCCCTCGTGCTCCTCTGGGGTTGGCGGCGCGCCGAGCAGGGCCGCGCGCGGATGCTGCTCGAAAATGCCCCCATCACCACCGCGCAGGTCAAGCGTGTTGGCCTGGAGCCTTACCCCATCAATCCCTTTCGCTGGCACGCCATTGTCGAGGCGCCGGAGTTCTTTCAGACCGCCGAAGTCAACACCCTCTCCGGCGAGATCTCAAGCGACCCTCATTCAATCCTTTACAAGCCCTCAACAACTCCGGCTACCGAAGCCGCCAAGCGCACCCTGCTGGGCCAGGTCTATCTGGATTGGGGCGCGTGGGCCGTGGTGCGCGACCTCGGACCCGTCGCCGCTCCCGGCTTGGCCCCGCCGCAGTTGCCGCCTGGGCGTGTGTGGACCACCGTCCAATTCACCGACTTGCGCTTTGATTACCTGCACATAGGCGCTGACCGCAACCAGCATCGGACGCCTCTGGACGGCTGGGTCTATATCGTGGACGGGCATGAAGATTCCGGCCAAGCCATGAATGGACGCGAACAGCGGTAGAATCGAAAAATATTCAACAACTGAAAAGGTTGTTCATTCTGTGAAATAATCAGGTTGACCAAAAACCGCTTTGCCTTCAAGATAAAAGGAGCGAGACCCGGCTTTCCCTGGAAGAGTTCCAAATCCCAAATCCTCGAGGTGTCCATGCCTGCTTATCTTCTCCTGTTGGCTGCTGTATTGAGCCGTTTGATGCCCCATGCGGGCTGGATGAACTTTACCGCGGTGGGCGGCG
>CAZYCV010000072.1:0-6392 GCA_964645305.1 uncultured Occallatibacter sp. | reverse complement strand
TTGAGCCGTTTGATGCCCCATGCGGGCTGGATGAACTTTACCGCGGTGGGCGGCGCGCTGCTCTACTTTGGCGCACGGCGCGGTTGGCGCGAGATGCTGGCTCCGCTCGCGGCGCTCATGGCCACCGATTACGTCCTCACCGTCTACACCTACCACTATGCCTTCACCTGGCAGCTCTACCTGCCCACCTGGGCGTGGTACGGAATGGCGATGGCGCTGGGCAGGATTTTGCTCAAGGACCGCACGACGGTGGCGCGCGTGGGCGCGGCGGCGCTGCTGGGTCCGACCTCATTCTTCTTCGTCTCGAACTTTGCCGTATGGGCAAGCGGCTGGATGTATCCCAAGACCCTCACCGGCCTGGGCGTATGCTACGTTGCCGGCCTGCCCTTTTATCGCAATGACTTGATCTCGACGGCGATTGTGGCCGGCGCGGCCTTTGGCCTTCCGGTGTTGCTGCGGCGGTTGAGCGCGGCGCGGACGCAAGTTGCGCTGGACGCGAAGTAAGTTTTTCATATCCCAGGTCCCAAGATCGGGACCTGGGGCACCCGAATTATTCACTGAACTTAAACAACCTCAAATTCATAGAGGCTGACACTGACCGGCGGAGCCAGCACAGATTCCGGGAGTTCATCCAGCGCGCTCTCGACGATTTTGACGACGGGTTCTTTGCCAGCTTCATTGGTTGAGTTCACGCCGGGCGGAGCAATTTGATAGAGCTTGCCTTGCGGGCGCAATTTGACCCCATTGAGCTTCAGCACAACGCTGTGGCCGTTCTCCGAGGGGTTGACCACTGAAACCAGCAATTTCTTGCGGTCGCTGGAGAAGGCCGCCAGAATATCCAGCGGATACGTCGGGCTTCCGGTGGGCTTTGTGCCGCGGTCGACAAAGGGCGTGCCGGGAACCAACTGCTGCGGCGAATCTCCGTCCAATGCCAGCGGAAGAGCATTGAGAAAGTGCGTCTGCAAGAGCTTCATGACCACGCCCTCGGCCGCAAATCCTACCGCATCGCCGTCCGAACCAGTCAACAGGCGCAGCCCGCCAGTGGCGCAACTCGCCTCGACCATGCCGGAGTGGCGAAAGATCTCATGCAGGCAAAGCGCGTAGGAGAGCGGAACCAGCATTCCGGTTTGCCGCATAAAGCTGGCGCCGCTGTTGTTTGTGGCTGAAAAAAAGCGGTTTCCCCACTCATCAAAGATGAATTTGATCTCTTTGTCTTTCAGCGAGGGCATCTTCTCCACATACTTATCCCAGGCCTCAAAGGCTTCACCAATGCGGTTGGCCAGCCGCCGCGCCCGGAATTGCAGCGGGTCATGCACATCCACAAAAAGCTGTTTCCCGGCGTCAAAGGCCAGGTCGGGATAAGCATAGGTATGCTCGGAGAGAAAGTCGATGGTATCGGGGCACTTCTCCAGCAGCCAGCCGTCCCAGTCGTTTTGCGAGCCGAACTCGTACGGGAGTGGGTCGCGCATCGGCGCCTCCCATGGATCGGGAAAGAAGTTATTTCGCTTCTCCGCGCCGCCCACCGATTTTTCACAGACACTCGCGCCGGAGACGGTCACCTTGATCTTGGGGTCCACCTTCCGCATCGCTTCGACGATAAAGTTATGCTTCACCCAATACTGGTCCAGAGCCATGTAGCCCATCTGCCAGTCGCCGTACATCTCGTTGCCGATCGTCCAGAGGCGGACATTGAAGGGTTCCGGATGGCCGTTCTCCGCGCGCATCTTTCCCATGCGGGTTTCGATTGAGCCATTGCAGTACTCCACCTCTTCGGCTGCCTCGCGCGCCGAACCGAAGCCGCTGTCGATGGCCAAATCCGGCTCCGCGCCCACCAACCGGCAAAGCGCCATAAACTCATGCAATCCAACATCGTTCGATTCCACGCGGTCGGACCACATCACCTGCAGCCGCGGCGGGCGCTTGTCGCGGTCGCCCAAGCCATCGCGCCAGTCGTATGCCGAGACAAAGTTGCCGCCCGGCCACTTGAACATCTTGAAGCCCTCTTCTTTGAAGAGCCGAATCATCTCGGCGTGGAAGCCTTGCACATTGCTGGCAGGCATCAGCGAAGCGGTCCCCACATGAAAGCTGCCGCCGCCCGTGCCCAGAATCTCCAGCCGCGCATTCTCGCTCGCCTCCGCGGCCGTAAACTTCAGCGGGAATTTCTTGTACTCGCGCGTAAGCGCCGGAATCGCTACACTTTGCGCGTCGCCTGCGCCCGTCCCCCAAACCAGCCGAACCACAACTTTGACGCCGGGATCGCCAGCCAGCCAGACGTGGCCTTCGTAGATTTTGCCCTTGCCTAGGCGAAGTTTGGACTGCTCAATGCCGCGCGGCCCTGAACTGTCCAGCGTAATGCGCGGGCTATGCTTGCCCACAAACGGGCGCACCGTGTCCATCGCCACGCTTCCAGCCGGACCCACCGGCTTGAACGGCACTCCCATAAAGCGGGCGAAAAAAGGGTTCGACGGCGGAGGCGCGGCATCGGTGACCGGATTGGCGAACTTCCGGTCGGTGAGCATCTCGGCCCAAACCGATGTGGTGGCCGGTTCCATGTAGCCGCCAAAGATCAGCGGGCTGATGGGCGCGCCGATTTTGGTGGCATCGATGACGGCCTGGATGCTGCCATCCGTAGCCGCAAAGGCCGTAATTCCGTGCTGCAACAGGGCGGCGCTGGCCGCCGAAGCCGTAATAAATTCACGTCGATTCATGGGAGTCTTCGTTCTCCTTTTCCATGATGTGACGCTGCCGGAGAAACGATTGTCTCAGCGATTCAACCAATCCAAGAATTTCCGGCAAAAAAAGCGCTTATTCTTCCAGCTTGCCGCCGCGCTTGCGCCGCATCCACCACAATGCAAAACCCGCCAACGCCAAACCGCCCACGATGCCCAAAGCGGCCAATCCGTGATGCTCCACCAACTCCACCGCGCCCGGACCCAGTTTGATCACCAGCGCCGAGAGAATCAGCCAGCGCACCAGCCTACCGCAAAAGACGGAAAGCATAAATGGAACAGTGCGCATCTCAAAGACCCCGGCGGCAAAGACGCAGGCCTTCCACGGCGTCGGCGGCGGCAGCATCGAGGGAATCATCATCGCCAGAAACTCCTGGCGTTCAAAGCGGGCGCGTATCTTCTCGTAGTGCCTGCGGTTGACGTGTTTGAGTAGAAAAAGTTCGCCGCCGGCCCGGCCCAGTCCGTAAGGCAACAGGCCGCCGATCGCCGATCCCACCGAGGCCAGCAGGCAATAGAGCCAGAAGTGGGGCTTGTCGTTCCAAATGAAGACGGCCAGGAAGGCGTCCATGGGAATGGGTATGGTGGAGGAGTCGAGCAGCGCCGCCGCGCCAGCGCCCCAGATGCCAAAGTGCGCCAAGAAGATGGCCACGATCTTCCATTTCGCAGTCAGTCCGATAAAAAAATGCTTCAATGAAAGCTTCCTTCCGCCTTTGATGCCGTCTTAATCTACAGCAACCATTGTACGGTCCAAGGCCATGGGCAAGCGTTTGGCCGGGATGAGAGAATAGATAGAAAGGTTCAATGAGAAGCGCTGGAGCTTGCGCGCTTCAGCCGGTTACATAGGATCGAATGTCCATCGACGAGACGCCCATCAACGAGAGAGAATCTGGCACGGACGAACCTATCCGCCCGGCGGTGTTTCCGTCCGTGGTGGTGCGCGGCTCGCGCTGGGTGGACTACGACACCCACGAACTGCTGCAGATGATCAGCGAGCTCGAAGATGAGCGGCGCTGGGCGCGGCTGCGCGAGGGCATCTGGATCGCCCTGATCTTTCACGCGCTGCTGATTGCCGCGATCATGGTGCTGCCCAGATACATCAAGGGGCCTCCCATCGTTGAATCGGAGCTGGCGCTCAAAGAGCACAAGGAATTTACTTACCTTGATACGCCCAAATTTGAGCCCAAGGTGGAGATCAAGCCGGTTCCCATCAAGCCGCCGCAGATCGACCAGCAGACTCTGAATGAGTTGAAGAAAGAGACGCCGCCGGCACCCGAGCCTGCTCCGGCACCGGTGCCGACTGCTCCGCCGCCACCGGTGATTCCGCCCAGCCCGCAGTCGCAGTCGCCGATCGAGGCGCCTCCTCCGGCGGCCGTTCCGGCGCGGCCCAACTTCGCCATGAACACGCAGAATCCCGCCGACGCGCTGCGCGACGCCATGAAGAATGCGGCGCGGGACCACGGCAACGGCGCGGGAAGTCTGCCTGGGCGCGGAGGGCTCTCCATGCACCCCGGCGCGGGCACCGGCGGCGTGCAGGTGCTCAGCGACACCCAAGGCGTGGACTTCAACGGCTGGCTGCAACGTTGGCACCGCGAGACCGAGCGCACCTGGGATCCGCTAATTCCCGACGAGGTCAACCCGCCCATCAGCAAGTCCGGGCAGTTGGTGATCCGCTTCAAGGTTCTGCCCAATGGCCGGATCATGGATGGCAGCATGCAACTTGAAGGCAGCTCGGGCGATGTGGCGCTGGACCGAGCCGCATGGGGCGCGCTGACCGGCTCGAATTACCCGCCGCTGCCCAGGGACTTCCACGGGCCATATCTAGAGCTGCGCGCCTGGTTCCTCTATAACATGGACCCGGATCGTCAGTGAGCGGAGTTGTAGCGTCGGATTCCAGGCGGCTGTCGCGTGAACTTCCTGATCCGCGCAGCATTCAGCCGCAATAGGAAAAAAGCCCTAAAACGGCAGAAAAACCGAGAAGGCCGTTCCGCTTGCCTTCTCGCTTTGCCCGCTCCAAACGCGCACGTGGCCGTGGCCGCGCTCGGCCAACTGCGCCACCACCCACAACCCCAACCCGGTTCCGGTCTCGGTTTTTGTGGTAAAGAACGGCTCAAAGATGCGGCGCATCGTGGCCCGGTTCATGCCCATGCCGGTATCGGCAATCGTCACGCGCATTCCCGGCGTCTTGCCGTCGCGCCAGTCCAGCGAAGGACGCAGCCGCACCACCAGCCTTCCGCCCTGGGGCATGGCGTCAATCGCATTGCCCACCAGGTTGGCGAAGATCTGATGCATCTCGCTGGGCATGCAGGAGACGGCCGTCTCCCGCTCGGCGCGCACCTCAGCCGCGATCCCGGCGCCACGCAGCCGCCCGCGAAAGAGCCCGAGAACCCCGCTGACCACCTCAGAAAGCAGCGTGACGGCCGGCGCTCCCGGCTGGCGGTGAAATTGCAGTGTCTGCTGCGTAATCAGCGAGACACGCATCAGTTCATCCATCGCCTGACGGCTATAAGCGCGCGAGTCCTCCAGGCTGCCGGCCACCGAGATCAGATAGAGAAGATTGCCCACCGCGGTCAGCGGATTGTTAATCTCGTGCGCCACCGAGGCCGCCAGCCGCCCTGCAACGGCCAGCTTTTCCGTGCGCAGCATCGCCTCTTCAGTCAGCTTGCGATGCGTCACATCGGCCAGCACGCCCACCACTCGCGTGGCGCGCCCCTCGCTGTCGTGCTGGCATTTGCCCTGCGACTCCAACCAGCGCACTGAACCGTCCGGCCTCAAAATGCGATAGTGCTTGTGGTAATCCTGACCGGTGGCGCGAGTCGCCTCCAGGGCAGCGATCACCCGCTCGGCATCCTCTGGATGCAGTAGCGGCAGCCAGTCCTTGGGTAGCTGATTTACCGTTCCAGGCTCCAGGCCGGTCATCTCGCAAATCGGGCCTGATCCATAAGCGGTGTTCTCCAGCAGATCCCAAACCCACATCCCCATGCCGTTTACTTCCAGAGCGATCTTGAGCAGCTCGTCGCGCTCCCGCAATTCCTCGCTGGCGCGGGCCCGCTCCTCGGCCAGCTTATGATCCGCCTCTGCCAAAGCCAACTGCTTCTCCAGCTCCTGCGTCTTCAATTGCGCGCTCTGCTGCCCCAGCCGCCGCATCCCCCGGCTCAGAACAATCAGGATCAACAGAAAAAAGGTCAGCCGTATGGCTTCTTTGGCGTCTCGGTTGGAATATAAAACCGAGGTGCCCGCCAGATAGATTTCCACTAGAACGGCTTCCGTAAATGCGCAAAGCACGCCCCCCATCATTCCCAGGAACAAAGAGCTGAGCACCACGGCGGGAAAGGCCAGCAGCATCGGGTAATTGCGCAGCGGCGGAATGGTGTAGGTGAGTAGAACGGCGAGGACAGCCGCGCCGCCGCCCAGCAGAGCGCGCACGGACCATGGCCAGTTTTCCAGATTCTGGGCCGTCGGAATGCGAATCTTCTTCATCGGCTGCCTGCTTTCATGGACATACAGTAGCGCCGGTCTCCAGACCGGCTATAGCGTGGGCGTCCTCGCCCGCGCCTGCCCAGGACTCTAACTCGATGCGCGGCTACAAAAAGATTAATCCTTACTGGCAGTGATTGTTTCCAATCCGCCCCGTGCGCGCCCAACTCTCAGCCGCAACTAGTGTTG
>CAZYCV010000071.1:0-19964 GCA_964645305.1 uncultured Occallatibacter sp. | reverse complement strand
AGCTGCTGTTCTCTCTTGGTGCAACTTCTTTCTCAAGGCAATGGCCTTGAGTTTAATGTCGCTGGTGGGTAGACAGGTGGCGCACGCCAAGTTCTTCGGAATCTTATCTTCACGATAAAAGTAGGTGCCCACCCTTTCGTGTTCTTTGCGAAAGGGTGGGAATCCATGAACCCAAACTATTTCAGTTTTTACCGCCGATGGGCGAGCAGGAACATCAGCAGGAGCAGGGCCACGGGAATCAGCGCTAGGCCGCCGTAGTAGAGAACTTTGCGCAGGTTCTGCGATTTGCGCTTCTGCCAGTCGCGCAGTTCGATGCGGTCTTCGACGCCGACTTGATCGAGATGTTGGAGGTCGCGGGCGAACTCGCTGGCCTTCGAGTAGCGGTTCTTTGGCTCGCGCTCCAGCGCGCGATAGATGACCTCTTGCAACTGCGGCGAGATGGCGGGATTGGCAACAGAGGGCGGCACGGGATAGTTCAGCAGGCGCTCGTTCATCGCGGCCATGGGGTTCGGCCCGGTGAAGGGCAGCTTGCCGCTGAGCATCTCGTAGAGAATCACGCCCATCGAATAGATGTCGCTGCGCCCGTCGCCGCGGCGGCCTTTAACCTGCTCCGGAGAAATGTAATTGGGCGTGCCGATGGCGGCGGTAAAGTTGGCGTAGGTCAGCCGCTTGGCGGCCGCATCGCCGGCGATGCCAAAGTCGATCAGCTTGATATTGTCGTCCGCATCCACCATGATGTTTTCCGGCTTCAGATCGCGATGCACGACGCCGTTCGCGTGTATGTAATCCAGGCCTTCAAGCACCTCGGTGGCGATGTGGACGGCGCGCTCTTCAGAGAGCGGGCCTTCGTCCAGAATCTGGCGCAGCAAGCGGCCCTGACACCACTCCATGACCATGTAAATGCGGGTGCGCTCCTCGCCTCCATAGACGCGCATCACCTTGGGGTGATCGAGTTTTTCGCCGATGCCGGCCTCGCGCTGGAAGCGGTCAAAGAGGATGGGATCGGCTTCCATGTCAGGGTGGGGAATCTTCAGCGCAACCTGGCGGTTGTCGCGCGTGTCGGTGGCGCGATAAATGGTGGCCATGCCGCTGCGGGCAATCTGCTCTTCAATACGGTAGTTGTCGATCTGCTCTCCGGCTGCAAAGCCGTCATGAAATCCCATCGGGCGGCACACTCCTCATGATTGCTTGTTATTACTCTATCGGGAATTGGCGGGAAATGAGTAAGGGAATCGTAAGAGTTTCTCTTCGGAGAACTCAGAAGAATCAAGAGATTTGAATAAGAACAATTATTGCTCCGCAAAAAAATGGCGTCGCGCATGATTAAACTGCGCCGTCCCTCCGGGACTCCGGTTGAAGGATTGGATGATTCATCCCACCGTTGAAACGGTGGGCTAATGGCCAGTGCGCCTACGGCGCGGGCTGTTCACTGATCCATCCCACCGTTGAAACGGTGGGCTAATGGCCGCTGCGCCTACGGCGCGGGCTGTTCCCTATTCGCTGTTCCCTATTCCCTATTCCCTACTCCCTGTTCCCTATTCCCTATTCCCTGTCCCCTGTTCCCTATCCCCTGTTCCCTATCCCCTGTTCCCTATTCCCTGTCCCCTGTTCCCTGTCCCCTGTTCCCTGTTCCCTGCTTTTTCATGCGGGCATACGGTATGGACGTCCGCGGTACATTCCCACTTGCTCCACGGAGCGGACGCGGATCACTTGCGCGGTGGTGTTGTCGTTGCCGTCGATCTCGACCCCTCGTGCCACCAGTTCGCGGGCAATCACGTCAATCTTTTTGTCTTGCGAAACAATGCGCGCAATCTCGCGCTCACTCATCTCATCGTGCAGGCCGTCGGTGCAAAGCACCAGTATGTCGCCCGCTTCAAGGGTGATGGAACTGGTGTCGGGCGCGACAAACATATCCTTGCCCACTGAACGGATCAGTACGTGGCGCGAGTCGGATTCAGCGGCCTCTTGTGCGGTGAGCAGGCCCATCTTGCGCTGCTCGTTGACCCATGTGTGATCCTGCGTAAGCTGGCGCGCAATTTTATTGCGGACAAGATAGCAGCGCGAGTCACCCACGTGCGAGACGACGGCCTGGTTGTAACGCAGCGCGCAGGCGACCAGTGTGGTGGCCATATTGCGCCCCTGATACTCAGGCTTCAGCGATACATCGTGCACGGCGGAGTTAGCCAGTTCGACCAGGCGCGGCATCAGCGTGGTGAGCATGGTTCCGGCTGGCGCTTTGGGAAATTCTTCAATGAGTGTTTTGACGGCGGTGGCTGAGGCCACCTCGCCGAAGTCCATGCCGCCCACGCCATCGCACACCGTAAAGAGATAGCCGTGCGAGCGGGCCTGACGGCGTGAGGTGGGAATGAACGAGCCCATCGCGTCCTCACTGTTGGTGCGGACTTTGCCGATGTCGCTGACCTGCGCAAACTGTACGTCGAGCATGAGGGGAGCCGCCTGGAAATATATTTTGGATGATTGTGAAAATGAATGAGATTCAGGAGCAGGTAAAACCGGAACAAGATCAAGAGTTTGACTTTGCGAGTTTTGGAATAAGCTTCTCATGGAATAAATTCCCCTCCTCGACCGGTTTGCTTTCAAACGTGTTGCCGGGTGGCGCTTTCTGCCTCAATGTACAAAGCAGAAAGAGCCACCCAGCGGAAGTGCTTCAATTCAACTGTAAATGCATAATTTATTTAGTGGTGAGCAGGATCTCCTTGCCTTTGGCCTTGGAGGAGCGCAGGAAGTAAATTGCGCCGTAGATGCCCCAGACGGCCGAGATGCCGAGAGCGAGCAGCGGCTCCTTGAATGTGCCAAGTCCGAAGACCGGGCCTGCAACATAGAAGCCCATGAGGACCAGGTTAGCCAGCAGGCCGAAGCCAGGGATGAGCAAGTGGCGAACCACGTTGTAGTCAGGCCGCCCGGAGTAGGCAACGATGCACAGGAAGCAGCTCAGTGCATACAGAATGAATGTGCCGAAGTTGGAGGTGAGCGTGATCGCCAGCATCGAGTTCGGCAGCGCGGCTAACTGGTCATGCGAGAGATAACCCCAATTCGAGAAGATATTGTGCGGCAGTGCAGCGATGGCTGCGTCGGTGGGAGCGCCAGCGTCACCAAAGTACAATGACACTGCGATGACGCCGATGACGGCCGAGATGATGGCCAGCGTCCAGATGGCCTTGTGCGGCGAGAGCGTCTTCGAGTGCAGCATACCGAAGTGCTCGGGAGCCTCGTCGTCCTTGCCCATTGCGTAAGTCACGCGAGCGCCGGTGTTCATGCAGCTCAGCGTGGTTCCGATGAGCGCGAGGAAGACGGTGAAGGCCTCAGCCAGCATGAAGTACTTGCCGTTGCCCTGGCCCAGCAGCCAATCACCGACGACGATCATCATGTCGCCGATGGGAGCCGCGGAGCTGGACGCGCTCTGCATGGAATACCCTGAATTGAGGAAGTAGTTGGCTGCGAAATACTCAATTAAGTAGCAGATCAATCCTTGAATCAACAGCGAGGCAAGGACGGCAATCGGTATATGCTTGGTTGGATTCTTGGCCTCGCCTCCCATCGAGGTGACCGATTCAAATCCGACCAGGATCAGAATGGCGACCGTGGCCTGAATGAAGAGGTAGCTGAACTTGTGCGGAGCAACAACCGAGGCCGCGCTGGGGTGAGCGAGGAAGTTGCCGGTGGCATCCTTCTCGGCATAGCTGATGGTGAAGGGAACCTTTTTGCCGGCGGAGTCGAGCAAGGGCTGAGGCACGCCGCTGGCGTCGCGGATGGTGGCGCCGGTCTTGTCAGTGGCGAACTGATAGGTGTATGTGGCCAGCGTCTGTCCGTCATACTGGAAGGCAGCCGCGCCCTCAGGATGGCTGACGCGATGGCCGATGGCCAGGAAGCTGAACAGAACCAGGGCCGCAATCTGAATCACATTGATGGCCAAGTTGACGGAGGTGGAAGCGCCCGCGCCCTTGCTGGCGATCCAGGCGACGAAGAAGCTGAAGACCACCGCAATCACAGCCATGAAGAGTGGACCGGGATTGGAGCCGCTCATGAAGTTCGGATTGAGGAAGCCGATGACGTAGCCGACAAAGACGCCGGTCATACCGACCATCACGCCGGGGTAGACCCAGTAGTAAAGGTGCGAGCCCCAGCCGACGATGAACTTGGCGACGCGGGCATACTTGAAGGCCTTGTCCTTGGAGAGCAGGGCCTGCTCGGCGTAGTAGTAGCTCGACCCGGTGCCGGGATAAAGCTTGGAGATTTCTGCGTAAGCTACCGCCGTTGCCAGACAGAGCAGCAGAGCGCCTAAGATGCCCAGCCACATGGCCGGAGCGGTGGAGGGCTGGCCGGCCACGCCGGTGGTGGCCTGGACGTAGAAGGTGAGCCAAAGGAAGGCGCCGGGAGCGATGAGGGCCATTGCGTTGCTGGTAAGCCCGGTAAGGCCCAGGGTGGCTTGCATTTCAGGTGCTTTTTGTTCTGCCATGTGCATTCTCCTGAGTTGAAATTCGTAGGTCTGCCCGGCGGTTGGCCCCCGGGAATTGCGTAGAGTTTTCCTGAGCCTGGATATTGGTCCTGGCGGGTTTGGTTAATTCGATGTTAGGAGCCCGTTGATAAGGATGAAATGAGGAAACAGGTTGCAGTTTTCAGTCGTTGGTTCTCAGCTCTCAGTTGCCATAACTCCATTACTGACAACTGAGAACCGTGAACCGAGGAGCGTTCTTACCGCTTGGGTCCGAAGAAGGCGATAAAGGCCACCGTCAGCGTGGACTGGCTCTTTTCAGTAAGCGGCGTGGAGTCCTTGGTGAAGAACTTCTGGTTGGAGAAGTCGCCGCGATATTCAATCCGCATCAGGGCGCCTTCAACCCACTTGTACTCATAGGTCGCGGTGATTTCATTCAAGGTCTGCGGCAAACCAGTCACGCCGTTGTAATCCTTGAAGTATTCATAGCGGCCCGCGATGGCATTCTTAGCGTTGGCCTGCTCATGGAATGCGCCTGCAATGCCCTGCCAGTGGATCAGCATGCCGTCTCCGCCATGCGCTTTGTCAGCGTCGCGGTTCTGGCCGTAATCATAGTTGATGTATGCGTTGAATTTGGAGTTGGGCGTCAGCAGCAGCGTCGTGTCGAACAGGTTGCGCATTCCGTTGGTGGTGCCGGCGTTTTCAGGGCCGCCGTAGTAGTTCAGGTTCCAGGTGTACTTGGTCTTGGTGAGCGCGTTGGTCAAGCCGATAGTTGCGCCGCCATTGGTCTTGGTGATGTTATTCCAGCCATTCACCAACTGCACGCCGAAGGTGTCGGTCTTCGAGAGAGGCATCGAGGTGCGGGCGCCGAAGTGCCAGTAAGGAATGGCATTCACAAAGAGCAGCGAGCGGGAGTAGTTCCAGTTATCCTTGGCTTCGATCACTTCAGCGCCGGCCGAGGTGACGAACTTGCCGAAGTCCAGTTCAAAGCCCTTGGCCTTGGGCGGTTTCAAACTGAGGAAGGCCTGCTCAATGTAGCTGCCTTGATCGCCTGTGCTGTTGGCTCCGCCGCCATTGATGAGCGTGTTGGTGCGGCCATACAGAAAATCGATATGCGCGCCGATCGGATCGGGATCGTGATTCAACGTCAACTTGGCCGCGCTCAGGCTGAATGCATCCGTGTTGTCGTTGAAGTTGTAAAGCTGATTGATCTGCCCAGTCGGCGAGTCGGCGGTTGGGCGATTGAAGTTTGCGCTGTAGTAACCGTCGATGAAGCCGCTCAGATCCATGGGGCCAACGCTCCATGTGGGAGCCGCGGGGGCGGCGGGCGCGGCGGCAGGAGCAGCGGCCGCAGGAGTCGGAGCAGGCGGTGCTTGCGCTGTAGCCATCAGAGCGATACTCATGGCGGCGGCGGCCATCGTTTGCAATACGCGATTGGTGTTCATCATCATCGGCGTGGTTCCTCCTAAAATTTTTGCGTTGTGGAACGCGAAATGAATTCAGTCACAAAGTTGAAGCGAAACACAACACCACGGATCGGTGCAGTCGCCAAACGTCTATCCTTATCGGATTAACTCTAGTAACGCATTGAGCACATAAAGTTCACGTGATGAACGCATGATGAATCCATAAGGAAGTTGAAATTTCAATTTTATGATCTCTTTAGGCCTCAGGATGATTTTTGTGCTTTCGGTTCAGAAAAGCTGAAAGCCAAATCAGGAATCTCTTGAGGATTTCCTTACGCAAAGCGTGCAACAATCAAAGTGAGATGCTGCAAGAACTGACCGAGAACCTGCACGCCGGAGATTCGTTGGACCACTATCGCCTGGATGCGGCGGTGGCCCGCGGCGGAATGTCCACGCTCTTTAAAGCCACGGACATGCGCAATGGCAGGGCCGTGGCCATCAAGGTTCCTCACGCGGAGATGGAGGCTGATCCGGTTCTGGTGGAGCGCTTCAAGCGCGAGGCTCAGATCGGCCAGGAGCTGGACCACCCCGGCATCGTGAAGACCTACGAGCCGGAGCAGCGCAGCCGCAGCTACATGGTGATTGAATGGGTGGAGGGCCGGCTGCTGCGCTCGATCCTGACCCAGGACTGCCCGCTGCCGATTGACCGCGCCACTCGACTCACGCTGAGCCTCTGCGATGCGCTGGACTATATGCACAAGCGAGGCGTGGTGCACCGCGACCTGAAGCCGGAAAACATCATGGTGGACGACGCGGATGGCATCAAGCTGATCGACTTCGGCATTGCCATGAAGGAAGATGCGCGGCGGCTGACCTATGCCGGACCATCCGTGCTGCTGGGCACGCCGGATTACATCTCGCCGGAGCAGGTCAAGGGGCAGCGCGGCGACCAGCGCAGCGACATTTATGCCTTGGCCATCATCTTCTACGAGATGCTCACCGGGCAGACGCCTTTCAGCGGTCCCAATCCGCTGGCGGTGATGAATGAGCGCCTGCTGAATGATCCCAAGCCGGCGCGCAAGCTGCGCCCGGAGATCAGCCCCCAGTTGCAGGAGATTCTCTATCGCGCCTTGGAGCGCGACCCGCGCCACCGCTACGCCACGGCCAACGAGATGGCCTGGGATCTGGAGCACCAGGATCAGGTGGGTGTGGTGGAGGACGAGCGAGGCCCCAAGCTGGGCGGGCTGCGGCTGCCCGCCGCGCGCAAGCTGCTGCTGTATGGCTGTCTGGCGCTTGTTCCGCTGGTGCTCTTTGTGCTGATGCTGCTGCTGGCGCGGCGGTAAGCGGGCAAGAAAGTTCTACTCCGTTGACAAACTATACGGATCTGACTGGATTTGTCGCGCGAAAAAGTGGTACACTTGCGTACACAATAGAGAGTTGGAGGTTTCCCATGGCTACGCAGAGTATCGGTATCCGCGAATTCAGAGACAAGCTGGCCACTTACCTGCTCCAATCCGACGGCCCGCTGGAGATCACCCGCCACGGCGACACGATCGGTTTCTACTTTCCTACGAAACGCAAGCGCACCGAGGCCGAAAAAGCCACTCTTGATGCCATACATGCTCAGTTGCAGCGGCAGATGGCCGAGGCCGGAGTTACCGAAGACGAGATCATTGAAGATTTCAATCGCCTTCGCGCTGAAGATCGCCGGAAGCGGAACCAGTCATGAGCAAGAACGCAAGGATTGTGCTGGACGCCAATATTCTTATAAGAGCGACCTTCGGCAAGAAAGCTTTTGGACTGTTGGGGAAATACGAAGACAACGTAGAGTTTTACACGCCTGATTACTGTGTTCAGGAAGCACTGGTTAAGATCCCAGAAATAGCAGCAAAACGCCACGAGAATCCTGATCTTGCCGAACTGTTCCTGGTCCTTATAATAAAGAGCGTCATTCTTGTCGTTGACCGCAGTTTCTACGAGGAGTTCGAGGAGCGCGCTCGCGAACGCATCTCCTCGTGCGATCCAGATGACTGGCCAATCATCGCAACTGCCATGCTGCTCAACGCGCCAATCTGGACCGAAGACCGCGACTTCTTCGGCTGCGGCATTGCCACCTGGACCAGCGACAAGATTGAGATCTATCTGCGCGACGCATAACCCGACAAACCCCTGTTCCCTGCCTCAACGGTACGATTCATCGCGGTGAATGACAAACTCCGGGTAGGCCCCGCCGCCCAGTTCGTGCAAGTCCATGCCGATGCGCTCGCCGTCGGAATCCACGCGGAAAGCGACAAAGCGGTTCAGCAGCCAGAAGAGCAAGTAAACCAGCGGCAGCACCAATCCGAGTAGCGCGCTGTTCCCCACCAGTTGCGCCACCAGTTGCCCCGGCTGCGGTGCAAAGAAGCCCGCGGCCAGCAAGCCCCAAAGGCCGCCGACGGCGTGCACCGTAATGGCGCCGGAGGGGTCGTCGATGGAAAGCGCCAGCTCCAGCAACTCAACCAGCAGCGGCGTCATGATTCCAGCAACAACGCCAACAAAGAGCGATTGGATGGGCGTGACGATGCCGGCGCAGGCGCTGGAGGCGACCAGGCCGGCCAGCCAGCCGTTGGCGCAGAGGCTGGCGTCGGGCTTGCCAAAGCGGATGCGCGTCACGGCGAAGGTGGCGGCCAGCGCGCCCGAAGCGGAGAGCAGCGTGTTCACCGCCGTCCCAGGCAGCGCGCTGAGCGGCGCATGGAGCCAGAGCAGCGCTCCCGCCACATTCCAGGCCAGCCAGCCAACCAGGGCGAGCAGGCAACCAAAGAGGACGTAGACGGCGTTGTGTCCGGGCAACGCGGTCGAGAGGCCTTCTTTGGGGAATTTTCCCCGGCGCGGTCCGGCGATCCAGACCACGGCCAGCGCGCTTACTCCACCCAAAACCTGCACGGTGGCCGCGCCGCTGCCATCCAGAAAGCCCGCGCCCAAGCCAAAGTTGAGGCCTAACTGGCTCAACCAGCCGCCGGCCCACACCCAATGAGCGACGAGAGGAAAGACGATGGCGGCCAGCAGCGCGGCAATGGCGCAACCGGCGGAGAGGCGCAGGCGATCCGCTCCCGAACCCCAGGGAATTTGCGCGGCGAGAGCGACGGCCAGGAACTCAAAGAGCAGCGCCAGTTGGGCGCAAGGCGAAGCGGCACCTAGCCCGCCCAGCAGCCACGGAGCCGTGCCCGCCCAGTTCCAAGGCTTGCCGGCCAAGTGAAAGATGTGTCCCGCGCCGCCGATAAAGGTTGCGCCTGCCAGCGCAAAGACAATCGCAGAGACGGCGACGATGGCCAGGTTGCCCAACAGGGCCTGCGCGGCAGAGCGGCAGCGGCCCAAACCAGTGTTGATGAGCGCCACGCCGGCGATGGCTAGCGGCGCCACAAGCAGCAGCGCCAGCGTGAGCGCAAAGGCTGTGTCCGTGAAAGGAGTCGTGTTCATAGGCGTTCTTCTCCTCGCGCCGCCATGTGACCGCGCACGGCAACCACCAAACCCAGAGCCTCGACGGCCAGCCCGCAGAGGACAAAGGCTGTCCTCAGCGCGGGATCAGGATAAAGAATGAGAGCGGCTAACGTAAGAAAGAAACCCGCTGGCATCACCAGCAATCCGGCGTATTTCATGGAGCTTCCTTTCTGAGTAACCTTGGGCCCGAATGCGGCCTGAGGGAGTTGATGTCTGGCGGGAAGGCCTTAACGAAACTATAAAGCATCCTATTCAAACGGTTTCAAAAGCGATGGAAAAAGGGGCATAAATGAGTCAACGAGGGGCCTTTTGGACGATTCTGCGGGCGAAAAACGAGGTTGGAGGTTACGGATTGATAAATATAGAAGAAATTCAAGTGATTGAATAGATTACGGTTAGCACCAATCCAGCAACCGGGAAAGGCCTTCCTTCAGGGAGGGGGGTGGGGGGGATGAGTTTAATGCACTCCAACCGGCCATATTAGGCAGGGCTGATCCAACCTCATCGTATCAGGTTGGCGAGAATGATCTGCAAAGGCTGACAGTGGTTTAAAAAATGCGGGGCGGGGTTCGTGGAATCCCACCCATCGCACAGAACGCGATGGATGAATCACCTGCAACCCAGCCATTAAGAAAATTAAAATGAATAGTAAAAAATTGTGTCTTCTTATATAACTCCAATAAAACAGATCATTGTCCACATCCTCTTAAACCATAGGAACTATTATAAAATAATTCACAAGGACTTTCATCAATCCGGGCAGGACGATAAATTCGGATACTCCGGAACATATCTAAAAGTACTTTGGCTTTTGATTGATCGTCCGTATCAAAAACTTCCGTCTCACGTCTTTCTCCATTACGAGTAACAACTTGCCCTAGAGTCAGGTATCCAGGCAGTAATCCAAAACCAGATATATTCCTATCCGTTTCCGGGGCTTGCGCTTCTCCAATATGAATCGGTCGCAAGGTCATTCCTGGTTCCGCTGGGTTTCCTGGCTGATCGAACAATTCGGCGGATAGAGAACCCGTAGATTCGATTGAAATATCAGCAGTAAGAAGGTTACGGCCTCCTGCTTGTATAGTAATCTGGCGCGCCACGACTTTGTCCCCGTATCGCATTTGATCCTGCCGTCCAAAAGCCAGACCCTCATCGTTGCGCTGCAATAATAATCCACTTGGAAGGAAAAGATAGGAATAATAATATCCGCATTCTTCCATTCTTTCAATTTTTACAAAGTCGATAGTGTGTATTTTGTCGGCAGACAAAATGGAATTCTTTTTCATCTTCCAATTCAATGGAATATCACTCGGATTAGGCCAAGCTACATTCTTTGGCACAGGAAAGAGGAGAGCTTCCATCAACATCAGCACGCGCACCGGTTCATAATCGGAGCTGGCTTGCATTTTGCGCGCCAGACCTGAATCGATTTCCACGGCATGATATGCGCCGAAAGTGACTTCACGACGCCAGTGATGCAAATCCAACCATGTTTCTTCGTATGTACCATCGCCGGTGATAATTTGTCGTTTGTTATCAGGCACAAGTTCCAAGCCTGGATAGGCATGAAACTTCACCAACATATGGAATGGCTTGGCACCCAAAGTGCGCAAGTTTGTCTGTTCTTCCGCGCGTTGCAGCCATTTTTGTTCCTCAGTTGGCTCCTCAAACCCCTTGTTCTTGGCTTGAAGAAGAGCGGTAAATAGAAAAATCGAGATTGCCAGCAGAGATATTGATCTTTTCATGAATAGCTCCATAGATTCGGGCAGGTGGCCCGGTCATCGATTCAATCCTCTTTCAGCGCAAGTCATAACGAAAAGCTGTGCCCCGTTCATCGCAGCTTTATCGCGATGAGCGGGAGTCGCTGACTCGCTATCCACCCCAATTCGATTTCAACTGATCTTCGAATATCCTAACCCTGTTTTGAGACGGTTACAAGAGACCCGCCCGCTCATCGCTCAGAACGCGATGAACGGGGCACAGCTTCATATCACTCAAGATGATTTTGATGACCGGGCCACCTGCGTTGTTTGAGATTCTACGTGGACCAGGAGGTCCACGTGACAGCCGGTCTGGAGACCGGCGCTACAATTTACGGATAAGTACATAGCCTCTGAAAGACGGTTCTTCTGCCTTTTCTACTTTCACCACGGAGCAGTCGGCGGACTCCCAGGTCCGAAAATCCGGACCTGGGCCACCCAGCTTGTTGCTCATAGCAAGGCCAGCCGCCTGCATCTTTTAGATTATTGCGTTCCGGCTGCGCCCAGGCTGAGTACGATGAAGTCATTGCCGGTGCTGCCGCCGGGGTCTTCGGTGCTGGTCAAGGTAATCTGTACGCTGTGCGGTCCGCTGGCCAGATCGTTACCGACGCGGGTCATGCCGCGATAACCACCCCAGGATTGGTTGAACCAGCCATCGAGATCGCTGTTATAGGCCACGCCGTCTACGGTGACGCTGGCTTCGCCCATCGGCGCGGACAGCGTTGAGCCGCCAAAGACCCAATAGCCGATCAAAATATCCTTGCCAGAGACGGTGAAGTCCAGCGTGCTGCCCGGAGTGGAGCTGAACAGCCCCGATGGAGGCCACCACAGATTGGCCATGCTGTATGCAGCTTCGTCTGTCCAGCCGTTGTTGGCGGTGGGGTTGAGCGCGGGACCATCATCGCCGATTCCGTCCACCAGTGAGGTGAACTCAAAATCCGTGGAAGAAAGCGGCGTAGGGGTGGCGGGAATCGCTTCGAGCGCCGAGCCCGCGGGGAAGTTATCGATGGCGATCTGGAGATTTTGCTCAATGAATTGCGCGGCGTAGGCGTGGCCTAAATCCGTGGGATGCGTATCGTCGGTGGTGATCTGGGCGAGCGTGATGTTGCCGTTGGTCAACTCCGGCCCGATGGCATCGTAGTAGCTCACCATCGGCAGGTCATAGTTGGCGCCAATCACCGATTGCCACGGCTGGGCGGTCATATTGTCTTCAACAACCGGCAGGCCATAGGTCATCATGAAGAGCAGCAGGACGGCGGGATGCGACGGCGCGTCGAGGACCTGGCGAATCAAGCCCTCATAGGTGTCATTGCGGCTGGCTTGCTGGCCGAGGTCGTTGACGGCAAACTCGATGATGACCAGGTCGGGATTCTTGCTGAGTACGTCGCGCTGCGCGCGCAGGCTTCCATAATCGGAGCCGGTGGCTCCGATGCCCGCGTTGACCAATGTGCTGGTGCTGGTGGGGAAGGTTGTATTCCACCAGTCTTGCACCAGATTGACCCAGCGCGTGGCGGTGGTGGAGGCGCCCGTACCGGCGGTAATGGAACCGCCAATCGCCGCCAAAGTGACCGGGGTCCCGGCGCGGCCTTTTTCGATGAGCCGCTGCAAGCGGGCCTGATCGCCTGCCGCATATTGCGAACGGGCAAGCATTGCCGTCAGCGGTGTGACCACCGTCAGATCGATCGAGGCGCTGCCACCGCCCGGTGCGGGATTGGTGAGCACAATCGCTTCCGACCCCGTGGCGGCCTGATCGGTGGCGCTCAGCGTCAGGGTAATCGTGGTCGAGTTTACAAAACTAATGGCGTGGGCCGCCCCATTGTAAGTTGCGGTGGTCGTGGCCAGGAAGTTTGTGCCGGTCAGAGTCACGGTCTGCGCCACGGACTCCACTTCGATGGAGGCAGGCGCGATGCTGGTGATTGTCGGCACGGGGTTCGGCCCTGCCGCATTCACGGTGAAGCTCTGCGTGACCGGCGTCGCAGCCTCATACTTTGCATTCCCCGCCTGGGTAGCCTGAATGGTGCAGGTGCCCGCGAAAAGCAAAGTGGCCGTTGTATTGCTGACCGTGCAAACGCTGGCCGTGGTGGAGGCAAAGCTGACATTGAGGCCGGAGCTTGCCGTGGCAGTAAGCGTCAAAGTGGTGCCGGCGGTCTGAGGGTCAATCGCGCCAAAGGTGATGGTTTGGCTTTGGAGGGAAGGCGGAGCGCTTTGCGAACCGCCGCAACCTGCGACAATCAAGGTCAAGCTGCTGAAAAAAACAGACAAAATCCGCCATGAACCATGTTCGCGGGTATTCATGCAATCTCCGAAACGCCAATCTTGAATTAGTGATAACGATACCAAGCGATTGGATGGAGAGTCAAGCGCGGGAGCGGAAGTGGCTCTGAGGATGGACCGGAGGGCTATTAGCCCGCCATCCAGTGATCAGTGGGAGAGGATATTTTCGTTGCCGAGGATGCGGTAGAGGGTGGAGCGGCTGATGCCGAGCTGGCGGGCGGCGCGGAGTTTGTTGCCGCGATTCAGGTCCAGGACGTACTGCACATGATGCTGGATGACGGCATCGAGGTTGAGGCTGTCGGAGTGCAGCGCGGTTTGCATCTGCTGTTGCTGGGTGTCGAGCGGCGCATCAAGGCCGGAGGGCAGGGCGAGGTCGTCGGGACGGATGACGCCATTGGCGGCTTCAAGCAGGGCGGTCTCAAGGACGGCGGCGAGCTCGCGCACGTTTCCCGGCCAGTTGTGTTGCAAGAGGCGGGCGAGGGTTCCGGGGCCTAGAATGACCGGGCGCTGCTGATAAAGGCGGCAGATGCGGTCGAGCAGGGATTGCGCGAGCACGGTAATGTCTTCCCGGCGCTGACGCAGCGGCGGGACGGCGAAGCGGACGGCGGTGAGCCGGAAGGCGAGGTCGGGCAGCAGGAGGCCTTGCGCGGCCATCTGGCGCAGCGAGGTCTGCGAGGAGCCGAGGAGGACAAAGCGGCCCGGCGGACGATCCTGCAGTGCCTTGAGCACACCGAGCAGCAAACCCTGCCCCGGAGGCGCCAGCAGGTCAACCCGGTCCAGGTAGGTAAAGCCGGCGAGGGTGGCGGGGTCAGCGTCGTTGACCAGCCACTCGCGGGCATCGCGGCGCTGGAAGCTGGTTCCGGTCAGCGGAGAGCGGCTGAAGAGATAGCGGGCGAGGGTATGCTTGCCGGTTCCATGCTCTCCCTCGATGGCCGCCACTTGCACGTGCGGCGCGGCCATCTCAGCCTGCATCAACAATTTGCGCCAGGCTGCGCTGACCCCGACAGGCTGGGCTTCAGGGGGAGAATCCACTTCCACCAGGGTCAGACGGGAGGCCGGAGGCTGAGCTTGGGGCTGGGTCTGGGGCTGGTACTGAGCGGTATTATGCATAGCTCTCAATGTGCCTTGCCTCCTGGGCCCAAATGCATATCCATGGCCAACATTGGTTTCATCGGCGCTTCCAGAAAAAACATGAACCGGAAAGAGATGGAATCTTTCCGGCGCGGGTGGAGGGGCGAATATGAGGTTGAATCGATAGGGCGGAAGCGGTGGGGAGTGGGGATTTATTGGGCTTAGCGGAGTGGCGCGGACCGGGAGGTCCACGCCACAGCCGACCGGGAGGTCGGCGCTACATTGCTCAGGAGGTCGGCGCTACATAGTTGTTGAGGTCGGCGCTACATAGTTGTTGAGGTCGGCGCTATGCCGCCGTCTAGCGGAAGCGCTTGGAGGGCTCATCAGAATAGATACGTCCGTCACGGATATGGACGACGCGGTGGGCGTATTCGGCGATGTCCGGCTCGTGGGTGACCAGAACGATGGTGTTGCCGTTGTCATGCAGGTGATCAAAGAGAGCCATGATTTCATCGCCCGTCTTGGAGTCGAGATTTCCGGTGGGCTCGTCGGCCAGGATGATGGAGGGGCGGTTGACCAGAGCGCGGGCGATGGCCACGCGCTGGCGCTGACCGCCGGAAAGTTCATTTGGTTTGTGGTACATACGGGATTCAAGGCCGACGTTGGCAAGCGATTCCTTGGCCCGCTCAAGGCGCTCGACCGCCGGAGTTCCGTTGTAGATGAGCGGTAGTTCAACATTGTGCAGCGAAGTGGCGCGGGCCAGCAGGTTGAAGGTCTGGAAGACGAAGCCGATCTCTTTGTTGCGGATGCGGGCGAGCTGGTCGTCGTCCAGTTCGCTGACCAACTGGTTGTTGAGCCAGTATTTTCCTTTGGAGGGCGTATCCAGGCAGCCGATCAGGTTCATCAGCGTGGATTTGCCGGAGCCGGAGGGGCCCATGATGGCCACATATTCATTATGCTGGATGCGCAGGTTGACACCGCTGAGCGCATGCACCTGCTGCTCGGAGCCCATGTCGTAGGTGCGCCACAGATCCTCAACGACGATGACGTCGCCGGTGGGCCGGGCAGCCGGTTGCGGCGCCACAACATCGGGGCTGGTTTCGATATTGGTGTCGAATAAAGCCATCTGCGTTCATCCTTTGCGCGATCTGCCCTGGGAATGCAAGGTGTGAATGAAGACATTCCACAGGGGCTAAAGCTCAATCTCTATTCTCATGCGTTGCCGGCGCGGCTCAAGCCGTTCCCATTCAAATCATGGAACAATCCCACTCCGAGTGGTCAAAATCTGTTGAGTTCCAGGTCTCCCACCCTGGCCGCACTCCACATACGCGGCGAGGGTGAGGCGCCCTGCTCTGAATTAATGACTCCAAACTAAGAGTTTCCGTTCGCCGTGACTGGCTTGGCAGTGTCGCGCTTGACCAGGGCGTTGTCTTTCAAGCCTCGCAGGGTTTTGTACGGGCCGATGACGATCTCGTCGCCTTCCTTCAATCCACTGAGGGCCTCGATATCCGTGGTTCCGGTGATGCCGGTAGCGACGGGAACAAACTTCACTCTGAGTTTACCGCTTTTGCCGTTGACGATAAATACGCCCTGCACGGGAGCACTTTTGGCGGTGGAGGAAGCGGCCTGCACGCCGTCATGGGCGGGTTTGTCGCTGTCAGAAGAATACATGGTAAGCGCCTGGATAGGCAGGGCGAGGATGGCGGGTTTTTGCGCCGTGGTGATCTTGGCGGTGGTCGAGAGTCCGGGGCGCAGTTCGTTGTTGGGCGCGTCGAGGGTGACCACAACCTTGAAGTCCTTGGCCTCTTCCGTGCCGGAGGTGGAGGTTGAGGTAGCCTGGCCGGTGGAGCGGAGCAGGGCCTGATCGCCGACCAGCGTGACGTGGCCCTTGAAGATCTTTCCGGGCAGGGCATCGACGGTGACATCGGCCGACTGACCGAGTTGGACATTGACGATGTCGGTCTCGTCCACTTTGATCTCAGCGGTGATGATGCTCATGTCAGCCAAGGTCATCAGGGTGGCGCCCTCGGTTCCCTGAATTCCGGTGACCACCGTTTCTCCCTCGCGCAACGGCATATTGGTCACAATGCCGTCAAAGGGAGCAACGGCAACGGTTTTATCAAGCAAATCCTGATTGACGCGCAAGTTGGCGACTTGGGTTTGCATGTGGCCGCGGGCGGATTCGGTTTGAGCTTTTGCCTGGTTAAGACCGGCCACGGCCTGATCCAACGAGGCCACGTCCAAATCGTAGGCAGCCTTTTTGGCGTCAAAGTCCTGCTTGGCCAGGATGCCGTCCTTGTAAAGCGCCTGGGCGCGATTCCAGTCAAGCTGCTTCTGCTCCAGATCGGCCTTGGCGTGCTCGACGTTGGCTTGAGCGGTTTTTTCGGCAGCGATATAGGAAGCGATGTCGGTTTTGGCCGCGTTGATGGCGGCCTCCTGGCCATGAACGTTGGCCTCCTGCTGCACATTCTCGATGGTGGCAATCGTCTCGCCCTTCTTGACCAGATCGCCTTCCTTCACATAGAAGTGGGTGATGCGGCCGAATGAGGTGGCGCCCACGTTCATGTAGGTTTTGGGCTTGATCTGGCCGGTTCCGCTCACCACTGTGGACAGATCCTGGCGCGCGATCTTGGCGGTCAAAACCTTGGTGTAGCCGGATTGCTGCCGCCAAATGAAGACGACGATCAGAACGATGACGACTATGGCGGCGAGGATGGACAGAATGATCTTTTTCATAGCAGACGCGTGCTCCCAAGTTTCTCTGATTTGAATGTACGCAAGTGACGGGGCGAGAGTTCCCGACAGCTATTTCTTGGACGCGACAGCCCCCCCGCGGGTCTCAAAGTCTCCTCTTCATATCGCTTCCGCGACGAGATTTTGGCTCACTTTGGCTCAAAAATATCGTCCAAGTTGCAGCCGCCGTCCTACGGAACCTTGCTCAGCCCTTTTGGAACCCGTAGAATGAGGGATTGCAGGAGTCTTCAAGGCACATGACGCTCAATCGCACTTTTCTTTTGATTGCCGCAGTGGGTTGCGGCCTGGTTTTTACGCCCGCCACTCGCCTTCGCGCCCAGCAGGCGGGCAATCCATCCGCCCAGCCGCCAGCCCAGGCCCAGCCGCCAGCCGCAGCGCCGGAAGTGGATCCGCTGAAGCGCGAGCGCTCCGACAGACAGAAGGTTGTCGCCGACCGGGCCCGCAAGAATGAGCTTGGAACGGCCTACAAGACCTGGCTGGAGCAGGATGTGCAATACATCATCTCCGACGAAGAGCGCAAGTCTTTCAAGACGCTATCGAATGACGAGGAGCGCGAGGCTTTCATCGAGCAGTTCTGGCTGCGGCGCAATCCCAATCCGGATTCGCCGGAGAACGAGTTCCGCGAGGAGCACTATCGGCGCATCGCTTACGCCAACGAGCACTATGCGGCCGGCAAGCCGGGCTGGAAGACCGACCGCGGCCACATCTATATCTCACTGGGCCCGCCGGACTCGATTGACTCCCATCCCTCCGGCGGCAGCTATCAGCGTCCTTATGATGAGGGCGGCGGGGAGACTTCCACCTTTCCCTTCGAGACCTGGCATTACCGTTATATCGAAGGCATCGGCGAAAACATTGACCTGGAGTTTGTGGATACCTGCCAGTGCGGCGACTACCACTTCACCATCGACCGTGGCGAGAAAGATGCGCTGCAGAAGGTTCCCAACGCCGGATTGACACAGGCCGAAGAGATGCACCAGGCCAAGAAAAGCGACCGTTTTTCGGGCGGCGGACTGGAAACGCTGGGCTTGGGTGCGGGAACCAACGTCAACCAGTCCAAGCAGTTCGATCGCATAGAGCTGATGCAAAAGCTCTTCGCTCCGCCGCCGGTCAAGTTTACCGATCTGGACGCTTTTATCACCGAGCACAAGTTGCTGACCGGGCCGGTCTTTCCGTTTGATGTCCGCACCGACTTTGTCAAAATCACAGAGAGTACGGTGCTGGTTCCGGTGACCGTGCAGATCAAGAACCGCGATATCACCTTTAACACCAAGGAAGGCGTCTCCAAGGGCGTGGTGAATATTCTGGGCAAGGTCACCACGATCACCCACAAGACGGTGCAGTCCTTTGAGGACACGGTCGAGGTGGAGGAGCCGGCGGAGTTGCTGGAAAAGAGCCTTGACCGCGTGTCAGTCTACTGGAAGGCGCTGCCCCTGCCCCCCGGCCACTATCGGCTGGACATCGCCATCAAGGACGAGAACAACAAGGATCACATTGGCTACTTCGGCTCCAGTCTCAACGTGCCGGAGTTCCAGGATGAGCACTTGTCCACCTCGTCGCTGATTCTGGCCGATCAGATGAACACCGTGGACTCGCACTCGATTGGCAGCGGAAGTTTTGTCATCGGCAACACCTTCATCCGGCCCAGGGTCAGTACCGGCCTTAACAAGCCGGTCCAATTCAAGCGCAGCCAGCAGCTCAACTTCTGGATGCAGGTCTATAACCTGGGGATCGACGAAGCCACCAAGAGCAATCAGGCAACGGTCACCTATCAGATCCTCAAGACGACGGCCGCCACGGCCACCACGCCGGCGGTTGACACGGTGGTCTTTGAAAAGCAGATGGATTCCAAAGAGCTTGGCTCACACAGCGATCAGATGACCGTGCAGAAGACGCTGCCTATTGCCGGGCTTGAACCGGGCAAGTACAAAGTAACCATCAAGGTGAATGACAGCATTTCCAAGCAGGAGATTGCACAGACGGCGCCTTTTATCGTTGAATAGGCTGGCTTTTTGGGCAACGGGCTGGGCGACGGGAGATGAGAGACTGGTGTGGGCAGGGACGCCCACACGCCAGCCGGTCTGGTGACGGGCGCTACAAGTTGTTTCTTTCCTGGAAACCACTCCGACATCGGTCCCGCGTTTGGAAATCCACCCTCTGCTGTGTTATATTTTTCAAGTGACAGCAGAGAGAATCTGTCTGTTCAAGCCATGGTTGCCCCTCCGCGCCACGGTTAGAGAAACTACCTGGACGCGTAGCTCAACTGGCAGAGCATTCGGCTCTTAACCGACAGGTTGTAGGTTCGATTCCTACCGCGTCCACCATAAAATCAAGCACTTACAGCAACCTCCTCTTCCGTCTTCGCCGAACTTCGCCGAATTACCTCAAGACCCCTCAGATTCCTCCCTTTCAGCCCCAATTCTTTAACCGGAGCCTTCCAGTCTTTGAGTACCGCTGAGGTGCGCGAGTTCATAGCCTCGATCACGCTCTGATCGATCCTCTGAACGTACACGTCTCCGGTCGTCTGGATGCTGGCATGGCGCAGGATGCTCTGCGTGTCCTTGAGCGTCCCGTGCTTCTGCATATCGGTTCCCAGCGTCCGCCGCAACACTTGGAAGGTGATGAGGCGATCCGGGATGCCTAGTTTCCGGGCGATGGGGCGAATACGCCATTCGAGAAAGTTCCTGCTCGAACGCGGTACCGCCTGCCCCTTCCGCTTCCCGCGCCCAAAGGTGGGAAACATCAGAGCCTCCGGCGAGGCGTCGGAAC
>CAZYCV010000070.1:0-20114 GCA_964645305.1 uncultured Occallatibacter sp. | reverse complement strand
TGATGACCAAAGGCGATCTCGATACGCCCATCTGGTTCAACGAGTTTACGGCCGGTGGCGGAGGCTGGTACGGATCGCCGCACTACAGCCGGATGTATGCGCATCTGGCGCTGCTGATGGGCGCGCAAGGCATTCTTGCGTGGACATTCAATAGCCATCTCGGCGGCGAGGAGCAGGCGCTCTTTGGGCTGGTCGATCATGACGATACTCCCTCGTGGAAGGTGGACGAGTTCGCCCGCATTGCTTCGGAGTACAAGTTGCTCACCAAGTACGGGTTCCCGCGTTCCACACACCCTGAAGTGGCCATCGCATATTCCTTCGATTCCTTCATTGATTCCAATCCAAACACTCCCTCCAACACGACGCGTCAATTCTTCCAACCCTCGTACACCGATCAGGTGCAAGGGGCCTTTGATCCCTTCTTCCGCGCCAACATCGACACGGCGATTATCAACATTGGCCACGCCAGCCTATCGCCCTACAAACTGGTCGTTGTGCCGGCGGATTATCTGATGGACCCGGCCAGCGCCAAGGCGCTGCGCGATTACGTGAGCGCAGGCGGGACCGTGTTGATGACCGCTTTCTCCGCCAAAGTTGACGAGCACGGGCAATGGTTCAATACGCCGCTGCCCGGTCGCCTGAGCGACGTCTTTGGACTGAAAACAAACGCCTTCTATAACTTGCCGGCAACACTGAGCTTCTCGCTCTCCGGCAGCACAATCGATACCAAGATCCATCACTATGAAGTGCTCGAGCCCTCCACGGCTACGGTCATCGCGCGCTTCACCAACACTTCGGATCTAACTCCCGCTCTTACCGTCAATAAATTCGGCAAAGGAAATGCGATTTATCTGGCGACGGAATCGAATCCTACTACAATTGGACCGCTGCTGAGTTATCTCTACACAATTTCCGGCATCCAACCCGGCCCAAAAACGCCCGATGGAGTCTTCGCAAGGGTCGTTAACGGACGCACTCTTTATGTCAACACCACCGGGGAAGGGAAGAGAATTCCCATCTCCGGTGTAAAAAAGGGAATCATCAGCAATCAAACGTTTGAGGGAGAAGTGGTTCTGGCGCCGCAGGATGCTGATCTGATCCAGTAATCGATCTGCGGCTCAATCAGAAATTCATTGACAGAGTTATCCTCCTGCCGTGTACGATGAGTGCCATGAAGCCCAGAGTTGTTGTACTGCTCTTTTGTGCGTCGCTGCTCGCAGCGATGCAAGCCAGCGCCAAGACGATCCTGCCGGATGCCTGCGGCGACGACAGCATCAAGTTCGATGTCTCGACGGCAAAGGACCAGCCCCCGCCCGCTCCTCCAGCGGCTGGCAAAGCGCAGATTGTCTTGATTGAAACGCTGGACAGGACCTGGGGTTGCTTTACCTGCGGCACGCCTTCAACCCGCTATGGTTTGGATGGAGCCTGGGTTGGCGCTAATCAGGGAAAATCCTATTTCACCATTGACGTGACACCGGGAGAGCACCACCTCTGCGTGGGATGGCAATCGGTCTTTGGCCATCTCAAAGAGATGGTTGGGCTGGCTTCCTTCACCGCCGAGGCGGGCAAGATTTACTACTTTGAAGCGCAGACAACCTTGAAAGTACATAGCTACGGAAACAATTCCCACGAGACCGAACGCTCTCTTGAATTTGTCCAAGTGAGCGAGGACGAGGGCAAATATCGCGTCAAGGCATCGGAATTAAGTACCTTCAAACCCAACAAGTAAGAGCGCTCTTTGGCCGGAAGGGCATCATCGTAGATAATTACGAGAGATGCCCTTTCACCGCGCCATCCCGGAGCAGAAGCCAACGAAGGCCTCGAACGGGCTGGCCGCGTACGTCGAGATTGAAAAGCTCTTGAACATCGCCTTTGTCCTGCCTTCGGCGCTGGCCATCTGCGGGCTGGCTGGCAGGTGGGTGGGCAATCGTCTGCATCAGCACTGGATTTTTATTGCCGGCATCGTCTTTGGCTGCGTTGCCGGACTGTATTACGTGATTCAGCAGGCGTTTGCCGCCGAGAAGGTTTCCCGCAAGATGGACTCTGCCCAGAATGGAACAGGGAAGGGAACAGGCGACCCTCAACCATGACTCAGGAAACTCAGGTATGACTCAAGAAAGTCACCCCATTGTAGATCTGACCTTTGCCGATCTGGACGCAATGCTCCGGCGCGCTCTGCGCATCACGTTGATTCTAGGGGCGATTGCTGCGTTGATGGTGTGGATTGGCGCGGGCTGGCAGAGCGCCGCGCTGCTCGCCGTGGGCGCTGCGATTTCTGCGGCCAGCATCTGGGAGTGGCAGCGGCTGGTGCGCGTGATCAATGCCCGGATGGACAAGCAGAAGACGCCCGGCAGCGCGCCGGTGGTGGTTCTCTTCTTTGTGCTCAGGCTCACAGTTTTTGCTGGGGTGATTTATGGTAGCCTGAAGTGTTTCCACGGTTCGCTTGTGGCGCTCCTCTTTGGACTGGGTTTGGCAGTGTTGGCCATTGTCTGGGAGGCGCTTCGGCTGCTGCGCGACTGACGCGGCGGGCGGTTGAAACAGGATCAAGACTGAAATAGGCTCCGCGGCAGAGATCCAAAGCCCGGAGGCGGAAAGAATCAAGGATTCATGCCGGAGACATTCATACTCGTACGCTTGCTGAACGCCCTTTTTCTGGGTATCGAAAGCCATGCCTTTCAATCGATTGGCCTTGACCCGGCCAAGGCTGCCGAAAAAGCCACTGGTGTCAATCAGGCCTTTGCGCTGGAACTGCTGATTGCCGCTGGGCTGATTGCCTTCTTCCTGCTGGTGCGCGCCTCGCTCTCCGTCGAGCGGGCCAACCCGGCGCAGCACATCGCCGAGATGGTTCATGAATTTATCGGCGGTCAGGCGGAGCAGGTCATCGGCCACGGCTACCAGCGCTTTCAGGCTTACGTAACCTGCATCTTCCTATTTGTGCTGCTGAACAATCTGAGCGGGTTGATTCCCCACATCACGGCGCCCACCACCTCGATCATGGTGACGCTGGGCTTGGCTGTCCCCACTTTTCTCTATTACAACTTTTACGGCGTCCGCGAACAGGGAGTGGTTGGTTACATCAAGCACTTTTGCGGGCCAATCTGGTGGATGGCGCCGCTGTTGCTGCCCATCGAGATCGTCTCTCATCTGGCGCGCGTCATGTCGCTCAGTGTTCGTCTTTACGCCAATATGTTTGCCGGCGATCTGGTTACGCTGGTCTTCTTCTCGCTGATCCCGATCGGCATTCCAGTCATCTTCCTGGGGCTGCATCTCTTCGTCTCGCTCATTCAGGCGTTTGTTTTCACGCTGCTGACCATGATTTATCTTTCTCTGGCAGTGGCACACGAACACTAAAAAGCAGCTTTTAGCTGTCAGCTCTCAGCTTTCAGCTTTGACATTGAACAGTGGACTGCTTGGTGTTGAGTTCACGGCTGATGGCTGAAAGCTGATAGCTAATAGCTGTTTCCAAGGATTCCGCCGGAGAGAGCTTCCGCTCCGGGCAAACGGTAGGCGGCCAGCGTGAGGGGGTCAGCTCGGTGAACCTCAACCACCCACTGGCGGCTAATTCAAAGGGAAGCTGGAGAATTATGCGTAAACTTCAGTATTTGTTCATGGCTTTGGCGGCGTTGTGCTTTGCCGTTCCGGCCTTCGCGGATAGCGGCTCGGCTGCTATCAATCTGGTGCCAATCGGCGCTGGTTTGGGTATGGGATTGGCCGCCGGCCTCTGCGGTCTCGGACAGGGCAAGGCCGTTGGTTCGGCTGTTGAAGCCTTGGCCCGCAACCCCGGCGCGCGCGCCGGTATCTTCACCTTCCTGGTTCTCGGCCTGGCTCTGATCGAGTCCCTCACCCTCTTCACACTGGTTATCGTCTTCGCCAGAATGTAATCAGGCTTCATGCACAAAAGCAGAACGGCCCTACCCAAGCGGGTAGGGCCGTTTTGCGTCATTTGGCAAAAGAGCAATTTGCAAAATTCCTTGGAGATTGCGAGAAGCGTCAGGGCACGACTTCAGTCGTGCCGTTAGTTCAGCAAAAAGGTGTTGGGCTTTAGCCCCTGCGTCTCTTTGTTTTCGTTCGTTTGTAATTCCGCAGTGGTTAAAACCAGAATCAGTCTGGGTCATTTGCGGCACGACTGAAGTCGTGCCCTGACGCTTGACAGCTCACTGAAGACCTTGTTGCAAGAGGCTCAAATACTATAGAACTTCCAGTACAGCTACTTTATCCATTCCATGAAGCCCGTTCATTTCGGATGTATTCCGTCGTGTCAATTCCTTCCCAGATTTCCTTGCCAAGGCCGCGTAGCTCCATGATGCTGTGCTTCGGCGTGTGAGCAACAGCCTGACTGGCGCGCGCTTTCAACTCCTCAATCAGGCGTAGTTGCTCTTCCGGGCTGAGCGATTCAACCACTGTGAGCGCGCTTTCATAAGTAATGGCAGCCATATTGAAACTCCTGCATTCATCATAGGCGCGATCTCGTAGCAATACAACGACGAAACTACCGGCCCGCCACTCCCGCGCGCAGCATCTGAATCGCCTGACGATAATCCAAAGTCGTCGAGACCGGCGCAAACTGCGAGTAATCCTGCACCGAATCGGAGTTCTTCTGCTTCCAAAGCACTCGTCCGTTCATGACTAATTTGAGATGCACAATCCGCCACTGGCCTTCGCCTACATTAGCTTGGTTGATCTCCACCCAGCCGCCCTTGTCCAACTGCGCAATGCCCAGCGCAATCGACTTGTCCTGCTGCAAGCTGCCCGCCAGGCGAACCACGCGCTCCTGGACAGGGTCTACCCATAGCTCACCCGCCATGGCGGTCAGCACGCCCGTCTCCAGGTCCGGCGGATTGAATTGTGGGTTGGGGCGGAAGGTGAACTTCACCACGCTTCCATTGCCCCCCGGGCCGGTTCCGGCAAATTGATAAAGAAACGCCGTAGGCAGCACGCGCAGAACCTTCAAGGCGCGCTCAGTGTCGTTGTCCTCGCTCTGCTTGCGGTGCTGCTGGAGCTTGGGATCGCTGAGCAGCGCATCCAGGCGCGCCTGCTCCCGCTGCTCGTCGGCCTGGGTGAGCGGCTGGTCACTGACCTGCACCAAGTGAGCCACATCGCCGTCTCGCGTCTCGATAATCTCTTTGGTCGAGGTGATGTGCAGGCTGGCTTTGCGCAGGCGGTAGCGCATCGGGTGGCTGTGGCCAAAGTCCTGCGCGGCTCGTGACTCGGTGGCCAGCGCGCGCCCCACCAGCGCTTGGGCCTGGGCCGGCGTCAGGGTGGGAGCCGTCTGGCCAGTGGATGCAACTGACCAGCAAAGAAAGAAAAAGAACGTTAAATATCCTCGCATATTTTTCAGTTTATCTCTGTTTAGGCGTCCTTGAACCAAGAATCAAAACCATTTTCTATGCGACGCATGGATTGCTGTAGCACCTCCGGGTTGAAGCAAAGGGCGTGGGTTGGGTATAGTTCGTGCAGGGCCAATTTTACTGAGTGAACTCTCAAAGGCTGAACCAGGCAGATTGTAGCCACATCATTTGCAGGTGGCTGAAAGGTCTGGGGCTGGTCACAGTCACGCTCAAAAAGAAGCAAGGCCCACGGAAGGAAGTACACTATGGCATTGGAAAACGGACCAGCGCGCATCGGCAAGAGCATTGTGATTTGCGGCGAAGTGAAGGGCAGTGAAGATTTGATTGTGGATGGGCGCGTGGAGGGGACTGTCAACCTCTTGGAGAGCCGGCTGACCATCGGCGCCAGCGCCAATGTTGCCGCCAACCTTTCTGCCAAGGATATTCTGGTTCTCGGCCAGATCAAGGGCAATCTGAATGCCAGCGGCCGTGTTGAACTGCGCGCCGGCTGCTTGGTTGAGGGCGATATTCGCGCGCTCCGCCTGGCGGTGGAAGACAATGCGGTCTTTCGCGGCAAGGTGGACCTGACCCAGGCGGTTGCGAAACCCGCGAATGGATCAAGCGCGCCGCAGGCCAATGGCTCGGTTCTGTAAGCGCAACGCCGGTATGTTTATCTTTCCAGAACCCGACTTCAAGGGGATTCAAGGGTGCTAGGCCGCTGGTTTGGAAAAACATCGCAGAGTGAAACTCCCGCGCCTGTTCAGGGGTTGATGGGGCCGAGGGTGCTGCGCCACTCGGGCGGATGGGCTGCGCTTCGCCAAAGGCTTCAAGCCGGCTCCAGTCTCAGCACCGTTGACGTTGGTTACACCTCGCCGGCCAATATCAACTGCCTTACCACTCTGGGCCATAGCGTCTTCCTGGCCGATATTGTTCAGGACGCCTGTACCGGAGACTGGCGGACCCTCAAGGATGAGACCGGCTTTCAAGCCTGGAATATTGAGGGGTTTCTGGAGCAGTCGCTCAACTTTGGCGGGCGCCGGTTTGACGTGGTGCTGCTATGGACAGCCTTGGATTATCTACCAGAGCCCTTGGTTGAACCGGTGGTGGAGCGGCTCTTTGAAGCGGTGAATCCGGGCGGCCAGGTGCTGGCCTTCTTCCATACGCGTATACAGGGTGAGGAGACCGCGCACTGCCGCTTCCATGTCACCGATGGAGATGATGTCGAAGTCCAGTTGGCGCAGCCATTTCCCATTCAGCGCGCATTCACCAACCGCAGCATCGAGCGCCTCTTTGCCGCCTGGTCCGGTTACCGCCAGTTTCTGGCCAAAGACAGTGTCTCGGAGGTCATCATCACACGATGATGAAATCCTAGATGGGTGCTCCATCTTTAGATAGTTGACTGGTTGACCCAGCCTCGCCGCGTTCTTGGTTTTGCGCTGAGGTGGGATTCGATGAACCTCAATTGGCTTCGTTCACAAGGAGAGATTATGGTCAACCTGCACGGTACCCGCATCACCTGGCTGGGACATTCCACGGTACTTGTTCAAACAGCCAAAGGCACGAATATCCTGATTGACCCGTTTATAACCGGGAATCCCAAGTTCCCGAAGGACTTTGCGCTGCCGGAGAAGATTCATTTCATCCTGGCCACCCATGGCCATTCGGACCACATCGGCGACGCTGTTCCCGTGGCAGCAAAACATGGTTCTACCGTTGTTGCCGTCTACGAACTGGCCAATTACTTTGCCGCCAAGGGCGTGAATCCCACAATCGGAATGAGTTGGGGCGGCACGGTGCAACTGAACGATGTTGCCGCCACCATGGTCGAGGCCAAGCACTCGTCGTCGGTGCAGGATGAGCGCGGGGTTCATTACGCTGGTGTCGCGGCGGGCTTTGTCCTCACGGTCGCCGATGGGCCGGTGCTCTACCATGCCGGAGACACGGCTGTCTTTGGCGATATGAAGCTGATTGCCGAGCTATATCAGCCGCAGGTGGCCATGCTTCCCATCGGCGGGCACTTCACCATGGACCCAAAGCAGGCGGCGCTGGCCGTGAAGTTTCTGGGCGCTAAAACCATTCTGCCCATTCACTTCGGAACCATTCCGCAACTGGTGGGAACGCCGGATGAGTTGGCTGGTTTGGTGGATGAGGGTGTCCAGGTGGTGCGCTGGAAGCCCGGAGATACAGTTTGAAACAAGCTTTTTGCTTTTGAAGAAAAGGCAAAAAGCTTACATTCAGAATGCGCCGTCCCCACGGGACTCCGATTGAATGTTTGGATGATCCATTCCCACCGTTGAAATGGTGGGCTAATCACCGTTGCGCCTACGGCGCGGGACGATGGGCTGCCTCCGCCACTTACCGCGGACCCCTAACCCCTGATCCCTGATCCCTGCTCTAAAGATAATGCGGCGGTTTGGGCGCTCGGCCCGGTTGGCCCGGCAGAGTGGTGTTGGCGGAGAAGCCGGAGACTTTAGGCTTTGCTTCGCTGGAGGCCTCCAGCGCGCGGTAGTTGCGCAGGTCGCGTAGAATCTCTTCTTTCTCGCGGGCGTACTGGCCGGCAAGATGAGTCAATGCATAGGTAATGATATCGCTGTGGTGCAAATCAAGCATGGATGGATCGCGGCGCATATTCAGCCACAGCCTATGCACCAGTTGCACGTCATCCGCGCTCAATTTGGGCGCGTGCGGCCCGATGAAGAAGACCTTCGTTTCGCCATCATGGCCGATGACATAGAAGTTGAACTGGCGCTTGGGCTCGGGCAGCGCCTCCCAGGCTTGGCCCAGGTGGAAGGCCTGATCCTCCGGTGTCATTCGCGACGAGGTGCTGGAGACAACAGAATCCACCTCCAGCGAACTTGCCCCTTGCGCCAGCGCCGCGTAGACATCGCCGGCCGGAACCACCAGCAACGAGACCTTTTTGCCGAAGCTCTCCGCAATGGAGACGGCCTTGGTAAAGACCATCTGCTCGTGTTCGCTGAAGCTCTGTTCTTCGGCGCTCAAATACTCCGGCCCGCCCACGCCCATCATGCGCACGCTGATGACCACCACATCTTGATCTTCGGTGCTGGTGCGAGAGAGCGTCCATTTGAGCGCAATGGGGTTGGCTGCATCGCGCATCGTCACCATCACGCCGCCGGGGCGGATGGCCGCCGATTCACTGCTGATGGAGTCCTGATGCTCAAGTTGGAACTGATCCTTCATCTGCCGGGCGGTCAGCGCGTGCTTGCGCATATTGACGCGCTCGGAGATGGTGAAGATGGTAAAGAAGACAGCGGCAAAGACAATGCCGCTCACCGTGGCCACTGATTTGGTGAACAAGTTCACGACGGCCACCGAGAGCAGAACCAGAAAGACCGAAAACAGCCCGACCGGAATCTCTGTCTTGCCAATCGTGAAATTGGGTGGAACCTTCCAACCGCGTTCACCCTTGTACTTCCAGCGCAGCACCAGCATGGCCAGGCTGTTGAAGGTGAATGACCAGATGACGCCAAAGGCATACGCCTCGCCCAGGGTGATGATGTTGCCCCGGCTGAGGATGATGGTCGCCATCTGCAGGATGAAGACCATATTGATGATGCGATAGCTGGTTCCGAATTTGGCTTGCGGCTTGCGAAACCAGTCGGTCAGGACGCCGTCTTCGGCCACGCGCATCAAAACGCCGGTCGAGCCGATCATGGAGGTATTGATGGCCCCGGAGAGAATCAGGAAGCCCACCAGGACCACGAAGATGCGGAAGGCAATACGCCAGAAGAGCGGGCCGACCATGTTCATAGCCAGACCAGCGATCAGGTTGTCTTGATAGAGAACGTGATCCTTCAGCGGGATCAGCATGGAGGCTAGAATCGTGGCGCCGCCGGTGAAGATGAGGCTGTAAATTGCAATGACAATGGCCGCGCGTTTGAGGTTCTTGAGCTTGGGATGCTCAATCTCGCGATTGACCTGGGCCAAGCTCTCTTCGCCGCTCATCGCCAGAACGGAGTGGCCAAAGGCCATCAAAATGCCGAAGAGACCTAGCAGCGGCAACCCG
Organism: uncultured Occallatibacter sp.; assembly: GCA_964645305.1. Lineage (GTDB taxonomy): Bacteria > Acidobacteriota > Terriglobia > Terriglobales > Acidobacteriaceae > Telmatobacter. The sequence goes on along the minus strand of CAZYCV010000070.1, from coordinate 10,760 downwards.
TGCCCAAAGAGGAAGCCCTGCGCCTCGTTGCTGAATTTGAGATTAGAGGGAATGGGAGCGGGCGGCAGGTGAATGCCCGGCGTAAAGATCACTGAGAAGATGCCCCACGCAAACAGAATCACCACCATCAACGTCGTGATCTGCATGACCCGCAAGGCCTTGCCGCTGGACTCCTCAATGCCCTTGATGTTCTCCCACCAGTAATAAATAGTGACCACCGCGGCAAAGACCGCCGAGGTGTAGTTCATATTGAACTGTAAGGCTCCCCAATGAGCAGCAATGTGATGCGCCACGTCGGCCTCATACCAGACGGTCAGCGCTGGTGGCAGCCACCGGCCGTCAAAGGCCACCGTCATCAGCTCGTTCATCAAGCCTGTAATATATTGCCCTGCGGAAACGCCCGAAATAGGCCCGGTCAAAATGTAATCGAACATCAGCGCGGAAACGCTCAGCTTGGCGAATGTGCCGCCCAGGGCCTCTTTCACCACGCGGTAGACGCCGCCGCGGGTGAACATCGAACAGCTCTCGACGTAGACCGCGCGCACCGCAAAGCTGAAGAGCATGATGCCCAGGATGAACCACGGCGCGGCCTCGCCCACCGCCTGCTCGGCAATGCCCCCGGCGTAGAAGGCAGATGAGCCTAAATCGCAGAGAACAATAGCCGCCGCGCGCCAAAACGAGATGAACGTGAGCATCACAGAAGATGCCACGATGAGCCGCACGCGGTTTGACAGAGGGGCTACGACCGTTCGATTAGATGCCATCGCGAGTGTTCCGGCGAGACGGCCGGCTTTCCTGGATTGAAAAGTGGAAAAATATGCAAACGCACTGCGACAATTCTATTTCCTCAACAGGGCGGAGTCAATGAAATTGCACCAGACAGCAGAAACGGGCCATCATCAACAGCTTCAGGCTCAACCCTCGCGCGATTGCGGCGGTTCATCTTTGCCGATCAGCTCTTTGCCATCTTCGACAAAACTGATGAGCACCACCACGGCAGAACCCGCGAGGCCGACAAAAAACATCACTTCCAACAGCGTCATTGCAATCTTAGCCAGGAACATACCAAGATTGTAGCCTGTTTTTTGTCCATTGACAGTATTTTCATCGGGGGCAGTTTCCGTTCGGCTTCATGCGGCGATCCAAATGCGATACACTCAGCCCAGTATGGAGCGCGGATTCAATCAGTTGGGTTCCTGGAAGTTGTGGGCAGCCGCCGGTCTCTCAGCCGGACTGCTTGAGTTGCCGTTTCCGCTGGCCGGGCCGTTGCCGGTTTGGCGATCGGTCTTCGCTTGGTTCGCGCTGGTTCCGCTGCTCTGGGCGCTTCTCACGCCGCAGAGCGTGGACGGCAAACGCCCCCTGCGCCGCGGCTTTTTGCTCGGCTACCTCTGCGGCGTGCTGTGGTTTGGCGGCAACTGCTATTGGGTGCGCGACACCATGCAGCAGTACGGCGATATGCCGCTGGGCGCGCCGACGCTGCTGCTGGTGCTTTTCAGTTTGTATCTGGGAATCTACTTTGGGTTGTTTGGCTTTTGCGTCGCGCTGGTTCGCTGCGCCACTGGCAGCACGCGCTGGACCCTGGCCGCCGTGCCGTTTCTTTGGGTTGCCATGGAACTTGCCGCCGCGCGCATCACCAGCTTTCCCTGGGATCAGCTTGGCTACTCGCAGGTGGACAATGGGCTGCTGACCCAGTTAGCGCCGTGGACTGGCGTTTACGGGATCAGCTTTGTGCTGGCTGCCGTAAACGCTTTGTATGCATTTGGAGTTTTGTCCCGCAGGAAAGCTGATCTGTCTCACATTGAGCCGCCCTATTGGAGCCAATCGAATTGGCGAATCAAAGCTCTCTTCGGGAGACGATTTTGGGAGGTATTCGTCGGGATATTGCTTTGGATCCTGTTTGAAATTGATTTGTATTGGACACCGCCGAGCCCCGCGCCGACAGTCACCGTCGTTCTCGTCCAGCCCAACCTCAACGTCTCTGGCGACAACCGCTGGCTGCATCCCGGCGAATGGGAGCAGCACATCGCCGAGTTCAAGCGTCTGGCCGCTGAGCAATGCAAGACCTACATCATGGGAATCCCGCAGACCGGAGCCCCCAAAGGCGAGATCGTATGTCCGCCCTACTCGACGCATCCCGACCTGATCGCATGGCCGGAGTCGCCCGCGCCGTATCTTGAAACTGATCCGCGCTTTCAAGCAGCGATGCGCGATGTGGCCTCCTCGGCGCAGGCTCCGCTGATCGTCGGCGGCGAGGGCGTAGGATTCTCCGAGGAAGAGCACGCCTACGAGGGCTACAACTCGGCGCTTGTCGTCGGCGCGGATGGCGCGCGCGTGGGCCGCTACGACAAGATTCATCTTGTCCCCTTCGGCGAGTACGTGCCCTTCCACAAACTGCTCGCCTTTGCTCACTCGCTCACCGGCAACGTCGGCCAGATGGGCCGCGGAACCGAGCGCAAAGTCTTCCGCCTCAACGGCCATCGCTACGGCGTCTTCATCTGTTATGAGTCGGTCTTTGCCGACGAAGTCCGCCAGTTCGCCCGCCTCGGCGCGGAGGTGCTGGTCAATCTCTCGGACGATGGCTGGTACGGCGACACCAGCGCCCCTTGGCAGCACTTGAACATGGCGCGCATGCGGGCCATCGAAAACCGCCGCTGGCTGCTGCGGGACACCAACAACGGCGTCACGGCGGTCATTGACCCCTACGGCCGCGTTCGCCAGTCCATCCCCCGCCACCAGGCTGACGCGCTGCCTGCTCAATTCGGCTTCAACCAGGATGTGACCTTTTACACCGCTCACGGCGATCTCTTTGCCTATCTCTGCGCCGCGCTGGCCATGTGCTGCGTGGGCTGGTCAGCGCGCAAGCTGCTGCGCCGCTGGGTTGCCGCGCCTTCGCGTATGAACGAGTAGCGCCGACCTCCCGGTCGGCTGGAGCGTGGACCTCTTGGTCCACGCTCGCCTGAAATACTGCCGATGCCATCACTCTCCAATGACGTCCACCACTACGGGAATCGTTTTAGGCGGCATACAGAGGCTGTTGTCGCAGGCCTGGTAGCGAAGAGTAGCCTCCACCAAATGATTGCCCCGCGTGGCTTGGATGCGCGCTTCGAGCGTAAATTTGCCGCTATAGACACTGAGCTTGGTCGCCGGATCAAGAGGCAGCGTGAACGCCGCGCCGGGCGGGTAGCTGACCGCGATCAGCCGCACGCCGGAGTCTGCGGGAATGGTGAATGTGGTCGGAATCAGTTCCTCCGCCGCCGGTGCATGGGAGTTGATGTGCAGTCCCGGCGCAACGCGGAAGTGCAACGCGACCAATGTCGGCTCGTCTGCGGGAAGCGTGATCTGCTCAGGAAAGAGAAACTCGACGGCCTGTGGCTTGGAGGCCGGGCGCTCCAGTCCATCGATCAGCGGGCGCTGCCCCTCGGCCAGCCCAAAGGCCAGAGTCAGAGCAAGCGCGGCGGCAATCTGGATTCCCGTCTTCAACCCAATCATTGAATTCTTCCTCACTCCGGCGGACCGTACGGATCCCTGCAAAAAGCATACCGCAAAGGCATTGATTTTCCACCTGCAACCTTGAAGGTGTTGAAGTGGAGCTGCGCGCGCAATGCATTTACCCTGCGCTGTCCCCCATAAAAGCGCCGTTTGCGCCAGCCGGTCAATCTTGCTCAGAACCCTTCCTCCGGGCGCGTCATCCTAAAGGCATGAAGAAGGTTCTGTTTGGTCTGGCTCTTTTCTTCTGCCTCGCAGTTCCTTATGCGGCGCAGGCGCAGGTGGTGGTTGTCATCCACCATCACCACCATCATCATCACCATCATCCCCGTCTCAATCCTTAATCGGCTCGATTGAAAACTGAAGCTTGCTTGGGTTCTCACTCGCATCAGGCGTGGACCGGGAGGTCCACGCCACAGCCGACCGGGAGGTCGGCGCTACAGTTTATGCTCCGTTCCGCCATGCGCTTCGGTTAAAATGGTAGAGCGATGCTAGATTTGGGATTTGTTCGTGCCAACCTGGAAGTTGTTGAAGAGAAACTGCGCGCGCGCGGGGCGGACCCGGCTGCGCTGCTGGGCGACTTTCGCGTTCTGGATCAGAGCCGCCGCGAGGCGATTACTTCATCCGAGCAGCTCAAGGCGCGCCGCAATGAGCTGAGCCAGAAGGTGGGCGCGCTGAAGAAGGCCGGCGATAAGGATGCCGCAAAGACGTATTCCTCCACGCTGACCGGCAGCGAAATTTCCAGTTATCGCCTTGCTGGTATCGATCTTTCTATTGTGTCACCTCTTCAGATCGAGATCCGCGTTGCCCAACTAATGGATGAGACGCGGGCGCTCAAAGAGAAGCTGGACGAACTGGACAGTAACGCCGCCTCTCTGGATGATCGTCTTCGCCAGTCGTTGGCAGGGATTCCCAACCTGACGCGCGACGAAGTGCCAACCGGCAAATCCGAGGCCGACAATCCAACCGTGAAGACGTGGGGCGAGAAGCCGGCATTTGATTTCGAGCCAAAGCCACACTGGGAGCTGGGCGAGTCGCTGAGGATTCTCGATCTGGAACGCGCGGCCAAGCTGAGCGGGGCGCGCTTTGCAGTTTATATGGGTGCGGGGGCGCGGCTGGAGCGGGCGCTGATCAGCTTCATGCTCGATCTGCACACGGAAAAGCACGGCTACACCGAAGTGCTGCCGCCGTTCATGGTCAACAGCAAATCGCTTTTCGGAACCGGCCAATTGCCCAAGTTTGCCGAGGACTTGTTCCGCTGCGCAGAAATACTTCCGGAAGGCGATAATGCACGAACAATGATTTCACAAGCCTTCGACGATACTGAGAATGTTGATGACTATGGGCGTTTTTCAGACCACTGGCTGATTCCCACCGCCGAGGTTCCGGTAACGAATCTCTATCGCGACGAGATTCTGGACGAGGCGCGGCTGCCTATCTGCCTGACTGCCTACACGCCCTGCTTCCGGGCTGAAGCCGGCGCGGCGGGCAAGGACACGCGCGGCATCATCCGCCAGCATCAATTTCAAAAGGTCGAGATGGTTAAGTTCACCAAGCCCGAGGACTCCGATGCCGAGCACGAGAAGCTGACGCGCAACGCCGAGGAGATTCTGGAAGCGCTGGGCCTGCCCTATCGCCGTGTTCTGCTCTGCACCGGCGACACAGGCTTTTCTTCCGCCAAGACCTTTGACCTGGAAGTTTGGCTCCCCGGTCAGCAGCTTTACCGCGAGATTTCTTCCTGCTCGAACTTTGAGGGCTTCCAGGCGCGACGGGCCAACATCCGCTACCGCGCGGCGGGCGCCAAAGGCAAGCCGGAGTTTGTGCATACGTTGAATGGCAGCGGGCTGGCCGTGGGGCGGACCTGGCTGGCCATCATTGAGAATTACCAGCAGGCCGACGGCTCGGTGCTGATTCCCGAAGCGTTGCGTCCCTACATGGGCGGGCTGGAGCGGATCACAAAGCAAGGTGTGCAATGAACAAGCTGTTGAAGAGCTATTTTTACTGGACCTATCCGCGCGGCAGCTTTCACTACGACGTGCTGGTGACGCTGATTCTGGCCTTTCTTTTTATTACGCCGCAACTTTGGAACTACGGCGACCAGCCCTCGAATGCCGCCGGACCGCCGCATCCCATGCAGGTTGTGGGCGATGGCGGACGCGGACTGATTATTACGGTGCAGGCCACCGATGTCGATCTGGATTTGCAAACCAAGGCATCGAAGCTGGTCATCAAAAAGGCCTTGCGCAAGGCCATTGAGCCGGTCACGGGCGACGCGGTGTCTATCACACGCTGGGAGACCGTGCAAGACGCGCAGGGCGTTTGGTCCTGGAGAGTTTGGGCGCGACGGTAGAGCATCTTGGCTATCAGCCTTCAGCTCGTCGTTTATGCTCTTGGCTTTCGGCGGGGCAGAAAAGTTCGATGGATTGTTTGGCATTCACCTATGAATGAACCAGCTAATGGCTGAATGCTGATAGCTGATGGCGAAAAAGGAAGTCTATGCACTTGAGAAGAAAGCTGTTTTTTGCCGCGTCGATGGCCGTGGTGCTGCTGGCAACGCGGGTGGCCATGGCCGCTCCGGCGGATGAAAAGGAGAGGGTTCTGCGGCGGCTGGATGCGGCGGCGGCCAACTTCCGCTCCACTTCCGCCAGCTTCGAGTTCGACTCGGTGGAGACCGATCCGGTGCCGGACAAAGATGTGCAGAAGGGTACGGTGTACTACGAACGCAAGGGCGCGGCCTTCCAGATGGGTGTGCACATTCGCGAAGCCAACGGCAAGCCGGTTCCCAAGGTTTATACCGTTTCCGGCGGCGTCTTCAAACTCTACGAACCGCTGATCGATCAGGTCACCACCTCCAACAAAGTCAGCAAATATGAGAGCTATCTGCAGATGGGCTTTGGCGCCAGCGGTCGGGAGCTTGAACAAAAGTGGGAGATCAAGTATCTGGGACCGGAGACGCTGGACGGCGTGAAAACCGAGCGGCTTGAACTGACGCCCAAAGATCCTGATGTTCGGAAGAACCTGAGCAAGGCTGAGATTTGGGTTGATCTGGAGCGGGGCGTCAGCCTGAAGCAGATTCTCTACTTCGGTCCGAGCGAGTACAAGGTGTGCGTCTACTTTGACATCAGGGTCAATCAGCCCTTGCCGGCAGACGCCTTCACCTTCAAAACCGGCAAGAAGACGCAGTTCGTGGACCGCTAGAGACCCGGTTGTCGCGCGCCTTTTCGAACGCGATGCGATAAGCTGGAGGCAGGAGATTCAGCGCGAAAAATGACCAGTTCCTCATACAAATACTCGACCCTTGCCGTTCATGCCGGACAATACCCCGACCCGCAAACCGGCGCTGTGAATGTGCCCGTTTACCTTTCCTCGACCTTTGAACTGACCGGCATCGGCACCGACCGCGGCTGGGATTATTCGCGCGCCGGCAACCCCACGCGCGACCGGCTGGAAGAGGCGCTGGCAGCTCTGGAGGGTGGCCACAGTGCTCATGCATTCACAACGGGCATGGCGGCCATCTCGGCGCTTGTGGCGATGCTGCGCGCGGGCGATCATCTCATCTGCTCCAAGGACGTGTACGCCGGCACAGTGCGCCTCTTGGACCGGATCGTCTCCGGCTATGGCATTGAGATTGAGTACGTGGACACCAGCAACCTGGCGGCGGTGGAGGCTGCGATGCGCCCCAACACCAAGCTGGTTCACATCGAAACACCCAGCAATCCGCTGATGGTGCTGACCGACATTGCAGCGGTGAGCGAGATTGCACACGCCAAGGGCGCTGAAGTCAGCGTGGACAACACCTTCCTATCGCCGGCGCTGCAAAGCCCGCTGGCCTTGGGCGCGGACATCGTGATGCACTCGACGACCAAGTACCTCAACGGCCACTCGGACGGGCTGGGCGGAGCGCTGATCGGCTCGACGCCGGAGCACAAAGAGCGCTTTCTGCTGGTGCAGAAGGCGGCCGGCGGGGTGATGTCTCCCTTCGAGTGCTTCCTGGTTCTACGCGGCATCAAGACGCTACCCTTGCGCATCAAGCAGCATGAAGAGAATGGCCGCGCCGTGGCGGAGTTCCTCTCTACGCATCCCAAGGTCAGCAAGCTGGCCTATCCGGGATTGAAAAGCCATCCGCAGCACGATCTGGCCGTCAAGCAGCAACGGGGCTTCGGCTCGATGATGAGCTTTGAGGTCGCATCGCGCGAGGCGGCGGGGCGCTTTCTCAAGGCGATCAAGCTCTTCCTCAGCGCCGAGTCGCTGGGCGGCGTCGAATCGCTGGCCTCGCATTCGGCGACGACCACGCACGGCTCGGTCAGCGAAGAGGTGCGCGCATCGATGGGCATTACGCAAGGCCGCGTCCGGCTGTCGATTGGGATTGAGGACAAGGACGATCTGATCGCCGACCTGGAGCAGGCGCTTGGGGCGGTGTAAAGCCTTACTCAAATGCCGTAGCCAATCCTCGATCCAGCAGAAAGAGCGGCAGACGAACGGCGAATTCCCGGAAGAGAATGTCGTATTCCCGGTAGGGCATATATAACATTCCCGCCAGATCACTAGCCGTTCTGATTCGCTCTCTCCGCTTGCCCACCAAGATCGTGTGCTTGTTTTCATAGTTGAAATAGAAGTGCGGCTTGGCAAGCGCTATTGCCGCTCCAATCTCGATCAGAGTGTTGGGGCGAGTCTCCGTCTCGCGGTCATCGAAGACCGCAAAGTCGCACTTTCTGATTCTGTCGAGAATGGTCTGGAAGACGGGACCATTGGGGCTGTCGGAGTCTGAATAGATTGGCTTGATTCCATAGGCGCTGAAGAGTATGCCGAGATTGTGGCGCAAATTGGGCGTGACCGCGCGGCAAAACCTGTGGCCTACAAACGCCTCCAACTTTCGCACCGGGCGAATCTTGCGATTCACCGCGAGGACAGCGGAAGTCTGCCGACTATGGATGGTGCGGAGTTGAGCAATACTGAATACATGGTTGGCGATCCGAGGACCTGTTCCTTTCAGAATGCTCCGCGCGAAAGCGTCATAAAAGGTAGGAGCTTCCATGCGCTTCCGCGGTCGCGTTTCCATTCCCTGATATTGATGGAGGAGATCGCAGATCAATCTGACTTGCTTGGCGATCTCGGTGGGCGTATTCATAATTATCAAGAGAGTGCAAAGAACAAGAGGCGGCTAGGAAGCGGCGAGTTTGACCAGCGACCGCGCTTTTCTGCGGGTGAATCCGTTCTCGATCAGATTCCTTTCGAGATCTTCTTGCCAATTCGGAGAAGAAACGAAGAGTTTCGTTCGCACCAAATTCCTGCCGCGAGACAGGCTGGAGGCAGCAAGTCTTGCTCGCTTGGCAACCGCCACCGTAGTCGAAGTCTCGGTATTGCACGTCCGGCTCATATATCACCTTCAATTTTAGGATACAACGAAAACGACTGAGACAAAGATATTTTCTGCCCGATATGTCATTCTGATTGTAGTCATGCCAATCGAATCTTCCATTCTGCTCATCAATTCACAGACCGACAAAATACTGCTGGCCATTGACACCTGCGGACCCACCGGCTCAGTAGCGCTGGGGCGTTGGGACGGGCAAGCCGTCGAGATTCTTGGCCAGATCGAACTCGAAGGGCGCAACTACTCTTCTACGCTGGTTACAGCTTTTGGCGAAGTGCTGGCGCTGGGCGGTGTCGCGTTGCGCCAGTTGGGCGCAATCATAGTTGTCCACGGTCCCGGCAGCTTTACCGGCGTGCGCGTGGGCTTGGCCGCGGTGAAGGGGCTGGCTGAAGCGGCGCGGCTTCCCGTGGTTGCCGTCTCGCGGTTGGCGGTGCTGGCCGCCAAGGCGGGCTGTGAAACGGCGGTTCTGGACGCGCATCGCCAAGAGGTCTATCTGCGGATCTGTGAAGAAAGCTGGGTGCCCCAGGTCCCGATTTTGGGACCTGGGAAGCCTCCTTCCTCAACCGGCCTATTTTACAGAGAACTGCTCGCCGGGGCGCATGAACTTGCGGACCTCGTTTGCGGGCCATCGCGGGTTGCTCTCTGCGATGAAGCCGCTGGAGCGCTGCTGGCCTCCGCTTGCCCGGAGACGGAATTGGTGCGCTCGAAAGCACCCACCGCCGCCGATGCGCTTCAGTTTGGCGCGCCGCGTGTGGCAAACGGGGAGTTCGCCGATCTGGCGCTGCTCGACGGCCACTACCTGCGCCGCTCAGATGCGGAGATCTTCGGTGAACCGGTCGCTGCCACAACTGAACGAAGATGACTTCTTTATCCCAAGCCATTCGGGTTCGCCCCATGACCCCGGCAGATATTGACCGGGTGATGGAGATTGCCGCGTGCCTTAAAGAAGCGCCGCATTGGCCGCGCTCGGCCTATCTGGCGGCGTTGGAACCAAAGGCGGCGCTACGACGGGTTGCGCTGGTAGTGGAGTCTCCCGCAGGGGCTAAAGCCCAACATTCATTCAATGACATTTGCGGCACGACTAAAGTCGTGCCCTGTTACAAAGCAGCCTTGTTGTCAAAATTACCAGTAACCGATGCTGAACAGGACAGCATCGAAGTGGCTGGCTTTGCGGTGGCCAGCCTGCTGCCGCCGGAGGCCGAACTGGAGATGATCGCGGTCGATCCTGCTGCCCAGCGGCACGGTCTCGCCTCCCAACTTCTTGCCAAGCTGAACCAAGAACTTCGTTCTATGCAAATGAAAGAATTGATGTTAGAGGTGCGCGCCTCGAACCATCCGGCGCTCGCGCTCTACCGCAATTTGGGCTTCATTGAAAGCGGACGCAGGAAGGACTATTATCAGATTCCAGTTGAAGACGCATTGCTGATGCGCCTGGGTCTTTGACCCGGACGCTCAGGTTCAACGGAGTTCCGATGGAGGTTCTTGGCCTCCCACCCATTCGCAAAGAACGCAAATGGATGGGGCACGGAGATCTTCACGGCACGAAGCTGAATGTTGAGCTCTGGAAGCTGATCGAAGGCTGGTTCCGTGACGGTGAATGGAGTGGATCGTGATTGCCGTCACAAAAGGCAGTTTTTGCCTGGAATTCCACAGCCGGCGGTTACTTCAGGTTCTTTTTTCGCTTGCGGAAGGTGCGCCACGGGCGATATATGTAAGTGTTCCTTAACAATTCGGAGGTGCTTGATGGATGAAATACAGGATTCCACGCTGAGCGCAGAAATTGATCGCCTGCACGCGGAACATCGTCATTACGCTCAGCGGTTGGAAGAGTTGCTCCAGAAGCCTTATCTCTCCACAGAGGAGCAGATCGAGGAAATCAAGCTCAAGAAGCTAAAGCTGC
>CAZYCV010000069.1:0-20299 GCA_964645305.1 uncultured Occallatibacter sp. | reverse complement strand
CGCCGTTGGGGCCTGCCGAGGGGCCGGCCAGCGCGGTCAGTTCGTTGGAAAGCTCGTCGGGATCATCAGAGAGCGCGTCCAGATCCTTGTCCTTGAGGACCATGGAACTGGCGTTTCCGCCGGCCTCGACGTTGACCGTGGGCGTCTCGTCGGTGACCGTCACACTCTGCTGTTCCACGGCCATGGCCATGGTGATCTTGATGTGCATCGCCTGGCCTGCGGCCAACTGAATGGGCTGCGAGGCAAAGGGAGCAAAGCCCTCAAAGGAGGCCAGCACAATATATTTGCCAGGAGCAAGTCCGGTCACCTGATAAGCGCCCTGGTCATCTGATTTGGTGGTGGCCACTGTGACGCCTGCCTCGTTGGTGACGCTGACAGCCGCGCCGGGAATCAATGCGCCGGTGGGATCGGCAACATGACCGCGCAAGGTAGCCTTGGTTGCAGGAGTTGCCACGGAAGGAGCCGCAGCAGGGGGCTGCGCGGCGGCAGGTTGATCCTGCGCGGCGGCTCCGGCGACACCGAATGACATGGCAATCAAAAGTAGAGTGAGGCAATGCAATTTTGAGTACACGAGTCCCTCGCTTGTTTTTACTGATGGGTTGATTTCGCTTACTGAGCTGCTGATTCCGCCGCGCTGGCTCCGCCGTTCATGCTCCAGTTGGAAAGCAGGTTCTGGCTGGCTGCGGGTGCCTCTAGAAGCGGTTCCACACCGGCCAGCAGCGTAACAGCCGTAACCTGAGCGGTGCCGCCAGTGGCCACCAGCATGACGGCCTCGCCCTTTTGCAGATCGGCGAACTGAATGGCCGGTGCGCGGCTGAGCATCTGCTGTGGATCGGGAGGCTGACCGCCTGCCCCGCCCCACGGACCTCCGCCTTGTCCGCCGCCGCTGTGCTGCCCGCCGGCCCAAGCGCCACCCGCCGGACTGGTGCCGCCGCTCGGTATGCCTTGTCCGCCGCTCGCGCTTCCCTTCAGGCGCATGGCCAGAAAAGTTGCCATGCGATCCGGTAATCGGCGCATCTGCGCCTCGGCGGTGACGTGAATGGTGACCTGCTTCTTGGTGGCCAGATCCTTGACCACCAATGTGGAAGCTGCCGCATCAAGTGAAGTAATGGTTCCGGCAATGTTGAGAAAGCTGCCGGAGTATACTTCTTCAGCGGTTATCTCTGTTCGGTCCGCATTCTTTTCGCCGCGCGCGCTCAACTGATCGCCCACGTGGACGGCATCAATCGGTGCCGCAAGCGCCTCATCAGGATTCACCGAAGCCGGAGCATAGCGCTTCAGAATTGTCGCCTTGCTGGTGTGCACGGTGATGGTCTTGGCCGTTGCGCCAGCGCCGCTGCTCACCACAATGTCGCCGGAGGCGGGGTCAATGCTCTTCACCAGTCCGCCTACGCCGCGTCGCTGCCAATCCTCGCGGTCCTTCTGATGCTTCGCCACGATATCGGACTGTTTGATGGCGATAATACGCATCGCTTGCACCGTGGGGCCGCTGCCATTCGGGTCGGGCTTGACCAACGCGCGGTCGCCCACACCCAGATCGCTGAACTGAATCTTTTCCGCCGCGCTCAGATTCTTGGCATCCGGCGCAACGCGCAGGATTGTAGCGGTTGAAGGAACTTCAACTTGTTGTACTCCATCCCCGTCCGTCTTGACCGAAAGCGTTGTGCCATTGATGGCTGTGATGGTGCCTTGAACGGGCTTGGGCGTCTGCGCCTGCATCAGCGCCGCGGCTGCCACCAAAGCCGCCAACACGGCCCACTGCGCAATTGTGTGTCGAACCTTCATGGTGTTCCTCATCAACTCATCTCCCTGTCAGGCTTTTGTTTTCCTCGCCCGAGGGGCATAGGATCATCACTACTTCACTAGACGAAGCAAACCGCCAAAAGGTTGAGGGAAGTCTTTCATTTTTAGAAAGCGCTGACAAAAATAATGGAATTCAATCTATTTATTACAAAATTTCCGAGAAGTTTTCCTGTGATTAGTTCGCACGCAACTCCGCCGTCTCCAGAAATGCAAAGCTGCCCGAAGGCGTGGGAACCACGTGCATGAGCCGCCTGTTATGCACAACAATGGTGTCCAAGTACCAAAGGTTAATGGCGGGCAGATCGCGGGCTAAAATTTGTTGCGCGTGGCTGTAATCCTCGCGGCGCTTATTATCGTCTACGCTTTGAGAAGCGTCGTCGAGCAGCGCATCCAATTGCGGATTCGAGTAATGACTGCGATTGGTTCCGCGCGGAGAAAAATTCTTCGTCGCATAGACATTGAAGATATCCGGTTGCTCGCCGCCGACCCACTTCAGCGAGTACATTTGAAAGACGCCGTGTGTCACATCGGAATAAAATGTGGCGTACTCGTAACTGCGCAGGTCGAGCGCGATGCCCACCGCAGCCAGTTGCTGCTGCAAGACCGCGGCCAATGCGCGCGTGCCGAGGTCGGTTGAGGTCTTCATCGCCAGGTGAAAACGAACGCCGTTTGCGCCAGGACGCAGGCCGGCCTCATCGAGCAGTTGCGCGGCGCGCGCCGGGTCAAAATCATAGTGCGCACCATCGCCATTCCATGCCCAGTGGTTTGTCGGAAGAAGGCTCTCGGCCGGTTGCGCATGGCCCCGCAGCAGAGTTTGAATGATGAGCTTGCGATTGATGGAGCAGGCTATCGCTTGACGCACGCGCGCGTCCTTTAACAGTGGATCGCGGAGGTTGAAGCCCATGTACTGAACCTGCGTTCCAGCCACGTCTTCGATTGCCAGATTAGGCCGCGAGGCAAGTACCTCCAGCGAATCCATCGGAAGAGCATTGACAGCCACGTCGCCCGATCCTTTTTCCAATTCGAGTGACTCTGTGATTGCATCGGGAACCACGCGAAAGCGCACGCGTTCAATCTTCGGAATCACGGACCAGCTTTGCGGATTGCGCTCGACAACTACATCCTGATCGATCTGTTGACTAAGGAAGCGAAAAGGCCCGGTGCCGACCGGATGCCGCCAGAACTCGCGCCCGCTGCCCTCAGGAACCACACCGAATGCGCCAGTGGAAAGATTGGCCAGCAGAAAATTATCCGCATGCTTCAGATGAAAGACAACAGTGCTCGTATCGGAAGTTGCAACGGAATCAATGGATGCATAGGATGCAGCTTTGGGTGTGAGCACCACACCGGAGAGAATGGAGTTGACGGTCCACGTTACATCGCGCGCAGTGAGCGGATGGCCATCGTGGAAGCGGACGCCGTTGCGCAGATGAAAGATGAGCGTAAGAGGATCGGGCTGCTCCCATCGCTCGGCCAGCGCGGGAGTGAAATGAAAACTTGCGTCGCGTGCAACAAGGCCATCAAAAAGCAGTTCGTCAATGTGCTCGGATTGCGCATCGGTTCCCACCCGCGGATCAAGGCTCGCCGGGCTGCTCTCGATGAGAAAAACGACCGTGCGCGGATCGCGCGGCGTAGAGCGGCAACCGAAGAGAATTGCAAATACTAACAACAAAATCAGGGTGCCCCCGGTCTCGATTTTGAGACCGGGGAGACAATGAACTTTTGGCAGCTTACGCATTGGTCACCTGCCCCAGAATCGCTGGGCGCAATGCGCCGGTGGCGCGCGGCAAATTACCCGGCAGATGATGCCACGTTTGCCAAGCAAGCAGTGCAAAGGCCGCGGCTTCCTTGGCCTCGGCGGGCAAGCCGAACTCTTCACTTGCAGCCAATTCGCAGCCCAGCGGAGCGAGCCTTTGCGCCAGCATGGCCATCAGCGTGGCGTTGCGCGCGCCGCCGCCTGAAACAATGTAATCGACGCTGGGCCCTCGCATGGATCTCTTGATGTAAGCTTTGTAACTCTGCGCGATTGTCTCGGCGGTGAGGGCAGTTGCAGTAGCCAACGCGTCTTCCGCTTTGCTGCTGTGCTCGCGGCAGGCAGCCAGAAAATGCGCTGCGTACTCGTGCCCAAACTGCTCGCGCCCCGCCGTGCGCGGCGGTTTCTGTTTGAAGTATGGATTGCGCAACGCTTGAGTGAGTACCGGCAAGAGCACAGTGCCCCGCGCGGCAAAATTACCATTGCGGTCGAATTTTTTATGGAAGAGTTCTTGCGCCAGCCAATCAATCACCATGTTGCCGGGGCCAGTGTCAAAGGCGATTACCGTATCCTGCGCGGCTGCGGCGGGAATCGCTGTCAGGTTGGCAATGCCGCCAATGTTTTGCAACACGCGACCGCTCTTGGCATCAGCAAACAGAACGTAGTCGAGCAGCGGAACCAACGGCGCGCCCTGACCACCAGCGAGCATATCGGCGGGACGAAAGTTGGAGACTACTGGAACCTTGATTGCTGATGCTAGTACGGCTGCTTCGCCCAACTGCCATGTGCAAGCGAATCGCCGGCCAGCGTAGCTCTCTGCGCGCGGCTGATGATAGAGCGTTTGTCCGTGGCAGCCGATCAGATCAAGTTTGATTTTGTGTAGCGCGAGTGTTGCTGTCACTGCTTCAGCGTAGGCCAAACCGAGACGCCAGTTGAGTCGCGCCAACTCAGCAGTTGATGTTGCGCTAGCATTCATCGCCGCAAGAATTGCGCGCCGCAGCGCAGCGGGAAACGCGAAGCCTTCATGCGCGAGGAGCTTGACACTGGGCCGCAACTTGCCCGGCGCAATGCGCACGATGGCAACATCAATGCCGTCGGCGGAGGTTCCGCTCATGATGCCAGCGACTGTCATAGCCTTAGCGTTCATGCGGTCTGTGCCTCCTTGATGGTCTCGGCAAAGCGAAGGATTTGCGTGCGTAGAGATTCGAATTGTTTGGTTGTAAGCGCTGTTGGAACGCCGCTTGCGAAGAGCATTGCACGCTGATGAGAAGTTTGTTTTGCGCGTGCAAATATCAGCTTTGAAAACGCAGCCGAGCGTTCTGCTTCGGCTAATAATGCTTCATAAGCGCGCAGAATCAGTTCCGGACTGTGACAAATTTCGATGAGACTCATCCCGGCGCATATCGCGGTGATGGCGGCTTCTTCGATGGACATGAATTTGAGAATGCCACCCATCTCCAAGTCGTCGGAGAAGATGATGCCGTTGTATCCGATGCGCTTGCGCAGCACGGTCGAGATCCAATAGGGCGATGCGCTGGCGGGTGTGTTTTTACTGGGCGTTTCAGGATAAGCAGCGTGATTCACCATCACCATTGGCAGCTCGTTGCGCAATTCGCGATAAGGCGCAAGGTCTTCGCGATTCAGATCGCGCAGTCGGCGTTGAATGGCAGGCGTTTCCACGTGCGAATCCAACGTGCCGCCACCGAGTCCGGGAAAATGCTTGCCGCAGCCGGCGACGTTTTGCGTGGCGAGACCGGCGAGAAAATTGCGTGCATAATCGATCACTTCTTCTGCTGTTGCGCCTGCAGCGCGTGAACCCATCACAGCGGCAGATTCCGGCAGTGCAAGGTCGAGGACCGGCGCCAATGTTGTATTAAAGCCGAAGGCTTTCACGGCGCGTGCGACGAGTTCGCCGTGTTCGCGCGCCAATCCTGCCGGGTGCCCCAGGTCTCGCTTTTGAGACCTGGGAACGATAGCCCGCGCGGCGATGGCAACGGCCTGCGCAGAAGGCATGGGCGCTAACGCATCGCGCAAACGGTCCACGGTTCCGCCTTCCAGATCGACGCAGCGAAATGCGTACGGCGCGCAGAGGGCGGTTGCTTCATCGAGCAGTTTGTGAGTTTGCGTTGCGTCGGCGATGTTGCGGCGGAAGAGAATCACGCCTGCGGGACGCAGGAGCTTGAGCCACGCACGCTCCAGCGCGGTCAGCTCCGTTCCGCTGAGGCCGACGACCAGCAGGCTTCCCGCCGCATGACGCAAGTTGGTTTTCATTGCCGCTCCTTCAACTCTTGCTGCAATTCTTCCAGCAGATTCAGTGCCTGCAATGGGGTGAGCTGATTCACGTCGGTGGCTTCAATGCGGTCCACGATGCGTTGCGAGAGCGGCGTGAAGATGGTCATCTGCAATGGCTCCGGCTGCGTTTCCACTTGCACACTTTGGCGCTCCTGCTTTTCATGCTGGCGCAGCACGTGGCGCGCGCGTTCGATGACGGCGGCGGGCAGGCCGGCGAGACGCGCCACTTCAATGCCGTAACTTTTGCTGGCTGCGCCGGGTTCGATGTTGTGCAGAAAGACGATTCCGCTGGGCGATTCCTTGACGCCGACGCGCAGATTGCGCACGCGCGGCAGTTTTTCGGCGAGCATGGTCAACTCATGATAGTGCGTGGCAAAGAGCGTGCGCGCGCCGGTCTCGGCGTGGAGATATTCGACCGTGGCCCAGGCCAGCGAGAGGCCGTCGAAGGTGGCCGTGCCGCGGCCCATCTCGTCGAGCAGAATCAGCGAGCGATTGGTTGCTGTGTTCAGAATCGTCGCCGTCTCGGTCATTTCAACCATGAAGGTGGAGCGGCCGCGCGCGACGTTATCGCTGGCGCCGATGCGCGTATAGATGCGGTCGACGAGTCCGAAGCGCAGACTCTCGGCAGGAACGAAGCTGCCCATCTGGGCAAGCAGAACCAGCATCGCGGCCTGACGTAGGTAGGTGCTTTTTCCACCCATATTCGGGCCGGTGATGAGCAGCAGGCTGGGGCCGTCGCTCGCGGCATTGAGAAAAATATCGTTGGGAATAAAGCGGCCTTCGCGCGTCTCTTCCATCCATTGCTCGATGACCGGATGTCGCGCGGCAACAGCTTCAATCATCGGCTCTTCTGTGAGCTGCGGACGCACGTAGCGGCGGCTGGCAGCCAGATGCGCAAAGCACGCGAGCAGGTCCGATTCAGCGACGATGGCCGAGCTGCGCTTGATGCGGCCGGCGGCTTCAAGCACTGCTCGGCGCAACTCGGCGAAGATGCGCTTTTCAATTTCGATGGAGCGCTCGTGCGCGGTGAGAATCTTGCGCTCGTACTCTTTCAGCTCAGGCGTGGTGAAGCGCTCCGCGTTCACCAGTGTTTGTTTGCGCTCATAATCATCAGGCGCAAGAGCCATGTTGGCCTTGGTGATTTCAATGTAATAACCAAAGACCGAGTTGTAGCGCACCTTAAGGGAATTGATGCCAGTGCGCGCCCGCTCACGCTCTTCGATTGCTGCAATTTGCTGGCGTCCGGTGGTGGAGATGGTCTTCAGCTCGTCCAGCTCCGCGTCCACGCCCAAGGCAATTGCGCCGCCATCAACCAGCGTGAGCGGAGGCTCTTCGACGAGCGTAGCTTGAATGCGCGCGGTCACGTCGTCCAGCGTGTCGAGGAGCTGGGTTAACTCACTCCAGCGCACGGATTGCATTGCTGCGAGCGCTGTCTTCAAACCTGGCAGCCTGTTCAAACTTGCGGCCAGCGCGCGCAAATCGCGCGGTCCTGCGGAGTCCAATGAAAGCCGCGCAAGCAATCTCTCCAAATCCAAAAGCCCGGAGAACGCACGCCGAATCTCCTCGCGCTTGACGAGGTCGCCGAGCGCTTCGCCGACGGCTTCATAGCGCGCTTCAAGCGCTGCCGCGTTCACCAGCGGGCGCAGAATTGTCGCGCGCAGCAGACGCTTGCCCATCGGCGTCTGGCAGGCATCAAGCGAATGAAAAAGCGTGGCTCGGCTGTCTTGCCCTGCAAAGAGCGGCTCCACCAATTCAAGGTTGCGCACTGTAACTTGATCGAGTTCAAGCGCCGTTGAGTGCTCCTCGAATTTCAATCCATCAACGTGCAGCGCTTCGTTCTTCTGCGTGGTGCGCACGTAGTGGAGCAGCGCGCCGGCGGCGATGGCGGCGGCTGGATGCTGGTCGAGGCCAAAGCCTTCCAGCGTGCGCACATTCAATTGGCGCTCGATAAGCGGCACGGCGAAGTCGCGGGTCCAGACCCAGTCCTCAACGCGCGTGCGGGCTTGCACGCGTTCAAGCTGAGGCGGAAGTTGGGCGCTCGTAGGCGTTAGCACTTCGTTGGAGCCGGCCTTGAGAATTTCATCCACGGCTTGCTGACGGGCCGTGGGGCCGGTGAACTCGGCGGTGCGGAATTCGCCGGTGGAAACGTCGAGTAGCGCTACAGCGCAAATGTTGAGCGCTGATGTTTTCTCGCTTTTTCTCCCGGCTTGTTTTGCGTTAGAGTGTTTCGACTCTTCGATCTCACTCCCCACCTCAAAATACGCAGCCAGAAAGTTATTCTCCTCCTGTCCCAGGCTGGCGTCGAGAGCGGTTCCCGGCGAAAGCACGCGCGTCACCTCGCGGCGCACGATCTTTTTGGTGAGCTTGGGGTCTTCCATTTGGTCGCAGATGGCGATGCGGTATCCCTTGCGCAGCAGGCGATTCAGGTAGCTCTCGACGGCGTGGTAAGGCACGCCGCACATGGGCTGCGAGCGCTCACGGTCGCGGGCGGTCAGCGTCAGTTGCAACTCGCGGCTGACGGTGACCGCGTCGTCGTAGAAGAGCTCGTAGAAGTCACCCATGCGGAAGAAGAGCAGCGCGTCGGGGTTCTCGCGCTTGGCCGCCGTCCACTGGCGCATGAACGGGGTCAGTTCGGCCGAAGTCTTCTCCGGGGTCAAAGTGGCGGGTTGTTCGTCTTCTTGCATCACGCTGGCTTTTAGAGTATCGCGGTGGGACGGCTGCGTGGTAGTCCGCATCTTTCCATCGTAAAAATACGTCTCACAATCAGCACGGTTGGGGCTTGCTTCGGCGCTTCGTGGAATTCGGGGTGACCGATTACACTCAAAAGAGACGATCTAACCGAGTCATTCTGGCCGAGCTCCGGTCAGGTGTTGGCAAAATATTGATTTTACAAGAGAAGGAACAGATGGAGCCGAATTCCCCCGACTTCCCGCAACCCGAAGAACAGCTTGTGCCTGAGGCTGAGCAGAGCGCGGTGGCCCCTACCCCACCCCCCAAGTCCAGCAGTTTGGGCCTATGGGTGCGAGATCTGCTGGTCTCTGCGGCAGCTTCGGTGTTGATTATTACCTTTCTTTACCAGCCGGTGCGCGTGGAAGGCACCAGTATGCTGCCGCGACTGGAGGATCAGGATCGGCTCTTTATCAACAAGTTTGTCTACCATTTCACTTCCATCGAACGCGGTGACGTGGTGGTCTTTCGTTACCCGCGAGACCCGGAGAAGAGCTACATCAAGCGCGTGATTGCTCTGCCTGGTGACCGGTTGCGCATTCTGCAAGGAACGGTCTTGCTGAACGGTGTGGCGCTCAAAGAGAATTATGTTCCAGACGAGTTCCGGGACAGCCGCTCGTATGCGGAGATCGTGGTTCCGGAAGGCACGTTTTTCATGATGGGCGACCACCGGTCGATCTCCTCCGACAGTCGGGAGTTCGGTCCCGTTGAGCGTTCGCTGATCTATGGCAAGGCGGTTTTTGTCTACTGGCCGGCGCGGGATTTGGGCGTAGTGCGGTAATAGTCCGGTAGCGCGCCGAGTTAAGGCCCTGATATCCACCGGCACAAAGCAGCCAAAACTGCTAAAATCAATAGAATCCACTCCTCGGAGAGGCAATGCAATCGATTCTAGCGCTCGAAGACGGGCGTATCTTCCCCGGCCTTGGCTACGGCCACCCAGGCGAATGTCTGGGCGAAGTTGTTTTCAACACTTCCCTTACCGGTTACCAGGAGATCGCCACCGATCCCTCCTACGCCGGTCAAATCGTCGTTCTCACCAACCCGCAGATCGGCAACTACGGAACCAACCAGGCGGATAACGAGTCGGCCAAGCCCTATATTGAGGGTTTGATCGTCCGCGAGTTCTCGCCCATCAGTTCGAATTGGCGCTCGGAGCAGGTCACCGACGAGTACATGGAGCGCTATTCGGTTCCGGTGCTGGCGGAGATCGACACCCGCGCGCTGGTGCGCCACCTGCGGACCCACGGCGTCATGCGCGGCGTGATTTCAACGGTCGAGACGGACACTGACAAGCTGGTGGCCAAGGCGCGCTCCATCCGCAAGATGGATGGGACGGACTTGGCGCGCGTGGTCTCGACCAAGTCGGTGTACACCTTCGACGCGAGCGACAGCCGCAACCAGACGGGCGATCCGCTGCTGGCCATTGGTTTCGGACAGCAAGACAAAGCTGGGTGCCCCATCCATGACGCGGCTTCATCGCGGCATGGGTGGGAGACCACGAACCTCCACGTTGTTGCCTACGACTTCGGCATCAAGCAGAATATTCTGCGCATGCTGGTGCGCGAGGGCTGCCGCGTGACGGTGGTTCCCGCCGAGACCAGCGCCGAAGATGTCTTTGCTCTGAAGCCCGACGGCGTCTTTCTCTCGAACGGACCGGGCGATCCGGAGCCGGTCGATTACGCGGTACGCGCGATTCGCAAATTCCTGGGCCGCGTGCCCGTCTTTGGAATTTGCCTCGGCCATCAGCTCACCGGCATTGCTCTGGGCGGCAAGACCTACAAGCTCAAATTCGGCCACCACGGCGGCAATCATCCGGTGCAGAACAAGCTCACCGGCAAGGTGGAGATCACGGCGCACAACCACAACTTCGCTGTCGATCCCGACTCGATCAACTTGAACGAAGTCGAACTGACCCACGTGGACCTGAACGACCAGACGCTGGAAGGCCTGCGCCACCGCACGCTGCCGCTCTTCAGCGTGCAATACCACCCCGAAGCCGCGCCCGGTCCGCACGACTCGAACTACCTTTTCCGCGACTTCCGGCGGATGATGGAGGAGTGGAAATCATGAGCGGACTCGCAGCCAGAAAGGAAGATCCAGGGCCGGAGACAATTATTATTCCGGAGTTGGACCTTTATTCCTTTCTGAGAGAGCCGCGTTTGCTCGACTCTCTGGAGCAAACCGAGATTCCCCGCTTGGCGCGCAATCCTGAAGCAATGAGCCTCTTGGAACAGGCGCTTTTGCGCATCCCTACCAGCCACTATCTTGTGCATGGGGATGCTCGCGAAATGCAGTCCCTCGCGGCAGAAAGTGCGCATCTTATTCTGACTTCTCCGCCCTATTGGACACTGAAGAAGTATGACGATGCTGACGGGCAGCTCGGCCATGTGGATGATTACGATAAATTTCTGTCGGAATTAGGCCGCGTCTGGCGGCGCTGTTATGACCTGCTGGTTCCGGGTGGGCGCTTGATTTGTGTAGTGGGTGACGTATGTTTGTCAAGAAAACAGAATGACGGTCGCCATACCGTGGTTCCACTGCACGCTTCTATTCAGGAGCTATGCCGCAAGATCGGCTTCGACAACCTTGCGCCGATCATTTGGCATAAGATCGCTAACGCAGTGTATGAGGTTTCCGGTGGCGGAGGCTTCCTAGGCAAGCCCTATGAACCTAATTCTGTCATCAAGAACGATGTCGAGTATATTCTGATGCTTCGCAAGCCGGGTGGCTATCGCAAGCCAACTTCAGCCAAGCGGTTGCTCTCCGTCATCAGTGCCGAGAATTATCAAAGCTGGTTTCAGCAGATATGGACCGGACTTACTGGAGCATCGACAAAAGACCATCCAGCGCCTTACCCGGTCGAACTGGCTGAGCGGTTGATTCGGATGTTCAGTTTTGTTGGAGATATTGTGGTCGATCCGTTTTCCGGGTCAGGCACCAACGCGATTGCCGCCGCAAGAACGGGCCGGCACAGCGTAGGCTTTGAGATCAGCGCCAAATATCATAAAAAATCGGTGGAGCGATTCTACAGGGAAACCAGTGGACTTTTCTGGCAACCTCTAGTTATGGAGGTTGAAGAGTTATGAGTCCGTATTGGGAGAAACGAATCAATGCGGCCGTCAAGCAGTTTTGGGCGACTCGCGGAAATCAATCCGAGAAGCAAGGCGTCAAGACCGGCGCTAAAGATGCCGGGAATCGGACGGCGGTTACTGGCGGCAAACAGTTGGATGGTTTTGTCGAGTTAGTTCGGGATTTCCTTGTCGAATGCAGAATCGATAACTCATGTATCTTTTGTAACCAAGCCGTCGAGCTTCCAGGCTGGTTCCGCGCAGAGAAGAAATGGGATTTGCTGGTTGTTGTGAAAAGGCAGTTGATCGCGGCAATGGAATTCAAGTCACAAGTTGGCTCCTTCGGAAATAACTTCAACAATCGCACGGAAGAAGTCTTGGGAAGCGCAACCGATATTTGGACGGCATACCGGGAAGGGGCATTTACTCTTTCGCAGCGCCCGTGGTTGGGGTATGTGATGGTGCTTGAAGAGGTTGACAGATCATTAAGACCGATCGGCGTGAAAGAACCTCATTTTGCAGTTTTTCCGGAGTTTCGTGATGCATCTTATTCCAAGCGGTACGAGATTTTGATGACGAAGCTGGTTAGAGAGCGCCTGTATGATAGCGCAGCTCTTTTACTCTCAAATCAAGCCTCTGCAAAAGATGGAAGCTATCGCCTGCCATCGACAGAACTAAGTTTTGAAAACTTCTTAACCTCGCTCAAGGCGCGAGCCATGGCAATCACAGGAGACTCAAACTAGACCATGCCACGCAGAAATGACATTCAGAAGATACTGGTGATCGGCTCGGGGCCGATTGTGATTGGCCAATCAGCGGAGTTTGATTACTCCGGCACGCAGGCCTGCAAAGCTCTCAAGCAAGAGGGCTACGAGGTGGTGCTGGTGAACTCCAACCCGGCCACCATCATGACCGATCCTGACCTGGCCGACCGCACGTACGTCGAGCCGCTGACCCGCGAATATGTCGAAGAGATTATTCGCATTGAATCCGAAATGCTTGGCGCGGGCTCAGGCAAGTTCGCTTTGCTGCCCACGGTTGGCGGACAAACGGCGCTGAACCTCGCCGTCGATCTGGCCGACGCGGGGATTCTCGATAAGTTTAACGTCGAGATGATCGGCGCGCGGCTGGAAGCGATCAAGAAGGCTGAGGACCGCTTGCTTTTCAAGGATGCTATGCTGCGCATTGGCCTGGATGTTTCCAAATCCGCGCTGGTGAATAATCTGCGTGACGGCCTTGAGTTTGCCTCCAAGTTAGGCTTCCCGGTGCTGATTCGTCCCAGCTTTACGCTGGGCGGCACGGGCGGCGGCATTGCCTATAACCGCGAAGAGTTGATGGAGATTCTGGCGCGCGGACTCGACCTTTCCCCGGTGCATGAGTGTCTGATTGAAGAGAGTGTACTCGGTTGGAAAGAATACGAGCTGGAAGTTATGCGCGACCTGGCGGATAACGTCATTATTATTTGCTCGATTGAAAACTTCGATCCGATGGGCGTGCATACCGGTGATTCGATTACTGTGGCTCCGGCGCAGACGCTCACCGACCGCGAATATCAAAAGATGCGCGACGCTGCGATTGCCGTGATGCGCGAGATTGGCGTGGAGACGGGCGGATCGAATGTGCAGTTCGCGGTGAATCCCATCGATGGCCGCATGACAGTGATCGAGATGAATCCGCGCGTCTCGCGCTCTTCGGCGCTGGCCTCCAAAGCTACCGGATTCCCCATCGCCAAGATAGCCGCCAAGTTAGCCGTGGGTTATACGCTGGACGAGATTCCCAATGACATTACGCGCAAGACGCCGGCCTGCTTTGAGCCGACGATTGATTATGTAGTTACCAAGATTCCCAAGTGGCAGTTTGAAAAGTTTCCCGGTTCGGATGAGACGCTGGGCCCGCAGATGAAGTCGGTAGGCGAAGTGATGTGCATCGGGCGCACCTTCAAAGAATCGCTGATGAAGGCTTGGCGCGCGCTTGAAACCGGCAAGAAGACCGGCGCGGAGATACTGGAGCCTCGGCGGCTGACGCAGATGTTGGTTACTCCTCGGCCGGAGCGGCTGGGTTATATTCGCTACGCCTTTGAGCGCGGCATGAGCGTGCGCGAAGTGGCGCGGCTCACCGGCATGGACC
Organism: uncultured Occallatibacter sp.; assembly: GCA_964645305.1. Taxonomy (GTDB): domain Bacteria; phylum Acidobacteriota; class Terriglobia; order Terriglobales; family Acidobacteriaceae; genus Telmatobacter. The sequence goes on along the minus strand of CAZYCV010000069.1, from coordinate 6,529 downwards.
CCTGGTTCCTGCATCAGTTGCGCGAAGTAGTGCTGGCGCAGAGCGCCATCTCCGAGACCACGCCGGAGACAATTGGCACGGAGCAGTTACGGCAGCTCAAGCGCTTCGGGCTGAGTGACGAGCGCATTGCGAACGAGTGGAATCTGGAAGGCCACGCGGGCACGCAGCAGGTGCGCGAACTGCGCGAGAGCAAGGGCATCAAACCGGTCTTCAAGTTAGTAGATACCTGCGCCGCCGAGTTTGAGTCGATGACTCCCTACTTATATTCGACTTATGACGAAGAGGATGAGGCGCCACCAACAGATAAGAAGAAAGTTATTATTCTTGGCAGCGGTCCGAATCGCATCGGGCAAGGCATCGAGTTTGATTACTGCTGCTGCCACGCGGCCTTTGCGTTGCGTGAAGACGGCTTTGAGACGATCATGGTGAATTGCAATCCAGAGACTGTTTCAACGGATTACGACACCAGCGACCGGCTTTATTTTGAGCCGCTTGTTTTGGAAGATGTGCTGGCAATTTATAACCATGAAGCGCAAACAGGCGCGCAGATCGGCATGATTGTGCAATTCGGCGGGCAGACGCCGTTGAATCTATCCAAGCGATTGCTGGCTGCCGGGGTGCCTATCATTGGTACTTCGCCTGAGTCGATTGACCTTGCCGAGGACCGCAAGCGCTTCGGCAAGTTACTGGACGAGTTACAAATTCCGCAGCCGGCCGGCGGCACGGCCACTAGCGTGGAAGAGGCTCTGGCCGTGGGTGAGCGCATTGGTTACCCGGTGCTGGTGCGGCCCAGTTATGTGCTGGGCGGGCGCGCCATGGTGATCTGCTACGACGGCGACGAAGTGGCTCGCTATATGCGCGAGGCTGTTGAGTATTCGCAAGAGCGGCCGGTGCTGGTCGATCACTTTCTGGAGAACGCCGTTGAGGTGGACGTGGACGCGCTCTGCGACTCCAAGGATGTAATTATTGCCGGCATCATGCAGCACATTGAAGAGGCCGGCATTCACTCTGGCGATTCGTCGTGCGTGCTGCCCGCAGTGAGCATCCGCGAGAGCACGCTCGAAGTGATCCGCACCTATACACGCAAACTGGCCCTGGCGCTTAAAGTGGTTGGGCTCGTCAATCTGCAACTTGCCATCCAGCGTGATGCCGACGGCCAAGACCATGTCTTCATCATTGAAGTCAATCCGCGTGCCTCGCGCACCGTGCCTTATGTTTCAAAGGCGACGGGCATTCCGCTGGCTAAAATTGCCGCGCGGCTGATGACTGGACAAAAGTTGAGCGAGTTATTGCCCACGCAGTTAGCCAGTGGAAAAGATCTTGAAACCGGAACGCATTCTTATGTAAAGTCGCCGGTCTTTCCTTGGAATAAATTCGCCGGTGTCGATACGGTACTGGGGCCGGAGATGCGCTCGACGGGCGAGGTGATGGGCGTGGCCGAGACCTTTGGCGAAGCCTTTGCCAAGGCGCAGCTTTCCGCGGGACAGATATTGCCGACGGGCGGAACGGTCTTTTTCAGCGTCAACGATCCGGATAAGCCAGCAGCGGCGGATCTGGCGCGCCGCTACATGGACCTGGGCTTCAAGATCGTGGCCACCGAGGGCACGGCGAATGTTCTGGAAAAGTCTGGTCTCAGCGTTGAGCGGGTCTTCAAAGTGAAGGAAGGCCGACCGAATATTGTGGACTTAATCAAGGGCGATCGCATTCAATTGATCGTCAATACGCCGCGCGGTCAGGACACTTTCTTTGACGAGAAGGCGATTCGACGAGCGGCGGTGCTGGCGCGGATTCCGACGATCACCACACTGGCCGCTGCGCAGGCCGCGGTCGAGGGCATCAGCGCAATGCAACGGCACAGGACGACAGTTTACGCGCTGCAACATCTTCATGCAGTAACCCGCAGATGAGAGAAGCGTGGAGTAGTCGATGACTGAGCAGGACAAGCAGGTGATTCTCGCTTCTTTGGAGAAGGGATCGGCGGAACTGTACGCCGCACTGGAGGGCGTGACGGAGGAGCTGGCCGAGCGGGTTCCAGGCGTAGGCGGGTGGTCAGTTTTGCAGTGCGTGGAGCACGTGGCCACCGTGGAGGCGGTTCTTTTCTCCCTGATCCAGGGGGCGCAACCGGCGGATGGGGCGACGGTTCACGCGCAGCGGGAAGCGATGATTCTGGCGCGCGGGGCGGACCGTACGAACAAGCGTGAATCTCCTGAGGCGGCGCTTCCGCAAGGGCGATTCGCAACCTTGCAGGAGGCGCTCAAAAGCTTCCAGGCCAGCCGCGCGCGGACAGTTGAGTTCATTCGCGCCAATGAAGAGGATCTTCGGGCGCGGGTTGCCGTGCATCCGTTGATGGGTCCGTTGAATTGCCATGAGTTTCTATTGTTGATGGCGGTGCATCCGGCGCGGCACGCGCGGCAGATTGAAGAGATCCAACAGAGCTTGTGCTCAGTCCATTCAGGATGAGATTTCTGCACGTCTTCTGGCTGCAAAACAAAGATGCGGCGAGGGGTGGGCACCTGCGCGGAAATCACGAGTTGGCAAGTTGGCGGCGGTTGATTCTGTCCGCTCGATGCAAACGGCAGAGTGGGAGAGCAGACCCCAGTGATTACAATAAAAATATGTTGATAGAAGGCATTTTTGCCGCGGTTCCTACGCCGTTTTATCCCGACGAGCGTGTGTATTATCGGAAGCTTGAAGCGAACATCTCGCACCACTCGCGCACGCTGCTGAGCGGGTTGCTGCTGCTTGGTTCAACCGGCGAGGCGATGATGCTGGATGACGCGGAGAGCCGCGAGGTGCTGCGCGTGGCGGCCGCGGCGGCCGCGGCGGAGAAGGTGCTGATTGCCGGTGTGGCGCGCGAGAGCGTGAAGGGCACAGTTGCGCTGGCCGAGGCGGCGGCGGGCTTTGGATACGACGCAGTGCTGGTGCGCACGCCGACTTATTATGCCAATCAGTTGAGTGCGGCTGCCGTGCTGAATTATTTTCGTTCGGTGGCCGATCGCTCGCCCTTGCCGGTGATTCTGTATAACATTCCGCAGTTTGTGCCGTATAACATTCCGGTGGAAGTTGCGGCTGAGCTGGCGCAGCATCCGAATATCATTGCGATCAAGGATTCAACCGGGAGCGTGGAGCGGATTCGCGCGCTGGTGGAGGGCGTGAAGAATGCGCCGCGGCGGACCGTTACAGTGACGCCGATCTTTGAGGCGGTGACGGGGCGGATGCTGGCGGCTCAGGCGGGGAGTGAAGAAACGCTGGTTTCGATTGGCGGAGTGGAATCCCACCCTAGCGACAAAAACAAAGTCGTCGCGAGAGTGGAGCACCCAGACTCCTCTATTAAAGCGGGGCACCCGGCGTTGAAGACGCGGACGAAAGAGGTTGGCTTTGCGGTGCTGAGCGGCTCGACGGCGACATTGTTGGAGTCATTGGAGACAGGCGCGTCGGGGGCGATTCTGGGCTTTGCGGCGTGTGCGCCGCAGGCCTGCCAGGAGGTTTATCTGGCGTGGAAGGATCGGGATCGCGCGCTGGCCGTGGAGAAGCAGCAGCGGATTGCAGCGGCCAGCAGGCGGATTGTAGGCGAGCTGGGGATCAATGGAGTGAAGTACGCCTGCGACTTCAATGGGTATTATGGCGGACGAGGGCGCGCGCCGCTGGTGGGACTGACGGGCGCGGAGAAAGCCGAGATTGAGAGGCTGTTGGCGGGGATTCGGAATTAGGGAGTTTTTCTTGTTGAGGTATGGGTATCCCACCCTGGCCGCAAGAACAAGAGCGCGGCGAGGGTGGAGCATCCGAACTAGTTGTCTTCGATAGGACAGAGTTTGGTTCGTGAACGGCGTGGACCGGGAGGTCCACGCTACAGCCGGCCGGGAGGCCGGCGCTACAATTTTTAGCTGGCGCTACGGTTCATAGTTGGCGCTACGATTCATATTTGGCGCTACGGTTGGGCGACAATGTCTGTTATTGGTTACAGCGTGCGCTTGAAGAGCGGCGTGGCGATCAGCAGCGTGCCGATACCGAAGACAAAGAGAAAGAGCAGATCGAATTGAATGGAGACGAAGCCGCCGTCCTTGAGCAGGATGGATTTGAATCCGTCGACGCAATAAGTGAATGGGTCGATGACCGATAGAGCGCGGAGCCATGCGGGGAAGGCGGCAATGGGATACATGGCGCCGGAGGGATAAAAGAGGAGCAGGTTGAGCACGCCGAACATGGCGCGCGGGGTGAGCGGATCTTCGACGCGGACCATGAGCAGGAACATCATGCCGTTGAAGGCGATGGCGGTGACGATGATAAGGGCGAGCAGCTCCAGATCAGCCATGGGGTGGAAGATGACGCCCAGTCCGGCCAGCAGCGAGCCGATGACGGTAAGGCTGATGCCGGCAAGGACGGCCTTGATGGCCGCGGCCGTGTTCAGGCCAAAGACCAGCTCCAGTTTGGTGATGGGCGTGACCAGGTAACCTTCGTGGACGCCGCGGGCCTTGTCGTCGATATATAACATTCCGCCGCCGATCATGACCGAGATATACATGGCCATGGCGACGCAGGCCGGAAGCAGGAACTTCAAGTAGTTGACGTAGGGATAAAGTTCAACGGTTTCGAGGGCGATTTGAGTAGCCATCCGGGGCTGGATGGCGGGCGCGTTGAGCGCGGCGATGACGGACTGCATCTCGCCTTCGATGGAGCCGGAGCTGAACTGATCGGTGTCGTCAACGACCAGGCCGATGACCGGCCTGTTTTGGGCGTAGACGCGCTGCGAATACTGCTTGGGGATGATGACAGCGGCGTTGATTTTGCCGGTGCGCACGTCTTCGCGGGCCTCGACCTCGTTGGAATACTCGACGGTGGAGAAGGTCTTGATGTTGACGGCGATCGAGTCAAAGGCCTCGCGCAGCTTGACGGCTTGCGGACCGTGATCGTAATCGACCACGGCCACGCGCTCGCCGGTGATCTTGCCGCCGAAGGCGTTGCCCATAATGAGCAGTTGCATGATGGGCATCATCAGCGACATGACCATCAGCATGGGCGAACGGAAGAATTTGCGCATCTCGCGCTCGACAATGGCAAACATTCTATTCATGGCTGCATTCCTGGCCGCGGCGGCAGAGTGAAGGCGGGGGGCTTGACCTGCTCATCGCGGAGCTGGCGGCCGGTGTAGTGGACAAAGACGTCGTCAAGAGTGGTGTTTTGCACGCTGAGAGAGGTGATGGTTTCACCCAGGGAAGCAGCCAGCTCAACCAACTGCATGGTGGTGCGCGAGCCGGAGGAGGTCAGTACTCGATAGTAGCCGGCCGATTCAGCCTGCACGCTGGTGACGTCCTCCATGGCTTCAAGGCGGGCCTGCCATTCGGGAGTTTCGCGGTCAAAGTGAACCTCGACGACGTTGGCGCCGGGGACGTTGTGCTTGAGTTCGAGCGGCGTTCCCAATGCAACAAGCGTCCCATGATCGACAATGGCCAATCGGTCGCAGAGCTTGTCGGCCTCATCCATGTAATGAGTGGTGATGAGAATGGTGAGGTTGCGCGATGCGCGCAGGTTGCTGAGCATCTCCCAGACGGCGATGCGGCTGACGGGATCAAGGCCGGTGGTCGGCTCATCCAGAAAGAAGATGCGCGGATTGTGGACCAGGCCGCGGGCGATCTCGACCCGGCGGCGCATACCGCCGGAGAGGGTCTTCACCTGCGCGCCGCGCCACTTGAGCAGATCGACGGCCTTGAGGACTTCGGTGATGTTGTGGATGCGCTCGGCCTTGGGAACCGAGTAAAGCTTGGCGTAGATGCTCAGGTTTTCTTCGACGGTGAGGTCGGGGTCGCTGGTGAGGGCCTGCGGAATGACGCCGATCATGCGGCGCACCGCGTTGGGTTCCTTGGCAACATTATGGCCGGCGATGATGGCACTTCCGCCGGTGAGCGGAATGAGCGTGGTCATCATGCGGATCAGCGTGCTTTTGCCCGCGCCGTTGGGGCCGAGCAGGCCAAAGATTTCGCCGTCAGCCACTGAGAAGCTGACGTCCTTGACGGCTTCAAAGTCGCCATAGCGCTTGACGATATGGGAGACTTCAATGGCCGGGGGCGTGTTTTGGACGAGTGTGCTCATTCTTTCACCAATTTGTTTTTGGGAATATCCACTTCGGCAATCATGCCTGGGACGTATCTCTCGTCTTTGTTCTCAATGAGCAGCTTGAGCTGCACGGTTTCGATGTCGCGCTTGCGCGAGCCCACGTCGCGCTGTGTGGCAAAGTCGGCTTGCGTGGCCTTGTTGATGAGCTTGCCCTGGAGGGTTGCGCCGGAGGGCATGATGACTTTGAGCATGTCGCCGAGCTGAACGGAGTCTGCCTGCGTCTCCGGCAGAGGCGCGTAGACCCAGGTCTGGGTCAGGTCCATGATGGTGACGATGGCCGCTCCGGCGGCCACCACCTCTCCCTGGCGTGCGGCGCGAACATTAACGCGGCCGCTGACCGGGGCATAAATCTTGGCGTAGCCCGCTTGCACTTTGGCCTGGTCGGCGAGGGCGCGGGCGTTTTCGACGGCGTCGCGGG
>CAZYCV010000068.1:0-21202 GCA_964645305.1 uncultured Occallatibacter sp. | reverse complement strand
CATAAAGATTCTGTAAGATTTCTCCCAATACATCTTGCAGCAGGTGCTTGTCACTGGCTCCGTGCTAGGGGTGTACTCCGGCTGCGGCCTGTCCTTCAATTCATTCTGGAGTGGAATCACTATGTGTCGTCGCGCAATCGCTCTGATTATGCTCTTCTTTTGCATGGGAATCCCGGCCATGGCTTTGGCCGTTGCACCTCGTATTGGGCCTTCGCCTCCCGCCACCCAGGAAGAGGTCGCCAAACTCACCCAGGCCATCCATGATGCCCAGACCTCCGGCGACAACGCCTGGGTGCTGGTTTCGGCTGCGCTGGTCCTGATGATGACCGCTCCCGGCCTGGTTCTCTTTTATGGTGGCCTGGTCCGCCGCAAGAACATTCTGGGCACCATGATGCAGAGCTTCGCCATGATGGGGCTGATCACCGTTCTGTGGGCCGTGGTGGGCTACTCGCTGGCCTTCGGAGCGGGCAACGGATTCATTGGCGGCCTGGAGCACTGCTTTCTGCGCGGCGTCGGACTGGATGCCAATCCCAACTACGGCGGCACCATTCCCGAGCAGAGCTTCATGATCTACCAGCTTATGTTCGCCATCATTACTCCGGCGCTGATTACCGGAGCCTTTGCCGAGCGCGTCAAGTTCAGCTCGATGGCCGTCTTTCTTTGCCTCTGGTCGCTGGTCGTCTACTGCCCCATGGCGCATATGATCTGGGGCGTTGGCGGCATTCTGAACTTTGCCAACGCTGCCGCTCGCTGGCCGGTCTTTGACTTTGCCGGAGGAACCGTCGTCCACATTACCAGCGGCGTCTCGGCGCTGGTCTGCGCCATCTATCTTGGGAAGCGCGTCGGCTACCCGCAAGAAGATATGCCGCCTCATTCGATGGTGCTCAGCTTCATCGGCGCGGGAATGTTATGGGTGGGTTGGTTCGGATTCAATGCCGGCAGCGCCCTGAACGCCGGCCCACTGGCCACCAGCGCCTTCGTCAATACGCAGTTTGCCGCTGCCGCCGCCGCCATCACCTGGGTCATTACCGAGTGGCTGCAGAATGGCAAGCCCACTGCCCTTGGAGCCATCTCCGGTGCGGTAGCCGGCCTCGCCACCATCACCCAAGCCTCCGGCTTCGTCCAGCCGATGAGCGCACTGGCCATCGGCGGCATCGCCGGCATCGTCTGCTGCTTCATGGTCTTCCGCGTCAAGAAGTTTTTCGGCTACGACGATTCACTGGATGCCTTTGGCGTGCATGGCGTCGGAGGTACCATGGGCGCGCTGCTCACCGGACTCTTTGCCGCCGGCTCCATCAATGCTGTCTTCGGCAAAAATGCCGCAGGCGTTCCGAACCCCGCCGGAGCCATTGATGGCAACTGGCATCAGGTCACCAATCAATTGGTCGGCATGGGAATTGGTTGGGGGCTGGCCATCGTCGGCACTCTGGTGCTATTGTTCTTGGTCGATAAAACCATGGGTCTGCGCGTCTCCGCCACCGAAGAAGCCCAGGGCCTCGATCTCAGCCAGCACGGCGAGGAAGGCTATGAGCTGAACGCGTAATTCTTGCTCTGTCAAGCTGAGTGTAATTCTTGCTCTGTCATCCTGAGCGAGCGAAGCGAGTCGAAGGACCTGCGGTTGCTTTTCGCTTGTCGAACGAATGAACCTCCGTGCCCCATCCATTCGCGCTCTTGGCGAATGGGTGGGAACCCAAGAAACTGAATGATCCCAAAGTAGTTCGAGGAATCCGCAAATGCTCAAGATTGAAGCCATCATCCAGCCGGCCAAGCTGGACATTGTCAAAGAAGCCCTGATTGAAGCCGGCATCGAGGGAATCACTATCCTCGAAGCGCGCGGCCATGGCCGTCAAAAAGGCCATACCGAGTTCTATCGCGGACGCGAGTACACCGTCGATCTTCTCCCCAAGGTCAAGCTGGAGATCATCCTCACCGACGATCTGAAGGACAAGGTGATCCAGGCCATCCTCGGCGCCGCCCGCACCGGCCACATCGGCGACGGCAAAATCTTTATCAGCCGCGTCGAAGAGGCCATCCGCATCCGCAACGACGAACGCGGCGAATCCGCCATCTGACGATCAACCGGAAGCCTCCGCGCCCCGTTCCTTTGCGCTTATGCGAAGGGACGGGATGCTGCGTACGCAGGCGTATTTTTATTCCTATCATTAGAAAGCCTTATCCATTTCAGGATCTATCGTGGATTGCGGCTCATGAATTCTTAGCATAAGCCGATCTTCTACCTATGGTTTGTTTGCTCTTCCGGCCCACGGCAACAACCATCAGAGCACTCCAATGAGTCCCCTCTGAAACATGGAGGTTGTTGTGAATCCCTATCGCGCTTTGGCTGCTGTAACCCGCCTTCTTGCTGCCCCCCAAAAAACCAGTATGGCCGCATCCTTGGTTTCTCCGGGGTTTCTTGTTTTGTTGGCATCCGTAATGGCGGCTTCCGCCGGATGGGCGCAGGAGGCGAATCAAACACCCTCGCCGGCGCCGCTGAGTTCGCGCTTCGCCCATTCCATGCGGAATCAGAGCCTTGGCCGTTCCTTGCCGATGGCGACCACCCGCGAGGGCCGAACTCTTGGGCTTAGAGCCTCGCCGATGGACTTCTCCCACCTGATGGGCCAGCCGAGCATGGCCGCTCAAACCACGAGCAGCCTTCCTTCCAGCTATGACCTTCGCAATGTGGGCAAGGTCAGTCCGGTCAAAGACCAGCTCCAATGTGGAGATTGCTGGGCTTTTGCCACGTATGGCTCCTTGGAATCGGTCTTGCTGGCGGACGAAAGCTGGAATTTCTCAGAGAACAATCTCAATAACTTGAATGGCTTTGACTTTGGCTCCTGTCAAGGCGGGAACGGGCAGATGAGCACCGCTTACCTGGCGCGCTGGGCCGGTCCGGTCAATGCATCCGCCGATCCGGACCCGACCTCGTGCTCCAGCACCAACACCTGCACCCGCACTTCTCCGGCAAATCTGCCCGCGCAAAAGCACGTTCAGGGTGTCTACTTTATTCCTGCTCGCGCCAATTCGCTGGACAACAGCAATCTGAAGAGCGCCATCCTGAACTACGGCGGCGTGGACGCGTCCATCAGCGCCGATGAATTGGAAGTAGGTAGCCCGTATTGGAATGTGAACAACGCCGCTTACTACTACAACGGCGCAACTGTCTGCACTGGATCGAATGGCAAAGCCGCGGAATGTCCCATTGACCATTCCATTACTCTGGTGGGTTGGGATGACGCATACCCGGCCGGCAAATTCTCCACCGCGCCGCCGGGCAATGGAGCTTTTCTGGCCAAGAATAGTTGGGGGACAGGATTCGGCGATGCCGGTTTTTTCTGGATCTCGTATTACGATGCGCAGCTTGCAGTGGAGGAGTCGTACGTCTTCAATGAGATTGCGAGCACGACCAATTACTCCACGGAATATGAGTATGATCCGCTTGGTTTGGTGAGCGCGCAGGGTTACGGCACAACCACCGCATGGGCGGCCAACGTCTTCACGGCAAGCGCAAACGGCCAGTTGGCGGCTGTGGCCACCTACGCTCTGGCAAACGGCACCGCCTACTCCATCGAAGTTTATACCAATGCATCCAACGGTCCCACCAGCGGAAGCCTGGCCGCCACCACCAGCGGCACACTAGCTTTGGCTGGGTATAACACAATTGAACTGCCCAGTTCGGTGGCCCTTTCACAAGGGCAGAAATTCTCCGTGGTCATCCAACTCACCACGCCTGGTTACAACTATCCAATTCCCGTTGAATATGCCATCACGGGCTACTCCAGCAAGGCCAAAGCCAGCCCGGGGCAAAGCTACATCAGCGCCAACGGAAGCACCTGGCAGGATACGACGGCCATCGAGCCAACCATGAACGTGGCGCTGAAGGCTTTTTCCAACGATTCAGCGGGACTGACTAACCCTGTGCCGGTTGTCAGCAGCATTTCGCCGGCTTATATGAGCGCGGGCGGAGCGGCATTTACGCTGACGGTGAATGGATCGGGCTTTGTCAATGGATCAACTGCTTACTGGGGGGCAACGGCGCTTACCACCAGTTACGTGAGCGCCACGCAATTGGCGGCGACGGTGACGGCCGCAGAGATTGGCGGCGAGGGAGTTACGGCAATCACCGTGCAAACGCCCGCTCCCGGCGGCGGAAGTTCCAATGCATTGCAGTTTGAAGTAAATTCCTCCGGCTCTGAATCAACCGCGCCGACATTGACGGCGATCACGATGGTGGTGACTGCCGGTTCGTCGGCAAGTTATGCGGTCACGCTGCCTTCCACGGTGGAGAGCGCGACGGTGAGCTGCCTGAATTTGCCCACGGGAGCGGCGTGCAGTTATGCTTCCGGTACGCTGACAATCACCACTACTTCTGCAACGCCCAAAGGAACCTATCAGATTACAGTGAACTTTACGGAAACCCTAAGTGGGGTGACTTCGGACTGGATTCTGCTGCCGATTCTGCTGCTTCCGCTGATGATTCTGCGCAAGCGGCTGGTGGCACGGGGCTCCTGGGTGACGGCGTATTTGGGGATGATTCTGCTGGCTGTGAGCGCTTTCAGCGTGGTTGGCTGCGGAGGGGGAGCCGGAGGCGCATCACAGTCGTCAACGACACAGACGCACCAAGTGGTGAGTTCAGGCGTGGTTACGCTTACGATTCAGTAAGGGGCGAATATGTGTGCGGGAGGCCAGGTTCCAAGATCGAAACCATGTAACCAAATTCGCGCAACCGACTTCGATTCCGTCCATTAGAGAAGCAACAGACCCGCTCGCGTCGGATCAACTCAGTTCAGCAGAATAGGGACGGCCGGTCCATCGACCAGCGGCTTGACCACAGGCTGTTCGGTCTTCTCGTAGGCGATCTTGCCGGCGCGGATCTCTTCCTGGGCGATGCGGCAGGGCTTGTTCGATTGCGTGGAGACGAGCGCATGAGAGCCGCTCTGCAACTGGCGGGCGCGCCGCGCGGCCACCATCACTTTGCGGTAGTCTGAATCGAAGCCGGTTTCAATCGTCATCGGAATCCTCCTCAAAGGGCAGTTCCTGCTGGCCGGGGTGACCAATGCGAAAAGCCTCCAGGAACGGTTTGAGCCGCTCCTGCGAATTCACTTGCAAGCAGGTGGCGGCGACCTCCAACACTCTGTCCGCGCGAAAGGCAATCGGCTCGCCGTTGCGAAGGAAGCGCTCGGCCCGCACAATGGCCTCCAACTGCGCCACCGCCCGGTCCAGAATGTCATTAACTAAAATATAGCTGTATTCTTTGTAATTCTCAATCTCCTTGCGCGCCTGACTCAGACGCCGCCTCAGTTCATCCTCATCCTGGACGCCTTCAGCGCGGCTGCGATTGCGTAAACGAGTGCGTAAAACCGTGGGGTTGGGCGGCATCACAAAGATGCTCACCGCCTCCGGCATCTTGGCGCGCACCTGCGCCGCGCCCTGCACGTCAATGTCCATCACCAGATCGTTGCCGGCCAGGCGGGCATCTTCCAGAGCCTTGCGCGGCGTTCCGTAGAGGGCCTTGCCGAAGACCTCGGCGTGCTCCAGAAACTCGTCATTGGCGAGCATCCGCTCGAAGACCTCGCGGGTGGTGAAGTGGTACTCGCGCCCATCCTGCTCCGAGCCGCGCGGGGCACGGGTGGTCCAGGAGACGGAGAATTCGATGCCGGACAACTGCTTGCGCACCTCGTTGACCAGCGTGCTTTTGCCCGAACCCGAGGGCGCCGAAATGATGAAGAGTATGCCTGCCATGTTTTTGTCCTTCGGTCAATGGTTAGTGGTCAGGGATCAGGAATCAGGAATCAGGGATCAGGGATCAGGGATCAGGGATCAGGGATCAGGGATCAAATTGAGATTGTGGGCAACTTCTCCTGAATGTCAAGCAATTTGTTTCTTCTACAAAATTGTACCGGTGCTACATGCCTCAACAGCAAGCAAGCCGCCGCGGAGGACGGCCCACTATCACTTCCATTGCACGGCTATAGGGACGCCGCTGACTGGGTTTGCCAAGTATTGGTACTTCTCGCGGTTCGCCAGCGTCACAACTAATTTGCCGTCGCTCCAACCGATGGACGGTTCCGGATCGGGATAGTTCACATCCATGTTCATAACCAAATCACCTTTGTGATCCTTCTGCGCTACCCCCTTCAACCGCACTGTGTAGACAGCAACAGTCACAAACACTGCATTATCGACTTCCATCTGAACTACCGCCGTCCACCTTCCGTCGGGACTTCTTTTAGTATCGAGAACTTGAGTCTCCGAGCTAAAGAAAGACGAGACGAAATAGACCGCAAGCCCGATTATCAACCCAAAGAAAGCTAATGATGCCAGAATGACTTTATTCCTCGACTTCATAGAACGCACTCCTCTATGTTCGTTCTTCCAGAACGCAACTGATCCCTGATCTCTGACCCCTGATCCCTGGTTTACTCAAGATTCTGAATCTGCTCCCGCGCCTTTTCGATTTCTGCCTTCATGGCCAGGCCCAGTTCGGTGATGCGCGTTCCTTTGCCGCCTGCGCCGCCGGTTTTGGAGAGGAGCGTGTTGGCCTCGCGGTTCATCTCTTGCAGCAGGAAGTCGAGCTTTTTGCCCACTTCGCCGCCGGCGGTGAGCAACTCGCGGAAGTGGCCGATGTGGGTCGTCATGCGCTCCAGTTCCTCGCTGACGTCGCTGCGCTCGACCATCACGGCGACCTCTTCCAGCAGGCGCTGACGGTTGAACTCCGGGCCGACGGCTGCTTCCAGCCGCTCGGTGAGGCGGGCCTGATAGCGCTCTTCCACCTCGGAGCGCATCGCCGACACACCTGTGGTGGCCTCGGCAAGGCGGTCGAGCGTCGCGTGCAAGATGGCCGCCAGAGACTCGCCTTCTCTCGCGCGCATGGCTTTCAGTTCGTCGAGCAGCGGGGCTATCTGCTGCTGGACGCTGGCTGCGAGCGCGGCCTGATCTTCGTCGCTGTTGGAGCGGTTGTCGCTTTGCAAGGCGCCTGGCAGGCGCAGGATGGCGTTCAGGTCTGGTTCGCCGGTTAGGTTGTGCTCGGCGCAGACGGCTTTGAAGGCGGCGAGATAATTTGCCACCAGCTCGCGGTTGTAGCCGGATGTGGATTGGCTGCCGCGATCAATCTGGAGTGTCAGATCGACGTGGCCGCGGATCAGCGCGTCCTTGAGCGCCTTGCGCAAATCCATTTCCAGCGCGTCGAGACCGGAGGGAAGGCGCAATTGCACGTCAAGGAAGCGGTGGTTGACGCTCTTCAGGCTGAGCATGCAGTTGAGCTGGCCGTCGTTGGGCAGAGGTACGGTGAACTGCGTGCGCGAGAAGCCGGTCATGGAGTAGATTGGCATTTTCTTGTTCCTCGAACTCCTATTAAAACTTAAGTGTTCATTTCATTCATGAGTATCGAATTCAATCGCAATCGAACGCCGCTCCATGCTTTGCTTGAAGATAATGGCTTGGGGGTAGACGGCATGGATTTGATTCGTTCTTTCCGCCAACTCCGCCGGCAGGATGTGCATGGCGACGATCTGACTTGGCTTGATCTTCTCCGCAATGAACTTCCGCGCCGTCTCGGAGCGATCAACTCGATTGAGGAAGAGAAGATCGACAGGCGACCGATCAAAGGGATAGCTGTTCAGGTGGGCTTCACTCTGCTCGATGAAAGAATCGCCCATATGGAGGAAACGCGCGCCTCCCATTTCGACAATGAAGGCCAAGTTCCTCATGGATGAGTCCGCGGACATATGATTCAGGCAAATCACATCGAGGTTGATTCCGTTGAGGCTCAAGTGTTCATACGCGCCGGGTTCCTGTTTGACCTCGTGAATCTGCTGCTCGATCTGCGCAAAGCCTGCCTCGTTGCGCAAACGATCGACCACCTGCGTGTGGGCAACAAGTTTGCACTGCGCGTGATGGCGTAAAAACTTGATCGTCAGCTCGGCATTGAAGTGGTCGCTGTGCGGATGAGTGACCAGCACGAGATCCACATCGGCGAAGGGGCCGTGAGCATCCATCATCTGTGCAAGCAATTCCGGCGAGGGGCCAAGAACCTCTGTAGTTCCTTCAAAGAGAGCATCAACGAGCACCTTCTTGCCGCCCGCCTGGATCATGAATCCCGCATTGCCGATGTAGGTAACATCAAGAGATGGCCGCTTGTTATCCGTCACGGAGCCAGGGGTTGAGTTCGCCGATGAAGGCGGTGGCACAGCGGTGCTTTGTTGAGCCGAAAGATTCATGCTCAGCATCAGGAATGTCGGGATTCCAATTTTCATCCACATTGGTTTCATTTGATTCCCTCTTATTAAAGCAGCTAACTAAGACGCCTTCCCTCAGGAGCTAAATCCCGATGTTATTTGATTGCCTTTGCGGCCCGGCTAAAGTCGTGTCCTTTTTACAGAGCAAAAACGATTACTTCATTTGCAAATAAATCCTTGGTGAACAAGATAGTCCCAGTTCCTAAACCTCTGATCCCTGTACTTCCGGCATATCCATGAACTGCAACTGATAGAGCCGCGCATAGGTCGGTGAAGTGGTCAGCAGCTCCTCGTGGGGGCCGATGGCGGTGATGTGGCCGTCTTCCAGGACGGCGATGCGGTTGGCGCGGCGGATGGTTCCCAGGCGATGAGCGATGACCAGCACGGTGCGGTTCTGCATCAGGTTGGCCAGCGCTGCCTGCACCAGCGATTCGCTCTCCGCGTCGAGTGAGCTGGTGGCCTCGTCCAAAATCAGGATGGGCGCGTTTTTCAGGATCGCCCGCGCAATGGAGAGGCGCTGTTTTTCGCCGCCGGAGAGCCGGAAGCCTTTTTCGCCGATCACGGTGTCGTAGCCCTGCGGCATACGCAGGATGAAGTCGTGGGCCAGTGCCGCGCGGGCAGCCTCTTCCACGCGGTCAAGATGCACCTCCGGCTGGCCGTAGGCGATATTATTGCGCACCGTGTCGTTAAAAAGGATGGTCTCTTGCGTGACCTGAGCCACTTGGCGACGGAGTGAGCCGAGGGTCAGATCGCGCAGGTCTTGGCCGTCGATGAGAATGCGCCCGCTGCTGACGTCAAAGAAGCGCGGAATCAGGCTGGCCATGGTGGATTTGCCCGCGCCGCTGGGGCCGACCAGTGCGACCACTTCGCCGGTGTGCATCTCCAGATCGACGTGATGCAGAATCTGATGTTCGCCCTCTTCCGTCGAATAAGAGAAGCCAACATTCTCAAATTGGATGGCGCTCTTAAAGGGTTTCATCGCCGTCGCGTTCGGGCACTCGCGCACCTCGTCGTCGGCATCAAAAAAGCTGAAGATGGAAATGGACGCGCCCATCGCCTGTTGGAAGCTGTTATAGAAGAAGGCGAATTTGCGTACCGGATCGTAGAGCTTGAAAAGCGCGACAATAAAGGTGATGAAGACCGCCGAGGTCATGCGCCCGTGCAGAATCTCGTTGCGGCCCACCCACAGCAGCAGCGCGATGGCCACAGCGCCGATGGTGTCCATCAGCGGCGAAGAGATGGACTGAATACGAACGCTGCGGAGGTTGGCGCGGAAGAGGCGCGTGGAGGCTTTTTTGAAGCGCAGAATCTCCCAAATCTCGGTGTTGAAGGCGCGGACAATGTTGTTGCCGGTGACCGTTTCGTGCAGGATGTTCTGGATTTCGGCGAGCTTGTCTTGCCCGGTGCGGGTGCGTGTGCGGACGGATCGGCCGATGCGGCGCGAAGAAGTGATGATGACCGGCACAAAGAGCAGCAACGCCCAACTGAGCCGCCCTCCGAGGGCAATCACCGCGGCCAGCGTGAAGACGAAGGTGAAGAACTGCTGCAGGAAGTCGCCCAGCACGGAGCTGACGGCGTTTTGCACGCGGTCCACATCGTTGATCAGCGTAGAGATGATGCTGCCGGTGGGATGCTTGTGAAAGAAGCCGGAGGAGCGGCGCAGCGTGGTCTCGTAGAGATGATTGCGCATATCGGTAATCATGCCGAAGCCGGCGTAGTTCACCAGATAGGTGCCCGTGTAATCGCTCAGGCCCTTGAGAACCGTGGAGACAATCAGCGCAAAGGCGACCACCGTCCAGGCATTGTGCAGTTGGTGCGGCACAAAACCATGAATGTCAAACTGCCAGCCCTGCGGCGCCATGGGAAAGAGCTTGAGTTCGTTGGATTGATTGTGGGGGTCGAGCACCACGCCCAGGATGGGCACAAAGAGCACAATGCGGAGAGACTCCAGCAGGCCGACCATGGCCAGCAGCAACACGCCCGGCAGCCATTGAAACCAGTACGGCAGGCCGAAGCGCAGTAGGCGGAGGAAGTTTTTCATGCCGGTCGGTCCGCCTTGCAGGCTAGAGAGTCCATCGCTCGATTATATCCGGTGAGCGGGTTGGAACAGCGCGCCGGCATCTACATAGATTACGGCGTGGACCTGGAGGTCCACGCGACAGCCGATCTGGAGATCGGCGCTACAGGGGATACCGCGGGGGGAAGATTTAGAATTGAAGATGACAGAATCTCTTGCGCCGGCTGGTCCGGCCGGAAGGCACCTTCAACTCATGCATCGCTGGTCAAAACTCTTTATTCCCACCCTGCGCGAGGCCCCGGCGGACGCCGAAGTGGCCAGCCATCGCTTTCTCGTCCGCTCCGGCTACATCCGCCAGATGGGCGCGGGATTGTATAACTATCTCTTTCTGGCGCAGCGCTCGATCAACAAGATCGTGGCCATTGTGCGCGAAGAGATGGACCAGATTGGCCAGGAGTTCTTTTTGCCCGCGCTGCTGCCCAAGGAGCCGTGGGTGGAGAGCGGCCGCTGGACGGGCATGGGCGACAATATGTTTCGCCTGAAGGACCGCAAGGGCGCGGAGATGTGCCTTGGCATGACCCACGAAGAGATCATGACGGTGATTGCGCGCAGTGAGCTGCGCAGCTACAAACAGTTGCCGCAGATTTGGTATCAGATTCAGACCAAGTTCCGCGACGAGCCGAGGCCGAAGTCCGGCCTGCTGCGCGTGCGTCAATTCACCATGAAGGATGCGTATTCCTTCGACATCGACAAGGTAGGCCTGGACAAGAGCTTTGATCTGCATGATGCGACGTACCGGAAGATTTTCTCGCGCTGCGGGCTGAAGTTTGTCGCGGTTGAGGCGGATTCAGGTTCGATGGGCGGCTCGCAGTCGCAAGAGTTCATGAGCTACACCGACGCGGGTGAGGATTTGATTGCAAGCTGTCCGGTCTGCGGCTATGCGGCGAATACGGAGAAGGCGACGTCGAAGCTCGCGCCGGTTACGGAGCTTGAGCCCACCGGTGACGGCCAGCCGGAGCTGATTCACACTCCGGGAATGGGCGCAATCGCAGACATCGCGGCCTTTTTGAAGATGAGTCCGGCCAACGACATCAAGTGCGTAGCGTACATGGCGCTGAAGCGCGGCGCGGCAGGCAAGCCGGACACATGGCACGGCGTTGCAGCTTTCTTGCGCGGCGACCATCAGGTCAATGAGACCAAGCTGCTCGGAGCTATCGGCGCGGCGGAAGTGCGGCCTATGGTGGCTGAGGAGCTTCAGCAATTCTTCAATGGCCCTGCGGGATTTCTTGGGCCGGTTGGACTCAAGCCCAGCGCCAAGCTACTGGAAGACGGGATTGCCGTCGTTGTCGATAGCACGCTCGAAGGCCGCAAGAACATGGTCTGCGGCGCCAACAAGCTGGACTATCACCTGCGCAACGTGACGCCGGGGCGCGATTTTTCCTGGACGCTCACGGCCGATATTCGCACGGTGAATGAGGGCGAAGGCTGCCCCAAGAACCCCTGCACCAAGCTGGAGTGCGATCACCGCGAAGGGTGCGTCAAAAAGGCCTGCCCCGGCAAGCTGGTCGTCGGCAAGGCGGTCGAAATCGGCCACATCTTCAAGCTGGGCTACAAGTATTCCGAGGCGATGGGCGCGCGCGTGCTGGACCCGAACGGCAAGGAAGTGACGCCGATCATGGGCAGCTACGGCATCGGCATCGAGCGCATTCTCACTGCCGCCGTCGAACAATCGAACGACAAGAACGGCTTCTGGCTGGCGGCTTCGATTGCGCCTTTCACCGTGGTTGTTACGGTCACCAATATGGCCGACGCGCTGCTCCGGGAGACTGGCGAAAAGCTGGCGGCGGAGCTGGAAGCAGCGGGCCTCGACGTGCTGCTGGATGACCGAGACGAGCGCGCCGGCGTCAAATTCAAGGATGCGGATTTGATCGGCATTCCTTATCGCGTCAACGTCGGCAAGAAGGCCGCCGAAGGCAAGGTGGAGCTGGTGACGCGCGCAACTTCAACCAGCGTGGATGTTGCGTTGGCGGAAGTGGTGGCTCTTGTGAAAGAGCGCGTGGCGGAAGATGCGCTGCTGTTGACGGTGGGCGCGTAGGTTTGTTGAATCCCACCCTAGCCGCAAAAACAAGAACGCGGCGAGGGTGGGGCACCCGGCTTAGGTACTTGTCTACCTGTTAACCTGTCAACCTGTCAACTTGTCAACCTGTATTGTTCGCAGTTTTTGGGAGAACGAATGGCACTGAAGATCAGGTTTCAAAAGCCCACGGGAAAGCGCCCACTTGCGACGCTGTTGCTGCGCGTGGGATTGATCGGGTTTGCGGCCTGCGCTCTGATTTTTCTTGCCATATTCAGTTATTTTTACATCACCTACGGGCGCATTCTGGACGAGCGGCTCAAGTCGCCGGTCTTTGCCAACACAGCCAAAATCTACGCCGCGCCGAGCGAAGTGCGTCCAGGTCAAAAGCTGACCGTGAAGTTGATTGCCGACGAGTTGCGGCAGGCCGGCTACTCGGCCGATGGCGCATCCGATCTCTCCCAGCTTGGCACCTACAAAGAGACCGCACAGACCATCACCGTGCGCCCCGGCCCGCAATCCTTTCACTCGCAGGACAGCGCCACCATTCGCGTCAGTGGGGGCGTGGTGCAATCCATCGCCGATGAGCGCGGGCAGGGACTTTCCAGTTACGAATTGGAGCCGCTGCTGATCACCGGTCTGAGCGACGACGCCAACCGCACCAAGCGGCGACTGCTCACCTATGACGAGATTCCGCTCAATGTGGTCAACGCTGTTTTGGCCATTGAGGACCGGCGCTTCTTCGAGCATGGCGGCGTCAACTATTTTTCGATGATTAGCTGGGCATGGCATGATCTGATCGGCGACCGCAAGCACAAAGGCGGCGCTTCCACGCTGACCATGCAGTTGGCCAAGCTGCTGATCGTCGCCGATACAGGCACGTTGAAGTACAAAATCTCCCAGATCGTCGTTGCCTTCCAGCTTGAACACCGCTTCAACAAGCAGCAGATCTTCGAGATGTATGCCAATGAGATTCCTCTTGGCCAGCGTGGCAGCTTCTCCATCAACGGCTTTGGCGAGGCCTCGCAGGTTTACTTTGGCAAGGATGTGGGCAAGCTGGACCAGGCCGAGTGCGCCTTCCTGGCCGGCATCATCCAGCGGCCCAGCTACTTCAATCCATTTCACCATCCAGATCGCACCATCGAGCGGCGCAACCTGGTGCTTGATTCGATGGTGGAGACTGGCGCAATCACCAAGGAGCAGTCCGAGGTTGCCAAAAGAGAGCCTTTGAAGCTGACGCCGCAGAGCGTGGACGCCAGCGAGGCGCCGTACTTTGTGGATTTGGTGCATGACCAGATGGTGCAAAAGCTGGGTGAGCGCGACTTCAATCACGAAGGGCTGCGCATCTACACCTCGCTTGATCCCGACCTCCAGCGCGAGGCAACAGCGGCCGTTGATTCCACCATGCACGTGGTCGATGAGCAGGTGGACAAGCTGCACGCCAAGCAAAAAAAGAAGGGCGAAAAGTACGACTACCCGCAGGTGGCGCTGATTGCGCTTGATCCGCACACCGGGCAGGTGCTGGCATTGGTCGGCGGGCGCAGCTACGGCGGTTCGCAGTTGAATCACGCGGTAGCCAAGCGCCCCACCGGCTCCATCTTCAAGCCGTTTGTGTACGCCGCCGCCTTTGCCACGGCCACTGAGGGCACCATGCTACCAGGGCAGACCAAGCTCTTTTCGCCGCTCACCATGCTGAAAGACGAGCCGACCACCTACGGCGAAGGCACCCCCTACCAGTACACGCCCAAGAACTTTGAGGACGAATACTGCGGCAGTTGCACGGCGCGCCATGCGCTGATGCGGTCGCTGAATAATGCGACGATTGGATTGGCTTCGCTGGTGGGCTTTGAACGCGTGGCGCAGCTCGCCCGCGAAGCAGGCATCAAAGGCGTACAGCCGACGCCCTCGATGGCGATTGGCTCCTATGATGCCACGCCGCTTGACATGGCCGGAGCCTACACCGTCTTTGCCAACGGCGGCCTGCACATCAATCCATGGATGTTGGCCAGCGTTCGCACTTCGACCGGCGATGTGATCTCCGACTACTCGCCGGACTCCAAACAGGTTCTCGATCCGCGCGCCGCTTATCTAACCGTCAGCATGATGGAGAATGTGCTGCGCAGCGACGTGACCGGCTCAGGCACCGGCGCGGGTGTGCGCAATATGGGCTTCCATGCGCCCGCCGCAGGCAAAACCGGCACGGATCATGATGCCTGGTTCGCCGGCTTCACCACCAATCTGCTCTGCATCGTCTGGGTGGGTAACGACGACTATACCGACATCAAGATCCAGGGCGCGCACGCCGCAGCGCCCATCTGGGCCGAGTTCATGAAGCGCGCCGTGGCGCTGCCACAGTATTCGGATGCCAACGAATTCACTGTTCCCGACGGCGTGGAGACTCTCTCCATTGACAGCGTCAGCAACCTGCTCAGCGACGCCACCTGCCCGGCAGCCACCATCGAAGCCGCTTTCCTGGCCGGCACCGCTCCCACTGAAACCTGCGAACATCCCGCCGAGCATCGCAACCTGTTGCAAAAGATTCTAGGGATCGGTAAAAACTAAATAATTCCGAACAGACTGAAAATTGAGACGGTAGCCTGAAGGTCATTGGCAGACGCAGTCCATCCGCTACCGGGCCGTCATTCCGACTCATCAATGACTTCAATCGCGGAGACCGTTGCATAGTTCGATATTGGTTCAAAAGTCAGGTCGAGTTTTCCTTCCGGGGAAGGTTGCAGGTGGCTGAATGTTTTAGTCAGCGCATGCAGGCTGCCGGCTTCCTTGAAGATGTCAAAGTTGTCCAGCAGCGTCGTTCCATTGCAATAGACTCGAAAGACCCGGCTTCCCACTCCAACGCGACTCGCCGGATCTGGAACCCAGTAAAGTTCAGCAAAGTGCAGCACAAGCGTGTAGCGGCCGTGGGTGGAGACCGGAATCGAATAAGTAAAATGACCGTAGCGCTCCTGCGCATATAGGTTTGGGTCCGGTGTGCCTTCGATTTGCCGTGGTAAATCGGAAAGTGTTCCGTTCTGATAATAGTTATCCGGGTGCCACAGGTTCCCATTGTGGTCTGTTACGGCCGAGCGCTGCATGACCAGGCGAACAGGCAACTGCCGATGCGGCAGGCCAGGCAAGATCTCCAGTGCGTTCAGGGTCGGCGATGACCGCTCCATGAAGAACTTCAGATGCAGAAAGCCGTCTTTGTCTGGATAGATGTCCTTGAAGACGCGTTCATCCGCCACATTGACTCCCAAGGCGTCGGCAGCGATGTTAAATGAGCTCAGAAGCATTTGGCCGTTGGCGCTGACATGAAAGAAACTGGTCTTGGGATCATCCTGCGGCGAGGCCACAAAGTACAGGTGCAATTCATACGGGCCCTGAGCAAGCGGAATATTGTAAGTGAAGTCGCTCGTTCGCCAATAATCAAACAGCATGGGGTCGCTGGTCTTGATCACTGGGGTGTCCGGGCGGCGGAAGGCGCCACCGCCAAGATAATAGCGATCAGACAGCCAGTAGGCGCCGACGCTGTCAATCCGGGGGGAGCCATCGTATCCGGCGAGCAGGCGAAGCGGTAGCGGTGCCGTGTTTTGCGGGCCAGGTTGAGTGGCGTTGACCGGCGAAGATACTTCAATTACTGGCGGATGGCTTGACTTGCTATGCGCCAGAAATAGGGCCGCGCCGATGCCGACAACAAGCAGCACGGCCAATCCCGCCATGCCGTACTGGAGTGTTTGCTTGCGCCGCCCGGGCTCCTCTGATTGCCGGGGCTCGGTAAGGCCGCTGTCGGACAAAACCAAACCTGTGGCCGGCGCAGAAGACAAAGAATCGACTTGAGAGATACCCGGATCTTCAGGCGTCGGAATCGTTAGCGCCGCTGGCGGACGAAGGTTGAAGACCGGAACATAGCTGCCCTGCGGAAGCGAAATCTGAATTTCGTGATCCTTGCCATCGCTCTCGTAGTAGGCTTTCAGCTTCTTCCTCAGCCGATGCGCTTCGACGCGCGCAATCGAATCCCGCGAGGCATCAAAGGTGCTTTTGGAGCGACCCAACACTTCAGTGGCGATGTTGTATTCATTGATCTCGTTGATTCTATGATGAAAATACTTGTCCCCGATGTACTTTAGATAATTTTGAAGACGAGGAGTATGGGTCAGTGCGGTCAAGACTGCTTCCAGTTCCGCGCGTTCTGAATCCTTCGCATGAGAGGCGGGGACTTGGTCCATAAACCCACTCCAAATAGATGAATCCATAGTACAACACAAAGGCGTTGGCTGAATTTTCCATGTTACATTTTCTGAATAAACCTGGATGAAAGCTCTTGAATTCCGATGTAACATATACGTTAACATCATGAAAACAAACAGTTTTAACATATTTTTCGGTAGGCAACAATTCTGTGCATCATTAACGATTGCACATTCCGTAAGCGTTCCAATAGAGTGCACACAGTTCTCCTCCGTTGAATCCGGAGTGGGACGCACTACATCGGTGGCCAAGAAACCGGCAATGGAGTCGATTCCTGTTGGGTGGCTTCGTTTGTTCAACGAGCGGTGATTGCGGCTGGGTTTGGGTGGATTGGAGGCTATCTCGCCTGAACCAAATCGTACGACTGTGACCGAGAAGTAGCGTATGCGCCTGTTGTCCTTCCTTCCGGCCGAAAACGGAATCCGCTTCCGGCCGGGTTTTTTCAGATCTCATCGTTCGAGTCGCGGCGCAATGCCGCTCCGGGAGCATCTCAGCCAATGAAGCGTCTTCTTTCTCTTTCGTTCATTATTTTCTGCACTCTTTCTCCATTCAGTGGCTGTGGCAGTGGCGGGGGCTCCTCCTCAAAGCTCGAAACACCGATTATCACCTGGGCCGCGCCGGCGGCTATCAGCTATGGCACGGCACTGAGCGCGACTCAGCTTGACGCTACGGCCAATTATCCGGGCAGCTTCAGCTATTCGCCTGGGGCTGGAACCCTTTTAAGTGTGGGAACCCAAACACTGAGTGTTACGTTTACGCCCAACGATCCAACCACCGTTGCCTCGGCCACGGCTTCAACCTCACTTACGGTTACCCAGGCGACTCCGGTGATCACCTGGAATACTCCGGCGGCCGTAGTGGTAGGTACAGCGCTGAGCAGCACGCAATTGGATGCAACCGCCGGTTCAGGCGGAACAAGTGTACCGGGCAAATTTGTCTATACGCCGGGCGCCGGAACGGTGATGAATACGGTTGGCACTCAGACACTCTCCGTGCAGTTCACGCCCACCGATGGCACCGACTACAATTCCGCCACGGGAAGCGTCTCTCTCAGCGTCACGACGAGTAAAACCGCGGCCATTGCCGTCAATATCAACACCCTGGCCAATCGCCATCAGATCAGCCCATTTGTCTACGGGAACAATGACCAGACGATCTCCGACATCTCCGACATTGGCTACACCTTTTCACGGTGGGGCGGCAATGATATCTCCAACTATAACTACGTATTGCAAACCCGCAACTCCGCCTCCGACTGGTACTTCGAGGATTATGGAGGCGCTGGCGACAACACCCAGCTCATCAAGGATACGCAATCGGCTGGCAGTCATTCATTGACCTCAATAGCGTTGATGGATTGGGTGGCTGCGGGACCAGGCAATTGGAGTTACTCCATTGCGAAATACGGATCGCAGTGTTCGTTCGATCCCTGGAACACCGATGCCGGCAACGGCCAAAAAACCGATTGCTCCACTCCTGTCACCACCGATGCCGTCACCACCGCCTACTATCCGCTGGTCGACACTGCCGCGGATTGCCCGTCGGGAACCACGGACGGAAGCACCTGCGTCGATCGCGAAACCTGGGCGACGGCCATGGCGGCAGCCTTCAACACCAGCAGCGCGACCTGCCCAGTGCCTAACTCTTCCATCACTTCCTGCCACTTCTACGACATGGACAACGAACCCGACATCTGGAATGGCACGCACAGGGATGTACACCCCGCGCCCGCGGGCTATGACGAACTGGCCAATGTTTATGAGAAAGAAGCCACGAATCTCAAAAAATGGGATCCTGAAGCAGTGCGCTTTGGGCCGGTCTTCTGCTGCTGGTGGTTCTACTGGAATGGCGCGAATGGTGCTGACAAGGGCAACCATGGCGGTGTGGACTTTTTGCCCTGGTGGCTGAATCAGGTCAAGTGGCTGGATGAGATCAACGGCGCGCGCACCCTTGACGTCTTTGATATCCATGAGTATGCCAACGCCCCCTCCACGACAGGATTTACCAACGCCCAGCTTCAGGCGCTTACAGCCAAAATTGCCGCCTATTACTGGGATCCGACCTTTGCCCCCTACCAGGGTTGGACCACAACCAGCATTCAGCCCAACCAATATATTGCCTTTTCCATTCCGCGCTTCAAGGCCATGTTGAATGCCATCTATCCCGGAACCCCCCTTGCCTATTCCGAGTGGGGCTATGGTGCTGCCGCGAACGTGAACGGCGAACCGGACTTCTCGACGGCCATCGCCGATGCGGACTCTCTAGGCGTCTTTGGACGTGAGGGGCTTAGCTTTGCTTCTCGCTGGGGTGGGCCGTCGTCCAGTTCTCCTCAGAATGCCGAGTACCTGGCCTGGAAGATCTTCACAAATTACGACGGCGCGCATCACCAGTTCAACTCGATTTCGGTCTCCGATCAGAACAACGGAACTTCGGATCTGTTTACCAGCTACGCCGCGCTCGACTCCACCGGCACGACGATGACCATCTTGGTCCTCAACAAGGATCCAAACAATACGGCGCAGGTTGACTTTAACCTCACCGGATTCAATGCGTCCACCTATGCGGCCTACACACTGTCTTCGACCAACCCCTCATCGATCACGTCGTCGGGTTCGGCCGCCTGGAATTCAACGCAGAACTTTGCGCCCTACAGCATCACTCTGCTGGTGGTCAGCGGAAGCGAGAGCTCCAAACCTGACTCGGAGTGGTTCCTGAACCCAGACGACCTGATGATTCCCGCTGCGGGCACGGCAACATTGCATCCGGCGATCACCAGCGGCAGCGCCACCGTGACCCTCTCTTCGGCGGTCTTCGACGCTTATGATGGCGCTGCGGCGTGCAGCGGAACACTGGCGCTAACCAACGCACTCATTACCGCTACGCAGCCCGCAATCATCACCGTCAACGCGGGCAGCTCACCTGGATTCTGCCACTATACGGTCACCGGCAACGATGGCACGGCAACGCAAACCCAGGGCGGCTGGATCGTCGTCGGCAATCCGCCCGCCACGCTCACTCAATCGGGCAACAACCAATCGGGGAGCGCGGGATCGGCTCTATCGCTGCCCCTGACCGTCACGTTGAATCCCGGCCAATCCGGCGGATCAGCCAACGGCGCGGACATTTTGTTCACCACCTCAGCCGGCACGCTCTCCTATGGCACAACCAGCGGAAGCAGTGTGATTGCTCAAACCAACTCGTCAGGAGTCGCCTCGGTCACCCTGACGCTGCCTTCGTCCAAGGGAGCAGTGACCGTTACCGCGCAGGATCAGTTCCCGCTCGGCGGCGCATCCGTCATCTTCAAAGAGACGGCGAATTGAAGCAACACAGGCTTCCATGCCTCCCATGGTGCGCGGGGAGGTTCAAGGCTCAGCACAGCGCGTCAGCGCGCTTTGGCTGAACTCAAAGCATGAATCCTGAAGCGGAAGGGGATTCGTTTTTGGGGGACGGGCGCGATAGGTTCGCTCGTCAAGATTCCCCGGTCGTGGAGCTCCTTGGTGACCTTCCGAGCTCCACGAGTATATTTAGTTCCAATGATGTTGCGTCGTATGTGACTTCATGGTTGATCTGCCGATTTGTTGTGAACTAGGAAAGGTCGGCCAATTGCGGCTTCGGCGGCCAATCAGGAATGCAACCAGAGCTTCAGCCAATTTCTGTGAGGGACTTGAATCATCCATGAAAAAATTATCGCTGCGCCCGCTTCTGCTGTTCTTTCTTGGCCTCTCCGCCATCCTTTCTGCTCAACCGCTGGCGGCTCAATCGCAGCAGGCTCGAACCATCGCCGTAGACCTGAAGGACTCGGCAGGGCCGGTGGATCACTTCTTTGATCTGTCGGTAGGTTCTGATTTTCCGGGCACGCTGATCCGCGACGATAGTCAGGCCCAGCTCAAGCTTGCCGTGGATGAACTCGGCTTTAGGTATATTCGTTTTCATGCGATCTTTCACGACGTTCTGGGAACGGTGCGCGTGGAAGACGGCAAAACCGTTTACAACTGGACCAAGATCGACCAGCTTTATGATGATTTGCTGGCGCGCCACATCCGGCCCTTTGTCGAACTCGGCTTTACGCCGCAGGCGCTGGCTACCTCGGACAACCACGTTTTTTATTGGAATGGCAACACCTCGCACCCCAAGCCGGAAGCATGGCGCAGCCTTATCGACGCGTTCATCCGCCACATCGAGCAGCGCTACGGAAGGGACGAGGTGCGCGCCTGGTACTTCGAAGTTTGGAACGAACCCAACCTCTCCGGCTTCTGGGAGGGCGCAGACCAAAAGGCTTACTTCGAGCTATACGATCTGACGGCGAAAACGATCAAGTCCGTTGACCCCGCGCTGCGAGTTGGCGGTCCAAGCACGGCCGGCGCGGCCTGGGTTCCCGAGTTTCTTGCTCATGTAAAGCAGAGCGGCGCTCCGGTTGATTTTGTGACCACCCACACCTACGGGGTTCAGGGCGGCTTTCTGGATGAAAATGGCGTGCAGGACACCAAGCTCGATCCCTCGCCGGACGCGATTCTGGGCGATGTGCGCCGTGTTCGCCAGCAGATCTCCGATTCACCCTATCCAGGCCTGCCGCTCTACTTTACCGAGTGGAGCACGAGTTATACGCCGCGCGACTCGGTGCATGACTCCTAT
>CAZYCV010000067.1:0-21254 GCA_964645305.1 uncultured Occallatibacter sp. | reverse complement strand
GAGGCACCTGCGGTGCGGCTGGCCTTGTTTCGCGCCGTCCCTACGGGACTCCGGCGTTTGTGGTGGGGCCAGCAACCCACCGTTGAAACGGTGGGCTAATAACCCTTGCGCCTACGGCGCGGTTGCTACTGTTCTGGATTCCAAAGTCGGGATTTTGTCCCTGGCATCAATTTATCCGAGGAGTGCCATGCAAATCTTTAATTCTTCAAGAGAGTTCATCATCACATCCGGTATTTACTTATTCTTTGCGTTAATAAAGTTATACTACCTAATCGTTGGGTTTCATGTTGTGCATACTGTCACATTAGTTGAAGATATAACGATTGGCTTGATCGATGTCATTATATCCGCATATTTGATAAGTCTAGTGCGAAAAACATCCATTCATATTGAGAGACTTGTCATTATTATTACTGTATTCATGTTTGTCACTGAATTCGCCCGACTGTTGGCAAAACATGGAAATATCTGGTTTGTAATTCCGGAGAATGGTTGGATTGAGACGATCATTGCGTGGATTGCTGCCATGCTTGTGATTGTGCGCACATTTGCATTCGTGCGACACCACAATGATGGAACCTGTTAGACAACGGCATCGGGTTGGAAGGAGTTAGCTCAGTGGAAGCCGCAAATTTAACCGTAGCAATCACCGGCGCATCCGGCGCGGTCTTTGGGCGTGAAATGCTGCGTGCGCTGGAGGCCGACGAGCGCGTCGCCCGCGTGCACTTTGTCGCGTCGAAGAACTCGCTGCGCGTGATGGCCGAGGAGTTGGGCGTATCTGGCCGCAACAACCTGCTTGAAAAATTATTAGGCGCATCTTCCACGAAAATCATGCAGCACTCCGACGCCGACATCGGCGCGGCGATTGCTTCGGGGAGTTATCCGTCCAACGGCATGATGATCCTGCCCTGCTCGATGGGGACGCTGGCGTCGATTGCCAATGGCCTTGCCAACTCGCTGATTGCCCGCGCCGCTGATGTGACGCTGAAGGAGCGCCGTCCTCTGATCCTGTGCGTGCGCGAGACGCCCTTCAATCGCATCCATCTGCGCAATATGACGCTGGCTGCCGAGGCGGGCGCCACGATCTTTCCCTGCATTCCAGCCTTTTATAACAAGCCGCAGGATTCCACCGAGATGGCGCGGCAGTTTGTCTTTCGCGTGCTCGGGCATATTGGGCTGCCGCAGAAGGGTGCGTTTGTCTGGAAGGC
The DNA here is from genome assembly GCA_964645305.1 of uncultured Occallatibacter sp. Classification (GTDB taxonomy): domain Bacteria; phylum Acidobacteriota; class Terriglobia; order Terriglobales; family Acidobacteriaceae; genus Telmatobacter. The sequence continues at coordinate 20,046 of CAZYCV010000067.1, read as the reverse complement.
GGAGGAGTAATTTCTTGACGATGATCACCTTGATGCAGTAAACAGTGATTGCGGAGGTCTGTCGCGATGGAAGATGTGGCGATACCGATTGAATTGGAGACGCCGATGAATGGTCGGCGAAGCTCCGCGCTCTTCTCTTTGCTTGTGGGATCTGCGGTTTCGCTGGCCCTGATGCTTTGGGTGGGGCGACATAGCTCATCAATAGTTTTGATGCTGCTTTTTACGGTTTGGGTGGCATCTCCCTTTGCAGGGATGTTGTTTGTTCATCGTTCAGCAAAGAATTGGCCTCTTGTTCGGCAAAATGTAACATATAACCAGATACGTATTATCAGTGTGGGTTCAGCATTGATCTACATCGGTACGGTAAACATTAGACAATTGTCAAAGCCTGCGGGACCGTTTCTGGCAGTTCCAATCGCATCATGGTTACTCATGGCGCTTTGGCTTTGGATGACCCGGTATTTTCATGGGGAAGCCAGTGGGGAGACAATTGAGTTAAATCTAAATGGTAAGAAGTAATCTGCTGGCCAGCCCTCTGGAATCGAAGACGAAGATCAAGCTATCTTCATCCTTTGTTGATACATTTCGCCTCGAATCTCGTCAACGAAACCTTCAACATCGTCCTCGGTATAGTTGTTTGGTTTACGTTCTGCCGCTTCGGCTCGAATCACAGCAAGCCGGTTGCGCATACGATCCATGCGATAGGCGCGGAAGGCCTCGCGGAAAAGTTCGCTGATATTGCGGCTTTCTTCTTCGGCGACGGCGACGACTTGCTTGGCCAAATCCTCTGGGAAGCTGATGGTGAAGACGCGGGAGGCGCGGGGGCGTTTGGTTTTCATAGATGGATTATTACATAGTACGACATTGTCGTACAGGCATTTTTATAGAGGGTTGGAATCAATTTGACAGGATCGGCGCTCAGAGTGAATACTGTTTCCATGCTGAATGCAGGCAAATTCGGAGCCATGGCCATGTGTATGTGCATGGGGTGCGGACCCGTCCGTTTGGCTTGCGAGAGGCAGATGCGTTAAACGCAAACGATCTTGAAGTCAGGCGGCCCGGTCCTCGATAGGATGCGGGCTTTTTTGTTTGTGGGGTGTGTCGCATCCCACCCATCGCACAGAACGCGATGGATGGGGCACCCAAACAGGAACGGGCACCCGACGAACTGCAGGTCCTTCGACTTCGCTGCGCTCCGATCAGGATGACAGCATGGTTGGGGAGATCAACGATTCTTTTCCTAGCCGCAAAAACAAGAACGCGGCGAGGGTGGGGCACCCAGATTTTTGAACCCAGAGGCTCATCGATTCCCCGGTCTCAAAAGCGAGACCGGGGGCACCCAAGTTCATGGTTTCCCAGGTCCGAAAATCCAGAGCTGGGGCACCCAAGGTTTGTAAGATTCAACAGCCAAAACCCAGAAGGAGAAAGTAATGTCCGAAGCCAAGCAGCACCTAGCCACCCTTGCCGTTCATGCCGGTCAAACGCCCGACCCCACCACCGGATCGCGCGCCGTGCCGATCTACCAGACCACCTCGTATGCCTTTCAGGATGCCGACCACGCTGGGCGGCTCTTTGCGCTGAAGGAGTTCGGCAACATTTACACGCGCATCATGAACCCCACCACCGACGTGCTGGAGAAGCGCGTGGCGGCGCTCGAAGGCGGCGCGGCGGCGCTGGCTGTGGCCTCCGGCCAGGCGGCGGAGACTCTGGTGGCGCTGACGCTGGCCAATGCCGGCGAGGAGATCATCTCCACCACTTCGCTCTACGGCGGCACCTATAACCTCTTCCACTACACGCTGCCCAAGTTGGGCATCACCGTGAAGTTTGTGGATGCCGACGACTTTGACGGCATTCGCGCGCTGATCAACCCCAAGACGCGGGCAATTTACACCGAGACGCTGGGCAATCCCAAGCTGGACGTGGTGGATATTGAGAAGCTGGCGGCGATTGCCCACGAGAACGGCCTGCCGCTGGTGATCGACAATACCTCGGCCTCGGCGGCGCTTGTGCGGCCCATCGAGTGGGGTGCGGATATTGTGATCAACTCGGCGACCAAGTTCCTCGGCGGCCACGGCACCAGCATCGGCGGCGTCATTGTGGACGCGGGCAAGTTTGACTGGGCGGCTTCGGGGCGCTTCAAGGACTTCACCGAGCCGGACCCTTCCTACCACGGACTGGTGTACACCGAGGCCTTCGGGGCGCTGGCCTTCATCCTCAAGGCGCGCGTGCAGGGATTGCGCGACACCGGCGCGGCGCTCTCGCCCTTCAACGCCTTTCTGCTGCTGCAAGGGATTGAGACGCTGCATCTGCGCTTGTCGCGGCACTCGGAGAATGCGCTAGCCGTGGCGCGCCACCTGGAGAAGCATCCGGGCGTCGAGTGGGTCAACTATCCCGGATTGGAGTCGAACCTGTACTTCGAACGTGCGCAGAAGTACCTGCCCGACGGCAAGGGCGGATTGCTGACCTTCGGCGTCAAAGGCGGCTACGAGGCCGGCAAAACGCTCATCAATTCGCTGAAGATCTTTTCGCTATTGGCCAATATCGGCGATGCCAAATCGCTGGTGATTCATCCCGCCTCGACCACGCACGCGCAGCTCTCGCCGGCCGAGCAAGCGGATACCGGCGTCACTCCCGAGTTGGTGCGGCTCAGCGTGGGCATCGAGGACATTCGCGATCTGATCGCCGATCTGGACCAGGCGATTCTGGCGGCCAACGGCCAGAGCGCGGCATAAGGAGCGCGGCATGAAAAGCGCGGAGGACGGTGCGTGTAGCACAATAAGAATCATGAGTGAAACACGAGCCGGGACCGGAGTCTCGCCGCCCGCGAGGCTGCTGTCGCCCACCTACGAAGGCGATTTTGTGCTGAACGAACCATTGGAGCTTGAGTGCGGACGCACGCTCTCCGGTGTAACGCTGCATTATGCGGTCTACGGGCGGCTGAATGCGGCGCGCAGAAACGCCGTGCTGGTCTGCCATGCACTGACCGGCTCGGCGCTGGTGGGCTCGTGGTGGCCGGAGATCTTTGCTCCCGGCGCGGTGCTCTCGCTGGATCAGGATTTTGTGATCTGCATCAATATGCTGGGTTCGTGCTACGGCTCGACCGGACCCGGCTCGGTGGACCCGGAGACGGGCAGGCCTTATGGTTCCAGCTTTCCGCTGGTATCCATCCGCGACAACGTGCGGGCGCAGGCCAAGCTGCTGGATTCCTTGGGCATCCGGCGGCTGCGGCTGGTTCTGGGCGGCTCCATCGGCGGAATGCAGGCTCTGGATTGGGCCATGCACGACCCGGAGCGCGTGGAGCGGGCGGTGATTATCGGTGTGGCGCCGCTGCAGGCAATGGGCCTTGCGCTGAATCACCTGCAGCGTCAGGCCATTCAGAGAGACCCGGAGTGGGAGGGCGGCAATTATCTGCCGCAGAAGCCGCCGCGCAACGGACTGGCCTTTGCGCGTCAAATCGCCATGCTCAGTTACAAATCGGCGGAGCTGTTTGACGAGCGCTTTGGGCGCAAGCCCAACCGCAGCGGCGAAGACCCTTGGGAGGCCGGCGATCAAGAGGGCTGTCTGGGGCTGATTGGCGGGCGCTTTGATATCGCCGGCTACCTGGACCATCAAGGCGAGCGCTTTATCAGCCGCTTTGATGCGAACTCGTATCTGGCGATTCTGCGCACCATGGACACCTGGGATCCGCTGCGCGGATTCGCTTCGGCCGCGGAGGCTTTTGGCGGCATTCGCGCTCGGCTGAGCTTTGTGGGCATCAGCTCGGACTGGCTGTTTCCGCCCCAGAATGTGCGCGACTTTGCTTATACCATTCGAGCGGCAGGCGTGCAGGCCGATTACCGCGAGATGACCAGCGCGCACGGCCATGATGCCTTTTTGGCAGAGCAGGCGGAATTGGTCCGGTTGCTGCAATGAAATTGCGGGGAACAGTTTTGGTTTTTTTGGTGTCTAATCCGTTATGGGTCTGAATCAGCGGCTAACCCGAAGAGGAGAAAAGAGCGGGCGAGGAAGGTTTTTCGTCCCCGGCAAGCTCCAGATATGGCCAGAAGGGGCGGCGAATTGCTTCTCCTTTAACGCTATTCCTTATTTTTTTACAACTTCTCTTGTCACGAGGAGCACAGCTTTCTATAATCCTTCCAATACCGTATTGAAAACCGTGGTATCGTTTACTCGATGCACCGGCGCTCATCCACCCGGGAAAACCGGAGGGCAAACCGTGAGCGAACGCACGAACCATGAACATTGATCTCCATTTCGGCAGTTCCCAGGAGTACTGAATGAAGAAGATAGTCTTCGCATCTATGATGGCATTGGCGAGCATCAGCCTGTTTTCGTCGCCCATGCTGCGTGCCCAGGATTCGACCATTACGATCAAGGATCCGGCAGAGTACAACACCTATCAGATCGCTCTCAACCAGGCCGATCCAAAGGCCAAGGCGGCCGCTTTCGAGAGCTTTTTAACGGCCTATCCTCTGAGCGTTGTCAAGAATGACGTTCTGGATCGGCTGCTGAATACCTACTACAATCCTCCGCCGCAAGGGACCGGTGAGCTCGACAAGGCGCTGGTCACGGCCGGCAAGCTGCTTCAGGTGGAACCAAACAACCTGGAGGCCATTCTTTACTCGGTCATCATCAAGAAGGGCCAATGCGCCAAAACCCAGGACGTAACCACCTGTGACGATGCCGCGGCCTACGCCCGCAAAGGCCTGCTTGCTCCCAAGCCGGCTGGCGTTGCGGATGCGGATTGGAAGACGCAGACAGGCCTGGCCTATCCGAACTTCCATTCGGCCCTCGCTGCGGATGCTGCGTACGGCCACAAGGACTTCAAGACCGCGATTGACGAATACACTGCGGAACTGATGCTCTACTCGGATGCGCAGACTCAGACCGTCGCCTTGCAGGACACCCTCTTCCTTGCTCAGGCTTATTCTCAGCCCGGCCCTGCCAAGGATCTGACCAAGGCTGTCTGGTTCTATGCGCGCGTTTGGAATTTTGTTCCCGCCAAATTCAAGCCGGGCATTGAAACCCAGCTCAAGTATTATTTCAACAAGTTCCACGGCAACCTGGACGGTTTGGACGACGTCAAGGCCAAGGCAGCGCTGACCACCTTCCCGGCCGGTTTTGTGCTGAAGCCGGCTGAAACGCCCGCCGAAAAGATTCACGACCTGATCGTCGCCACTCCCGATCTGCGCGTGCTGAACCTGGGCGACAAGGAATTGATTCTGGCCATTGGCGCCAAGGATGACGCCGACAAGCTCTGGTCCGTGCTGAAGAATGATCCGACCCCGGTTCCGGGAACCGTGATCAGCGCTCCAGCCTCGGCGATCAAGGTCACCGTCACGCAGGGTGTCAAGCCGAGCGAGTTCATTGTTCATCTGACCACGCCGGTCGAATTTGCCTCCTTCACGGCGCCGGATGCCGCCGATCTGAAGGCCCAGCAGGAATTCATTTTGGCGAATGGCGACAAGGACGACACCGTCAAACTCAGCGCCATCTTTGACGATCTCAAGTCGCCCATCAAGAAAATCGTCATCGAGCCCGTAGCCACGGCCATCAACGTTGCCGTTACAGCCGACGCCAAGACCAACAAGACCGCCGACTTCATCGTCAATTTGAAGACGCCGATCAGTGGCAAGGAAGCGCCGGCCGCAGGAGCTATCTTCGGTCTTGCGAGTGACGGAAAAGCCGAACTGGACGGCACCTACGACGCCTACAAGCAGATTCCCGCCACTGACACGACTTCGCCTTCGGCCCAGATCGTGCTGCGTGAGGGATCGATCATCGCGGAAAAGAAGAAGCCTGCCGTCCCGGCGCACAAGCCGGCAGCCGCGCATCACACGGCTGCACACTGAGCCTTTGATCCGGTTCATCGGTTTGTGAACCGGCAGATGGTTGAACTCAATCCTTGCCGCCGGGACCAGGCCGGTTTCGGCGCGGCTTAACTCACTCCTGGACCATCAAGGGCAGCCCCAATCGGCTGCCCTTTTTGTTGGTGCAAGCCCCCCCTGGCTTGGACCTCCAGGTCCGCGCACGTTTCTTTTCAAAAAATTGGACCGTCTGAGATGCTGAATTTTCTTGGACAAGCGCGGACGAGGACGCTCGCGCGACAGCCGACCAGAAGGTCGGCGCTACATTTTGCAATCGACTGACTCGCGCAGGTGGTAGGCTAGAGGCAGAATGGATCGATTCACAATCATTTCTGCTGTTCTCGCCCTTGCATTGCACTGCGCGCCCTGCACAGCCCAGGAGGCTCGGAGCATTCCGGCCTCCCCGGAGCCTCAGCCCATCGTGCGCCGGAATCTCCCGCCCCCTGCGCCGTTCTCTCTTGGCGAGAGCCGGCCAGTCGCGCCGGTTGAGTTCTATGCCGCGGAGAAGATGGCTCCCAAAGACCGCGATCTGCAAACCGGCAGCTTGGGCGCGATCAGCCGGCGAGCCAATGATGCCGGGCTGAATTTTGATCAAGGCACATGGGAAGCGCAACAGATTGTCTGCGCCGCGTTGCCCGATCATCTTTTTCTTGCCTTTATGCGCGACGGCGGCACGGACCATGTTAGCGCATTTACCGCTTCCATTCCGCGCGGCGCGGGGCAACTGCGGGTGATGCCTATCCTGCGTCGCGGTTACTCGACTTATTCGACTGCGCCGGTCAGCGCGCAAACCATTTCGGCCTTCAACCATATTCGCGCCGAGGAGCACTCGGCGCCATCCTCGGATTGGCTGGCCACCGGCCTCTGCTACGCCGCTCTGGCGGGAGCGCATCCGAGGATTGGCTTGACCGGCGAGGCCAAGCAGCCAAATGATTCCGCCGCTGCTTCCGCCAGTATGACCATCTCCGCTGGCAGCGGCGGCGAAATGTCTTTCCTTGATCTTGACGCCAATTCCCGTCTCAACCAATGGACGCTGAGCTTTGACGCCAGCGGGAAGCTGCTGTCGGTTGCGCTCTCTCGATCACAGGTTGCGCGGGAGCGGGTGAAACAAAGAACTCCAATCGAGATTCAGGGCAAAGTTGTGCCGCAAACGGCTGAGGTTCAAGGCAAGCAAGTGCCTCAGCAGGCCGATCCAAAAGGCAAGCCGGTTGCCGCAAATGAATCGATTCCAAAGACAATTCCGAATCAGTAACAGATCTTTCCCTGCAAAAAGTTTGTTGGGGTTCGTGCTTTCCCAAAGATGCTTTGAAACAGAATTGGGGCGCTTGCCCGTGGAAGGTTGGCGGCGAGAGATGGATGGGCTTGACGAGCCGGGCCATCTTTCCTAGACTCACAGAGGTTTGGCCTGGTCGGCGGCAGTTCACGCGATGAACCGCTCGGCTGGCGGATGAGGAGAGAGGATGACAACGATATCGCTGGAGCAGGAGATCAACCCTTGGGAGAATCAGGCTGCGCGCTTTGACTACGCGGCGCGCAAGCTGAATCTGGAAGAGGGTTTGTGGAAGATGCTGCGGATGCCCTCGCGGGAAGTGATTGTGCATTTTCCAGTGAAGATGGACAACGGCAAGATGGAGATGTTCACCGGCTTCCGGGTGCAGCACTCGATTGCTCGCGGGCCATGCAAGGGCGGCATCCGCTACGCGCCGGAGGTGACGCTGGACGAGGTCCGCGCGCTGGCCAGTTGGATGACCTGGAAGTGTGCCGTGGTGAACATCCCATTTGGCGGGGCCAAGGGCGGCGTGATCTGCGACCCCAAGGCGCTGAGCCAGGGCGAACTGGAGCGGCTGACCCGGCGCTATACCTCCGAGATTATTGATCTGATCGGGCCGGAGAAGGATGTTCCCGCGCCGGATATGAATACCAACGAGCAGACGATGGCCTGGATCATGGACACCTACTCAATGCATATGGGGCATACGGTGACCAGCGTAGTGACCGGCAAGCCGCTGAGTCTGGGCGGCTCGCGTGGGCGCACCGAGGCCACCGGGCATGGCGTGCGGGTGATCTGCGACGAGAGTCTGAAGTATCTGCAAATGCCCATCGAGGGCTGTCGCGTGGTGGTGCAGGGCTTTGGCAATGTGGGCTCCAATGCCGCCCGCCTCTTGATGGAGCGCGGCTACACCATTGTGGGCATCGCCGAGACCGAGGGCGGACTGATGAACCCGGACGGCATCGATATCCGCCAGTTGCTGGAGTACAAGCGGCGCAACAATACCACGCTCGGTTTCCGCGGAGCGGAGGCTGTCCCCAGCGAGGAACTACTGGTCACCGAGTGCGAAATCTTGATTCCGGCGGCAACCGAGAATGTGATTACCAGCCGCAACGCCGACCAGATCAAGGCCAAAATTATCGTCGAGGGCGCGAATGGGCCAACTACCTCCGTGGCCGATCAGATTCTTTCCGACAAAAAAATCTTCATCATGCCGGATATTCTGGCCAACGCCGGCGGCGTAACCGCCAGTTACTTTGAGTGGGTGCAGGACCGGCAAGGGTACTTCTGGAAGGAAGCGGTGGTCAACGAGCGGATGGACGCCATCCTCCACGACAGCTTTGATGACGTTGTGCGCTACGCCGAGGCGCACAATGTGAACAACCGCATAGCCGCCTACATGCTGGCCATTGACCGGGTGGCGATCACCATACGATCGCGCGGGATCTATGCGTAGACTCGTCGCATTGGCGTTGTGCCTGGCCGGCTGCTGGAGCCTGTCCGCGCAGGAGGCTGCGCCGGCAGGCGCGCAGGACGCGGCATGGCTTCAGGAGCTGGCAGCGTGGCGAGCGCAGCGGGCAGGCGCGGTCTCTGCCGAGGATGGATGGCTGACTCTGGTGGGGCTGGAGTGGCTCAAGCCGGGCTTCAACTCCATCGGCACGGCCGCCGACAACAAGATTCAGATCCATGCGCAAGGGCCTGAACATCTGGGCCTGCTCACTCTCAGCGGCAAAGCTCCGGGAGCGCCTGTCTTGCAGTTGCTTGCGCCCAGCGGCGGCTTTCCGCCGGAACTCACCGTGGATGGCCAGCCCGCGCGCGAGGGGCAACTGACCGCGAGTAACGCGAAGCCGCCGGTGATTGCATGGCGCGGGCTGACGCTGGCCGTGCTCCGGCGCGGCGACCGCTTTGTCCTGCGCATCAAGGACGCCGACGCCCCGGCGCGCTTGAGCTTTCACGGCCTCAACTGGTACGCGCCCGACCCGCGCTTCCGCGTCACGGCACGCTGGATTCCCTTTGATCCCCCGCGCACCGAAATGATTCCCAACGGCATGGGAGGGACGCTCGACTTGCCGACGCCGGGCGTGGCTGAATTCACGCTGAACGGGCAGACGCTGCATCTGGCTCCGGTCATTGAGGCGCGCGATGCGAAGACGCTGTTTTTCATTCTGCGCGACCCCACCAGCCAGACAACCACCTACCGAACAGCCCGCTTTTTGCACACCGGTTTGCCCGACCACGGCCTTAGCCAGCCGGGAACGCTCGTGCTGGACTTCAATCGGCTGGAGAATCCGGCCTGCGCCTACACCACCTACGCCACCTGTCCTGAGCCGCCGGAGGTCAATCAGCTTCCAGTGGCTCTGGAGGCAGGCGAGCAACTCTATGCGCGCTGATGATCCGGCACGCATTCGGTGCCGCGCGGTATCATCTCCGGTATGGACATTCAAGCGATTCAAGCGGCCATCCGCGAGGCCGGCTTTGACGGCTGGCTCTTCTACGACCATCATCACCGCGACCCCATCGCCCAGCGCATCCTCGGCCTGGACGCCCACGCGCACGTCACACGCCGCTGGTACTACTTTGTGCCCGCCGAAGGCGAGCCGCGCAAGCTGGTCCATCGCATCGAGCAGCACCGGCTGGACTCGCTCGCCGGGACCAGGGCGCTCTATTCAAGCTGGCAAGAACTGGCGCGCGGGCTGGAACTGATGCTGGCCGGTTCGCGCCGTTTGGCCATGCAATACTCGCCCAACAACAACCTGATGATTGTCTCGATGGTGGACGCGGGAACGGTGGAGTTTCTGCGCGGTCTGGGCAAGGAGATTGTCAGTTCGGCGGACCTGGTCAGCGTCTTTGAAGCGGTCCTGACGGAGGAACAAGTAGCCAGCCACGCCGTGGCGCAGCGGGCGATTGACGCCATTCTGGCCGAGGGCTGGCTGGAGATTGGGCGGCGTCTGAGGCCCAGCGTCGGCACGGCCAGCGCGTACACCGAGTTCGACCACGTGCAATGGCTGAGCGAGGCGATGCGGCGCGAGGGGCTGGTTTGGGATGACGGCCCGAATGTCAGCGTCAACGCCCACTGCTCCGACTCGCACTACGAACCGACGGCGGAGTTTTCGTCCCCCATCCATGAAGGCGATTTTCTGCTCATCGACATTTGGGCCAAGTCGGAAAAACCGGCCAGCATTTATTACGACATCACCTGGACCGGCGTCGTGGGGCGCGAGCCAAGCGAGCGGGAACAACTGGTCTTTGAGACGGTGGTCAGGGCGCGCGATGCGGCAATTCAGGCGGTCGAGAGAGCCTTTGCCGAGGGGCGCGCGATCCACGGCTTTGAGGCCGACGACGCAGCGCGCGGGGTAATCGAGGCGGCTGGCTTCGGCGAGTTCTTTACGCATCGCACCGGGCACAATATCGCCACCGAGATTCACGGCTCTGGGGCCAACCTCGACAACCTGGAGACGCACGACGAGCGGCGGCTACTGCCCAACACCTGCTTCTCCGTTGAGCCGGGGATTTATCTGCCGGAGTTCGGCGTGCGCAGCGAGATCGATATGCTGACAGCACCGGGGAAAGCCTGGGTAACGGGAAAGATTCAACGCGAACTGGTGAGGATCTAGGGACTTGACTGAATGTGGCGCCGACCTCCCGGTCGGCTGTAGCGCGGACGTCCTCGTCCGCGCCAATTCAGCGGTTATTACCAAATCATACGGTCTGATGAAAACAAGCGTGGACCGGGAGGTCCACGCAACAGCCGGCCAGGAGGCCGACGCTACCTGTTCTAGTCTCTGATCCCCGCCTTTCTGCGGTATAGTCTATAAAGAATGGCTACTGAAGAAACCAAGAACGCTCAGGGTTTTGTCTACCTGCCTCTGATCGCCGGCTGGCTGGTTCCCGGCGCGGGGCATTTTGTGCTCGGCAAATGGGTACGCGGATCGCTGCTGGCGGCCTCGGTGGTGGGAATGTTCGCGACCGGCCTCATCCTGCACGGCGAGATCGGCAGCGAAGTCCACAACATCCTGGATGTTCTGGGATTGGTCGGGGGGCTGAGCAACGGGTTGCTTTACATTATGGCGCGGGTTGCGGGCTGGGGCGCGGCGCAGGCACAGATGACCACCGCCGATTGGGGCACGCGCTTCATCTGGGTGGCCGGGCTGCTCAACGTGATTGCCGCCGTGGATGCGCACAATCTGCGCACCGGGAGGAAGTCATGACCTACTTTCCCGCAGTGCTGCTCTTTGCCCTTTTTGCCTCGACGGTCTTCGGCATCACCCAGCGCGAGACGCCCGTAAAGATGTTCCGCTACGGCCTCTATTGCTTTTCGCTCTTCGTAGGCTCGGCGATTGTGCTCAGTTGGGTGATGTGGCTGATCGCGCGATAGGTTTTCCATGGATTGGTTCTCAAATAATTCGCCCATTTGTCGGACCATATCTTTTATTCGTTCCCATCCAGTTGCGATTTTGATCTTGGTAACTTTCTGCGCACTCCTTTTGTTCCCGATAGCTGACTGTATCGACTGCGAGGGACCAAATCCGTGGGGGCGTAACGATGCCGCGTACGCAATTCGCTCGGGCATATTTGTATGCTGGCTAATTGGAACTTCGTTGTTGGTTGGCCTTTTGCGACTGCGCAAAGGTTGGCTGGTTCCACTCGCTTTTGTCCTGATTGATTGCGCAACAGAGCCACTTGGCGGTGTCCCGCTTTGGTCGCTGCTTCGAAATGAAGGCCCCATGCTCCTGATTGTTGGATTGCCTGTTGGATTCGCCTCTTTCGCAGTGGGATGGATTTTGCGGCTTCTGATTGAACGGTTGCGCCACGCCAGAAATTAATCCGCTGCACTGCAGGTCTCGTATAGCTACAATCAAAAAATGATCCAAACCCTCTATCTCGGACGTGTTGACTACGACGAAGCGTTGCGCCTCCAGGCCGAGGTCGCCGCGCTCGTGGCCGAGGGCCGCGCGCAGAACGTGCTGCTGCTCCTCGAGCATCCGCCCGTGCTGACGCTGGGGCGCAACGCCGACCGCACCAACATCCTGGCCTCCGACGAACTGCTCGCCCAACGCGGCGTCACGGTGCACGAGATCAACCGCGGCGGCGACGTCACCTATCATGGGCCGGGGCAGTTGGTGGGCTACCCGATCTTCGATCTGCGCACGCTGCGCACCGCGTGCGGCAACCGCATGGGACCGGTGGATTTTGTGCGCGGCATGGAGGAGGCGCTGATCCGCCTCTGCGGCGGCTTTGGCGTGCAAGCCGGGCGCATCCGCGGCCTCACCGGCGTATGGTGCGGAAGCAGCGGCGCGGAGCGCAAGATCGCCGCCATTGGCATTCATGTGGCGCGCGGCATCACCTCGCACGGCTTCGCCTTCAACGTCACCACCGACCTCAGCGACTTTGAATTGATCGTTCCCTGCGGTATTGCCGACCATGCCGTCACCAGCCTGGAACGAGAGGTTGCGAAGGCTGTGCAATTGCCCGGTTTGGAAGCTGTCGCCCATCAGGCGGCGCGATGCTTTGGCCAAATCTTCGACCAGCAAGTACTGGCGCTGGAGAGCCTGGAGGCGCTGCGTGCGCAGGCCGAAGCTGCCCAACCGCAGTTTCCTGCTGAAGATACGCCGATGCGAATCCCGGACGAGGTAGAGCGGTTGCTGGGCTGCGTCGAGCGGCCTGTACGCGCTTAAGTTCCGGTGGTTTGGAATGGAGTTATTCTTTCACTTTTTTGGGCAATTCTGGTTGCTGTCCCACAGGGCATTTTTTCTGTTTGTAAAGATTGGAGCGCGGACCGGGAGGTCCACGCAACAGCCGGCCGGGAGGCCGGCGCTACATCCACCCAGAGCGCCGCAATTTATAATCCGGCTTGAAGCGGGTTTTTCCTTTGGCCTTCCCTGCAAGACTTGCTGGAGCAGCCCGCGCACGGAGAGTCCACCATGCCAACCGACGTAGTGATGCCCCAAATGGGCGAATCGATCTTTGAGGGTGCCATCACCAAGTGGCTCAAGCAGGCGGGCGACCGCGTGGAGAAGGACGAGCCGCTCTTTGAGATCTCCACCGACAAGGTGGATGCGGAGATACCCGCGCCGGTCGGCGGCGTGCTGACAGAGATTCGGGTTCCTGTGGGCGCTACCGTCGATGTGAATACGGTAGTCGCGGTGATTGACGGCCCAATGAAGGGCGCGGCTTCTGACGAAGCGCAGGGCACAGGGGCTAAGGCCCAATCCTTTTCATCTGGCACTATTGGCACGACTGAAGTCGTGCCCTGTTACAAAGCTGGAGCGAATGAGGCTACAGCCTTTGAGCAGAGATCAGAGCCGGGCCGGAAGCTGCGTTCCTCGCCGTTGGTGCGGCGCATCGCCAAAGAGAACAACCTCGACCTCAGCCGGATAGCCGGCTCAGGTTCCGAAGGCCGCATCACCAAAGAAGACATCCTGCGCTATTTGAGCCAGTACGGCCCGGGCGGCGTCGCGCCGCAGGCACCGCCTCTTGAGGGACGAATCGAACCAATGTCCCGGATGCGCGCGATTATCGCCGAGCGCATGGTGGAGAGCGTGCGCATCAGTCCGCACGTGCATACCGTTTACAAGATCGATATGACGCGCATTGCGCGGCTCAGGGAGCGCGAGCGGGCGGGCTTTGAGCAGCGTCACGGCGTCAAACTCACCTATATGCCGTTCATCGCCGCCGCCGCCGCTCAGGCGCTGGTCAAATTCCCCATCGTCAACGCCTCGCTGGTGGACGGCTTCATCCACTATCACCCCAGCGTGAATCTGGGCATCGCTGTGGCTTTGGATTGGGGGCTGATTGTGCCGGTGGTGCGTGGGGCCGAGGGGCTGGACTTCCCTTCCCTGGCACGGACGATTGCCGACCTGGCCGGTCGGGCGCGCACCAAGAAGCTGCTGCCGGATGAGATTCAGGGCGGGACATTTACGCTGACCAACTCCGGCGTCTTTGGCGGCGAGTTTGGCACGCCGATCCTCAACCAGCCGGAGGCGGCGATTCTGGCCATCGGCGGGTTGCGCAAGGAGCCGGTGGTGCTCAGCGACGCCGAGGGCAATGACACAATTGCCATTCGTTCAATGCAGCACTTCTGCCTGGGCTTCGACCATCGTCTGATCGACGGCGCCGAGGCGGGCAAATTCATGAGCGAGATCAAGCGCGTGCTCGAAGAATGGAACAAGCCGATCCAGTAGTATTTCTATTCGTGCTTGCCCCATGGATCATAGGTTCCGGCGGTCCAGGTGTGGCCTTCGGGGTCTTTCACGGTGAATTCGCGGCTGCCATAGGGAGTGTCCTGGAGCGGGCGCACGACCACCGCTCCGGCAGCCACGGCGTGGGAGTGGGCTGCATCGGCGTCCGGGACGACCAGGTAAAGGCCGCAGGTCTCTACGCCGTCCAGATCAACCGGCGACTTGAAGTTGCGGCTATATTCATCGTTCTTGCCGGTTCCGAGCATCACCATGGCGTTGCCCCGGGTGAGTTCGGCGTGATGGACGACACCATTTTCGCCTTCGTAAACCACTTTGCGTTCAAAGCCAAGGACCGTTGAGAGCCAATCGATCGCAGCCGGGGCGTTGCGATAGCGCAGGCCGGGGATCAGCGTGCTGGGGGATGCAGCCATGGGGAAACCTCCTCTGTGAACGGCGCGGAAAATTCTGCCGCGCACCCTACGTTACCTTCATTGGATTCAGAGAGTACGCGGCGGATTCATGCCACGTGACTAACGGTATACCTGAAACGAAATTGAAGGCGACGAATGTGTGTTTGATCGGCTATCCTGCCCGATATGCAATTACCAAGTGGGGATTCATTACTGGTTCAGATCATGAACACAGAGCTGGCCGATGCAACAAATCGGGCCGGGGAGTGGTTGGCTTGCAAGGTGGGCTGTACGCAGTGTTGTCATGGCGCGTTTGTACTGAGCCCGCTGGACGTGGCGCGGCTGCACGCCGGCATGGAAACGCTGCGGGCGACGGAGCCGGAGTTGGCGGCGGAATTGGCGCATCGCGCCGATATGTGGATCGTCGAGCATGGGCCGGAGTTTCCCGGCAATTTGGAAACGGGCCTGTTGGGCGAAACGGCCGAGGAGCGGGAGCGCTTTGAGAACTTTGCCAACGCGGCGGCCTGTCCGGCGCTGGACCCGGCCACCGGCCGCTGCGATGTTTATGCATGGCGTCCGATGACTTGCCGGGTTTTTGGCCCGCCGGTGCGCATGGGCGACGGCGCGGCGCTGGCGCATTGCGAGCTGAATTTTGTGGGCGCCGGCGAAGACGTGGTGGCGGCCTGCGAGATGCCGCTGGCCTACGATCTGGAGAGCGATCTGCTGGCCGAGATTCCCTCCAAGGGCGAAACGGTTGTGGCCTTCGCGCTGGTTGGGTTGGGCGAAGCTCTTTGAGCTTAGAAAGCTGGATGTTTTTTTAAAAGCATTTGAACTTTATTGATTCCTTGTTTAGACTACGGCGGGGACCGGGAGGTCCGGCTACAGCCGGCCGGGAGGTCGGCGCTACAAAAGACCCTCAACAGCGTGACGCCTGGTCTTCATGCTTACCATCAGCCGCCCGGCGCGTCTATCGAATTGCGGAGACTCCCCTATCCCCGGAGCGGATTCGATGGCTGCAAATGCGATGATTTTCCCAGTTTTTCCGGTTGAGAGCGCGGCAGGTTTGGCGTGGGCGGCAGGCCGGAGGATACAATCCACCTCAGGCATGGCTGCAACCAAGGCAATGAACGGAGAGAAGAGCGCCGAGGAGCGGATGCAGGCGCGCGCCAGTGAGGCGGAGCTGATCCGTGAGGCGCAGTCGGGTTCGCGGTCGGCATTCGACACCCTGGTGCGGCAGTATGAGCAGCAGGTCTTGCGCTTGGCTCTGCACCTGACCGGCAGCGAGCATGACGCCGAGGACATTTATCAGGAGGCCTTCCTGAAGGCCTATCGGTATTTGGGGAATTTCCGTTTTGAGTGTTCTTTTTATACGTGGATTTACCGGATTGTGACCAATCTGTGCCTTGACCAGATGCGGCGGCGCAAGACGCGGCGCGAGGGCAATGGCGTACTGATCGATTACTCCGGCGAGGAGATTGATCTTTTGGCCTCGGTTTCCGATGACCGGTCGTTCTCCAATCCGGCCAAGGAACTGGAGCGCAAGGCGCTGGGCGAACGGATTCAGCGGGCGCTGGAGAAGCTGACGCCGCGCGAGCGGACGGTTTTTGAGTTGAAGCATTATCAGGGACTCCGGTTGCGGGTGATCGGAGAGATGTTGAATACCACGGAAGAGACCGCCAAGAATACTCTCTTCCGGGCGACAAAGAAGTTGCGAACCCAGTTGGCGGAGTTGCGGTAAAGGCGCCTGAGACATTCCTTGCAAAGCATGGAGGAAGTCGGACGGTTGGGCGCTGGCGGTTAAACCTTTTGGTGGCTGGAAGGACGTAGAGAGATGAAATGCCAAATTGCACAAGAGCGGATGGTGACGGCCGAGTACGGTGAGCTGGCCGGGGCTGAGGCGCTGGAGTTGGAGCGCCATTTGGAAGGCTGCGCGGAGTGCCGCAAGGAGCGAATGCAACTGCTCGCGATGAAGGTGCTGGCGGATGCGTATCCGGTGGCGGAGCCGGATGCCAATCTGCGGACGCGTTCACGGTTGAGGCTGGAGGCTGCGCTGGATGCGCTGCCCCCGCAGCGCTGGATGGAGCGGTTCAGCCAGCGGATCCTGAATGGCTTTGCCCGCTTGCAGGCCGCGCCGGTGGCGGCTGGGCTGCTGCTCATGGCGGGGCTGGGCGCAGGATCGCTGGGCGGATACCGGCTGGCGGCCAATCGCCCGCTGCGCGCCGAACCGGTCCAAGCTGCCGCGGCAGTGCAAAGGATTCAGCCAGCGGCCCAGCCAGAGCCTCCGGCAACGGCAGAGACCACCAGCGTCTCCCGCATTGTGCGCCAGCCGAACAGCCACACGGTCGAGGTGAGCTACAACCAGATCATTCCACGCAAGGTTGAGGGTTCGCTGGACGATCCGGCGATTCGGCAGTTGTTGATGCTGGCCAGCCGGAATTCGTCGGCGGCTGGGGTGCGTGATGACTCGATCGCTCTGATGGCCGACGAGTGCAAGGCGGGACACGGCTGCAAGACGGCCGGGATTCGTGATGCGCTGCTGGTGGCGCTGCACTCGGACAGAAACGACACGGTGCGTGAGAAGGCGCTGGAAGGCCTGCAACCCTATGTGGCCGAGGATGTGCAGGTGCGGAATGCGGTTTTAGAGGCGCTGCTGAACGACTATGACCCCAAGGTTCGCACCGCGGCCATCAGCATTCTGCGGCCGGTGGAGGGCGATACCAGTGTGCGGCAGGTGCTACATTCGGTGGCCGATTCAGACCGGAATCCTTATATTCGGACGGTTTCAAGACAGGTCTTGGAGAACGAGCCTGAGATTCAATAGTTGTTGCGAACCAAATCATACGAAAGAAGAAGGAATGAAGCATATCTTGAGGCCTCGTGGGCGTTCGGCGATGATCGGGTTGCTGGCTGCTAGTGTGGCTTTGACGTCGCCGTGGGCCTCGGCGCAGGTGCGGGGAATCGTTGATCTGCTGGAGACGCCCAACGCATTGATGGCAGCGGGCATCTCGCAGGGCTATCTGGGCGTGGATTTGGCGGATGTGGATCAGGTGAAGGCGCAGGCGCTCAAGCTCAAGGATGTGCGCGGAGCCATTATCACACTGATCGATCATGACGCGCCGGCCGGGCAGGTTGGGCTGAGAGTCAACGATGTGCTCATCAAGCTGAACGGACAAGTGGTGGAGGGCGCGGCGCAGTTCCGGCGGATGCTGCAGGAGATTCCGGCGGGGCGGACGGTGAGTCTGGAGATCAGCCGCGACGGCACCGTGCAGACCCTGCAAGTGGAACTGGCCGACCGGCGTGCCATGGAACATGCCATCTGGAAGAAACTCGGCGAGAGCATGGACATCTTTACGCCTGCTCCGAAGATGGGCTCTCTGCCCGATGGCGACCTGCCGCCCACTGGAAGCGGCTTCCATGTGCCGTTCTTTGGCAGCAGCCTGAATGTGGGCGCGCTGGTGGAACCGCTGACCGGCCAAATGGCCGACTTCCTGGCCGTGAAGGCTGGGCTGATGGTCAAAGAGGTGACACCCAAGAGCGAGGCCGCCGCTGCCGGGATGCAGGCCTTCGATGTGATTCTCCAGGTCGGCTCGGTCAAGATCTATTCGCTGAGCGACTGGGAGCGGGCGCTGCGCGCCAACCTGGGCAAGCCTGTACAGGTGATTGTGCTGCGCGAGAAGAAGCAGCAAACGCTGACGCTGCAAGTGGATTCCAAGCGGCACGGGATGCTGGAAGTGCCGGGCGGGGAGCTTTCGCTGGCGCGGTATTGAGCACAGCTTCTTCGAGTTCAGCGCCATTGCCGCATTTCTGAAATCGGGGTATCATCCCAATTATGGAGACGATTTACATCTCGGAAGCCGAAGCAGTCCGCGACATTGCTGGCCTGCTGGCACGCGCTCACTTGGGCACGGAGATTGTGATCGAAAAGGAATCCGCGCCCTCCATTGTGCTGCGCAAGGCGGTTGAGCCGCGTGGGCGCTTGCTGTCAGAGTCGATTGCGCTGGCTGAAATGCACGCTGAAGAAATGGGTTGCGAACCGGTGATGGATGCCGAGTTCGCCGCCGATCTGGAAGAGATCATCCGCAATCGAAAGCCCCGCGACACTTCGGCA
The DNA here is from genome assembly GCA_964645305.1 of uncultured Occallatibacter sp. Lineage (GTDB taxonomy): Bacteria > Acidobacteriota > Terriglobia > Terriglobales > Acidobacteriaceae > Telmatobacter. Next base: position 1,216 of record CAZYCV010000067.1, on the reverse strand, counting down.
TGGGACTGATCCAATGGGTCTGATACTTGATTCGAGCGTTCTGATAGAGGGCGAACGGAGCCGGAGGACTGTTAGGCAGGTTATTGAGCGTATTCGTGCAGCCTGTGGCGATGTGGAATGCGCGTTGTCGGTCATCAGCATCGTCGAGCTGACGCATGGCATCTACCGGGCCAAGAGCGAGGCGGATCGTCTCCGGCGTACAACCTTCGCTGAAGAGCTGGCGCGTGACATGATTGTGCATACGATATCGCTGCCCATCGCCCGGCTTGCGGGACGCATCGAAGGCGAACTGGCCGCTGGGGGCATGACCATAGACTTTGAAGACCTCATGATTGGAAGCACGGCTTTGCATCTGAACTTTGACGTAGCTACTCTCAACGTAAAACACTTTCAGCGCATTCCTGGTCTCAAGGTCGTTGCACTCTGAGTGTGAGCTCTGCTACAGCAGGTCCGTAGCCCAGTTCACACGGGCGTATAGATCGTCCACTTGCGCAAAGACTTTGTCCTTGGTCACCAAAATCGCGCCGGTTGCAATGGCATGAGCGGCAATTTGTATATCCATGTTTTGAAGGGTCTTGCCGGCAGTCTCCAGCTTGGCTCGAAGCGCTCCATAGGCTTTGGCTTCTTTGCTCGTCCACGGCAGCACCTTCATCGCGCCGAGAAACCACTCCATGCGCTCGCGCAGTGCAACGGCTTCAGGCTTCTTGTCCAACCCACAGCGAACCTCCGCTTCGGTCATCACAGAGATGCAAACGGTCTCATTTTCATTCAGGTTGAGCATACGTGCGCGCGCGGCCTTGGAGTGGCCTTTGGCGATATAGCTCACCATGTTGGTGTCGAGCATATAGAGGGTAGTCATAGCTCAGGCCGTACCTGCGGAATCCCTTGCGCGCGATCCGCGGGAGAGAGAAAATCTTCCGGCACGCCCACGGCATCTAGCGCGGCAAAGATTTTTTCCAAACTTGTAGGCGCTTGCGAGAGGATTAGATCGCCGTTCCTGGGGTCGCGGCGGATGTAGACCTCGCTTGCCGAGAAGCGGAACTCCGCTGGAATGCGAACGGCCTGACTGCGTCCGTTCATAAAGACCTTTGCTTTTTCTAAGACAGGCATCGCTCACCTCTGCTATGTATCGTGATATATATCGTAATAAAAGTCAAGGATAACTCTTGTCCAACGCAAGATGAGCCTGAAGTCGGGAGTTGATTCCAACGCAAGA
>CAZYCV010000066.1:0-21487 GCA_964645305.1 uncultured Occallatibacter sp. | reverse complement strand
ATCCCATCAGCGAGAGCATCATGGAAACGCGTATGCACCCGCGCTCGGACTCCAACCAGCACTGCCTGAATTACTCGCTCTCGGTGAGTCCGCGCTGCCGCGTCTTCAGTTATCGCGACCACCAGGGAAACACCGTGCAGCACTTCGATATTCCCGGCGAGCACAATCAGTTAGTTATTGTTGCCGAGTCAGTGATCGAGCAGCAGGAATTGCCCAATGTGCCAAGCTTTCTTTCGCCCGACGCCTGGGACGCGCTGGACAAGTTAGTCGAGGAGGGCGACTACTGGGAGATGCTTCTCCCCTCCACTTTCGCCGTCGAAACTCCGGCGCTGACATTGCTGGCAAAACAAATGGGAGTTACCCGCCGCGACGATCCTCTGATGTTAGTGCAGGAACTGAATCAGCGCCTCTTTGATTACTTCGATTACGAACCGCGTTCCACACGTGTGGATTCGCCGATCGACGAGGCGATCATCAGCGGCAAGGGAGTTTGCCAGGATTTTGCCCACACCATGATCGCGCTGCTGCGCCATGTAAAGATACCCGCGCGCTACGTTTCAGGCTATCTCTACCGAAGCCACGAAGACAAAGACCGCTCAACGCCGGATGCAACCCATGCATGGGTAGACGCACTGATACCTGGCTTGGGATGGGTGGGTTTTGATCCTACCAACAATCTGGTCGCCCATCATCGCCACATCCGCACCGCGGTGGGCCGCGATTACGCCGATGTGCCGCCGACGCACGGCATCTTCCGCGGCAACACCGAGAGTGAGTTATATGTCGCGGTGCACGTGGAAGCCAGCGCTACCCCGCCCGCGCTGGACCGTTCGCTGCCCATACCGGAAGACTGGAGCGTGCTGGTGGAGCGCGCCCAACAGCCGCCCGCCCCGGTGATTCCTTTCATTGACTTGCAGCAGATGCAGCAGCAACAGCAGCAATGAAAACAGTTACTGCGCCAGAACCCGGCGCAGCGCCTCGCGCTTGACGGCCACTTCGTTCACCGTATCCTGAACCTTGCCCAGAACATTCTGCACCTGGTCGATGTAAGTGGGCAGTCCGTTCCACCATTCGTGCAGCGTCTCTTGCTGATCGAGCAGAGCCAGGGCCGTGCCTGTAGCGGCGGCCACCATGCCGGCCTTCTGTTTGCCGGCCAGCAGAAGCAATCCGGCCGTAACCAGACTCCCGCCCGCCGCAAAGCCTACCCAATTGATGCGTTCATCTTCAACCAGCTCCAGTTGGGCTGGGGCTTCATTCACTGGCTTGGTAAGGGGGACTACTGACATCGTGCTCTCCTTTGGCCCGGACCGCGGTCACGGGATTCATACACCATTCTTACGCCAAACCGCCTGTCCTGCGCAAGCAAGTTGCGGCAACTCATAAAATCTTTGGATTGCCGCCCACGCAATAAGTCAATCCAGATCAAACTCGCGGAAGGGCTTGCCCTCCGGCGCGTCCTTGGCTTTGCGCAGCGCCTCGGCAAACTTCTTCTCAAAGAGATCTTCCTTGTTCTTTTCCGCCTCGATGGACTGGCGGAAGATGGACTCCTTGCGCTCATCCTGCTCGCGCATCGCCTGGGCTGCCGTCTCCAGATCCTCGAACATCCGCTTGCGCGGCGCCGAAGTGTGGCTCACCACGAGGCCGGTGGCTGAGTCAATCTGGAGCATTGCTCCGCAATCCGGGCAAGCTACCTCGAAGATCTGTTCTTTCGGTTCTTTTTTCTTGGCCATTTTGTTTCTCTGAGCATTGTAAGCGCTGATGGGGCGGATTGCATAGAACAGGGGCTATGGGACTGAGGGGGACTCTTACGCAATGTACTTATGTGTACATCTATAAGCGTACATGATGTACACTTATAGCATGGAAGTTCCGATTACGCAATTCCGCAGGGAGATCTTTACGCTGACCAACCGGGCGCTGGAGGGAGGCGAGGTGTGGTTTACGCACAAAGGCCGCCGTTTGAAGCTGGTTCCCGAAGGCAAGCCGGTGAGCAGGCTGAGCCGGATTACGCCGCTGGATATTGTTGCTGAAGGCGTGGATTTAGAGGATGACTCTTGGAAGCATGAGATGATGCGCGCGTGGGAGCGGAAGTGGGACGAGCTGCTCGGTCCCATGCCCGGTTCCGGAGAGGAGCAGTTCTGTGCTCCGAAGCCCGCGACAGCAAGCAGAAAGCACGTGAAGGCATGATCGCCTATCTCGATACGAATGCGGCGATCCGGCTCTCACAGGGTAGCGTGCGAAAGGTGAGCCGCGAGGCTATTCGCTTGATCGATCAAGCTGAGCTGCTGATCTCGCCGATGGTGGCTTTTGAGCTGGAACTCCTTTACGAGATTGGGCGGGTAAAGCACTCATCACGCGATTTGCAAAGCAAGCTGGCGCATGAACTGGGGGTGCGCGTATGTAGCCTGCCCTTTGAGGAGATTGTGAGTGCCGCGCTGGGCGAGGGTTGGACCCGCGACCCCTTTGACCGGATGATTGTGGCCAACGCCAAGGCCAATGGATTTGCGTGGCTGCTTTCTGCGGATGAAGCGATTGCCAGCCACTATCCGCGCACGGTGTGGTAGTTGGTTGGAGCAACCGTAAAATTGACCAGTAAGGCCTAATGTTTATTTACGGATTGGCTTTCTCCGGCTGCCGGTTTCACGTGCAAAATGATGCGCCGATAGGCGGTCATCGGCGGGCTTCCGTCCACGCCCTTTCCGGTAACCGCCAGAATGATGTGCGCCACGCCGCTGCCTTTGCAGGGCGTCGGCCACAGTCCGGCAGGTCCGCAGGCGCTCTCCGCCCGCACGGTAACCCGGTTCGTCTCCGCGCCGGTCAGCGTCACCCCGGCCTGATTTCCGTCCGCGCTTCCGGCCTCCTTGTAGTGGAACCAGTGATAGGTCAGCCCGCGCTTGTCCGGGTCAGCGGATAGGGAAGCGTCGAGTGCAACGGACTGGCCAGCCGTCAATTCTATCTCTATCGGCGAACTCCCGGCACTCCCATTTACCACCACCTGCGGCCGATGGCTGGCGTGAGCAAAGTCGGCCACGGTCCACGTCATGCGCGCCGCAAAGTCATTTTGATACGCCGCCCGCCAGCGCCAGATCGTCGCCTGGTCGGAGGTGTGCTCCTGCCCATCCGCCCCGATCACCGTATCCTGCGAGTTCCCATGACCCAGTTCATTGCCACCCTGGCTCCAGAAGGGATGCGTCTCTCCGTGCGGCTGCCGATAAACGTAGCGCCCGCCCCAGCCGCCCCAGTCAGGCCGCCGGTAGGCGTTCAGGCCGTTCTCAATCAGCCCCAGAAACGAGGGCGTGTCGCCCTCCATGATGTATGCCACGCGCGGATAGACCTTGCCCAACGGCCCCTTGGAGCGGATATTTTCATCCAGCCATGCGTTAGTCACCTCGCTCGGATCGGCTCCCACGTCCTTGGCGTAATATGCGTCGCTGCTGATCCCCGTCCAAGTGGCAAAGTAATACTCGTTCCCGTCCTGCGTCGATGGCATCACGATATAAAACAATCCCGGGAACTCCCGCCGCAGCCACGCCCCCGCATCATCCTGATCGCTGATCGAGTAGACCCGCAGCTTGGCAACCAGCCGCGCCACCTCAGCCGGCGGTTTGCTCGCCCGCAGATCCATCAGCGCCTGCGCCAGCGTATTCGCCCCACCCCAGATGCAAATCCATAGCGGACGGCCGTCCTCCCGCTCCATGGCGCGCACAATCGCCCGCGCGCCTTCTGACGACTTGCCCTCGCCCGTCGCCGCCATCCCGTAACCCGGCTGCCCCGCATTCACCCGGTTCAGCAACTCTTGCGTCTCCGGCCAACCTTGTGCGTGCAGCAGCAGATTCGGCCTCACCTGCCCATAGGCCTCAATCAGCTTGCGCATCGTCTCCGGATGGATCACCGTCTTCTGCCAGGTCGAAGTCGTGGCGACCAGCCCCTCGATCTCCAGCTCATTCGAATACACCAGCAGGCGCACCAGCGACATCTGATCGTCCGGCTCGTTGCCAATGTCACTCAGGACGATCACCCGCGGCTTGCCCGCAAAATCGTCTACGTGCGTGGGCGGCAACGTTTGCGCCGCCAGCGACGCCGCAAAAACCAGTGCCGACATTCCCACCAAAATCTTGCAAATCCCCATTGATTCTCCCGCCTTCGGCCTTCTCATCGCACTACTCAATCACGAGATGAATCTCGAACCGCTCATCGTCCGGCGAAGGCGGTTCCCAGGAGCGAACATAGTGCAGCAGTAATTTGCCTTCGCCCGCGCTCTTCGCCTCAAAGGTAAAGACCTGCTCGACCGGCCGCCCCACGCCGGCTTCGACTGGCTCCGTCTGCGTCTGGTGAACCAGCTTCAACAGCGGCGTCGATCCCTTCTCGATATACCACATGAACCCGGTCGACGGATTCGCTTTCAGCCGCACTTCCAGCCTATCCCCAACTTTGAGATGAATCTCACTGCCCTTGTCCGCGTCGGTGATGACCTTGGTTGCGGCAAAGGCCGTCCGCGGAAGGCAGACGATGGCCGTCAATATAAGCAGGGAGAGGCATGGAATGAAACGAAGCTGGAGCCGAGATTGAATCGTCTGCATGGACACAACCCTTCCGCGCAGTTGAAAGCGCTTTGATCCTGCTTTCTTTGCGCACATTGAAGATACATTGCCATGGAGCGCCACGGCAACTATCGCGCCCTGAATCCACTGGTTTAAGATTGGTACGCGTCTGCAACAAGCTGCTTCGAGGACGATCATGATTTTCGATTATCTCGTTATGCCGGCTCTGTTTTTCCTGGCTGGAAGTTTGATCGTGTGGCTGAGCGCGCGCCGCATGATTTCGCTTTCCGCAAAGCCCTATCGCCTTTGGCGGAAGATTGCCGAGCGCCTCGTGCTCTCCGTTGTCGCGTTGGTGGCGGCGGCTCTGGCTCTCAGCAGCGGCTACAACGCGGTCGTCTCGCAGATCTTCTGGGCCACTCATCCGGCTCCAGGGGTTTTCTATCCCGTGAATGGCCACAAGATGCATCTCTACTGCATCGGCAGCGGCTCGCCCACCATCGTGATGGAAGCGGGTTGGGGCGTTTCAACACCTGTTTTGGGCTGGGCCAACCTTCAGCCGGAGCTCGCCAAGATCACTCGCGTCTGCTCCTATGACCGCGCCGGGCTTGGCTGGAGTGAGCCGCAGCCGGGCCCGTCCGACGCCGACCACGTTGCCGCCAACCTGCACGCGCTGCTCACGCAGGCTGGCGTAACCGGCCCACTGGTGCTGCTCTCCCACTCCTGGGGCGGAATTTATCTGCGCGACTTCCTGACGCATCATCCGGCCAATGTGCAAGGCCTCATCCTTCTGGATAGCTCGACGCCCGATCAGGATAAACGCTTCGCGGCGGTTGCCGGCCCGCAGGATGAATCGCACATTGATTTGATTATCCACATTGCCCGCTTGGCCTATGGCGCGGGCATTCCTCGCTGGATTGGGCTCTGCAAGCCGCCTGACGGCTGGGAGCCGCGCGCCGCCAAAGCAGCTGGAGAAGATTCATGCCGCAGTCATTTTGACGCGCTGCTGAACGAATACAAAAACTTTGACGCATCCAGCGCGGAGACTCTGCATAGCGGCCCCTTCGGCGATCTGCCGCTGCTGATTATCTCGCATGATCCGGCGGCGGGCGCAACCCCCAACGAGCCGCCTGAGGCGCGCAAGCTCGAGCCGCTGGAAGCTCAGATGCAGGAAGAGCTGAAGCAGCTCTCCACGCGCAGCCTTCGCATCATCGCCAAAGGCGCCACGCACGAAGTACACACTGACCGCAAAGAACTGGTGGTGAACCAGGTTCGGCTCTTCATTGCCCAGCTTCGCGGCACTGCTCCGCCACCCCCGAACTACGGCGCGACGATTACGGAATAGGCCCATTGCGCCGTTGAGCCCGATGGGTTCAACGGTAAAGAAAGTGGAACCATGGGAAGAGCCTCGCCGTACTTTCTTTTGCAGTCAAAAAGGAGAACGATGCGCATCCTGTTCATTTCGAAATTCGCCCTCTTGGCAATTGCCACTTTATCCCTCACCCCGCTCAGCCACGCGCAAGCACCGATCGCCGGTGATTGGAAGGGAACGTTGAGCATCCCTGGCCAGGAGCTTCACCTGATTCTGCACGTCAATGCCGCCAAGGATGGCAGCCTCACCGCCACGCTGGACAGCGTCGATCAGGCTGCCTTGGGCATTCCGGTCTCGGCCATCACTCTCAAGGATTCAAAGCTCAACCTCACCGTCGATGTCGTGCATGGGAGCTATGACGGCACAGTCAGCAAGGACGCAACTAGAATAGAAGGAACTTGGACTCAAGGCATGCCGCTGGAACTCGACTTCGAGCGCGCCGCGCCTCAATCCCAAGCCGCGCCCAAGCCCGCCGCGCCATCAGAGATCGACGGCGTCTGGCAAGGCACGCTCGATGTCGGCTCAACCAAGCTGCGCATCCTCTTCAAAATTACCAACACACAGGACGGCCTGACCGCCCAGATGCAGAGTCCCGATCAAAGCCCCATATGGATCATCGCATCTTCGGTGACCCGCAACGGAAGCGCGTTGAGCATCACCGTGAATAGCGCCGGCATCACCTTCGACGCCAAGATCAGCGCTGACCTTGCCTCCATCGACGGCACGTTTACGCAAGGAGCCAACAAGCTACCGCTCTCCATCAAGCGGGCAACAGAGCAGGCGAAATAAGGATTATGAGTTTTTGAGTGTCATTGAAATCAAATCAAGAAAGAAATCAGCTTCAATCAAAGCGGCCCTGCTCGTGTGAGCAGGGCCGCTTGTTGTTCAGTTGGATGATAAAATCCCTCAGTTCTTCTCCGCCGCCGAGGCGATCTTGGCTTCGGCTTCATGGATGACACGCAGCGCATTGGTGAAAGCGTCTTCGCTGTCGCCGGCTTCGCTCCACAGCTTGTTGCCGCGCTCCAGTTGCTCGTTGGCGCGAGGCACGTCGATCTCCTCCGGCTTGAGGGCATCACTGGCCAAAATCGTCACGCGGTCGCCCAGCACCTCAGCAAAGCCCCAACTGACGTTGTAACGCAGCACGCTATCGGGCCCGTCGTCGCCTCCGCCATGCACAATCACGTCGCCCGCGCCCAACTCGGCCATCAGCGGCGCGTGGCCGTAGAGCACCTCGAAGTAGCCATTCTTCGCCGGCAGCTCAACCGCCGCCGCCGCGTGATCGAAGAAGATGCGCTCAGGCGTCACCAGCCGCACGCGAAGTTGATTTGTTTCGTCAGCCATGGGCTCCTTTCAGTCGCCAGGGATCAGGGATCAGGGATCAGGGATCAGTTAAAAACAGATTCCCCGCAAATGCGCATTCCTAAACCCTGACACCTGAACCCTGATCCCTGCTTTACACGCTCGCCTTCATCTTCTCGGCGGTTTCCAGCACTTCCTCGATGGCGCCCTTCATATAGAAAGCTGCCTCGGGAATGTCGTCATACTTGCCTTCCAGAATGCCCTTGAAGCTGCGCACCGTGTCGGCAATCTTCACGTAGCGGCCAGCCATGCCGGTGAACTGCTCGGCCACGTGGAAGGGCTGCGACAAGAAACGCTGAATCTTGCGGGCGCGGGCCACGGTCATCTTGTCGTCTTCAGAGAGTTCGTCGATGCCCAGAATGGCGATGATGTCCTGCAAGTCCTTGTAGCGCTGGAGGATCTTCTTCACCGCCTGCGCCACGTCATAATGCTCCTGGCCGACGATGCGCGCGCTCAAGATGCGCGAGGTCGAGGCCAGCGGATCGACGGCCGGATAGATGCCGATCTCGGTCAGTGCGCGGTTCAGCACGGTCGTCGCGTCCAAGTGGGCAAAGGTCGTCGCCGGCGCCGGATCGGTCAAATCGTCGGCAGGCACGTAAACCGCCTGCACCGAAGTGACGGAACCTTTGCTGGTGGACGTGATGCGCTCCTGCAGTTCGCCCATCTCCGTGGCCAGGTTTGGCTGGTAACCCACGGCGGAAGGCATACGGCCAAGCAAGGTCGAAACCTCCGAGCCAGCCTGCGTAAAGCGGAAGATGTTGTCAATAAAGAGCAGCGTGTCCGAGCCTTCCACGTCGCGGAAGTATTCGGCGACGGTGAGCGCGCTCAAGGCCACGCGCAGACGGGCTCCAGGCGGCTCGGTCATCTGGCCGTAAACCAGCGCGCATTTGGAGTTGGCATAATCGCCGGGTTTGATTACGCCCGACTCGGTCATCTCCAGCCAAAGATCGTTGCCCTCGCGAGTACGTTCGCCCACGCCGCCGAAGACCGAGTAGCCGCCGTGGTTCTTGGCCACGTTGTTGATGAGTTCCATGATGACGACCGTCTTGCCCACGCCCGCGCCGCCGAAGAGGCCGATCTTGCCGCCCTTCAAAAACGGCTGGATCAGATCGATGACCTTGATGCCGGTCTCGAACATCTCTTCGCGGGTGGACTGCTCGTCAAAGCCAGGAGCCGGACGGTGAATCGGCATACGCAGCTTCTCGCCGATGGGGCCGAGGTTATCGACCGGATCGCCGATGACGTTGAGCACGCGGCCCAGCGTCTGCTTGCCCACCGGCATGCTGATCGGCGCGCCGGTGTCGATGGCCTTCATGCCGCGCACCATGCCGTCGGTGGCCGTCATGGCGACCGTACGCACACGGCCCTCGCCCAAGTGCTGCTGCACCTCGACGATCACGTTGACAGGCTCGGGCACCGTGAAGCCCTCGCTCACAATGCGCAGCGCCTGATAGATGGGCGGCATCGTCGCTTCTTCAAACTGCACGTCCACGGCCGGACCGGAGACCTTGATTACCTTGCCGATATTCTCTGCCATTTTTCTGCCTTCTTAAAATCTGAACTTCCGCTACTGCAATGCTTGACTTAACTCTTCACACTCTTTATTGCCCATGCCGATACGTTTTAAAAATGCCGATGTTTCCAAAGCCAATTTAAACTGATCGGGTGTGGCTTCTCTGTTTGACGGCATTTCAAGTACTGCATTGATCAATGCTCCATTTTTCAGGCTGTCGCAAGTTCTAAGTTGCGTGACTGTGATCTTGTCCTTTGCTGTGATCGCGGCCGCGTTGGCAGCTTCGATTGCTTTTCTTTCGGGATCGTAAACAGCCATGAATTTTTCATAGCTTTCCGGGGTTTCTTTCTGCAACTCAATGATTTGCCGGAAAGCAATCCTAGCGGTTTTTCGTTCTCCATCACTCAACCTATTGTTCTGATACGACTTCCATTCACCCCAACCAAAGACCGTCAACAAGCCAGCCACAAGAATCCAGGGAAACAATCCCTGCGCAGTAATCTTACCCCAAAGCTTGGTCTGCAAAAGCTCACGGATTTTCATCTCAAACCCTCAGCGCCGTTTCCCTCAGGGGCTAAAGCCCGCCGTTCATTCTGCTTATTGCAGCACGACTAAAACCGTACCCTTTCAAAACCAATCCATCGCAGATTTCCAAGGAGGGCATAACATCTGTTCCCTGTTCCCTGTTCCCTGTTCCCTGATCCCTGTTCCCTGCTTTTACGCCGCCGCCGCCGCGCCCGACACAATCTCAATGATCTCCTTGGTGATGGCCGCCTGGCGCACGCGATTCATGTGCAGCGTGAGCGAGTCGATCATCTCCGAGGCGTTGTTGGTGGCCGAATCCATCGCCGTCATGCGGGCCGCATTCTCAGCCGCCACCGACTCCGTCATCGCGTGATAAAGAATCGACGAAATGTACTGTGGAATCAGCCCCTTGAATAACTCCTCCGAGGGCTGCTCGTAGATGTAATCCACTTGCGATGTGCCAAACTTCTTGGCCTCTTCTTCGGCCTCGGTGGTGTCCGCCGCTTCAATCTCAATGCCCGCCGAGAGAGCCGCTTCCACGGCGCGCTCTTTCTCTTCCTTGGTTGGTTCAACCGATCCGGTAATCTGCGGAATGCCGATCTTCATCAGCGGCAGCAGCTTCTCGACCACCAGCCGCTGCGTAATTACCGACTTGAACTCGTTGTAGACAATGTAGGCCGCGTCAATCTCTTCGTGCTGGTAGCGCTCAATGATGCTCTGCGCCAGTTCGAAGACCCGGCTCTGCTCCAGCTTCAGCAACATTCCCGGATGATCGCCCACCACCTCAACCGGCCCTTTGCGCTCGCGCACCTTGAAGATATGCGGATTGTCGCCGACCTGATCCGACTCGGTGTGCTCGTTATAAACGGCCACCGGATAGCGCCGCCGCATCAAATCGCGCGCCTTGCGGCCCACGGCTTCAACGTCAATCTCACGGCTCGGATTGCCTTCAATGAACTGAAAAGCAGTCTTGAGGATATTCGAGTTGAATGCGCCCGCAAAGCCCTTGTCGCCGCTGATCACAATCAGCAGAATCCGCTTCTCCTCGCGTGTAACAAAAAGCGGATGACTCAGATTGCCGCTGGTCTCGTCGTAGAGATCGGCGCGGCGCGTGAGCGATTCGAGAACGCTGGTAATCATCTTGGCGTAGGGCCGCGCATTGAGCGCCCGCTCCTGCGCGCGGCGCAGCTTTGCCGCCGCCACCATCTTCATGGCCTTGGTGATCTGCCGCGTGTTCTTCACGCTGCGGATGCGACGCCGTAAATCGAGTACGTTTGCCATTGTCAGTTCTCAGTCTTCAGTTCTCAGTTTTCAGTCGTGAGTCTTCAGTTGTCAGTTAGCAGTTAGCTTCGATTTGCCTCGATGGCGTTCTTAACTGAGAACTGACAACTGAGAACTGTGAACTTACTTCGCCGCCTGCTCCGCCTTGAAGTTCGCCGCATACTCCTTCAGCGCAGCGTGCAACTTGGCCTTCACTTCATCGTCGAGCGCCTTCTTCGCGGTCAGCTCTTCCATCAGCGCCGTCTGTGCCGTGTCAAAGTACTTGTACAGCCCGTCTTCGAAGGCGCGAATCTGAGGAATCTGTAAATCATCCAAATAGCCTTGCGTACCGGCGAAGAGCGAAATCACCTGCTGCTGCCAGCTCAACGGCTGGAACTGCGGCTGCTTGAGCAACTCGGTCAGGCGCGCGCCGCGGTTCAACTGCTTCTGCGTCAGCGGGTCAAGATCCGAGCCGAACTGCGCAAAGGCCGCCAACTCGCGGTACTGCGCCAAGTCCAGCTTCAACGTCGCGCCGACCTGCTTGACTGCCTTGATCGCCGCCGAGAAGCCCACGCGCGAAACCGAAAGTCCCACGTTCACCGCCGGCCGCACACCGGAGTTGAAAAGGTCTGTTTCCAGGAAGATCTGGCCGTCGGTAATCGAAATCACGTTGGTCGGAATGTAAGCCGAAACGTCGCCCGCCTGCGTCTCAATGACCGGCAGCGCGGTCAAGCTGCCGCCGCCCTCTTCCTTGGACATTTTGGAGCTGCGCTCCAAGAGGCGCGAGTGGAGATAGAAGACGTCGCCCGGATAGGCTTCGCGGCCCGGCGGACGGCGCAGCAGCAGCGAAATCTCGCGGTAGGCCATGGCGTGCTTGGAGAGATCGTCGTACATCACCAGCGCGTGGCGGCCCGAATCGCGGAAGTACTCGCCAATCGCCGTCGCCGCGTAGGGCGCAATGTAAAGCATCGGCGCGGGCTCCGAGGCCGAGGCGGCCACGATAACCGTGTGGCCCATGGCGCCGGCTTCGGTCAGCGTCTGGACGACAGCCGCAATGGAGGAGCGCTTCTGGCCGATGGCGCAATAGATGCAGATCAGTCCGCTCTTGGCGTTGTTGATGATGGTGTCCAGCAGCACGGCGGTCTTGCCCGTCTGGCGGTCGCCGATAATCAGTTCGCGCTGGCCGCGGCCAATCGGAATCATCGAGTCAATGGCCTTGAGTCCAGTGGCCATCGGCTCGCGCACAGGCTGGCGGGCGATGATGCCGGGAGCCAGGCGCTCGATGGGCAGGCGCGCGGTCGAGGCAATCGGCCCCTTGTCGTCGATGGGCTGGCCCAGCGCGTTCACCACGCGGCCAATCATCCCCTCGCCAACCGGCACACTGAGAATCGTCCCGGTGCGCTTGACCTCGTCGCCTTCGCTCAACTCGGTGTAGTCGCCCAAAATCACTGAGCCCACCGAATCCTCTTCCAGGCTGAGCGCCAGTCCGGCAATGCCGTGCGGGAAGCTGAGCAGCTCACCGGCCATGACCTTGTCCAGCCCATGCAGGCGGGCGATGCCGTCGCCGAGCGAGGTGATGGTCCCGACTTCGTCGACCTGGACCTTCGAGTCGTAGTTCGCGATCTGCTCGCGAAGAATTTGCGTAATCTCGTCTGCCTTGATCTGAGCCATTTTCTTCCTTTTCAGGGGTCAGGGATCAGGGGTCAGGGATCAGCTTGCCGCGCAGGTACAACAGCAATTTTCCGATCCGATTTCCCTGATTCCTGCTCCTTTGTTCCTAATCGTTTCTGCTGCAAGGGGCTTTTCTGATCCCTGACCCCTGAACCCTGATCCCTGTTACGCGACTAGCGCTGCTTTCAAACGTTCCAGCCGTCCGCGCACCGAGCCGTCGTAGACCGTCGAGCCGATGCGCACCACCGTGCCGCCCAAAATCGACGCGTCCAATTTGAAGCTCGCGTTGATGCGCCCGCCAGCCAGCTTGCCGACGCCCGCCGTGAGCTTGGCGCTGTCTTCTTTGCTCAACTCCCGCGCCGTCACAATCTCCACCGCGCGAATTCCCTGCCGCTCAGCCACCTCAGTGCGCCAAGCCGCCACCACTTCGCTCACCTCGCCGATGCGGTCGTTGTGAATCAACACCGCCAGCAGGTTGCGCACTTCCTTTTGAAGACCCAGCTTGAGGTTCAGCTTGTCCAGAACCGCGATCTTTTGCACATTTGGAACCGCCGGATTGACAAACAGCTCGCGCAGCTCATCGCTGGCTGCCCAAGTGCCCAGAAAATCACTCAACTGCCGTTCAACTGCCACCGTCTCCAGCTTCTGCTGGGCCGCTACATCGGCAAAGGCGCGGGCGTAACGCATTGCAAAGGCTGCCATCTACTTCTGCCCTCCCTGGACGGTGAGCGTTGCGTCGCCCAGAAATTCGGCGATCAGCGCGCGATCTGTCTCCGGCGTGAATGTCAATTGCTGGACGGCCTGGTCGATGGCCAGATCGGCGGCAAAGTGGCGCAGGCTGCGCCGCGCCTGTGCGGCGGAAGACTCAATCTCCTGCTCGGCGGCGGCCACAATGCGCGCGCTCTCTTCGCCAATCGTAGACTTGATGCGCGCCTCGTCCTGCTTGCTCTCTTCTTCCACCTGCGCCCTGATCTGGGCAATCTCGCCATCCAGCCCTGCCAGTTTGGCTTCAATCGCGCTCAGCCGCGTCTGGGCCTCGGCGGTCGCCTTGCGGGCCGCTTCCAGGTCAACGCGCACCTTTTCGCCGCGCGCGCGCAGCACTTTGGGAAGAGACTTGCTTAGCGAAACAATCAGTAGAACAATCGCGCCAAAGTTGATGAACTCGAAGAGTGTAGCCGCAAATTCGGGTGATTTGTTGAGCGTCTTGGCCGTCCACTTCACCAGCGGACCTTCCAGCCGGAAGACGTTGTTCTGTTCCTCTTGCGAGGGAGCGGCTTCAGACTTGGCGGCGGGCGCGGCGGCGGGAGTTGCATCCTGCGCCGCAAGCCGGATCGGCGCCAAGGCCGTGGTCAGCAATCCGGCCAACAATAAAATTCGGAGAATTCGCGCGGAACGGCGTTCAGGTATTACAAAATGGGTCATGAAATCTCTCAACGGGAACCCCCAGCAGCCACCGGCAGCACGGCGCGCACCACCTGGCGGGCCAAATCCCCGGCCGAGGCCTGAATGGCAGCCCGTGCCCGCGCCGCTTCATCTTCCAGCGCCGCCTTGGCTTGGCTCACCTTCAGTTGGGCGGCCTTGCGGGCTACATCCACCGCTGCGTCGCGCTCGGCGCTCCATTGCTTTACGCGCGCCTCGCGCAGCTTGAAGACCTCGCCACGGGCCGCGCGCAGCTTGTCGGCGTATTCATTGGCGCGCGCCTCGGCCAGTGCAATCGCCTTCTGCGCATCTTCCACTGCGCCTTCCGTGCGGGCACGGCGCTCTTTCAATGTGGCCGTCAGCGGCCCCTGCACCAGCAACTGATAGGAAATCACCAGCACGATGAAGAGCAGAGTCGTGGGTATGGCGCCGATAAAGAGCGTCCCGAGTTGTTGTATGATCTCTTGCATTCTAATCCGATGTGCTCACGCGGTTCCGGCTAGCTGGGCTCGTCCACCGTTGCGCCCCGAGGCCGTCCCCCGGCGCTGATTTGTCTGGGGTGGAAACTTTTTTGTACCAGTTATTCCACCCTCAAGTCAATGAAATCGGTCCCAAATACGGGACTCCCGTGATGGTGGTCACTTTTGGGAAGGATTAACCAAAAAAGAACTTGCGTTCATCCAAAACAAGCCTAGACTTAAAGTATCACCTAAGACCCGGTCCAGGGTCCAGCGGGCTGGCGGCATTGGGAAGTCCTTCCACTCCCAATCGCCGTAAGCCCGCCTCTTAATTTTCAGCTCTCAATTCCCAGCTTTCAGCTCTCAGCTTCCAGCTTTCAACAGGTCTGTCATCCTGAGCGGAGTTGGGCGCGTTTTCGCGGCCAAAGGAGTCGAAGGGTCTGTGTTTGCCTTTCGCCGACTTCCAACCAAGCTGGGTGCCCCTATCCATTCGCGCTTTCTGCGAACGGGTGGCAAACCATGAACCCCATCCAGTTTTCCATTCCTACACCTGTGACCGCCGTTTACAAAAGATTTATAGACCCCCTACGCCTGATTTACGCCTGCGGAGTTCTTCTGAAAGTGCAACGCTTTCCGGCTTCAGCGGCACCCATCGATTGCGCACGCCGTACGCGGGAAGGCGGAAGGGATTCTCCGATGAGCATCAACTATCGCGATTTGATCTTGATTTTTGCGGCTGGCCTTATAGAGGCTTTCCTCCTATGGACTCTCTGGAATTTCTTGAAGGCTGGCCGCCGCAAGCCCGCGCGTGGCGGTGCTTGGAAGATCCATGAAGGCCAAAAGACTCGCCGAGCGGCTCGACCGTTTCAAGATCTGCCCGCTGCGGCTTACTCAAAACCAGCCGCAAACGACGAAAAGCTGAGATCCATCCGTGCTTCAGTGATCTCGGTTCGCTAGTCTCCGGTTTTTTGTCCGCCTTGACCACCTGATTTGCCTCCGCCGGGATATTCTGAAAGTGCGTTGCTTTCCGGATTTTGAAAGCGGGACAGATTTATGGACGCGACCACAAGTCACCCAGGGCAGCCGACTCAAATCCGCGCCTGGCAAAACGCTGCGGCCTTTTTGTTCGCCTGTGCCCTCCTCTTTGCGCGCCGCCCAGACGCCCTTCTTCACGCTCAATTCCGCGCCGAGGATGGCCACGTCTGGTTTGCTGACGCCTACAATCTCGGCTGGTGGACCGCGCTCTTCCAAACGCATACCGGCTACTTCCAGACCTTGCCCCGGCTGGCCGCTTCCCTGGCGCTGCTTGTGCCTCTGGCTCTGGCCCCTCTGGTCACCAATCTCGTTGCCATCGGAGTGCAGGCTCTGCCCGTCAACCTGCTGCTCTCCGCCCGCTCCCGCGCCTGGGGCAATCTCCGCTTCCGTTTGCTCCTGGCGGGTGTTTACCTGCTGCTGCCCAACTGCGCCGAACTCAGCTTCGGCATTACTGAATCGCAATGGCTGCTGGCCCTCAGCGCCTTCCTCGTGGTGGTTGCGAATACGCCGCGGAGCCGCGCGGGCCGGGTCTTCGATCTCATCCTTCTGACCCTTTGCGGACTCACCGGCCCATTCTGCGTCCTCTTCACTCCCATCGCCCTCCTGCTTGCATTCACAGAGCGCAACCGTTGGCGTTGGACGCAGGGCGCTTTGCTCGCGGCCTGCTCGCTTGTTCAAGCCTGGGCGATGCTGATCGTTGACCCTGGAGGCCGCGCCCACCTTCCTCTGGGCGCAAGCTCTGCCATGCTCGCGCGCATTCTCGGCGGACCCATCTACTCCGCCACGCTGCTGGGCGCCAACAAGCTGGCCGTGATTCCCGGTCAGGGAGCCTTCCTCTATCTCGTGTGCATGGCCGTAGCTGGAACGGCCATCCTCGCCTACTGCTCCATGCGATCCCCTCTGCCCCTCCGCTTCCTCATTCTGGTTTCCGCGGTCCTTTTGGCACTGGCTCTCAAATCTCCCATCGGCCCGGTGCCCGTCGGAAAAACCTGTTGGGAGACTCTCGTGGTCGCGCCGGGCGCCCGCTACTGGTTCTTCCCCGCGCTGGCCTTTGCCTGGTCGCTGCTGTGGTGTCTCTTCTGCCGGTCAAGCCTGCTCAAGGTCATCGCGGCCTATCTTTTATTTTTCATGTGCATTGGGATTGTGCGCGATTTCAGGCATCCAGCCTTCCAGAATATGTGCTTTACTGAGTACGCAAAGCGCTTTGAAGCCGCGCCCGCCGGAACTGAAGTTACCATTCCGCTGAACCCGGAAGGCTGGAGTATGCTGCTCGTCAAGCATCCGCCTGAATAGGCTTTTTCTAGTTTCATATCCCAACAAATTTACTATGTTTATATCGCAATAATTCTGTCATCCTGAGCGGAGTTGTATATCGCAATAAATCTGTCATCCTGAGCGGAGTTGGGCGCGTTTTTTGCGACCAGCGGAGTCGAAGGACCCGCGTTTGCTTTTCGTCAACCAGCCAACCAACCTGGGTGCCCCATCCATTCCGCGTACTTTGCGGAATGGGTGGGAAACCACGAACCCCAATGGCGCATCCCCTCAGTCCCTAGTCCCTCAGTCCCTACTTCGTCTCCGTCTCGTCCCCCGCGTCTTCCACCAGCACAGCGGAGCCGGGGATCACCTCAAAGCCGACCGCGTCCTTGCCCGTCGGATGAAAGGTAACCTTCAGCGGCTCGCGCTGCCACTCAGCCGGCCCGCAGACCGGCTCCGGATGGCTCTCCGCATCGAAGGCCGAGAGCTTTTTGGCCAGCACAGCCTTGCGCGCCGCCACCTGCGCCACCACCGCGTAGAGGCTTTTGCCGCTCGCCGTCACGCCGCAATACGCGCCGTAGTCGCGGAACCAGCTCACCTGGCTCACGCCGGGATCGTAGTCGGGCAGCTTCAGCGCGACGATGTGCCCGGTCACGCGATCGACCAGCAGCCAGGGACCGCGCTGCCAAACCCAATGCTCCGCCGCACTCGGGGCCTTCGGCTTGGCGCTCGGAGCAGGCTTCGCGCCAGAGTTTGCTGGAGCTCCAGGTTTGCCGCTCGTCGCGGGCTTGTCGCCGGCTTTCACACTGGACGCAGCGCCGGCTTTCTCGCCAGTCGTGGATCGACCAGCGGAGTTTTCGCTGGGCGAGGAGCCCTCGCCGGATTTTGAGCAGGAGGCATCGCCCGCCTGCTCACTGGGCAAGGAATCATTCAGCTTGATCGCCCGCCGCACCACGAAGCTGCGGTCGGTCACGTCATGCGCGTCGCCGGTGGTCCACTCCTTCACCGCGCCATCCACCACGAGCGCGCGCACCCGGAGATCCGTCTCACCCGCCATGGCCCCCGCCGGATCGCCCACCTTCGAGTAAGGAACCTTCCGCGCCGCGCCCAGCACCACCAAATGCGCCTTGCGCGGAGCCGCCTGCATAACAGGCGAGGCAGAAAGCAATGTTACCATTGTGACGATTGCCAACCATGATTTTCTGTTCATGAAATCTGCTCCCTATGAACAAGGTTCCAGTTAGGATTTATCGTTGCCTGTCCTTCGCATAGAACACGAAAGATGGGTTACTTGGTCACCCACCGAGCAGTGAATCACACTATTTAATAATCTGACATTGGCCACCAACCTATTTCAGAGCATTCAAAATTTTAGCTCGGAGTTCATCGTTAGGCTTTCTGTTTAGAGCCTCATGAAACCAATGATTTGCATCGCTAGTATATCCCTGGCGAGCAAGGCTGAGGGCAAGATTAAATGCAGAAGCTACGTCACTTTTATCTGCCTCAGCAGCTAATCTATAACTATCAGAAGCTTTACTCCAGTCTTCAGTATCAAAATAGCACTGACCTAATTGGAAGTGCATTGATGGATATTTACCGTCAGATGCTCGAATTGCGGCTTGTGATGCCGAGATGCACTCTGAGTATCTCTGAAGATCCTCAAAGATTTTCGCTTCTGTGTTCAAAGAAAATGGATTTTCAGGTTCGGAAGCGATGGACTCTTTAATATACTCCAATGCTGGCTGGTAGACCCCTCTCTCGTCAAGTATTCCTGCCATTATCCGATAAACGAAAGGTATTATGGATTTAAAATAATGCTCATTATCTTTCGTGGTTTGTACCGATGCTTCCACACATTTTCTACCATCTGCTAAAACTCCATCAGAATTCATTACTATTTGTAAATAATTTGCTCTTGATGCATAGCAATAATCGTATCCATAATAACTACTGCTAGTCGCAGCTTTCTCATAAGCCTCGGCTGCTTTCACATAATCATTTACACCTATTCTTCGGTCACCTTCGGAATCCCATTCATATGCATTAGGTTCATAGAGGCTCGCATAGCGTTTGAACCATTTCTCAGCATCCTCTGGTCGTTTTGCGCTGTCGTTTTCATAGATCAGATTACTGATTGCCAATTTGGCAAGGTCGTCACCACATAACCTTGTATCACCTCCTGCTACGAGTGAATGCAAGGAAATAGCCTCTGAATACTCTTCATTATCTTTCTTAGTATTACCGAGTACATAATTAGCAATCAAAAGTGTCTGTCCCTTTGCTGTTTTCGCGGAATCAGATGCCTCGTGGCTTGCCTCAGACAAATATTTTTCGTGAGCAGTATTCGCTTGCAATTGAATTTCACTGTCTTTTTGTGCAAATATGGATTTCATATTTTCATCACTGGCGCGGTCATAGAGTACGTACGACAATAATGCGCGATGTTCCGAGGATGGCTTTTCGATTACCAGTTTTCTAGCGGCTTTGATTCCGGTATCACTCAGATCAGTGGCTTTAGTACCTAAACAAGCTATTTCGGTTAAAGCATCTTCCCTACTTGTGGATGCCACAATTGTTTCCATCAATCCAAGGAGTTTTCGCGTTTGCTGCTGGTATTCAGATGAAGAATCATCGGAATATTCGGCTTGTGCCCTTTTGCTGAATATTTCCTTCGCATCGCTTAAGCTACTATCAACATTCGATGCAATAGTTGTATCGGCCTTTTGCTCGAGAATTGCTCTGACGTAGGCAACCGGGACCGCAAAATTCAGGTTTTGACCTTCATCGAGCATTCCAACAGCTATTCCTACCACCTCACCTTTTGCATTGAGGATCGGCCCCCCTGACGATCCATGAGAAATAGGACTTGTAACCTGCAATAGATCCCTATCACCCCGTTTTCGCAAGCCAGAAACAATACCCTGACTAATTGTTTTTTCTAGTCCCTCTGGATTTCCAATCGCGAAAATTTGTTCACCAGGCGATACTGTTGTTAATGCGAGTGGTAAAGGCTTTGAAATCAGGTCAACATCTACTGAAAGCAATGCTAAATCATTTTTTTCATCCGTCCGAAGAATCTTAAGTGGGATGCGGACGGGGCCGACAGCAAGAACGGGATTTCCAGCATTGACGACGTGGGCATTCGTAACTAGAAGTCGTGGGGCGACTAGGAAAGCGCTCCCAAGTGCATTAGGTGTACCGCTGCTGTCGTTAAGATAAACGAGGAATACGGAATCCTGAGATGAACTGTAGATTCTCTTTGCTTCATCTCCAGCTTGCCCAACTGCGAACACCTGAGCGAACGCTACGGTCACCACCACGAACAAGAATGAACGCATAAAACTCATACACTACCTCAAATTCCATTGCGAGTGGCCCTGGTCTCAACTATCGTTTTATCAAGTTGAGAATACACCCGGTCCCTCGCATTTGGGGACCGGGGAGGAGGAGCCGAACTGCCGGTAGCGCCTCCACTCGGGCAGTTACCAACCTCTCTCGCCTTTCATGCAACCTAAGAATACTCCAATTGTGAATCCGGCGGCGGGGAAATGTGGATCTTACGTGCAGTTCGCCATGAACCGAGCCATAAGCAGCCCAACGGTTTGCTCCCGGAGGGAGCCGTCGATCATAGCCCAGGACAAGCGTAGCGCAGCCCTGGGTTAGAGGCAAGGGGAAGGTCATCCGCCCCGGCGGGGCGGCTCGAACGATCTCGCCCCAAATCACTGAATCCTGATAGGATGCACGGATTTCACACCGCCCCGCTGGGGCGGGAATCTCTCTCACGAACGTTTACCCAGGATTTCATCCTGGGCTATTTTCGCCCCTCCCTACGGGAGGAACGGCGGTGGCCCCAGTCTCAATCATGGGTTAATCAAGTTGAAGGTACTCCCGGTCCCTCGCAGTTGGGAATCGGGGAGGAGACGAACTGCCGGTCGCTCATCTACCTAACCGTCGAGCAGACTCTCAATGTCACGCGCTCCGTGAATGAGATGGACGATTTCAACCCCGTCGCGCTTGGGCAGATAGAAGATCAGCCAGTTCTCGAAGCCTTTCACCGGCCAGCGGCGAAGACGGCGAAGAACGGGTCTTTGAAAGGCGCACAAGACGCCGAGTTTCGGCATCTTCGCCAGCGCATCGAATGTGCTTTGTGTTGCGTCCAAAAATCGCTGCGCCGTCTGCTCGCCACCATGCTCTTCGAGATATGCGGCGTTCGACAGGATATCCCTGCGAGCGCGGGCGCGAACCAGGACTTGGGCCATCTCAGGCAGCCCGAACCGTTGGCCGAGCTTGGGAGCGCTTGTCGAATTCAGCACGGAGCGTGCTCCAGAATTCCGGCGTAGCTTCCTGCGCCTCGCCTTCCGAGAGCGACGCCAGCAAGGTCTGCTCAAGCTGCTCCCTGGCATGGCGCTTCTGATCGGCGCGCACCAACTGGCGCATATACTCGCTTGCGCTGCTATATTCCCCGGCGATGACCTGCTCATCCACATACTGCTTCATGGGGTCGGGAAGCGAGATATTCATGGTTTGCATGGCAAAATCCTTTGATGCCAATGTAGCGCCAATGGCATATTTTGTCAAAAATTGGCGGAAACCGGGGCGGGTGGCCCTGGTCTCAACCATCGTTTAATCAAGTTGAGGGTGCCCCCGGTCCCTCGCTTTTGGGGACCGGGGATTCTCCCTGGAGATGCAATTCACTACCCTTTGCGTCCGCGCACGGCTTCTTTGGCTTCGGCGGGGCCGGCGGGGGGAATGGCGGGAATTTCGGCGCTGGCGGCGGCGATGTTCAGCTTTTTGCGCAGTTCGGCGTCGATCCGGGCGTAGACTTCGCGGTTCTCTTTGAGGAAGGTGCGGGTGTTCTCGCGGCCCTGGCCGATGCGCTCGCCGGCGTAGGCGTACCATGCGCCGGATTTCTCGACGATATTGTTGGCCACGGCCTGGTCAAGGACGTCGCCTTCCTTGCTGATGCCCTCGCCGTAGAGAATGTCGAACTCGGCCTCGCGGAAGGGCGCAGCCACTTTGTTCTTGACTATCTTGACCTTGGTGCGGTTGCCGGTGACGGCGTCTCCGTCCTTGATGGCGGCGA
>CAZYCV010000065.1:0-21978 GCA_964645305.1 uncultured Occallatibacter sp. | reverse complement strand
GCCACAGCCGGCCAGGAGGCCAGCGCTACAAGTTCGTAGGCGGGTGGCCTCGGTCCGGTCACTAAAGCAGGATGCCCCCAGGTCTCGATCTTGAGACCGGAGGCACTCAGCAAGCCAAACCGAAATCCTTACACCGCAAAGTCAATGAAGCCGCGCACGGGATCGGTGGAGACCAGCTTTGCCGTTACTTTGTCGCCTACGTCGAGGCCCTTGCCGCCTTGGACGACCATGCCTTCCACGTGGGGGTCGAGGGTGCGGACGAAGGTTCCGTAGTGGTTGACGCCGGTGACAATGGCCGGGAAGCTCTGGCCGATGCGCTTTTGCAGGACGACGGCGGCAATGCGCTTCTGCATCTCGCGCTCCACCTTGCGCGCGCCGTCTTCCATCAGCGTGCAACGCTGGGCGATGGCGTTGAGGTCGTCAGCGGAGTAGGGCTGCGGAGCCTTGGTGATCCAGGCTTTAAGGAGTCGCTGCGTCACCACATCCGGAAAGCGGCGGTTGGGCGCGGTGGAGTGGGTGTAATCCTGCACGGCCAGGCCGAAGTGGCCGGGGGAGACCTCGTTGGGCTTGACCAGGACGTATTCGCCCGGACCCATCAGCTTGACGGTAGCCAGCGAAAGATCGGGAAAGTGGTCGGGATCCTTCTGCTTCTGAGCGAGGAGAAAATCGTTGAGCGCCTTGGAGTCCGGTTCGGCGGGCAGCGTTGTGCCCAGCGTTTCGGCCATTTCGACGATGCGGTCCCAGCGCTTGGGGGTGCGGACGATGCGACGA
The DNA here is from genome assembly GCA_964645305.1 of uncultured Occallatibacter sp. GTDB lineage: Bacteria > Acidobacteriota > Terriglobia > Terriglobales > Acidobacteriaceae > Telmatobacter. The sequence goes on along the minus strand of CAZYCV010000065.1, from coordinate 21,207 downwards.
ATCGAAGCCACGCCAGCAGCCTCAAAGGTGCGCGCGATGACGCCATTGGCCGCAACCATGAACTCCTCGATCAGCGAGGTGGCGCGGTTTTTGCTTTGGCGGACAATGTCGATGGCTTGATCGGCCAGCATGACGGGGCGGGTTTCAATGGTCTCTAGATCAAGCGCTCCGTGTTGAAAGCGACCACCGATCATGCGCTTGGCGGCCTCGTCCTGGAGCTTGAGCTGCGCGGCCAGATCGGCGCTCGCCGCAACTTTCGGCGGGGCAGGAGTTTTCTCTTCAAGCCATGAACCGACGGCGTTGTAGGCGAGTTGCGCGTGGTTGCGGACCAGAGCCCGATAAGCCTTGCCATCGGTGGTCGCGCCGGTTGGGTCTACGGCGTACTCGATGACCACGGCGATACGGTCCTCATTCTCATTGAGCGAGGTGATGCCCTCGGAGAGTTCGCTGGGCAGCATGGGGAAGACCTTGACGCCGGTGTAGACCGAGGTGGTCTCGGATTGGGCGTGGGAGTCGATGATCGTGCCCTGATGGACGCGGGAGTCTACGTCGGCCACGCCAATCAGCACGCGGATGCGGCCGTCGGCAAGCTGCTCGGCCCACTCGATCTGATCCAGATCCTTGGAGGTATCGTTGTCAATGGAGGACCAGAGCAAACCGCGCAGGTCTTGGATGCCGGCAAGGGCGGGCATCTCGGTTTGATGGGCTTGAATCGCAGCGAGTTCGCCATCGGTTCCGGCGGGAAAATCCGGCTGAAAACCATGCTCGATCATCGCGGCGTGGGCTGCGGCAACCAGGTTGAAGTGAAACGAATGGCCGTTCGACATCGGAAATAAGCTCCTTCAGATTGAAAGGTCAGCCTATCACGCGCGGTATCTGGTGGGATAGACAAGCCGCTCGATTGCCGGCCACTGACCTATTTGCCGAAAGGGAGACTGAAAAAATCAAGCCGAAGAAAGAATGAGGTAGACTGACTCAAGAACGAGAAGCCAAATCCCAGCTGCGCGAGGATTTCTTTCATCCCCAAGAGGAATTGTCCAATGATGGATACCAGTCGAGCGCGGGCTTTTTGCAAAGTGGCCCCCATGGTGATGTCCCTGATTGCGTTGGCGATCGTCATCGAAGGCGTCATTGAATTTGGGAGTCATCCGCCCGCTGATGAAGGTTGGCAGGCTCACCTGTTTCAGATTCTGATGGTCACCGAGTTACCGATCATGCTCGCATTTCTTGTGATGAGTTGGCACTCGCTCAAGAGAAATCTGCCCACTCTCGCAACACAATTGGCGCTATGGGCGGTCGCGATCGGCGCAGTGCGATTCTTTTCGCTTTAGGAATCTCCTGTTGGCGTAGAGGAGATTTGAATTTCACCCTGGCCCCAAAGAAAAAACGCTGCGAAGGTGGGGCATCCAGAACCCTTTGTCACCATTGGGATCTATCTCAAGCAAGCGCCGTCACTCCGGTGGAGGCGGCCTGTTCGTGGGCGTGATAACTGGAGCGGACCAGCGGGCCGGATTCCACGTGGCGGAAGCCGAGCTTGAGAGCTGCCGTCTTCAGCTCGGCAAACTCATGCGGGGTGTAAAGGCGGGCCATGGGCAGATGGTCGCGTGAGGGGCGCAGATACTGGCCGATGGTGAGAATGTCGCAGCCGACGCTGGCGAGATCACGGAAGACTTCCAGTAGTTCGACGGTCTCTTCGCCCAGGCCAACCATCACGCCGGACTTTGTTACGCCCTCAGGATTCAACACCTTCGAGTAACTCAATAGCTCCAGCGAACGCTCGTAGCGCGCGCCGGAGCGGACGGCGCGATAGAGGCGCGGGACGGACTCGATGTTGTGATTGAGCACATCCGGCCGGGCCTCGACGACCAGGCGGATGGCTTCGAGGTTGCCTTGAAAGTCGGGAATGAGAACCTCGATGCGGCAGCCGGGAGCCTGGCGGCGCGTCTCTTCAATCACCAGAGCGAAGGCGCGGGCACCGCCCAGCAGGTTATCGTCGCGGTCAACGCTGGTAATGACGGCGTACTCCAGACCGAGCGATGCAATAGCCTCGGCAACGCGGCGTGGCTCATCAAAGTCAATGGGTTCCGGGCGCCCCTTGGGCACAGCGCAAAAGCCGCAGCGGCGCGTGCAAAGGTTGCCCAGCATCATGAAGGTTGCGGTTTTGGCTTGCCAGCACTCGCCGATGTTGGGGCAGTGGGCGCTCTCACAGACGGTGTGAAGTTGGAGTGAGCGGGCCAGCCGCTTGAGGCCGTGATAGTTTTCGCCTACCGGGGCGCGCGCCTTGAGCCACTCCGGCTTGGAGGCCGGAGCCGTGCGAGCGGGGGAGATTTGCACCAGTTCGACCACGCTTTTATTGTAGTCTGCCGCTGGTGTCTCCGGCCTGCCACGCATGAAACTTGGGCGCCCCACCTACGTTAAAGACCCACCGGAACTCCAAACTGGTGTGGTCGAGGACGCCCACACGACAGCCGGTCAGGAGACCGGCGCTACAGGTTGTTTATTGTAGTCTGCCGCCGGTGTCTCCGGCCTGCCACGCATGAAACTTGGGCGCCCCACCTACGTTAAAGACCCACCGGAACTCCAAACTGGTGTGGTCGAGGACGCCCACACGACAGCCGGTCAGGAGACCGGCGCTACAGGTTGTTTTTTGTAGCCCGCCTCCGGTGCAATCCAATCAACTGAGAGGCTGCACTATCCTTCGGCGCGAACCAGCGTGCAGGTGATGTTGTCGTGTCCGCCGGCTTCTTTTGCGGCTTCAATCAGTTGGAGACAAAGCTGGTCGAGAGCAAGATTCTGCGTCAGAATGGCTTCAATCTGCTCGTCGCTGATCTCGCCCGTCAGCCCATCTGAACAGAGCAGGAAGATATCTCCATGCAAGGCCTGCAACTCGAAGATATCCGGCTCGACAGTGGGCTGCGTTCCCAGCGCGCGGGTAATCACGTTGCGATAGTTGGCGTGCAGCGCCTCTTCGTGAGTCATGCGGCCCATGCGCACCTGCTCCTCAACCAGTGAGTGATCGAGGCTGATCTGGTGCAGTCGGCTTGAAGGGGGAGCGTTCTCAACCTGACCCTCCAGCTCAGGATCGGCGGGCTGGGGAGCCAACTCACGCAGGATGTAACAGCGGCTGTCGCCCACGTTGAAGACCAGCACGCGACTGCCGTCCACCACCAGGCCGACCAGCGTGGTGCCCATGCCGTTGAGCTGATAATTGCTTTGGGCGCGGGTGTAAATCGCCTCATTCGCGGCGCGGATGGCCTCCACGACCTGATGTTCAAGAGGGATTTGGGCCTCAATGCGGCTGCCCAATCCTTGCAGCGCCACCTCAACGGCCATAGAACTGGCAATCTCGCCTGCCGCGGCTCCGCCCATGCCATCACAGACAACATAGACACCCTGTTCAACGGAGTAGCCGAATGCATCCTCGTTCGAGGGGCGTTTGCTGCCAACGTCGGTAAGTGCGGCGGCTGAATAACGTACTACGTCAGTAGACAAGAAATCTCTCCCGCGTTACAGTTTACACGGTTTGGTTCAAAAACGCTGGATATATTCTACGATCAATGAGTTGAAGGCGGGGCCTGGGTCGCCGCCGACCCATTCGGGAGGGGTGGAGGCGGGGGTAGCTGAAAGATCTGAATAGCTCCCTCTGAAAGCACGGCCACGCGCCGGCCTGAGGGCGAGATGGCTACATTCCCGCCACCGTCGAGAATCGGATTGGCCGCTGTCTCCAGCACCACCTTGCCGTCCGCCGCGTCCAGAATCTCCACGGATTGACCCTTGATCTCATCCTGCGAAAGCGGCTCGCTGGAGGTGACCGGATGGGTGACCAGCAAGGACTCGCGCGCCATACGCAGGCCGCCGGAGGATTTCACCAGCAAGGGCCAGATGGATGCGTTCGAGGTCAGCACCTCCCACAGCCGCTTGCTATCGGTGGTGATGGCGGTCAGCATACCCGCGCCATCCTGCATGCAAGTGGTCAGCAGCAGCTCACGCTGCGAGAGAAAATCATAGGCAGGCGCGCAGGCTGATTCCACCTGGCCCAAAACCTTGCCGCCTCCGCCCAGGTAATTCATCTTGAGTAGCCATCGACCGCTCGATGCGCGGGTTATCTCCAGATATCCATCAGAGTTGATGGGCAAGTGAACGGTCGAGTTGTTGTGACTGACCAGCACCACCTCGCCGGAATCGCGACGCAGAACGCGTACGGCAATCCGAGGGCTGCTCTCCGGCTTCTGACTGTCTACCGCGTCGTTGGGCAGGTGCGCCGCCGCCTCGCGCGAATTGGTGACCAGAAACTTTTGCTCGGGGTCCATCTCCAAACTCAGCAGCGGCCCCGGAAAGCGCAGGAAAGGTTTCAGCTCCAGACTGGCGTCGCCCAGCTCAAGACTCTCCCGATCCCGCAGCAGAAAGCGTCCATCGGCGAGCATCCAAACGTATCGCTGGCGGTCATGCACCGTCCACAAGGCTTCGGCCTTCACCACGCCCGCAGGTAGTTCCAGCACCACGGCACGAATCTGCCGCTCCTCATACTCACCGGATCCGTGCTCGCCGAGATTGCGATGGACCAGCCCCGGAACGCGAAAGGTGAACAGCAGGTGGTCTTCGTCCAGAAAGTCCAGCGAGACGAGGCTGTACCGCAGGCCCATATAGATGCTTCCGGGCGTGGAAAAACCCAGCGGTCCCAGGGCGATCGTCGCTGCCGGGGCTTGCGATGGCTTCTCGGAGAGCTGATCGGGCAGCATGGGAATCTTGATCGCGCGCGTAGGCTCCGGAGCATCGGCCACGCTCTCCTGCGCCCCAAGGCACGCCGCAGCGACCAGTGTCCAGGCCGCCATAGCGAACCCGCATCCTACCCATAAAAGCCGATTTCTCATCCACTACCATTTTCGCCGATGGGGCCGGCATTGGAGTGGCCTCCAACTTATAAATCCCCACCGGCCGCGCAGAAGATGGCTTTCCAAAACCTTCAGGAAAGCCCGCCACGATTAGTAATTGCGCTTTTTGCCGCTGGATTTGCCTCCGGGCTTCACGCGATGGCTGGGCTTGGCGGAGCTGCCCGGCTTTGGCTTGGAGCGCGTGCTGGAGGGACTCGGCTTCCAACCGGGACCGGCCTTTCGTTCCGTCCGAGAGCTGGAGCCGGAATAAGGCTTTGCCTGGGTGGGGCGGTACTCCGATGCGCCCTCGGTGCGCGGCTTGTAAGGCTTGGACGCACCTCCGGGCTTGTTGAACTTGCCCGGCTTGCTGCTGGGACGCGCGCCGCCGGGACGAGGCTGGCCGCTGCTGGTGAACGACGGGCGGCCTCCTTCAGGGCGGCTGAAGCTGGGCCGGCTGGGACGGTCGCCGGTTGGGCGATCGGTACGTGGCCGGAAGTTGCCGGAAGGAGCTGGCCGGTCATACGAAGGACGGCTGGGCCTGGGCCGGTCGGAAGCGGGCCGATCCGAGTACGAACGGGGAGCGCTTGAACGGCTGGAGCTTGAGCGATCCGCATTAGGCCGAGGCGCATAGGGCCTGCCTGATTCCGGACGATTCGCATAAGGACGCGGGGCGCTGGAGCGGTTCGAGTTTGGTCGGCCGGTTGAGGAACGGCTGTAGTTTGAGCGAGGCGCGCTGGGCCGGTCAAAATTGGAAGGGCTGGGGCCGGTGATCTCCTCGATGTGAAGATTGGGTGGACGGATGGGCTCCAGATCCTCGTCGAAGACGCGGGTCTCGCGGGCTGGAAGGTCGCGGCGCGGCGCGGCAGAGCGCTTGAAATCAGGACGAGGCGGCCGCTCTGGACGACCGGAGCGCTCCGGGCGGGATGAGTTCCCCGGCCTGGAAAAGCCCTCGGCGCGTTCCGGCTTCTTCCATGCCGGTTTCGGGGTGAAGGGCCGTGCCTCGCCGGTTGAGCCTTCTGCCGAGCGGGCGGGCGGAAAAGCAGGGCGGGCGTCCTTGTTCCATGCTGGGCGAGCGGCAGGGCGTTCAAAGTTGCGTCCAGGGCGCGCATTTGCACGCGCATCCGGGCGGTCAAAGCTGCGCCCAACGGGGCGATTGTAGCCAAAGCTCTGCGGCGCGCGGTTGTCTGACCGCGGCGCACGCTCGTCTTCCGCACCGGAAAAACTGCGCACGGGATTGGGAGCCGAGGTGCGGCCTGCCGCAGGGCGGAAGCCCTCGTCGCTGGGGCGGGCTGGACGGAAGAACTTGTTGGCCTCTCCGCTGGCAAAGCGATCGGCGGGCGGGGCGGGGCGGGGCGGTTGACCTGAACCGAACTTCTTTGCCTTGAAAGCGCCTGGGCGGGACCAGTCTGTCTGAACCGGTCTGGCATCGGCCGCAGGCGGCAGCACAGAGGGAGGTGCGATGCGCGGACGGCTGCTCGGCTTGGGAAGGACGGTGGGCAGCTTGCCGGCGTCGATCAGGTTGCGGCGACGGAGATCTTTGGACTTCGGGGTGCGCAGCTTGCCGTCGGCGGCTTTGCGCAGAGCCTCCAGCTCCTCCGCTTGCAACTCGCGCAAGTTGCCTGGCTCCTGGTCGAGGACCAGCGGGCCGTAGCCGGTGCGGCGAATTTTTTCAACAAAGTGACCGATCTCCTCGAACATCTTGCGCAGTTCGCGGTTGCGGCCTTCAATCAAAACCACTTCGTACCAGGGGTTGTCGCCCTGGCGAACCTGGCGTATGCGGGCCGGCGAAGTGCGGACGGTCTTCGATCCGGGCTTGCCCAGCGCAATGGAGACGCCGCCCCGGAGAATGTCCAACTCGGCCTCGGTGGGCTGGCCGGCTACTTTGACCAGGTAGGTCTTCTCCACGCCGGAGGAGGCCTTGGTCAGCTTGTTGGCCAGTTCGCCGTCGTTGGTTACGACTAGCAACCCCTCGCTCAGATAGTCGAGGCGGCCAACCGGGTAGAGGCGCTCCTTCATCTTCTCAAAGAATTGCATCACCGTCGGGCGGCCTTCAGGATCCTTGACCGTGGTCACAAAGCCGCGCGGCTTGTTGAGGATGAAGTAGCGCAGGCGCTCGGCCCCTTGCAGCAGCTTGCCATCGACACGGATGTGGTCGCGCCCGGCGTCGGCCTTGGTGCCCAGCTCGGTTACAATCTTGCCATTCACTTGAACGCGGCCCTGCTCGATCATCGATTCGGCGCTGCGGCGGCTGGCTACTCCGGCGGCGGCGAGGATCTTCTGCAGGCGCTCCAGCTTGGCCGGAGGACGCGGCTTGGGGCTGGACTCTGACTCGTCCTCGATCTCTTCCGGCTCCGGGCCGTCCTCCGCTTCCACTTCGATCTCGGCTTCCACGGCTGCTTCCTCAGCTGCCTCTTCCGCCACAAGTTCTTCCACCGCCGCAGCTTCCACGACCGCCGCAAAGACGGCTTCGGCGGCGGCTTCCACTACGGTCTCGGGAATAGCTTCCAAGATCGCCTCGGTCAAATCAAGCTTGGGGGCCGTGACCTTTTTGGCTTTGACTGCTTTCTTGGGCTTAGGCTCAGCCGCAGTTACTTTCTTGGCTTCGGGCTTAGCCGCAGAGGTTTTCTTGGGCTTGAGTTCAGTCGGGGTGACTTTCTTGGCGGCTTTTTTGGCTGCTTTCTTGGGTGTTGTCATTAGGAGAATTCTCAATTTCTGCCTGCTCTGTGACGCGAGGCGCAGCAGGAGCGGCCTCTGCGGTGGGGTTGGCTTCGTTGCGGCCCGCCGTCTCGGCGGTCCCGGTGGTTACGTGTGTCTCTGGCTGCGCTGGCAGTTCTTCAGAGGGGGATTCTTCCATTTTCTCATTTGCCGCTTCATCGAGCTCTTCGGCGGTTTCCTGTTCGTCCAGTTCCACCGAAGCCAGCTTCTCAAACTCCTCCATCGAAGGCAGTTCAGAGACATCCTTGAGTCCAAAGCGAAGCAGAAACTCTTTGGTGGTTTTGTAGAGGATGGGGCGACCAATGACCTGCTTGCGGCCGGCCGTGGCAATCAGCTTGCGCGAAAGCAGCGAGCCGAAGACACCGGAGGACTCCACGCCGCGAATCTCGTTGACCTCTGGCGCGGTAATGGGTTGCTTGTAGGCGATGATGGCCAGCGTTTCCAGAGCCGGTAGCGAGAGCTTGAGAGCCGGCTTGAGGCTCTTGACGAAGAGGCGAACGGCGTCGTGGCACTCGGGCTTGGTGGCCATGCGGAAGCCGCCGGCGATCTCGCGAATCTCTACGCCGCGATCATCCGAGAGGCAATCGTCAATCAGTTCGTCGAGGAACTGGCGGAGGATGATGCGGATCTCGCGGTCGAGCTGGCGAGCCTGACGCTTCTCCTCCAACTCGGCCTCTTCGGTGAGGTCGGCGGAGGGAGCCGGTTCATTTGTTGGCGCAGTAGCATCCGGCGTCGGCTTCATGCTCTCAGTTGAGTTGGAGAGGGTCTCCGCCGCCGGGGGAATGACCACCGGGTCCGCGGCGGGGAGGGATTCACTCTCAGAATTCAAGTGAGCATTGGCGGAAGAATGTGCGGCATTGAACTCCGCGTCAATCTCAGCGAGGAGAGCAAGATTCGGCTTCGGGATGAATTCAACCTGCTCGTCCTGGGGGGCAAACTCTTCACCCAAAAAGGGTTGTGCGGAAGGCAAGGCAGCGCCCTCGGCCTCTTGTTGCGCCTTCCATTCGAGAACGTCGGCGGCAAAGAGCACGGCAAGCTGAGCCAGTGTGACTGGCTCTTCCGCGGCGTAGATGACTGCTTCCAGTTTGGCTTTCAGGCTCATTCTGCAATAGGTACCTTCAATATCCTACCGGAAGTGGAGCAAAGCTGCGCGCGGATTGCGATTCTTTCGTTACGTTTAGGTCAAGCGGCAGGAAACAGGGGTCAGGGAATAGGGATCGGGGAGCAAATTACATGGATAAAACTTCAGCCATTCTTGAATCCTTACGCGCAAACGGTGAAAGAACCGAGAAGGCCGCTCCGCGAAGACTAGCCAGCCGGCGCGGAGCGGCAATCCTCTATCTCACTCGTAGCGAAGTGCCTCGATGGGGTCCATATTGGCGGCCTTCCAGGCTGGGTATATGCCGAAGACAAGGCCGATCAGGCAGGAGACCACAAAGGCGATGGTGACCCAAACCGGTGAGAGCGCGGCGTGCAGAAAGCTGACCGCGTAGTGCAGAATCAGCGTAAATAGCGAGCCGGCGAGAATGCCGACGATTCCGCCGACCACGCATAGCGTCACCGCCTCCAGCGTGAATTGCAGCAGGATATTCTTTCTGGTTGCGCCGATGGCCTTGCGGACGCCGATCTCGCGGGTGCGCTCGGTGACCGAGACGAGCATGATATTCATCACGCCTACGCCGCCCACCATCAAGCCGACCGAGGAGACAGCGACCATAAAGGAAAACAGGCCGATGGTCAGCGTATTCCAAAGCCGGGTCAGCGAGTCAGGGCCAAAGATGGCGAAGTTATCATCCTGCTCCAACCGCACTCCGCGACGGACGCGCAACAACTCGCGGATCTCTTCAACGACTAGCTGCTTGTGAGCCGGATCGTCGTACTTCACGGTAATCCAGAAATCCTTCAGCTCGGGATGAAGTTGGCGGAAGGTGGTCAGCGGAAAGAAGGCGGAGTTGTCCTGCGAGTTGCGACCGCTCCCAAAGGGTTGGGGCTGGAGATCCAACACGCCGATGACGGTAAAGATGGAGCCCTCGCAATCGACATCCTTGCCGATGGGATCCTCGCCGGGAAAGAGATCCTCGGCGGCATCGTGGCCCAACACCACCACCTTGGCAGTGCGGTCCTCTTCTGAATCGGTCCACAACCGGCCCTCTGTAAGCTCAATATCGGAGGTCTCTTTCACCTCGGTTGTGGCGCCGGTGAGGATCGTGTTCTGAATCTTGTGCGCGCCGCGCTTGAGCGAAACGCTACCAACGCCGGTCTGAAAATTCTGGCTGGTCAGCTCCGGATCGACGGCAGTGACGTAGGGCAGGCTGCGCATGGCAATGGCATCATCATAGGTCAACCTTTTGCGATTGAGTTCTTCGGTGGTAGGCCTGTGACCGAAGGGCTCAAAATGAAAGACCCACAGGGAGTTGGTGCCCAGGGTATTTACGAAGGAGGCAATATTGGTATTCAAGCCGTTGATGGCCGAGGAGATCAGGATCACCGTGGCGATACCGATGCTGATGCCTAAAATGGTCAGGCCGGAGCGCATTTTGTTTTTGCGCAGCGTGTCGAGCGCCATCAGTACGGGTTCTTTTGTATCTCTCAATCTCATGGTTATAGCTCCGCTCTCAGGGCAGTGATGGGATCAAGGCTGGCGGCCTTATAGGCTGGATAAACGCCAAAGAACAGGCCGACGGCCGTAGCCACGAAGAGGCCAACCAGGATCGACCAGAGCGCCACCACGGAGGGAAAGGCGATCAACAGAGTGATGGCCTTGGCAGCCGCAATGCCGGCCAGGACGCCAAGCACGCCTCCCGCCAGAGACATGGCGCCGGACTCGATCAGAAATTGCAGAAGAATGTCGTTGCGGCGCGCGCCGAGAGCCTTGCGCACACCGATCTCGCGCGTTCGCTCGGTGACCGAAACCAGCATGATATTCATGATGACGATGCCGCCGATGACCAGCGAGACGGCAGCGATGGCGGCAACCACTGCACCAAAGTTATTCAGCACCTTGCTCAGCATATTCAGCAGCGTCGCGCTGGTATCCACGGTAAAACTATCCGAAGTGCCGGGAGCCAGATGGCGGCGCGCCCGCATCAGTACGCGCAGCTCGTCGGAGACCTCGTCGATGACCGAGCCGCCACCGCCCGCATCGGCATAGATTGTCAAGCTGCCCTGCGAACCATAGGCGTGCAGAAAGGAGATCAGAGGAATGGCCACCCAGTTGTCCATGCTCTGGCCCATCATCTTGCCCTGGCACTCGCCCACGCCTATTACCGTATAGGGAGCGCCATCGACACGAATCTCCTTGCCCAACGGGTCGCCCCCGCCGAGCACATTGTCCACAATGTCGCAACCGACGATGGCCACGTGCGCGCTATGCTCGTCCTCGACTTCGGTAAAGCCGCGCCCCGATTCGACATTCATGTTCGAGAGCGCCGGCATCGTCCACGTCCAGCCGCGCACCGTCGAGTCCGTAGTGGACTTGGTCTGGTAGACGATCTTGCCGGTAGAAGAGCGTGCGGCACCGACCGAAACGCAGGATTTGCAGTCATCCAAAATAGCCCGGTAATCGTCAATGGTGACATCTTTGCGCTTCTGGAATTCGAGATACTCCTCGATATTGTTGCTGAACTGCGGCTGCTTGCTGATGGTGATCACGCTGGCGCCGTAGGTGTTGATCTTGGTGGTCACAAAAGCCTTGGCGCCGTTGGTCAGCGTGACCACCATAATCACGGAGGCCACGCCGATGACCATGCCCAGCAGCGTGAGTATGGTCCGCATCTTGTTGCCCCATAACGATTGGAGCGCGAGTTTCAGGGCTTCGGTAAAGGGCATGGTCCTGCTTTCTGTTCTCTCTGCCTTTGAATCTTCCAGCACGAACGACGACAAATCAAAATTCTTTGATCCCGATTAAACCTCCGTCATCCTGGGCGGAGTTGGGAGCGTTTTTTGCGCGTAACGGAGTCGAAGGATCTGCGGTTGCTCTTCGTCCATCTCTCGTTGGTTGCAAAAATCCGCTATTCCTATGGACGCATCAACTGCCTTTCAGGCCGCTTGACCGGCTTGGATGCCTCTCGTTGGTACGCTTTCTGATACGCGTCGCGGTGCTGCCCGGTTCCAAAGGCTTGACTGAAATCCAAAAAAATCGTCAAAATAGCGATTGTTTGGAACAACCTGCGCGTTGCTGGCGTAGCATGGATGGAATGGTTCGTTGCGCTTGATTTTGCATCAAAAGGTCATGTTCGATCCCTGGAGGCTCCATGAATCTCTTTAGCTCCCGGCTAGCCCAGATTCTGCTGGCGCTGGCCTCGCTCTCCCCAGCTCTTCTCTCTGCTCAAACCAGCTCGCCTGCACAGTCGCCGCTGCTGTTGCGCTCTCCATCTCTTTCGCAGGAGCGGATCGCCTTTCGCTATGCAGACGACATCTGGACCGTGGCGCGCGCGGGCGGCGAAGCCGAGCGGCTCACCTCGGACGGCCATGTGCTCGCCGGGCCGTACTTCTCGCCGGACGGAGCCTTCATCGCCTACTCGGCCCACTTGAACGGCAACACCGACGCGTATGTCATTGCGGCCACGGGCGGCATTCCCCGCCGTCTCACCTGGCATCCGGACGGCAGCGCCGTGGTCGGCTGGTCTCAGGACGGCAAGGATGTGCTGATCTCAAGCGGCATGGCCAGCTACCGGCACTTCAACCGGCTCTTCCGCGTGGCTGCCGACGGCTCCGGCATCCCTGAACCTCTGCCGCTGCCCTCCGGATCTCAGATCTCCTTCGCGCCCGACGGTCAGTCAGTCGCCTATCAGCCCTTCACCAAGTGGCAGGCGGCCTGGAAGCGCTACGTCGGCGGCCAGACATCGCCGATATGGATTGTCAATCTAAAGACGCTTGACCTGGTCAAAGTGCCGCGCGAAAACTCCAACGACTCCAATCCCGTCTGGGTGGGGGATCAAGTCTACTTCCTCAGCGACCGCTCAGCGGATGGCAAAAATGCCGGCCCGGTTACGCTTTATGATTACGACACCAAGAGCGGGCAGCTCTCGCAAGTGATTGCCAATAGCGGACTGGATATGAAGTCCTTCCAGGCCGGTCCCGGCGGGCTGGTTTACGAGCAGTTTGGCTCCATCCATCTGCTCGACCCTTCCACTAAAATCGACAAGCCCGTCTCGATTCAAGTCCACGGTGAACTGGCCAGTCTTGCGCCGCATCGTGCACACCTTGCACCGGACGAGATTCAGAATGCCCAGCTTTCGCCCACCGGCGCGCGCGCCGTCTTTGAGGCACACGGGGAGATCTTTACCGTCCCGGCCGAGAAGGGCGATACCCGCAATTTGACCCACACCCCCGGCGTGGCCGAGCGCGACCCAGCCTGGAGCCCCGACGGCAAGACCATCGCCTACTTCTCGGACGCCAGTGGTGAGTACCAGCTCTACCTGCACGACCAGACCGGCTTCAAGGCGCCCACGGTCATCGACCTGGGCCCCGATCCGAGCTACTTCTACTCGCCCACTTGGTCGCCTGACTCCAAGCACATTCTTTATATGGACAAGCACCTGCGCCTTTGGGTGGTGGACGCGCCCTCTGGCAAGCCGGTGCTGGTTGACAAAGAAATCTACGGCAATTGGGGACCGGATTTCAACCCAGTCTGGTCGCCGGATTCCAAGTGGATCGCCTATCAGCGCGACCTCGATAACCAGTTGAGGGCCATCTTCCTGTATTCGCTGGAAACGCACAAATCTACGCAGGTTACGGATGGCATGAGCGATGCCTCCAACCCCGCCTTCGACGCGAACGGGAAGTTCCTTTACTTCCTTGCCTCTACTGACGACGGTCCATCCAGCGCCGGCATTGACCTCTCCTCGCTGGACCGCGCGCAGACCAACGGCGTGTATGTTGCGGTGCTAGCCAAGTACGGCTCATCGCCCGTTCCACCGGAGAGCGACGACGAAAAGATCAAGGACGCCGACAAAAAAGACGACGCCACTCCAGACTCCAAGGACGCTGACAAGAAAGACAGCGACAAAAAGGCTGATAAAAAAGTCGCTGACAAGAAAGACGAAGCCAAGAAAGACGACACCGCCAAGGACGCCGACAAAGACAAAAAGGACGGCGACAAAAAGGATGCCGACAAACCGGTCGAGGTCAAAGTGGATTTGGAGAAGATTGGCGACCGCATCCTGGCGCTGCCCATTCCGGCCCGCAACTATCGCGGCATTGCCACGGGCAAGGTTGGCGTGCTGTATCTCTTTGAGGGGTCGCCCTTTGGTCGCCCTAGCAATGAGGAGGGAGGCGACCCCCGCGCCGTTTGGCGCTTCACCACGGAAAAGCGGCAGACCGAACAGTTGCTAAGCGGCGTGGATGCCTTTATCGTCTCCGCGGACGGCTCCAAGGTGCTTTATGCGCGCAAGGGCGGCTGGTCCATCGCTTCCGCCGACGATCTAAAGCCGGGCGCCGAGGCTCCGGGCAAGCCGCTGAATCTTGGCAATCTGGAGACCGTCGTTGATCCTCGCGCCGAATGGAAGCAAATTTACCACGAAACCTGGCGCATTGAGCGCGATTTCCTCTACGACCCCAAAACTCATGGCCTGAGTATTCCCAAGATCGAAGCCAAGTACAAGCCTTATTTGGACGGCCTTGCCTCACGCTCCGAGTTCACCTACCTCTCCAACGAGATGCTGGGCGAGATCACCATCGGCCACATGTTTGTCGGCGGGCCGCATCAGCCGGATAACGGGCCCAAGACCGGCCTGCTGGGCGCGGATTACACGATCGAAAACGGCCGCTACCGCATCAGCAAGATTCTTGGCGGGCAAAACTGGACCCCCGGCCTGACCTCGCCGCTCACCTTGCCCGGTGTTTATATCCATGAGGGCGCTTACCTGCTGGCCGTCAATGGCCGTGAACTGCACTCGACCGACAACCTTTATGAGTTCTTTGACGGCACGGCCGGCAAGCAGACCGTGCTGCACATCGCCTACAACGCCGAGGGCAAGGAAGCCAAGGATGTGACCGTGGTGCCCATTGGCGACGAGGACGGCCTGCGCAATCTGGACTGGATTGAATCCAACCGCCGCAAGGTCAACGAGCTCTCTGGCGGCAAGGTGGCTTACGTCTATATGCCCAACACCGCCGGCGCGGGCTACACCAACTTCAACCGCTACTTCTACGCGCAACTCGACAAGCAGGGGCTGGTACTGGACGAGCGCTGGAATGAGGGCGGCTTCATCGCCGACTACGTGGTGGACGTGCTCAAGCGCTTCCCGCTCTCCGGGGCCTTCGAGCGGGGCGGCAAGCCGATCCACGATCCGGTGGGCGCCATCTTCGGCCCCAAGGTGATGCTCATCAATCAGAACTCCGGCTCGGGCGGCGATTGTATGCCTTGGTACTTTAAAAAGGCGGGCATCGGCAAGCTGGTCGGCACGCGCACCTGGGGCGGTCTGGTGGGCATCGGGGGCTATCCGCAACTGCTCGACGGCGGCTCTGTTACCGCGCCGCGCTACGCCATCTTCGGCCTCAACGGCGACTGGGAGGTGGAAAACCACGGCATCGCGCCGGACGTGCGGGTCGAGGATCTGCCCAAGGACGTGGCCGCCGGTCACGACCGCCAACTGGAAACCGGCGTGCAAATGGTGCTGGACGAGTTGAAAGCCCATCCAGTGCCGGAGTTCCCCGTCCCCGCTGCCCCGAACTACCACCAGAACGACGGGCTGGGAAACCAGTAGCCGATTAACCATTTATCGTGGGTGCCCCAGGTCCCGATTATGGGACCTGGGAATCCATAAACAAGCCTAAGTTAAATCTATTTCTTTACCCAAACGTGGGTGATTTCCCCAAATACAAATTTGCGAAATTCCTTTGGATCGTGGTAAACCTCGTTCACGTACTCTCGAGCTTCTTGCGAGTAAAAATCATTGAGATCGGGGGCGGTAATTTGTGTCAAGTTACAATCAATAATCAGCCGGGCTTCTTTGAAAGTCATATTTCCAGAAGGAGTTTGAACGCTTGTCAATTCAACTTCTTTCATCTTTTCGCTATCTCTTCCTGACTTACTTCCCAAAAACATGACTTGCTTCTTATATTCATCCGGGAAGTAAGACAGCGTATAGGTTTGCTCTTTCTGCATCAACTCAAGCGTATAGCGTCCTGTTTGAAGAATGCACCATGTGGTAGGTTTCCTGAAAAGAATTCCCATGCCGCCGCCGCTAGCCGTCATGGAATTAAAGTAATCTTTCTTGCCCGCGGTAATAACCGGGAATACTTTTCCGACCAGCGTAAACACATCGTCGCTAATTTCTTCCGGCGAGATTTGCTTGAATAACTGCTCAAAATTCAATTCATTTGGATTCATTTCGGTCAATGGAGCCTCCTTGCAGCCTATATTGGATTTGATTTGGCATCAAGGAGCTTTACTGTTGAGCATTTTACAACAACACAGCGATGCCAAGAACCCGATTCTATCGATCCTACTCTCTTCGGCAAAATAGATACTACTTATTCGCGGGGCGCCCGTGTGGTGGCTGCTTGATTTGAAATTCATAATGGACGAGCGCGGACGAGGATGTCCGCGCTACAGTCGTCCGGGAGGCCGACGCAACATTTCCCAATGGAAGCTTTCATTGGGTCAAGGTACAAGCGACGATTCTACCTTTCAGAACGCATCAATCGCGGTGGTAAATTGCAGCACCTTACCCGTTCCCTCGGTCACGGCACCCATCGTGTAGTTAGCGGTTGCGGAATCGTCTGGCGCTTCCGGCTCCCAATAGATCACTCCTAGTCCCATATTGCTGGGCACGGCATTCATCGCCTGGAATGCTCCTTGAATATCGGTGTAGGCGTCAGTTGGATCACTATACAGATAGCCTATCTCGCAGATCAGTACCGGCTTGCTATAGCGGGCGGCCAGAGTATTCAGGTTGGAGGCAACCGTGGTGATGTTACTCGGCCCGTCGTAGTAAGAAGCGCCAATCACGTCGAACTTTGCGCCGGCGGCCGTGAGCCCGTCAAAGAACCATTCAAAGTCGCTGAGATTGCTGATGCCGGCAATGTGGATCACAACCTGCGTCGAACTGCTCACCGCCTTCACCGCGCTATAGCCCTGGTTGATGAGCCCCGTGACATGGGTGAAGTCGTTGCCATTTACGGTTGTAGAGCCAACCGAGCCGATGGGCCAGAGCATTCCCGTGTTGATTTCGTTGCCCACCTGCACATAACTCGGAGTAACTCCCGCGGCCACCAGCGCCGTCATGAAGTTATAAGTATAGTTATAGAGATCGGTTTGCAATTGGGCATAGCTGTCACTCGCCCAAGCGGCCGGCGGAGTTTGATGGCCTGGGTCGGCCCAGGTATCGCTGTAATGAAAATCGATCACGATCTTGAAGCCCATCGCACTGGCTGTTTTGGCCAGCGCAATGCTGCCCGCCTGATCCAGGTCGCCCACGCCCAGCACGCCCGCGGTGATCGTCGGATTCACAAAAGTCCGAATGCGAATCGTGTTGACACCGGCGGTCTTGAGGATCTGCAACGCGCTTGCCTGTGCGCCGGTGGTATCGGTCCAGGTGTATCCCAGGCTTTCCAACTGGGTCAGCCATCCAACGTCAGCGCCCACCACAGCGGCCGTTGCCCCGGTCGGGGAGATCTTATAAATCGCCGACGCAACCGCAGAGTTTGTATCACCCGGGGCCACAGCGATTGCCTGAATGGTCTCCGTAGCCGGGGTTGCGGGAATGTTGATCGCGCCGGCGTAAACAGTGGAGGCAGCGGTAGGCGTCGTTCCATCGGTGGTGTAGTAGATCGTTGCGCCGGCGGTTGAGTCAGAGATGGTAACGGTCTGCGCCGTCTTATAGCTTCCACCGGCGGGTGAGAATGTGGGCGTGGCTACCACTGTTGTCGAACTGGAGCCGCCCGACCCACCGCAGCCGCTGAGCGGGGCCGCCCCGATTGCCAGAATGATACCAAGGAAGATAGAAAGCGCTTTGATCTTCGGCGTCATGGCGATGCCTCCAAATTGCATCCCTATCATAGGCGCGGCAAACAGATATGCGCATCCGACGAAAGTCGGAGCCGCCCGATTTACTTTGGCGATCACGCCCGGAAAAGCATGGTCTGAAATTCCAGCAAGGATGGGTGCCCCAGATACCGAATTTGGGAGCTGGGATTCCAGGAACCTCTATCGTCCGGAACTGCCAAATCCCTTTTCCGCCCGCGCCGAGTCTTCCAGACTTTCGACTGTCACCACAGTTCCCGTCAAAACCGGCACCGGAATCATCTGGGCGATCTTTTCGCCGGCCTTCAGCTCAATGGCCGCGTCCGTCAGGTTGGTCATCAGGATCAGAATTTCGCCTCGGTAGCCGGCGTCGATCACTCCGGCGGTGGTGGCAATCCCCCGCGCCGCCATCGACGAGCGATCGCGCACCAGCAGCCCCAGCGGCTCTCCTATCCCAGGATGCCGCGCCTCGACGGCAATCCCCGTGCGCACCTTCGCGGTAGCCCGCGGAGCCAGCACAGCCCCGGTCAGCGCAAACAAGTCATAGCCCAAATCCTCACCCGGATGAGCCACCACAGGCGCCCGCGCCCCCACTTCCAATAACTTCACTCGTAGCATTTCTTCATTCTATAAGCCTTCAGCCTTACAGCCTTTGCAACTGCCTGAATTGCGAAATGGACAAGTTGAAGTTCGTCGTCTCCCCTAACCGAGAAAAAAGACCTGCGGTACCCAGGTTGATTCATTAAAATGAGGTTTTTTAAAACAGTTGCATGATTGCTCGCAAGGTGTATCCTGATCTGTCCGGAGAAACGCCATGAAGTTATATCATCTTGCCCACTCCACGGTCCTTGTGGCTCTTTGTAGCTTTAGCCTTGTCGGTTGCGGCGGTGGAAGCGGCGGCTCAACCCAACCACCGCCCGCAGAAACAATCTCCGTGACGTGCGTTGACCACATTCAAATTGGCGTCTCGGCGCCAAACAGCTACGTCTGCAAAGCCACTGAAAATGGCGACACAATCGCAGCGACATTCAGCGTAAGCGATACATCACTCGCAACCATCAACCCGAGTACCGGCATACTTACACCGAACAGCTCCGCCACCGGCACTCTCACTGTAACGGCAACCTTCGGCAGCGCCACGCCAGGGACCACTACCGTCAAGGTGGTGGATTGGATCCTTTACCAGAATGCGGGCAGTGTTATGGTGATGAACAGCGACGGGAGCGGGCAAACGATGCTTCTTCCGCAAAGCGCAGGATGCTGGTATCCAACTTGGTCGTACGGCCACCTTGGTTTCATTTGCGGGACGGATCCAACCGTAACGAGATCGACATTCTTGATGTACTCCACCGACGGCACCGCTGCCGGCACAAAGGGACCCGGCACACTAGACCTGGTTGCCATCGGCGGCCTGGATTCGGCGAGCTTCCCTCGCTTCTCTCCCGATGGCAAATCTATCATTTTCACCGGATTCAAACAGACGGTCGTTGGATCCACCACTGAAGACATCGAAGGGGTCTGGACCATCGGAGCCGATGGAACCGGCCTCATCGAAAGGGCCACCGAGCCTTACGGGGATGGAGTGCTGATTGAAAACCCGCGCTTCAGCCCTGATGGCAAGGAAATCCTTTATCAGAAGGGCCAATACGTTTGGCTCATGGATGCGGACGGAGGAAACCCTCATCAACTGGTCAATACCATTTCGTCTATGGCGATGTTTTCGCCGGACATGACGAAGTTGTACTACATCAGCGGCTGGGGCGGCATCAGCAACATCACCTCCACCCTCGCAAACGCGGACGGGAGCAACCCGACCCAAATTTCATCCACTGGAATTTCTGTCTGGGACGTTTCCCTAAGGGGAAATATCGTGCTATGGGATATGAACACCGATGCGGGGCAGATCATCGTCGCGAGTCCCGATGGCAGCAATCAAAAAACCATTGCCGTAGGGGGTGCCCCCAGCTGGTAGGATCAGCAGCACCTCTTTTGATTTTCTTCGCAGAGATATTAAGTGAGGCGGAGATCAAGGGAAATATTGAATGTGATTTTCAAGAAAATGTGACTAGCCCCGCAAATCTCGTTTTTCAGTATCTTGAAGCCTGTTAAGTTTTTGGCGAAAATCAATCTTCAACAATTTTCCGCAGTAGGTTTATGTGCCTTTTGTAACTCTCTCAAACAACAACAGGGTGCATACACGCCCAAAACTTCAATAGACGAAATACGAAAACGGTCTGCAATCCGTCGAATTTGCAAAATTCGCGCACTGCCACTCTCCATTTTCAACTCGTCGTCTGCCAGAATGTCGCAAGCGCCCCATTCGTTGGGCCTAGTGTCTTTTCGGCTTTTTCGATTGACCTTGCCCGGGACTCCTTTTTGTCTCTTCTGATCGTTTCCTTCATGTTTCTCGGGCCAACCGTTCCCCCCGCTCCCGCCCCCATTCGCTGCCAAATGTCGCAGTTCGCTGCATTGCCCTTCGCTTGACGGGGTTCTGCGGTTACCCTACAAATGGAATTTCGTACCCATGGAAGCGCCCGCAACTTGGCCTCCTGGGCACTGGCCGAGTGCGAGTCCGCCGCTGGCCGCCAAACCATTCAAGGAGATTGGCATTATGGCAAAAGCTATCAAGTATGTTGAGAAGGCAGCCACCTATGTGGCGCAAGGCGCGTGGGTGGTCTTTGAGCGGCTGAATCGCATCAGCCCCAACCCTGGGTTCATCCCCAAGTGGTCCGACAAGCCTCTGCAAAAGTCCTGGGAAAAAGAGAAGCCGCCACTGGGCTGGCCGCGCACCACGGACTCGCTTTGTCCCAAGTGCGTGCCGGAGATTCGCCAGCAGATTCTGGACGGCAAGCTGCCGTATGAAGTGCTGCTCAACGAAAAGGTGGGCGAGATCAAGGCCCAGATCATCGAGCGCAACGGCCAGATCTGGATGGTCAAGGACTGCCCCAAGCACGGCCACTTCGAGGACATCATGGCCACGGACGCGGCTTTCTACAAGCATTTGGAAGAGAGTTTTCCGGGCCGCGATATGCGTTCGCACAGCGATATGCGCCTGCGCGCTCACGGCACTTCGACCATGACCCACGGGCGCGGTTCGGTGCTGACCATCGACTTGACCAACCGCTGCAACATGATGTGCGACCCCTGCTTCATGGATGCCAATCAGGTGGGTTTTGTCCATGAGCTGGGCTGGGAAGATATCAAGACCATGCTGGACAACGCCATCACCGTAAAGCCCAAGCGGCAGATGAGCGTGCAGTTCAGTGGCGGCGAGCCGACCCTCTCGCCGTTCTTTCTGGATGCCGTCCGTTACAGCCGCAAGGTCGGCTATAACTCCGTGCAGGCTGCTTCGAACGGCATCGAATTCGCCAAGAGCAAGGAACTTTGCCGTGCTGCCGCCTTGGCCGGATTACGCTACGTCTATCTGCAATTTGACGGCATCGGCAACGCGGCCAATTCACACCGCAAGGTGGGTAACCTCTTCGATGTGAAGCTGCAAGCTATCAATAATCTGCATGAGGCCGGCGTGGATATTGTGCCGGTGACCACCATCATCAATGGCATCAACAATGAGCAGGTAGGCCGCATCATTCAGTTCGCGCTCGACAATCCCAAGAAGATCAGCTTCCTCAGCTTCCAGCCGGTCAGCTT
>CAZYCV010000064.1:0-22950 GCA_964645305.1 uncultured Occallatibacter sp. | reverse complement strand
AGAAGTCAGGCGTGTTCTTGTTGTACGTGCCGCACTTCTGGCAGAGCACATCGCCCGGATGGAATGGGTCCGTAATCACCATCGACCCGCAATGCACGCAGGCCGTGCGCAGGTGATGCAGGCCCTTCAAGTGGCCGCACTTGCACTCCCAGTTGCCGATGGAAAAATCCACAAAGTCCAACTGCGAGATCCCGCGGAAATCAGTGATCGGAAAGACCGAGACAAACACCGACTGCAAACCAGCGTCATCGCGCTCGTTGGGCAGCTTGTCCATCTGCAGGAAGCGCTCATAGGAACGCCGCTGCACTTCAATCAGGTTGGGAATCTGGGTTGCGGTGGGAATCTTGGAAAAATCGAGCCGGCTGCGAATCGCGCGCTTCTCGTTGGGCATGTTCACTCCTGACCCTGGTCGCTCCGGCAACCGCAAGCCTGTCACGGCTGCGGACCGGGCCAGCGCCCGAGTCTTGTCGGCGCCGGCTAACTACGTAATGAAGTTAAAAAAACCGGACTGGCCTCACTGCAATCTCCAGCCCCACCCCTGAAACCCGGCCATCGCCGGACAATTCCGACCCCCAGTTCGCCAACGCACCGCAATCCGCCTCAACCGTCCCATTCCAAAAGGAACGTTAAAATTACCTCGCGGGTATTGCTGCACATCTGGCATTTGCGCTACACTGCGCACATCCGGGGAAACAAATGCTGCCGAAAAACCTGTTAACGATTTTGGTACAAGCCGCGCGGAAATTCCCAAAAAGGGCACTCCACGCAGCCGGGAGACACAAAAAGCCCGCGAGGACACAATGCCTCACGAGCGCGGCCCACTGCCTGTGCTCCCATCCGAATTCTCTTGCATGCTCTCGCTGATCCCAAAGCTCGCTTCTGCCGCTCGCCTGCCAGCCACACCCACCGTCCACGAAAAACCCGCCTGCCGCCCAAGTAAATCGTTGACCAAAAAGCACTTAACTGCAAATCAAAATCCGCCACCAGAGGGCTTGGCTCTGCCCCGGATACGCGAACGTTTGCGTGCCTCCACCCACCTGCCAAGACGCGTTGAACCGATACGCCTATTCCCGCAATAAAAAAAGAACAGGCCTAAAGACGCGCAACCTTCATCGTAGCGCGTCCCGGCTCACCTTGCAAGCCGCCCAGCCAAAGGACCGGGCGGCCCGCTTCAGCCTACTTGATTTCGATGGTGGCAATGCCTTCAAACTTCTTCTTGATGGCCTCGGCCTCATCCTTGGTCGCGTTCTCCTTGATCGCCTTGGGGGCGCCATCGACCAGGTCCTTGGCTTCCTTCAGACCGAGCGAGGTGATCTCGCGTACAGCCTTGATGGTGTTGATCTTGTTCGCGCCAAAGTCCTTCAGAATGACTTGGAACTCGGTCTTCTCCTCAACCACCGGAGCCGCCGCGCCGCCCGCCGCCACCGCAACCGGGGCTGCCGCTGCCGCTGATACGCCAAGACGCTCTTCCAGCTTCTTCACCAAAGCCGCCGCTTCCAGCAGGCTCAATGCTACGATTTGCTCTTCCAACTGTGCCAGATCCGCCATTGTTTTCTCCATTCACACTCGTTTTGAATTGTTTTTCCCACGACCGCAGAACCAAACCGGAAGTTTCCGATGCGCCAGACCCGCGCACTTCCCGCCCATTTCCCGGCCAAAAACCTAAATGCAGCTCTCAGTTCTCAGTTTTCAGTTCTCAGCACTAAAAACCGGTTATGCCGCACTGAGAACTGTGAACTGACGACTGACAACAGCGGCGGTTACGCCGCCGCTACAAACTTTTCCTTCTCCACGCCCTGGCCCAGCACCACCGCCACGCTCTTGCCTGTGGCGTTGATGACCGTGGCCAACCGCTGCGCCGGAGCATTAATAAGGAAGAGCAGCTTGGCAAAGAGTTCTTCCTTGCCCGGCATCGTCGCCAGCGCCTTGACCTCTTCCACCGTCAGCAGCTTGCCGTCCACAATGCCCAGCTTGAACTGGAACTCCGCATTGTCGCTCGCCCACTTGGCAAAAACCTTGGCCAGCGCCACCGGGTCGCCCGCGGTAAACGCCACCGAGTTCACGCCCTTCAGGCCCTTCAGCGCGGCCTCCACCTGCGTGCCCTGGCCGGAAACCGCAGCCAGCTTGTTCTTCACCACGCGATACTTGCCGCCCGCCTCACGGATCACCTTGCGCAGCGCAAAATCCTTTGCCACCGTCAGCTTGGCAAAAGTGCCGATGATTGCCGTCGTCGAGCCTTCCAGCTCTTTAGCCAGCAGTTGAACCTTCTCTGTCTTCTTCGCCCTTGAAATCGCCATTGTCTTCGCTCCGCTCCGACTACAGGGAACAGGGAATAGGGAACA
This sequence comes from uncultured Occallatibacter sp., assembly GCA_964645305.1. Lineage (GTDB taxonomy): Bacteria > Acidobacteriota > Terriglobia > Terriglobales > Acidobacteriaceae > Telmatobacter. Next base: position 20,608 of record CAZYCV010000064.1, on the reverse strand, counting down.
GGGAACAGCCGCCACTGCGAACCGATCCTGCCTCTCTTTCCCTATGCCCTCCTCACTCAAATAGAGTGCCTGTTACGAATCTTGTATTGACCATTCGGCCACGCAAATAGAGAACCAAGGCGTCTTTCTGTTCCCTGTTCCCTATTCCCTGTTCCCTGCTTTTTAGTGCTTGCCCGCCGCGTCCGCCACTGCATGATCCAGCGGAACTCCAGGGCCCATCGACGAGCTGAGTGTAATGCTCTTGATGTACTTGCCCTTGGCCGCCGAAGGCTTCGAGCGAACCACCGCCCCAATCACCGTCGTCGCGTTATCGATCAGCTTTTGCGGGTCAAAGCTCAGCTTGCCCACCGGCACATGAACCAGGCTGGTCTTGTCGGCGCGATACTCCACCTTGCCGGCCTTGATCTCCTTGACCGCGGCAGCCACGTCCATGGTCACCGTTCCGGTCTTGGGATTCGGCATCAAGCCCTTGGGGCCCAGGATCTTGCCCAGGCGTCCGACCACCTTCATCATGTCCGGCGTGGCGATTAATGCGTCGAAGTCCGTCCAGCCTTCTTTCTGGATCTTCTCCACCATCTCTTCGCCGCCCACAAAATCCGCGCCCGCCGCCGTCGCTTCCTTCTGACGGTCGCCCGTGCAGATCACGGCCACTGACTTGGTCTTGCCCAGTCCATGCGGCAGCACCACGGTGCCGCGCACCATCTGGTCGGCATGGCGCGTGTCCACGCCCAGGCGCAACGTAAGATCAACGGTTTCATCGAATTTGGCGTACTTGACCTGCTTCAGCAGATCGACCGCCTCAGCCAGCGCATACGCAGGCTTGACCACAGCCGCGCGCGACTTCGTAATATTTTTGCTTGTCTTAGCCATTCTTCCCTCGTCTCCCACCGCCTCTGCCAGCCCCGCTTTGCAGGGAGTCTGGTGCTTGCCGCCCGGAAATCGCGTTGCGCGCTCCCCAGCCAAGCATCGAACAGACCCAGAAACCGTAGTTCTTGTGACGGCCCAGAGTTTTCCTCTGGACACATTTATGAATCATAACGGAACGGCCCAGGAATTGCAAACCGCCTGCTGCCGTCGCCTCCCAGGAACATTAGCATACCTTCCGGTCGGCTGTTGCTTGGATCTCCAAACCACACTTGTTTCTTAACAATTGAGTTCCTGCCCAACTTTCTGTATTTCTTCGCCATTTTGCAGTGTTCGGAGGGACATGGGATTGATTCTCCGTTCATACATCTGCTTTGAGGTTGGGCAAAAGTGTGAGAGAAACACAGGGCAAAGGGGTATTGTATTCTTGAGTAAATTCACGAATACTCACCCTTTGGCGGTGCGGAATCGTAATACATACTGAGCTGCCGGAGAATGGCATCATGCTTGCAATCTTCAGAAATCGTCTGATTCTATTGGCCGCAATCGCGATCGTGTGCGTTCTTGTAGCATTTCAAACAGCCTACGGGCAGACCGTCACCATTGACCAGCAAGGCAGTGGACGCGTCTTTGACGGGATCGGTGCCATCAGCGGAGGCGGCGGCAACACCCGCCTGCTGATCGATTATCCGGAACCGGCGCGCAGCCAGATTCTCGACTATCTCTTCAAGCCGCATTACGGCGCAAGTTTGCAGATTCTCAAAGTGGAGATCGGCGCGGATATGGATTCGACCGACGGCTCCGAAGCCAGCCACAAGCACAATCGCACCGACGAGAATTATCAACGCGGCTATGAATGGTGGCTGATGGAAGAGGCCAAGAAGCGCAATCCGCAGATCAAGTTGGCCGCGCTGGCCTGGGGCGCGCCGCACTGGGTGGGCGATGGTAATTACTGGTCAAACGACATGATCGATTACACGATCAAATGGATCAAGCATGCCGAGTCGGACCACCATCTGTCGATTGATTATCTGGGCGGGCGCAACGAACGGGGCTACGACCTTCCGTTCTACAAAAATCTGCGCGCGGCTCTGCGGGCCAATGGCTTGGGCGCAATTAAAGTTGTAGCCTCCGATGATTGGGAAAAACTCAAGCTATGGAATATCGCAACCGCCATGAAGGATGATCCGGCGGTGAATGATGCCATCGACATTGTCGGCGTACATGGCCCCGGCTGGGGCGGCTATCCGACGGCCGATGCCTTGGAACTGGGAAAGCCGCTTTGGGACAGCGAAGCACACTTTGATGAGTGGCCACCGTACAACGAGGTTGCGCGCAATATCAATCGCAACTACGCGGCCGGCCGCGTCACTGCCAGCATCTATTGGCCAATCGTCAGCGCCATCTACGATAACCTGCCCTTTAATAACATTGGCTTTATCAAATGCAATCAGCCCTGGAGCGGGCATTATGTAGTTACGCCGTCGGTGTGGGTGGCTGCTCACACAACGCAGTTCACGCAACCGGGTTGGAGTTATATCGACAGCGCATCCAGCTTCTTCAATGCCGACACCAGTGGCACGCATGGCAGTTATGTCACGCTGCGTTCGCCGGATCGCACGCAGTTCAGCTTGGTGATTGAAACTGTAGAGATGAAGAGCCCGCAAACCGAGCATTTCAAGCTGGCTGGATTCGCACAGAAGACGTTGCATCTTTGGACAACCAATCTTGCGTCAACCAATCCGTCTAACTGGTTTGTAAAGCAGGACGATATTCAGCCGGTGGCCGGCGAGTTTTCACTGAATCTGGAACCGGGCCACATTTATACCGTGACCACCACCACCGGTCAAGCCAGAGGCGATGCCGTTGCGCCTCCCTCGGCAGAGTTAGATTTACCCGTTGCGGATAACCTCAAGGGTTATCCCACAGGAAGAATGCCCAAGTATTTCTCCGATATGGTTGGCGGATTTGAAACCTCAGAGTGCAAGGGAGGGCGCGCAGGAATCTGCCTGCGGCAGGTGGTTGCCGAGGAGCCTACCTCATGGAAGATCACGCATAGGAACCCCTTCACCATGATGGGCAATCTCGATTGGTCGGACTATCGTGTGTCGAGTGATGTGCTGCTGGAGCAGACCGGCTATGTCGATTTGTTTGGACGCCTGACAGGCATGAGTGGCGCCGATGTGCCGAACTCCTATGTGTTGCGCGTGGCCGATACAGGCGATTGGGCTCTGCTGAAGACGGTCAACAATGACGGTAACAACGAGAAGAATCTGCCCGATGAAATCGTGCTCTCTCAGGGCAAAGTCAGCGCATTGGGAGTCAACAGTTGGCACACGCTGGCGTTGACCTTCCAAGGCAACAACATCAGCGCGGAAATCGATCATGTTGCGGTCAGTACCATCGCCGACGTGAGTTATGCAAAAGGAATGGTGGGCATCGGAACCGTGGCGTTTGCTTTGGCGGAGTTTGACAATTTTAAGGTTGTGCCGGTTGCCGCCCATTAATTGACCTCCTGACGGATTCCGGGAAGCCTGAATCTGTTTTAGCCCCTGAGAGAATCTTCCTTCAGGGGCTAGAACCCCCTTGATTCTATGTGCTTGGTCGGCCTGGCTAAAGCTGTGGCCTTTTTAAACATATCCTTGATCAGAGGTTCCTTGGAGTTGGTATCTTTCGAATTGAGTGGTTACCGTGCTCGCATTTTGAGAGCGGGATCTGAGCGTTTGCGAAGTAATATTTCAAGCCGATAGTCTGCTTTGGCGGCAATACGCCACAAACCACTCCTGGAAAACCGTCTCAAAAACACTTCTCTCAAAATCTTTCCTAACCGCGGCCGCAAAAATGCTGTCTAATGGTTCGCATGGGCAAGAACGATCACGCCACGGTTCGGGCCATTCTGGCCGGCGACAAAGAGGCCTATGGAGCGCTGGTGGCGCGCCATGGCGCGAGCCTCTTCCGGGTCGCCTTCCGCATCACCGGCAATGAGGCCGACGCGGACGATGTGGTACAAGATGCGTTCTTGCGCGGCTATCAAAAGCTGGAGAGTTTTGAATCCCGCTCCAACTTCGGCACATGGATCTACCGCATTGCCGTCCGCTGCGCGCTCGATCGCATCAGCGCGCCTCGCGCGGCGGGTAGCCGCGTCGCCGAGGCGAGCGATCCGGAGCAGGACGAGGTGCAGGTGGCTGACCGCGCTGCCAGTCCGGAGCGCCTCTTGCTGAGCGGCGAGATTCTTGCCCTGCAGGATCAGGCTCTGCGCAGCCTCACTCCGATGGAGCAAGCCGCCTTCACCCTGCGCCACCTGGAAGATTGTTCCACGGAGGAGATCGCCGCGGCGCTGGGCATTGCGCCCAATGCCGCCAGACAAGCGGTCTTTCGCGCCGTGCAGAAAATGAGGAGCCGGTTGGCTCCGTTGAGGATGAAACGATGAAGCACTTGAACGAAGAAGAGTTAGTCGAGCACTACTATAAAGCGGATGCGCGCGCGGAGAGGCATTTGGCCCGCTGTGCCGCCTGTGCCGAAGCTTTTGTCGCATTGCACAGCGATCTGGCGGCGATTGAATTTCCCGCGCTGCCCAACCGCGACGCCGCTTATGGCGAACGCGTCTGGGAGTCTATCTCCGCCTCCTTGCCTCGCTTGGAAGCGCCCAAGCGGAACTGGCTAGGCTGGCGCCTTTTGCGCGGCTTGAGTTACGCCTCTGCCTTTGGGCTGCTGCTGGCTTGCGCCTTTTATGCGGGCCGGCAATGGGAGCATGGCCATCAACCGCGCGTGACGGTGGCAGCCAAACAGCCGCAGAGTCAGCCCGCCACCCGTCCGCCGGAGCGCGTGGTGGTAGTCGTTCTCAGTGATCACCTTGACCGCAGCGAGCGTTTGCTGGTCGAGTTGAAGCACGCCGACGCCGATAGCGAAGAGATGATTAAGCCTTTGCGTGATCAAGCCCGCAGCCTGCTGGTCGCCAATCAACTCTGCCGCCGGCAGGCCAAGAAGCAGGATGATCCGGCGCTGGACGCGGCGTTGGAGCGTCTGGATCGGCTTTTCGATCAGTTGGCTAATCAGCCGGGCGGATTGACTCCCGCAGCCATTACCCGCCTGCAAGACCAGTTGAACTCCGACAGCCTGCTCTTTGAAGTCCGCGTGCTGCGCTCCAAAGCCATGGATCATGAACCGCCCGCAGCCGCACGGTCGTACGGAGGTACCATATGAAGGCCACAAACCTGGTATCGTCTGCTTTATTCTCCTTGCTGCTCACCGCGCCCGCTATGGGCCAGTTTCAGATTGCGCAAGGAAAGATATTGATGAGCAGCCTCTCGCCTTCCGCGATGGAAGGCGCGCTGCTGGCCGCCGGCGCACCAGACAGTTCGGCTTTCGCGGACGGTACGCGGGCCATCAACGAGAGCCGCTGGGTGGACGCCGTGAATATCTTCTCCTATGTCGCCCAACAGCGGAACGCGCACGCCGACGGAGCGCTCTATTGGAAGGCCTATGCCCAAAACAAACTGGGGCAGAGCAGGCAGGCGCTGGAGACTTGCATCCAATTGCGCCATGATTTTTCCTCCAGCAGTTGGGTACATGAGTGCGGCGCGCTGGAGATTGAGATACGTGCTCGCGGCGGTCAGCCGCCTCAGCCCAAGGCCGAGCCCGACGAAAGCCTCAAGCTGCTGGCTTTGAATGAAATGATGAAGAGGGATGAGCCGCGCGCTTTGGCTGGGTTGCAAGAGATTCTCAGTAGTGACGCCAGCGAAAGGCTCAAGAAGGAAGCGCAGTTCATTCTCACCCAGCACTACTCGGATGCCACCTACGCCCAGATTGTCCGCGTCAGTTACATGGAAGGCGATGTCCGCGTCGAGCGAGGTGAAGAGAATGCAAAGACCACTGGCGTAACTTGGGAGAAGGCCGTTGCCAACCTTCCGCTGGAGACCGGCTACAGCCTGGTGACGGGGGAGGGGCGGGCGGAGATCGAGTTTGAGGACACCTCCACGCTCTATCTCGGCAGTCACTCAGTGCTGCTGTTTAGCGACATGCACACCGAAGGTGGCGTTCCTTATACCGAACTTGCTCTGCTCACCGGTACGGTCACACTTCATGTTCAGCCGTACGTAAGCGGCGAGGTCTTCATTTTGAAGACTCCAACGGGCAGAGTCACCACTGTTTTTCCGCAGAAGAGATTTCTGCGTGTGGGCAGTTATACCGACGGCATGACGCTGGTTGAACAAAAAGAGGCCGGTGGACTCCAAAGTGCGGAAGGAGAACAGGAAGCTTCCGCCCCCAAGCCGCCCATCTACTTCGATGGCTCAAGCGCCAGCTGGTTGCCTTCCGGCGATCCCAACGCATTTGCCGAGTGGGACAAGTGGGTACAGACTCGCGTGGCTGAGCGCTCGGCTGCTATTGCCGAAATGATGCAGGTCTCCGGGCTGGATGAACCGATTCCCGGCCTGGCCGAAATGAAGGGGCATGGAAGGTTCTTCGCTTGTCAGCCATACGGAACCTGCTGGGAACCAAGCTCTGAGGTTGTTCCGCCGGAAGCTGACGCTGTTCCGCCAGAAAGCGTCCCGCAGCCCGCCGCGGATCACGCTACCGCTTCAACCAACACTCAGTCCACTCCGAAAAAAGCACAGTCTTCAGGAGTTGGCTCCGCCTTGGGATTATCGGACAGTGATGAGGACGAGTTCTTCCCGTGCTTCCCGTTGAACGCCTACGGCAACGGGTTTTATTGGGGATGGAATACGGAATCCGTGGATGCTTCCTATCAAGCCGATCCTGCCTGGCGCTTCTATAGCTGGGCAGTCTGCCACTCCGGCGGTTGGATTCATATGCACAATCGCTATGTGTGGGTCGCTGGGCATAGACGCCATCATTTGGGCCCCTGCCACTGGATCAAGCACGGGCACACCTTGGCCTTGGTTCCCATTCATCCCTGGGACGCCAAAGGGCGGCCTCCACTCAACCGCAAGGAAGAGGTGCTGGCGCTTGACCTCAAGAACGGCCTGAGATTTGAGCGCATCCACCTTGGTCCTACCGATCCCATCAAACTGCTTGATGAGCCCCCCAAGGAGTTTAACAAGGCGATCTTTCCTGTCCTGGCCCGTGCCGAAGAGCCGCACATGGAAGCATTTGCGGTGAAGGATGTCTATTTTGCAAGTAATGCGGGAGCCAAGGGCACGTCCGTCAAGCCGGTCGGCATCCCGCTGCACTTCGACTCCAAATCGCAGAACTTCACTGTGCTCAAGCAGGTGGTAATGGGCAACCGAAATGTGACCGTAGCCCAGCCCCTTAATAGTCGCAGCGGAACACTCCAATCACGGGCCGGGATTTACAGCGGAAGCAGCGGTTCCCGCAGTGGCGGTTTCAACGGTGGTTCAGGCGGCGGTGGATATCGCGGAGGTAGCAGCGGAGGCTCCAGCGGTGGCGGGTCGCGCGTTGGCGGAGGCTCCAGCAGTGCCTCCAGCAGCGGAGGCTCGCACAGCGGTGGAGGCCCAAGCAGCGCCCCTAGCGGCGGCGGAGCCGTCAGCAGCGGATCGAGCGCGGCCTCCAGTGCAAGCTCCAGCAGCGTCCATCACTAAGAATTTAGCCATAAGTTCCAAGGAACCTATGATTAAGTTGATAGTTTGAAAAGGCTTGGCTTTACAGGCTTCGGAAAAACTCGATCATAGGTTTGGTTCCTGTCAGGGCGCTACATCAGAGCTTGTTCGTAAACCAGGAATTTTGTAGTGCCAATCTCCAGAGCGGTTGTCTGGAGATTGGCGCTACAATTTGCATAGATGCGCTACTCCAAAAGTAGTTGCGCAAGAAGTTCTCAGCTCTTGCTCTTGGTGCCACAGCAACCATGAATCCAATCCCGCGCCGATTTATCTCGCTTGGCCGAAGTGACTTGCCACATAGTTATCGAGAATCTGTTTGAACTCGGCAACAATGGAGTCGCCCTTCAGCGTGGTGTATAGCTTGCCATCCACATAGACCGGTGCCTTCGGCTCTTCAAAAGTTCCAGGCAAGCTGATTCCAAGGTTGGCGTGCTTTGATTCGCCGGGACCGTTCACCACGCAGCCCATCACGGCTAGCTTCAGCTCCTCGACGCCGGGATATTTTTTGCGCCACTCCGGCATCGAAGCGCGCAGATAACCCTGGATCTGCTCGGCCAACTCTTGAAAATAGGTGCTGGTCGTTCGCCCGCAGCCTGGACAACTGGTCACCTGCGGCATAAAGCTGCGAATCGAAAGCGACTGCAAGATCTGTTGCGCGGCCTGAACCTCTTCGGTCCGGTCGCCATTGGGCTTGGGCGTCAGGCTTACTCGAATGGTATCGCCGATGCCCGCCAAAAGAAGCGGCGCCAATCCGGCGGTGGAGGCAATCAGGCCCTTCGCGCCCATGCCTGCCTCAGTCAAACCCAAGTGAAGCGCATACGAGCAGCGCGCTGCCAAGTTTGTGTAGACATCGATCAGGTCGCGCACACCACTTACCTTGGCGGAGAGAATGATTTGATCGCTGCGCAATCCGTAGCGCTCGGCGGCGGCGGCGGACTCCAACGCGCTGCGCACCATCGCCTCCATCATCACCTCACGGCTGGCAAGCGGCTGCGCCAAGCGGCTGTTTTCGTCCATCATGCGCGCCAGCAACGCCTGATCCAGCGAACCCCAGTTTACGCCGATGCGCACCGGCTTCTGATGCTCAACCGCGCACTCGATCATCACTTGAAAATTGTCGTTATCCTTCTTGCCGATCGACGCGTTGCCGGGATTGATACGGTACTTGGCCAGCGCCTGCGCTGTCGCCGGAAACTTCTTCAGCAGCAGGTGACCGTTATAGTGGAAGTCGCCGACGATGGGGACGCGCAAGCCGCGCTTCTCCAGGCCCGCGACGATCGCCGGAACCGCAGCCGCCGCCTCTTCGTTGTTGACCGTGACGCGAACAAGCTCTGAGCCGGCGAGCGCCAAAGCCGCAACCTGTTCAATGGTACTCTCAACGTCCGCCGTGTCGGTGTTGGTCATAGACTGCACAACGACCGGAACCTCCCAGCCGACGCGAACCTGCCCGATACTGACCGTAGGTGTTTTTCTGCGCTGAATCTCCGCCATGCCTCTAGTTTACCTTTAAACCCCGAGCGTAGGCGGCTTCGCCAGGCTTACACGCCGATTCCGCTCACCTTGATCAACAGGCGTTCCAGCAGCCCGGCGGGTAAAAGATGCTTCAATGCCAGTCCAATGTGGGCATCGCGACCAAAAACATACCGCAGTCGGGGGCGCGGATCGTCAAGAATCGCCGCAATCCCATTGGCAACAATTTGCGGATTGGCCTTCAACTTGCCTGACTCGCGTCGCTTAAGCAGATTGGCCAACCGGGCGGCATTGGGAGAAGATGCGTCCTGCGTCGCGGTTGAAAGGGTCGCGTTGCGCGTCCAGATATCGGTCTCAAACGAACCGGGCTCTACCAGAACAACTTGAACTCCCAGCGGCCTCATCTCCAGCCGCAGTGTCTCCGCCCACCCTTCCAAAGCAAACTTCGAAGCTGCATAACTACCGACAGCAGGAAAACCCATGCGCCCTGAAATCGAGGAAACCATCACAATATGCCCTCGCCCCTGGCACCGCATTTGCGGAAGAAATGCTCGCGTCACCGCCGCTGTGCCGAAGAAGTTTGTTTCGAATTGTCGGCGCAGTTCGGCATCGGAAACATCTTCGGCAAAACCCGCCATGGCAAATCCCGCATTATTGACCAGGGCATCTAACGCTTTATACCGGGTAGCTGTCTGGGCAGCTACTGAGCAAATCTGCTCATGATTGGTTACGTCCAAAGCAAGAAACTCAATGCGGTCCAGCACCCCGGCTTTAATTGCGGCTTCCGCAAGCCTATCCTTGCGAGTTAAATCGCGCATGGTGGCCAATACGTGCCACCCCCGTCGCGCAAGAGTGACCGATGTTAACAATCCAAAGCCGCTGGATGCGCCGGTAACGAGAGCCGTTCTTGTCATTCGTCCTCTGAATAACTTGATTGATAACCGGTAATATGACCCGAAAAAATGATATCATATCGCAGCTCTATAACATTAAACCCAAGCGAGAGACATATCGCTCCCCATTATCCTCTCACAACACTATCCTCGTTCAACGCTTTATACCGGGATGCCCTTTCATCTAATATCTCCTCATAGATCCGCATCGTCCTCTTCGACATATGTGCGACCGAAAACTCTCTGCGCACTCTGTCTTTGCCCGCCTTACCCATCTTCAGGCGTAGATCGGAGTCTTGAAGCAAGAATGTCAGGGCTTTCGCAAGGGTGCACGAATCTCCAGGCGGAACAGTTATCCCAGTGATTCCGTCCAGTGAGACCTCCGGAACTCCTGAATCAATGCAGGTGTTTACGACTGGAATACCGGCGGCCATCGCCTCAAGCTGCACAATTCCGAAAGACTCGGCGCGCGAGATGGATGGCATTGCAAACACATCCGCTGCCGAAATATAGTTTACAACCTGTGAGTTATCAATCTGGCCGGCAAAAAAAACTCGTCCGGATAGGTTACAGTCTTTGGCGATCTCCTCCAAATGCGATAACAGTGGGCCATCTCCAACAATCACCAAATTCCCTGGAACATTCTGCATTGCTCGAATAAGTATCTCAAAACCTTTGAAAGGAACAAGCCTCCCTATAGCTAGTACAAGGCTAGCTCCATACTTGCTTTTGATCCTCTGGACTGCCCCCGTCTCAACCCTATCGAATTTTCCTAAATCAACCCCAAGAGGAACCACCTCAGTTTTGTCAAGATGCAGTCTAAGCTCCTGTGAAGAGTCAGCGTAACGCCTGGAAGTAACAATAATTCTGGATGCCCGGCGCATCGCTTTCTGAACAAACGGCTCACTCATTCGGCGAATATTTGCGCGCCCCATCGTGTCGGAGTGATGTGTAAGCACAAGGGGTATCTGGCAGCGGCTCATGATATAAGCGAACGCCGCGGCCGGGTTCGGCATATGCATATGAATGATGTCCGCATCCGCGCGATTCATTTGCCATAACAATCCGGGACATATTGGCATTGACTTGATACTTCCAAAGCAGCCAAGTCGAAACAGATCGGCTCCATCCATGTGTTCTTGAATCGAGCCAAAGTTATCGTTTGCAACGATAACTTTCACTTGGCACCTTCGTGCCTGATCCCGCACCAGATCCTGGAGATATATCTCAATCCCACCCATGTGTGGCGGGTAAAATTTTCCGATATGAAGTATTCGGTTCATAATGCCTCCTCTTCCACAGGCTTGAACCTGAAAATACGCCACGGAAAGGACCGAATCGAAAGATAGACAACAGCGAAGACAAATGCATCAAGAAAGAATCCGAACCTGGAATATGCGTCATCAAATATCACCATGATCACGGAATATACAGAAATGGAATACATATAAAGCCCTAGAATACTACCCGTATGCGCCTTCCGAAAAAGCAGGCATTGCAGAAATCCTATAGCGCAAACAGAAACTAAAGCCATACCTATCCCGAAATCCGTGACAAGGAATTTGTATGCTGTATACACATTTGTACCAAATGGAATAAAAATGAACCGGTCGTTTGTTGGCGGGGGCGCATACGAAACCAATCCGAACGATGACCCAATCCGAAGAAAAAATTGAAAAGTATGATTCGGCGAATTTGCGTAGTCATGTAAATGCAGAAGAACATGATCTAAAGCAGCCGCGGGGCCGACAATGTATTCCACCACCGAATTTCCAGCAAATGCAAGCGCATTATTATCAGAAACCTGTATGTTCTTGTCCACAAAAAACAAGCTTGCAAAAAGAAAAACAAAACTCAAGACAGGCCACTTAGCGAAGCGCACGGCCGTTGCAAACCCCTCACGCTTGCTCCTTACTAGATACACACAGGTGAGAGCTGAAAAAAGCAAAAGAAATCCGCCTCTGGCACCACTGGTTGCGCAACTGATAAAGGCCATCGCGGTAGCTGTCCATGAAAGCCAATCGTTGCGCTCCGACAAGAACAGTGCGGAAACAAATATCGTCCACGTTCCGACATAGGAATACCATGTAATGGCTTGTTGTCCTGCATTCATCTTCTCGATCGCTACCTCGCGCGCCACCATAAAAAATACTCCGTCAATTCCACCGGCTCCGGCAGCAGAAATGATGCTGGCGCGAATTGAAAGGCAAACACAAATCGCAATCGAAAATACAATTAAATACCTTAAGCTGTTTCCAGTGCTGCGTGGTTCCCCTCCAAGCGTAAAATGCGCTTTGACAAATCTGCCCGGAACACAATATGCAAATATACCTCCAAGTGAAAACAGCAGCGCGCCCCCTGCAATCACGAACAATGTAATCGAATGAAGCTGGTTTATATCAATCAGGTCAAAGCGATAAAAAAGTACATCAAAAAGCCACATCCCACAAAAGAGGAACGGAGGATAGAGCACAGAGCGTCGGAATCGATAATTTGCCGCCGCTAGCATCGTGAGTAAGACAATGAGAATATCCAAGTTCACCCTGATCCTCCTTTCATCTGATTTGTCGAGACCACTAAAAAATCCCGGCGCTCATCCACTTGCAACGAAATTTTTATATCTGTTCAGGTACTTAAACAGCCTATGACAGTGAGCAGTGCAGCACTGAAAATTTGTTAAGCAACTGCCGCATCGCAGAAATGCCAAGATTTATGCGGCACACCTCTATAAACGGCTGACACTGCCAAGACGCCCTGAAAATCCATCGCACACCGCGCGGAAAAGCGTGGCAAAATGTCGTAACTTATTTTTCGCGAGAAGTGGATAAATTGCAAGATAAAGAGGAAGACGGGGTAAAAAACTCAACTTCCATCTGATTCCCATGCTGGAAACGCGCATGAGGTAGATGGCATTGCGAAGCAAATAATAATTTCGCGTTTCGGTGTGAAGATGCATCTGCTTCCAAAGCAGGTTGACCACGCCATCTCCGATGCTATGAACCATCCTGGCTTGAGGAACTACATAAGAGAGCAGTCCCATGCTGCGCGCGCGAAGACCCCACTCATTATCAACCCAATCAATGAATAGGTCCTCGCGCATAGATCCTACTGTGGCTAGAACAGTTGAGCGTATCAGGCAACCCGAAGAAATGAGAAAATGAGCCTCAACTGGAACCGGTGAAGATAGGTCAACCGGTATGGTCTTCAGTCCAAAATAGGTGTAGTGGACCACAGGAGATATTCCTCCTGTTCTTTCGTCAATAAAAACAGGACCGACCGCCGCTACTGATAATCCATTATTAACCAAAGTGTTCTCGGCGAGAAGAAGCGCCTGAATAGTGTCGGAAGCGGGAACACTGTCTTGATCAAACAGAATTATGTGTGAAGCGCCAACTTCAAGAGCTTCTCGAATGCCTATATTCTGAGCGGCTGCAATTCCTGCATTCTCTCTTAAGGATTTGTAGTGAAGTGGAACAGCGATTGAAAAAGGAAATAGCTGCTCTTGAGGTACTAACTCAACGCCGGAAGTATTGTCGATGACATGTATAGAATCGACTTGACTCTCCAAACTTCGAATTAGCCGTTGAACGGATTTGCAATCCGGTTTGTAAAGAACAATGATGGCGGCTATCATTTTACCTCCAATAAATCAAGAACAATTGCTGACCGTTCACTGTGCGATCGCACTCTCATGTCAACATCTGATCATCACATCTTTAAACAAGCTCTTCCATCCCTTGGAAAACTCTCGATAGTTTTTAACTTCCGGAAGAACTCGTAACAACCTCAACAGACGGTTTTGAGGCAAATTGGCGCGCATATTCAAGTGCCGAATCTTGCTTCTAATAAAAGACATCGAAAACGAAAACTTAGCGCCCCACCTTTTGTCCAGATAACTGCAAAGATCCTGAAGTTGACGAACGCAATCAAGATACTCAGAAAATGCGGCCTTCTGCCTTTTACAAATCCTCATTCTTATTGAAGGAAGCACTCCATACTGTTGAATAGAGTGAATTCGATAACTGCTAAGCGGCTCCTGGATAAGATCGAGTTTTGAGTGCAAAGCGATTATCCATGCGATCCATCCATCATGCACCCAGCTGGATGGAATTGGACAGACCAGTGGGATTAGTTCTGCGCGAAACATCAGGGTTGCACCGGTCACCACACTCTGTGACAGGAGAACAGTGGCAGTCTTCCCCGCCTGTACTTGGCGCTGTCGATCAGGACGGAAATCAATCGACTGCCATAATGTTCTTCCCATCGAGTTGGATTCTGAGTCCACCAGGGATGCGTCCGAGAATAGTCCACCAATTGACGAATCACTCTCGAAGCGCGCAGCTTGAACGCTCAACTTATCAGGCCTCCACACATCATCCTGATCGCAGAGGGCAATCAAATCACCCGTGCAAGATTGAATTGCTTTCTCAAAGTTATGCGTTGAACCAAGCCGTAAAGAGTTATGTTCGACCCGAACACGAAACGAAACTGATTGCACAAATGACTCAACTATATCCAACGTAGCATCAGTCGAATTATCGTCACAAATTACGACCTCATATGGAACTCGTGTCTGCGAGGCAATGCTGTTTAGCTGCTCCCTCAAGTACCGCTCACCGTTATAAGTGCAAAGCGCTACGGATATACGAAGTGGTAATGAATGCGTTTCGTTAGAGTGCGATCGTCCGCACTCCATAAGTGGAGTGGCATCGGGATGAGATGCTGTATCGATACTCACTTTTCCTAATGGCATCCGGCTCTCCGATTGATTCTGCTCCATTTTCTTTATCGCTGTTTCTCGCATAGTTACTGCGATTGAACTTTGGTCCAGAAAGTCTTTTCAATAATAGCCAGTTTACTATCCCTAACGATCCATCGGTTGCCAGACTTGCCCATGCGGCGCCGATCCACCCGTATCGCGGAATCAGCCAGAGATTCATTCCCAAGTTGAGACTGGCCGCGAATAATTGCGCTACGGTCCGGTAGCGCTGGTATCCTAAGCCGGTTATGGCGCTCCCGGTAAGTTGATGAATCCCTCGAAAGACCGGGATCAGGCAGAGCCAGCGCAGCGCTATTACACTCTCCTTGAAGCCATCGCCAACAATATGCGGAATCATCGGGGCGGCGAAAAACATACACGCCGACATAGTAATTCCGAGCAAGGCAGCTCTTTTAGCCAAGCGGACAGAAAGGCTTGCCACGGCTCGAGGTCCTTCCTGACTCTGTCGAAAAAAGCGCGGGAGCGCGGCTGCATCCAAGGCGGTTACAGGAACTGTAGAGACATCAACAATCCTATAGGCCATAGTGTAGATGCCATTAGCCACATTCATTCCGTAGTGGCTCAGCATGGTCTTGTCAATGTCGTTGTAAGCTGACTGTGTGGAACCAGCTAGCGAAAAGCCGAATCCTTCGCCGAACCTGGAAAAGAATATCCGAGGCGCAAACTTTGGACCGCCATACCGCATCATGACAATAGCCGAGGCAACGAGTGCCGACAGAGCGGAAATGACTAAAGATGAGAGCGCCCACTGCCATGCCGTGACGTGATGTAAAGACAATGCCAGCGCGATGACCATAAGCAATCGTAGAAAGCTGGTCATCAATGTAATGGTTGCTGTCATGCGCAATTGCTCAAAGGCCTGAAAGACCTGACTGACGCAAATAACTAACTGACGGCAGATGCAGTCTCCAAGAGCAACCATCAGAATCAATGAAGCGCTGGCTGGGTTCAGGAGGTGAGGCGCAATCCATACCAGAAGAACCGTCAGCGCTGAGCCCACTCCAAAAGTGGCTAGCAGAATATTGCCCCAATAAACAGCGAAGTTATGGGCGTCTGTACTAACATACCTGACAAAAAGAAGCCCAAATCCGAGTGCGCTGTAAGGCGTGGCTATGGTGACAAAGGCGAAAGCTCCCGCAAAGACGCCATACTCGCGCACCCCAAGCAGCCGGGCGAGAAGAATAAAATAGGCAGCTTGCAAGAGGATGTTGCAACCATGACCGATCGCCATCCATCCAGCATTGCGAGCCAGAGAGCTCCGGCGCAGGATGCGAAGCTGATTGCGCAGAAACTCCATTGCTCTGCCTGTCACTTTACAGCTTGCAGAGAGGGATAATTAAGCTCCGCAAGTCTTGTTATCACTTCGTCGAGCGCCGCATCCCATGATGGAAGTTGAAGACCAAAGCGATCTGATAACTTCTGATTCGACAAAACAGAGTTGCGCGGGCGCTTGGCCGGGGTCGGATACTCTGCGGAAGAGATGGGATGAACGGTTGGCAGCTTACCATTTAGCAGAGCGCCGGCGCGGGAAAAGATTGCTTGTGCAAAGCCGCGCCAGGTGACAGCGCCCGATGAGGTCATGTGATAAAGTCCGGCCCATTGGTTCGGCGCGCCATAAGTGTCCGACAGCGCGCCACCGACAATCGCGCGGGTTGCATTGGCCAACGAAATCGAGGTTGTAGGCGCGCCTATTTGGTCGTCCACGATGTTAAGACTCGCGCGATCTCGCCCCAGACGAAGCATGGTCAGAAGAAAGTTATTGCCATGAGGCCCGTAGACCCAACTGGTACGGAAGATCAAATATTTTCCTCCGACTCTTTGTATAGCTTCTTCTCCCGCCAGTTTGCTCGCCCCGTATACATTTAATGGATTGGGTGGATCTAACTCGGTAAAGGGAGATTCCTTTGCGCCATTAAAGACATAGTCAGTGGAGTAATGAACCAGCAGAGCGCCCGACCGCAGCGCTTCCTCGGCCAGAATGCCAGGGGCTTTTCCATTGACGGCCATGGCTGTTACGGGTTCGGATTCAGCTCGATCCACCGCTGTATATGCGGCAGCATTGAGTATAACGTCCGGCGCGGCGTCGCGAACCATGGTGCGCAACTCATCTTCGGCGGCAATGTCCACCGTATCGCGGTCATGGCAGACGATTTCACCTAGGCCGGAAAAGCTGCGCTGTAACTCGACGCCAACCTGCCCCATGTGTCCAACGATCAGAATTCTCGGTTGATTACTCATGCAAAGACCTCCGCATCGCGCAGCGAAACGCCCGCGCGGTCTTTGCTAGAAAGAACCACGGATTCATCGCTCACTGGCCATGGAATTGCCAAATCGGGATCATTCCACAGGATAGTCCGCTCACCGGCAGGAGAATAGTAGTCAGTTACTTTGTAGAAAAAACCGGCAACATCCGATAATACGAAAAAAGCATGGCCGAAGCCAGGAGGGATCCATAACATCTCGCCGTTTTCTTGGCTAAGTTCCACTGCGATATGCTTTGCATAAGTGGGAGAACTTCGGCGCAGATCCACGGCGACATCAAGCACCGAGCCATGCGCCACCCGAACCAGCTTTCCCTGCGGCTGAATGATCTGATAGTGAATGCCGCGCAGCACATTCTTGAAGGAGATTGAATAGTTATCCTGCACCAGGAGCGATGGAATTCCTGCTTCCGCAAAGGCCCGCAGGTTCCATGTCTCCATGAATGCGCCTCGATCATCACGGAATATCTTTGGACGAAGAAGCAATACGCCGGGCAAGGCAGTTTCAGTGATATTCATAGTGCCTGAGCCTCCATGGCAAATTTCTGTTCATTCTTGAGAGCCAAAAGATACTGGCCGTACCCACTCTTGCGCACTGGATACGCCAATGCCTCAAGCTGCTCCGCATTGATATATCCCAGACGATAAGCGATCTCCTCCGGGCAGGCGATCATCAATCCTTGGCGGCGTTCAATGGTTTGCACAAAGAGCCCCGCCTCCATTAACGAATCTTGCGTGCCGGTGTCAAGCCAGGCCATGCCACGGCTCATCACTTGAACATTCAGGCACCCGGCCTCTAGATACATCCTGTTCAAGTCCGTGATCTCCAACTCGCCACGTGCCGAGGGTTTAAGCGAGGCGGCATAATCCACAACCTGATTGTCATAAAAATACAATCCGGTTACCGCATAACGGGACTTAGGAGTTACAGGTTTTTCTTCCAAACTGACTGCGCGACCGGAGGCATCAAATTCAACAACGCCGTAGCGCTCAGGGTCCAGCACCGGATAGGCAAAAACAACTGCTCCCTGGCGCACCGCCGCCGCGCGCTGCAAATGCGCCGAGAAAGATTGCCCATAAAAAATATTGTCGCCCAGAATCAACGCGCTTGTGTCATTGCCGATAAACTCGCGCCCAATCAGAAAAGCTTGTGCCAGGCCATCAGGGCTAGGCTGCACGGCATAACTTAAAGAAATACCCCACTGGCTGCCATCGCCAAGCAACTCCGCAAATCGGGCCGTGTCCTGCGGTGTGGAGATAATCAGAATATCCCTCAGTCCGGCCAGCATAAGCGTGGTCAGCGAGTAATAGATCATAGGCTTGTCGTAGACCGGAAGTAACTGCTTGGAAACTACGCGCGTTACCGGATAAAGTCTGGTTCCCGATCCACCTGCAAGAATAATAGCTTTCATTGTGCGACTCTCTCCTCGTAATTCTTCCGGATCCAATCTCTATAAGCTCCAGTGCGGACATTTTGCACCCATGAGTTATGTTCAAGGTACCAGGCCACGGTTTTGCGCAGGCCATCCACAAAGTTACTGTCCGGACTCCAGCCAAGCTCGCGACTGATCTTGGCGGCGTCAATGGCGTAGCGGCGGTCATGACCGGGGCGATCGGCAACGAAAGTTATAAGATTGCGGCGCGGCGATAGCACTGGATCGGGACGCAACTCGTCGACCAAGTCGCAGATGGCAGTAACAACTTCCAGATTCTTTCGCTCACTGTGGCCGCCGATGTTATAGGTCTCACCCACGCGCCCCCGCTCCAGCACGACACGGATCGCGGAACAATGATCTTCAACAAATAGCCAGTCGCGAACATTGCAACCATCCCCATAAATGGGCAGAGGCTTGCCTTCCAGGGCATTCAGAATTACCAGCGGGATGAGCTTTTCCGGAAACTGGAAGGGTCCGTAGTTATTTGAACAATTGGTGGTAAGAACCGGCATGCCATAAGTGTGAAAGTAGGCCCGCGCAAGATGATCGGAGGAAGCTTTGGAGGCCGCGTAAGGGCTGTTCGGCGCATAGGCTGTGCTTTCCGAGAAGGCGGGGTCCTCCGGCCCAAGCGATCCATAGACTTCATCGGTGGATACGTGCAGGAAGCGGAAGCTACGCCGAGCGGCTTCTTCAAGCTGCGCCCAGTAGGCGCGGGCCTGTTCCAACAGTGTAAAAGTTCCCTGCACATTGGTTCGGATAAAGGCTCCGGGATCAACGATGGAACGGTCCACATGGCTTTCGGCGGCAAAATGGACGATGAAGCCGGGTTGATGCTCGCGCAGCAAGGAGGCCACCAACCCCGCGTCGCAGATATCTCCTTGAACCAACAGATGCCGCGGGTCACCTTCGAGAGAAGCCAGATTCTCTGGATTTCCGGCGTACGTAAGCAGGTCCAGATTGACCACGGATGCGTGGGGATTCCGCAACCAATTCAAAACAAAGTTAGAGCCGATAAAGCCAGCTCCGCCGGTGACGAGAATCGTATTACTTGCTGTGGTCATCGTTCGATCTATCCTTCAAGCGTTGAGATTAGAGTGAACCCATCCTTCTGCCGGACTGCGCTTCCACACACGAAAGCATCGCGCAGGTGCACTCAAGAGTGCTCCGTATGCTGCTCAGGCAACCGGCTCATGTCTCAATATACGACAGGCCCCCCCTTCACTTTTTGACAGATTGATCGGGTCTTGAGGCTGTCTGGGACGAAAACAGCACACGGTCCCACAATGGGATCTTCTAATTTACACAGGCGTAACAATTAGGCACTTGCAATTTTTGCCGCAGGCAGTACAATTTCTGCTGATGACACCTCTCGCTTCCACACCCGCCGCCGATGCCGTCGCCTCCACCATTTCTTCCCCGCTTCCAACTGGGCCTACAACGCTGTCGATCGACATTGGCGGCTCCGGGCTGAAGGCCATGCTGCTGGACGCGGTCGGCAAGCCGATCAGCGAGCGCCAGAGGGTTCTGACCCCCGTTGTGCCCACGCCGGAGGCGGTGCTGGGAGGGCTGGACGAGTTGCGCAAGCTGTTTACTGATTTTGATCGTGTCTCGGTGGGTTTTCCGGGAGTGGTCAAGCACGGCGCCACCTTTGGCGCCTTTAATCTGCATCCGCTGTGGGCGGCGGGCTTTCCGCTGCAAGCAGAGATGGAGAAGCGCTGGAAGAAGCCAGTGCGGGTGGGCAACGACGCTGATGTGGCCGGTTACGGGGCCATCAAGGGACACGGCGTGGAACTGGTGCTGACGCTGGGCACCGGCCTCGGCAGCGCGCTCTTCACCAATGGCCACCTGGTTCCGGGTCTGGAGTTGGGCCACCATCCATGGCGCAAAAAGGGCATGACCTATGAGGACTACCTGGGCCGCCGCGGGCTGGACAGGTTCGGCAAGGCGCGCTGGAATGATTTTCTCCAGGCTGGGATTGCGCAGACCGAGGCTCTCTTCAACTGGGACTACCTCTACATAGGCGGCGGAAATACGAAAAAGATCCTCTTCACTCCCCAGAAGAACGTCAGCATCGTCTCCAACGAGAGCGGCCTGCTGGGCGGCGTGGTGCTGTGGCGCGATCAGGCGTAAGAGCGCACTGGACGGCGGGAACTCCCAACCTTTGAACCTCTGGCCTTCGACCTTCTTGGTGCTTGATTTTGAGCCAAGAGTACAATGAAGAAGAGGCAAAAGTGTTTGAGAAGGAGGGAAGATGGCCACTGCGACGCTTACTTCACTGGAAACCTATCTGACCACTTCCTATGAGCCGGACTGTGATTTCGTCGAT
>CAZYCV010000063.1:0-22983 GCA_964645305.1 uncultured Occallatibacter sp. | reverse complement strand
TCAGCCCGTGGGTGGCGGCGGCGGCGATGGCGCTGAGTTCAGTGAGCGTGCTGGGGAACAGCTTGCGGTTGAGGGGATGGAAAGCTTCCTGATGGGCGGGTTGGGTTCGTGGACTCCCCGGTCTCAAAATCGAGACCGGGGGCACCCACATATTGCTTAGCTGATGAAGTTCGTGGTATCCCACCCATTCCGCAAAGTGCGCGGAATGGATGGGGCACCCAGCGCTATTGTGCACCCAGCGTTAAATATAGGATGAGGATCGTGGAATCCCCGGTCTCAAAATCGAGACCGGGGGCACCCAACTTGGTCTGGTACATTGAGAGACCACCGCACTGAGTACCCTGGCGCGATAAACTGTTCGAGAGCCATACCGTGCGCATCCTGACCCGCTACATTCTCGGCGAAATTCTCTCCCACGCACTGATCGGGTGCGTGATCTTCACCTTTATTCTCTTCATGAAGGAGCTGCCGCGCATTCTGGAGATGGTGGTGCATAACAGCTCCAGCCTGGTCAGCGTGGTGGAAATCATACTGTACACGCTGCCGAACTTCTTCATGGTGACGATTCCCATGGCGGTGCTGGTGGGCGTGCTGCTGGGTTTCAGCCGCTTGGCGGCGGACAGCGAAGTGATTGCCATGCGCGCTTCGGGCCTCGGCATCGGCTACTTTGTGCGCGTGGCCTCGATTGTGGCCGTGGGCGGAACGTTGCTGGCGCTGGCCAACTCTCTGTATCTGGCGCCGTTGTCCAATCAGGCCATCCTGACGATGAACAAGGAGTTGGCGCAGCAGGCCTCGTATGAGATTGAGCCGCGCGTCTTTGACGAAGACTTTCACAACTTTGTTCTCTACGTGCAGGATGTGCGTTCCGGCACCGGCGCGGCGCACTGGAAACAGGTCTTCATGGCGGACACCAGCGATCCGATCAATCCGCAGGTGACGACTTCAGCCGCAGCCACCGTCTCCAACGACACCTCGCAGCAGTTGTTGGTGAGGCTGCGCAACGGCGCGCATCATGAGATTGTGGCCAGCCACCCGGAGCAGTACAACATCTCCACATTTGACTTTACGGATATGCCGCTTATGCCGGGGCAGACGAGCGATCTGCATCTGGGCCGGCTGGACACGGACATCTATGCGATGTCAATGAGCGCGCTGAGAGAACACGGACGGGCCAAGGGCGGCAAGCGATTCCAGATTGAGATGCACCGGCGCTTTGCCTATCCGGCGGCGTGCCTGGTGCTGATGCTGATGGGAGTTCCTCTGGGCGTGACCTCGCGGCGCGGCGGCAAGAGCTTTGCGTGGATCTTCACAATCTTGCTGGTTTTTGTTTATTACCTGCTTTCGTCCACCGGCATCGCGCTGGGCAAGCAGAATTGGATTTCAGCCTTCTTTGCAGTCTGGTCGGCCAACCTGATCTTTGCCACGGGAGGTATATTTCTGCTGTGGCAGATGGCCTCCGGGGGCCGGGTTCTGAACGCCATCACCACGTGGAGCCAGCGCTTTCAAAAGGCCGACTCGAGCGCTGCTGCGCAACCTCAGAGCAACCGGGTCAATCCGCTCAAAGCCCTGCTGAACAAGTTCCCCGAACGCCCGCAACGCGCCAAGGCGCGCAATGTCTTTCCGCGTATTTTAGACGAATATGTGGTGCGCGAATTCTTGGGAACTTTTCTGCTGGTGCTCACCGGATTTGTGATGCTGATGTTGGTCTTCACATTTTTTGAGCTGATGGGCGATATTCTGCGCAACCACATTGCGCTTACGCTGATCGGCGCGTATCTGTTCAATCTGACGCCGTTTATGCTTTACCAGATCACGCCGCTGGCGGTGCTGATCTCTGTACTGGTCACCTTTGGCGTGTTGAATCGCAATTCAGAGATTATCGCCATGAAGGCTTGCGGCATCAGCCTCTACCGCCTGGTGATTCCTATTGTCTCGATAGCCGTGCTTCTCTCTTGCGGCCTCTTTCTCTTCGACCAGTTTTATCTGCCGCAGGCCAATCGCCGTCAGGAGGCGCTGCACAACACCATCAAAGGCAAGCCGCCGCAGACCGTGCTGCATCCTGAACAGAACTGGATCTTCGGCGAGCCGCATCCTGGCGAAGCAGGGCGCATCTTCTATTACCAGTTCTTTGATTCCAAAAGCAATGAGTTTGCCAACATCTCCATCTTTGAATTCGATCCCGCCACCTTTGCTCTTTCGCGTCGCATCTTTGCCCAGCGCGCCACGTGGGACGCGGAGGCCGGCGCGTGGAGCTTTACCAACGGCTGGCAGCGCGAGATCTCCGGGGCGAATGTGAACGAATACCGGCCCTTTCTGAAGGCGAATTTTAGTGAGATTCACGAGGCTCCCGGCTACTTTACCAAAGAGAATCTGCAAGCGCAGGAGATGAACTTCGGCCAGTTGGATCACTACATCAACGATCTGCGCCAAAGCGGCTTTGACACCATGCGGCTGAGCGTCGAGTTGTGGCATAAGCTCGCTTATCCGCTGATGACGGTGATCATGGCGATGCTGGCGATTCCCTTTTCGCTGTTGATGGGGCGGCGCAGTTCGCTCACCGGCGTGGCGATGGCTATCGGCGTCACTCTTACTTACATTGTAATTGACAACTTTTTCGGAGCGCTGGGCGATGTGAACTACCTGCCCGGGATGCTGGCGGCATGGTCCTCGGATGTGTTGTTTGGGCTGGTGGGGAGTTACCTGCTGTTGAAGACGCCGACGTAAGGTATTTTCACCTTCAGCTTTGGCACAAGCAGGGACCGGAAGACCGGCGCTACGGTCTCCAAAGCGACGTGTTAAGGTATGCCGACCATTTCCCAAACAGGGTCTCTCCTGCCGATGAGTCCCGCATGGTGGAGGCGCGTCTCGGCAGCTTGTGACATTTATCACCCCGATCTTAACAATTGGCTGCTAACCTCTTAGTGTCACGCAATTTCCCCTTTGCGAGGTGCAGAATGAGCGAAGTCACGAGCAAGAATCCCTTGAGCCCGGATCAATTGGCCAAGATGAACGCCTACTGGCGTGCCGCCAACTACCTTTCTGTCGGTCAAATCTACTTGAAGGACAACCCGCTGCTGGAGCATCCGCTCACTCTGGACGACGTGAAGCCACGGCTGCTGGGCCACTGGGGTACTACGCCGGGGCTGAATTTTCTCTACGTCCACTGGAACCGCCTGATCCGCGAGCGCGACCTCAACATGATGTACATCATCGGGCCAGGGCATGGCGGTCCGGGCCTGGTGGCGAACACTTATCTGGAAGGCTCGTACAGCGAAATCTATCCACATATCGAGCAAAACAAAGATGGAATTAAGCGGCTCTTCCGGCAATTCAGTTGGCCGTATGGGATTCCCAGCCACGTTGCGCCGGAGACGCCGGGGTCGATCCACGAGGGTGGCGAGCTGGGCTATTCGCTGGTACACGCCTATGGCGCGGCCTTTGACAATCCGAATCTAATTGTGGCGTGCGTGGTGGGTGATGGCGAGGCTGAGACTGGCCCGCTGGCGACAAGCTGGCACGGAAACAAGTTCATCAATCCGGCCACCGACGGCGCGGTACTGCCGATTCTGCATTTGAACGGCTACAAGATTGCCAATCCGACGGTGCTGGCGCGCATTCCGCACGCCGAGCTGGAGAGTCTGATGCGCGGCTACGGCTATGAGCCGTTCACGCTGGAGGGCGACGATCCTCTGGTGATGCACCAACAGGCGGCGGCCGTCTTTGACACCATGCTGGATCGCATTGCCGCGATCCAGAAGGCGGCGCGCGAGGCGGCTGCCAAGGGTGAAACCCTGGAGCGCCCGGCGTGGCCGATGCTGATCATGCGTACGCCCAAGGGCTGGACGGGACCGAAGTTTGTCGATGGCAAGCCGGTCGAAGGCACTTGGCGCGCCCATCAGGTTCCCTTTAGCGAACTGCGCGAGAAGCCCGAGCATATGCGCCTGCTTGAGGACTGGATGCGCAGTTACAAGCCCGAAGAGCTCTTCGACGAGAAAGGCGCCTTCCGCGCCGAGCTGGCGGAGATTGCGCCCAAGGGACGCAGGCGCATGGGCATGAATCCCCACGCCAACGGCGGCCTGCTGCTGGAGCCGCTGAAGATGCCCTCCTTCCGCGACTTCGCGGTGAAGGTCGAAGGGCGCGGCGCAAAGGATGTGGAATCGACGCGCGTGCTGGGCCAGTTCCTGCATGGCGTGATGGAGGCCAACAAGGAGCAGAAGAACTTCCGCGTCTTTGGGCCGGATGAAACGGCTTCGAACCGCCTCCAGGACACGATCACCGGAACCGGCAAAGAGTGGATGGAAGAGACACTGCCCGTCGATGAGAATCTCTCGCAGACCGGGCGCGTCGTCGAGATGCTCAGCGAGCATATGTGCCAGGGCTGGCTGGAGGGCTACTTGCTCACCGGGAGGCATGGCTTCTTCAGTTGCTACGAGGCCTTTATTCACATCATTGATTCGATGGCCAACCAGCACGCCAAGTGGCTCAAGGTGACGCGGCACATTCCCTGGCGCAAGCCGATTGCGAGCTTGAATTATCTGCTCAGTTCGTTGGTCTGGCGGCAGGACCACAACGGCTTCAGCCACCAGGATCCGGGCTTCATCGATCACCTGATGAACAAGAAGGCCGAGGTGGTGCGCGTCTATCTTCCGCCGGACGCCAACACGCTGCTCTCGGTCGGCGATCACTGCCTGCGCAGCAAGAATTACATCAACCTGATTGTCGCCGGCAAGCAGCCCGCGCCGCAGTGGCTCACCATTGACGAGGCTGTGGCGCATTGCACCGTCGGGATGGGCGAGTGGAAGTGGGCCTCGAACGACGAGGGCGCTCCCGACGTGGTGATGGCCTGCTCCGGCGATGTGCCGACGCTGGAGGCGCTGGCGGCCGTGGTGCTGCTTCGCGGGCTGGCGCCTGACCTCAAGATTCGTGTGGTCAACGTCGTCGATCTGATGGCCTTGCAACCGCCCAGTGAGCATCCGCACGGCCTCGCCGACGAGGAGTACGACCGCATCTTCCCGCCCAAGACGCCGGTGGTCTTTGCCTTCCACGGCTATCCGTGGCTGCTGCACCGGCTCACGTATCGGCGGCACAATCACGATAACCTGCACGTGCGCGGCTACAAGGAAGAGGGCACCACGACCACGCCCTTCGATATGTGCGTGCTCAACAACATCGACCGCTTCCAGTTGGCGCTGGACGCGGTCAAGCGCGTGCCTCGGCTGCGCGGTCAGGCCGATGCCGCCGAGCAGTGGTACTCCGAGGCGATTCAGAGGCATAAGCTGTATGTTGCGGAGAACGGCGACGATCTGCCGGAGATTCGCGACTGGCGCTGGTCGCAAAGCTAACCGGCTAATGAACTGGGTGCCCCAGGTCTCGATTTTGAGACCTGGGATTCATTCTGACTTATTAACTTGCTGACTCACTCAGCCCTAACATCAAAGGATTTTACGAATGTCTTCTTTGCCCGTACTGGTTTTGAACAGCGGTTCTTCTTCGATCAAATTTTCCGTCTATGAGGCTGGCGAGGGCCAGCGCGACAAGCTCTTCGAGGGCGCGGTGGACGGCATCGGCACCGATCTGGGCAAGTTCTGGATCAAGGACGCGGCGGGCAAAAAGCTCGTCGATCAGACGCCGGCTCTGCCCACGCGCGCCGTGGCCTTCAAGCTGGTGGCAGACGCCTTGCACTCGGGCGACTTCCCTGCCCCGGTAGCCATCGGTCATCGCATGGTCTGCGGCGGGCCCACGGTGCAGGAGAACCAGCTCATCACGCCCGCGCTGGTGGACGAGATGGAGCGCTACACGGCCTTTGCGCCGCTGCACACGCCCATCGCCTGCTACATTATGCGCGAGTCGCTGCGCCTCTTTCCCGGCGTGCCGAACTTTGTCTGCCTGGACTCGTACTTCCATCGCACCATGCCCGAAGTCGTCACGCATATGCCGATCCCGGCCGAGTATTCGGCGATGGGCGTGCGCCGCTACGGCGCGCATGGAATCTCGTATGAATCCATCGTCTATCAGTTGCAGCCCAACGTGCCGCACAAACTCATCGTCGCGCACCTTGGCAACGGCGCGTCGATCTCCGCGATCCGCAACGGCCAGTGCCTGGATACTTCAATGGGCCTGACGCCCACCGGCGGCATCATCAGCGGCACCCGCACCGGCGACATTGATCCCGGCGTGCTGCTCTTCATCCTGCGCAAGATCGCCGAGACCGGCGTCACCGCTGCCGAAGCCGCCGACAAGCTGGAGACCGTGGCCAGCAAAAAGGCCGGCCTCTTGGGCGTCAGCGAGTTATCGAATGATATGCGCGACCTGCGCACAGCCATCAACGAAGGCAACGCCAAGGCGCGCCTCGCCGTGGATAAATTCACCTGGTCCATCGCCAAGTGGATCGGCAGTTACGTAGCAGAGTTAGACGGCTTGGATATGCTGGTCTTCACCGGCGGCATCGGCGAAAACGACATCGCCGCGCGCGCCGAAATCTGCGCTGGGCTGAGCGGGTTGGGCATTGTGCTGGACCCAGTCCGCAATAATGTGCGCGGCGCGGCGGTGATCTCCAGCGAGCACTCGCCGGTTACAGTGCGCGTGATTCCGCCGGCGGAAGATTTGATTATCGTGAATCACGTTGTAAGATTGCTGGGGAAGTAAACAATGAAAACCGTCAGCCTGGGTGGACGTCGCGCAGGCTGACGACTGGTTTCAAACCGGATTTACATTACAATAAACTGCGCGTCAGGCTGTACGTAATCAACGCAAAAATTGTCCAGTACAGTATTTGTATCGCAACCGCGAACGCCACATTCATCGCCCGATTGCCGCCACCATAGCTGAAAATTGAAGCCCAGGGTTTCTGAGCTGGAATTGCAACGCTGATCCATGTCCAAAGAATGGAGGCGCAACTTCCAATAACTATGCAGAGGGGAACTGTAATGATGAGAATAAGCCCTCCCTGGCCGTCACAATGAGAGCCTTGGGCGCTCATATCTCTGCACCAGTTGGAATTGGCAAAAGGAAAAACCGCGATCGCTATGATTGCACCGGTGAGTCCGCCGAAACCGCATAGAATAATTTTCTTCCAGTAGGAGAGTTTTAAAGATCTTCCATCACATTGCCATGTAATTTTCAAAAACGAGAGAATGAACGACGGAATCATGAATGCGAGCAGAAGAGAGGCCGGCAAACAACACGATAAAATCAGGTCTCTGAAACTCTGAACATGATTCATCATTTTCACCAAGAGTCTGCGGAAATTCAGCGATGCGGATGCCTGTGGCAGCGCACTTACGCATTATGATTCGGCAGGGCCAGTATCTTCAACTTCTTTCCCAGTTTGGCGAACTCCGGATCGGCAGTTACCAGTGTTGCGCCGGTGCGTAAAGCCAACTCGGCGGCAAAGCAATCCGCTAGACTCAACTTATAACGAATTCGCAATATGCCTGTATCAATCGCAATTTGTTCATCCGCTGAGATCGCATCCACTGCGCGGCGCGCTATATTGACGCACTGCAACGCTTTTTCCTGGCCCAAATAACGAGCAAGGATATAAAGCACCTCCGTGAGATTCACTGCGGAGATGCTCAAATGCGCTCGCCCCGATTTGGCTTGCTGGATCAGACCGTCAACAATATCGGCACCCGGAGTGTTGCGAAACAAACGCACCAGCGCATTCGCGTCCAGCACATAGTCTTTCATCGTTCAGCCTCTATCTTTGATTCCTCGCGCTCACGTTCTTTGCGCTTCTCTTCCATCCACCAGCCTTCAACATCTTCTTCAATATGGCTCAAACAGCCACGAAGAGCCAAAAGTTCGTCAAAGGGATTGGTCGTAAATATGATCTCTCCATCCCTTTCCCTTACAGAGAAGCGGGTTCCCCCTTTGATCCGCAATTTCTTGCGAATGGCGGATGGAATCACCACTTGCCCCTTTGAACTAGCTGTCGCCATCTGCCCCATATCGTCTTACCTCCAGGTAAGACAAATTGTACGCTTCATGCAACCCAGAACTCAATTCGGCCATTTTTTGTTCTACACTGAGGTGGTTCCATCTGGAGCGTTTTCTTATGCCTGCAACTGCTTCCGTTTCCGCCCAAAACCTGCCTTCGCCCGCCCTGCGCCGCTTTGCCTGGGCGGTGCTCTGCTACTTTATTGCCGTGATTCTGTGGGGCACGCTGGTGCGCGCCACTGGCTCCGGCGCCGGCTGCGGCGGACACTGGCCGCTGTGCAACGGCACGGTGATGCAGCACTCGGCCAGCGTGGAGACGCTGATCGAATATACACACCGCATCACCAGCGGCCTGACGCTCTTCGCCGTCGTGGGCCTGCTGGCGTGGACCTTCGCCGGCACAGTGCGCGGGCACTTGGCGCGTCGCGCGGCGGTGGCTTCGGTGGTCTTCACGCTGCTGGAGGCCATCCTGGGCGCGCTGCTGGTGAAGCTGGGATACACGGCCGGGAGCCAGGCACCGATGCGGCCCGCCTTTCTGGCGTTGCACCTGGCCAACACGCTGCTGCTGGTGGCGGCGCTGACGCTCACCGCGCACCTGCTGAGCCGCACGCGCGGCTATCTGCGCGGCAGCGTGCGCCTGACCGCGCCTTTCGCTGCCTGCGCGGGGATTCTGGTGGTGATGGCTGTCGGTATCACCGGTTCGCTGGCCGCGCTGGGCGACACGCTCTTCCCGGCGAGTTCCCTAGGCATGGCACTGGCGCTGGATTTTTCCACGGCCAGCAGTTGGCTGGTGCGCTGGCGCTGGACGCATCCGGGCATTGCCTTTGCAGCCAGCTTCTTTCTGATCTGGCTGCTGATCCGCGCCGCGCGCCGCCGCACGCAATGGGACAATCGCAGCCTCTCCGCTTTGATTCTGCTGCTGCTGGCCGCCGTCTACACGCTTGGTTTGCTGGACGTGATTCTGCTGGCTCCGCTGTGGGTGCAGGTGGCGCATCTGCTGGCCGCGGATTCCCTCTGGGCCGCGCTGGTGGTGCTCGTGGCGCGGTTGACGCTAGAGCCGGTGGAAGCGGGGACTGAGGGACTAAGGGACTAAGGGACTGAGGGACTAGGGACTAGTCCCTCAGTCCCTACTGTCACCCACACTCTTGTTCCAGGACGCGCACCAGCAGATCTCCGCTCTCGTGACGGAAGGCCACGGCCAGCGTGTCGTCGGTCTGCGGCGGGCTGCAATAGCTGTCGGCTTCGACGGCGGACTGGGGCACGGTCATGGTGCAGGGGCGCGGCAGAGAAGACTTGATGGTTCCGGCGATCATGTTGGCGATCTCCTTGGTGGCATCGAGCGCGTCGGCTTCGGCCACGGTCTCAACCGGCTGCATCATCATTGCCGCGGTCGCCTGATAGGCCAGCGCTTCCGTCATTCTTACTTCGATGCGACCCTTCCAGACGCCGCCCAGATCGACGCTGCCCAGCACATGCTTGGGCGCCACGCAAAATTCTCCCTCCGCCGGAAGCGGATCGAGGGTCATCGCCAGCATCTGCTCCCAGAACTGGGAGTTGGCCTTGATTACGCATTGCTCATCCACAAAGGCCTTCATCGGGCGCGTCTCCCATCCGAGCAACCCTAAGCGCATCTGAGTTGCTGCTCATCTTATCGGGAGATTCTCAGGATTCGTTAATTGGCGAGTGAGAGGGCCGTGGTTCCGGCAGTCATTAGAAGTGCCTAATTCTATCTGTGCAGCGCGCGGCGTGGACCGGGAGGCCCACGCTACCGCTGGTCTGGAGGCCGGCGCTACATATTTGGGATAATTTGTCATGGATTGTGAAATGTGACATATTGAGAGAAAGAGGCATTATGGATCCATCTGTCACAACTCCGCGATCTGTCAAGAGCAAGATCAATCAAAATGGCCGCATTGTGATTCCCGCCGCCATCCGGCGTCAGATGGGTCTGAAGGCGGGGGATACGCTTTTGATGGACGTGGAAGATGGCGTTCTGCGCCTGGAGACGCACCTGGCGCGGATTCGGCGGATTCAGAGGGAGGTCGCCCAATACTGCAAGCCCGGTAGACTGGCCTCCGATGAGTTGATTGCTGAGCGCCGTGAAGAGGCGCGCCGCGAAGATGAAGAATTCGAGCGAGAGCGGAAGCGCTGGGCAAAGGTGGAAAAAGTTGCCTGAGGCGGTCGTTCTTGATTCCTCTGCGATTTTGGCCCTCTTCTTTAACGAGTCGGGCGGTCGGATTGTTGCGCCTCTGGTGGAAGGCGCATTGCTGAGCACGGTCAACCTCGTCGAGGTTCACAGCCGCATGATTGAACGCGACGCGCTGCCAGAGCAGGCCTGGGGCTGGATTCAGAGTTTGGAGTGTCAAATCTGCTTCTTCAGCGATGAACATGCCCGCGTCGCCGCTGAATTGAAGCAGATCACGCGACCATACGGGTTGTCACTGGGCGACCGTGCTTGCCTTGCTTTGGCCATGGAGCGCAAGGCCACGGTCTATACGGCGGACAAGGCATGGAAGCAGCTTGATTTGGGGATTGAGATTGTGGCGATTCGGTGAAGTTTATGGTCTATGATGGGTCGGATGGCTGTTTGGGGCTGCGAATGGATAGTGGAGGATGGAATGAAGAAGCATAAAAACTTCCGCCTTATTTGGGGTATTTGGCTATGTTCCATTCTCGCAATAATGATCTGGTGGCGAGCAGAATGGACCCCGGTGCAGATTGGCTGCTGGGTGGTGATGCTTCTGGCAGGATTGGCGGCACTGATTAACAACCAGAGGAACGAGGCATTTGATAATGCCGTGAACATTCCTTTGATTGCGGCGGTGGTGGTGTTTTATTGGTCGGATACACGGACTCTGCGTGGCAGTATTATTCTAATTCCAGTGACTATATATTTCGTGTGGATTGCGGTGAAACCGTATTACGTTCAGTGGAAGAAATCCCACGGCTTCGCGGATAGCGTCAGTGAATCGCCCGCAGATTGAAGAGAAGAACTACGGCAATTGAAGAGGTGCTGCCTCTCCTACGGAAGATCAAAAGATATTGAAAATAAATGCCGCAGGGGCTAAAGCCCGACACTTTCTGATGCTCTTTCGGCACGACTGAAGTCGTGCCCTGTTACAAAGCAGGCCTAGTATCGAGTTTTCCGCGGCCTTTGATGTTGTGCCCTGGTTACGAAGCACGGCATTTGGGGCTTTTGCGCCGTCCCTATGGGACTCCGGTTGAATGGTGGGGGCAGCTCACCCCGCGTTGAAACGCGGGGCTAATAACCGTTGCGCCTACGGCGCGGGCATCTGGCACATCTGGACTATGCGGAAGATCTGGCCGCGCGGAAGATCTAGTCGCTACCGCCCCATGCGGTGTTTGCTGGCGTTGATGGCGGCGCGCGCGTCGCGGTCGGCCTCGCGGCTGCGTTCGGTTTCGCGCTTGTCCCAGTCCTGCTTGCCTTTGGCCACGGCAAGTTCGCACTTCACCCTCCCGTTGCGAAAGAAGAGGCGAGTGGGGATGAGCGTGTTGCCCTTGATCTGCGTCTTGATTTGTAGCTTGCGAATCTCCGCCTGGTGCAGCAGCAACTTGCGGGTGCGGGTCTCGTCGTGGTTGGAGATGTTGCCGTGGGAGTAAGGGCCGATATGAAGATTGAGCAGAAAGGCTTCGCCGTCCTTGATGAGGCCGTAGGAGTCTTTAAGGTTGGCTTTGCCCTCACGGATGGATTTGACCTCGGTGCCGCGCAGGCTGACGCCGGCCTCGAACTTGTCCAGCAGAAAGTAGTTATGGCTGGCGGCGCGGTTGTGCGCGGCATCGCGCTGGCCGCTGGCGACGGGGTCGCGGGGCTTGGCGGCCTTCTGCGGGTTGGTTGCCGCAGGCTGTACAATCACGTGGCTGGTTTGGCGAGCCATTGGGAAGTAACCTCGAATCTTGATTTTAGCATTGAGGTGATTTTTCCTGCGGAGAAACGATGGCTGAAGGGCGGATTGTCCGGGAAGAGACCGGCGTGGACCGGGAGGTTCACGCCACAGCCGGCCGGGAGGCCGGCGCTACAACGGAAGCTTAGCTACAACGGAAGCTGAGCTACAACATAAGCTGAGCTACAACATAAGCTAAGCTACAGCGGGAAGCCGTCGCTACGGTTTTATGCTCCATGAACTGGGGTATCCAACGGAGTTGCAGCGGCGATGAGATAAAATGGGGCAGGATCGAATGAGAAGTTTCGTCCATAGAATCGGCGTCACAAAGCGCGTCCTGGGCGGCCAAGGCAGCCTGCAAGGGTCCGATGCGAAGCCCGGACCGCGAGAGACGCCTGGGAGTTTGATGAGAATCCGCGCACACGCACTGGCCCCTTTCGGAATGGCCTTCAGAATTCCCGCTGCATGGATGGCGATCCTGTCCATTGGGGCTTTGCTCGTCCTTGCCGGCGTACCGCTGGGCGCTGAGTCGGCAGCCGGCTTTTTCAAGCACGCGCAGAGCGCCGAGGCACGCCAGGATTACGACGCGGCCTTTGACAACTACCAGAAGGCCTACGCCAAAGCGCCCAAGAATCTGCAATATCGCTCGGCGCTCTATCGCATCCGCGGCACCGCATCGGCGACCCACGTGACCAAGGGCCGCAAGTTGCAGGAGGCAGGCAAGGATCAGGAGGCGATTGCCGAGTTTCTGCGCGCCGCTGAAATTGATCCCGGCAACGAAGCCGCGCAGCAGGCCATCGCCCAGATGCGCAAGAAGAATGGCGAAACGGAACCCAAGGCCGATACCAGCCTGCCTGACACCACCGGCAACCAGGAAGATCTGGAGTCGATGGGCGCACCGGCCGAGCTGAAGCCGGTCTCCAATGAGCCGCTGACGCTGCACATGACCGAAGATACCAAAGTGATTTATCAGGCCATCGGCAAGGCGGCGGGCATCAATATCCTTTTCGATCCCGATTACACCTCCAAGCGCATTACGGCGGATTTGAACAACGTCTCGCTGCTGGATGCACTGCGCATTGTGGGCACCATCTCCAACACCTTCTGGCGGCCGGTGACCAGCAATACGATTTTTGTGGCCGTCAATAGCCGCACCAAGCGTACCGAACTGGACGAGCAGGCGGTGGAGACCTTCTATCTGTCGAATGCATGGCAGCAGACTGATCTGACGGATGTGAACACGACCATTCGCAGTTTATTGACCAACGTCAAGGTCTACCCGGTTCCCAGCCAGAATGCCATTGTGGTGCGCGGCACGCCGGATGAGTTGCTGCTGGCGCAGAAGATCGTCAACGACCTGGACAAGGCGCGGCCTGAGGTGGTGGTGGATATCTCCATCATGGAGGTCAGCAAAAACTGGGAGAAGACGCTGGGCATTCAATGGCCCACCTCGACCAGCATTGCGCTGAGTCCGCCCAGCACCACCACGGCCAGTACTTCTTCCACTTCGTCCACCTCGTCCTCGAGTTCCAGTTCCGGCGCCACGCTCTATCAACTTTCGCACTTGAAGGCTTACGATTTTGCCGTCACCATCGGCGCGGCCACGGCCAATGCGCTACTGAGCGATTCGAATACAAAAATTCTGGCCAATCCCAGCATTCGAGCCACCGACGGGCAGAAGCAGACGATGAAGATCGGCGAAAAGATTCCTATCGCCACCGGCTCTTACGGCGGCGCGGGCCTGGGAACCAGCTCGGCCCTGGGAGGCATCAGTTCGCTGGTCAACACGCAGTTCCAGTATCAGGACGTGGGCATCACCATCGAGATGACGCCCACCATTCACTTCAACCGCGACGTGACGTTGAAGATGAAGATCGAAGACACCTCGCAGAGCGGCTCGGTGACCATCAGCGGCGTGACGGAGCCGATCATCGCGCAGAAGACCATCGATCAGGTGATCCGCCTGCGCGAGGGCGAGGCCAGCATCCTGGGCGGCATGAAAGAGAATCAGGAGATGGTCAGTTGGAGCGGCATTCCGGGCTTGAGTTCAATTCCCGGATTGAAGTACCTCTTCGGCTCCAAGGACCACACCATCAACGATGATGAGCTGGTCTTTCTGGTGGTTCCTCACGTGGTGCGCGCGCAATCGCTGGATGAGATGAATCTGCGCACCATTGATACGGGCACGGGCTCCTCGGTGGAGATTCGCCACGTTCCCGCCGAGACGCCGGCGGCCACTCCGGCCAAGGCTCCTGCGGGGAATCCAGCGCCAGCCGCCAAGCCGCCTGCCCCTGGACGCTCCAGCGTGGGCACGGTTCCGGGCGATAGCGCAGTTGCCGCAGCTCCTGCGGCGCTCGAACAGATTCGCAAGGCGGCCGAGACAGATGGCGTCAATCCCCCGAACGCCGCGCCGCCAGTACCTGCGCCGTCGATGGTGAATCTGCTGCTGAACCCGCTACCCGGCCCTGTTCCGAACGGCGCAACCTTCAAGGTTCCCATCACGCTGAACGGAGGAGTGGATGTGGGCTCCGTCCCCTTGCAGATCACGTACGATCCCGCAAAGCTGGCGCTGGTCAATGTCGATCAGGGAGAATTTCTAAGCCGGGACGGCAAGATCATGGCTTTGACGCATCGCGATGACGGTCCTGGCTTGCTCAGAATCTTTGCCATGCGCCAGGGAGCGCCCGGCGTAACCGGTTCGGGTGTGGTTTGCACTCTCAGCTTTCAGGCCAAGGTGGCGAGCACAAGCGAGATCGCCATTACCCAGCCGCGGGTGCTGAACAGTGCGCAGGTGCCGCTGCCGGCGCAGGGATCAAAGATCAGTGTTCAGGTCAAGTAGAGGAATGAAGGCGCTCACTCCAATCCGGCCTGTTCGCTCCGCTGAGCGCGGGCTGACGATGGTTGAACTGATTGTGACGGTGACCATTCTTACGATTCTTGCCGGAGCGGCCTTTCCGATCACGGTTTATCAGAGCAAGCGCCTGCAGGAACGCGTTCTGCGCTACGACCTGTGGACGCTGCGCGACGCCATCGACAGATACAAAGATGGAACCGACAAGGGCTACATCGAAACCAAGTTGGACAGCCAGGGTTATCCGGAGGATCTGGAGACACTGGCCAAAGACGTGAAAGTGAAGAACTCTGACAAAAAGGTCAGGTTCCTTCGTTCCATCCCCGTGGACCCAATGACCGGCAAAGCGGATTGGGGAATGCGCTCGATGCAGGATGATCCCAAGTCGGAGTCCTTCAGCGGGCAAAGCGTCTTCGACGTATACTCAAAATCAACCGGCACGGCGCTGGATGGAAGCAAGTATTCCGATTGGTAGGGATTCATTGAACAGGAAGCACACAAAAGACGCGGGCTTTACGCTGATCGAGCTGTTGATCGTGATGATGATCATCCTGATTCTGACAGCCATGGCCGTGCCCAGATTCAAGTCCGCCATCGTCAACGCCAAAGAGGCGGTGCTCAAGGAAGATCTGCACGTGATGCGCATCGCCATTGATTCGTATACGATGGATAAACAGAAGGCGCCGCAATCGCTGGACGACCTGATCACCGACGGCTATCTGCGAGAGATTCCCGTGGATCCCTTCACGAACACCAAAGATAGCTGGGTTACGGATATGGGCGACTCGCTGCACTCGCTCGATCAGTCCGAACCGGGCATTGACAACGTTCACTCCGGCGCCCAGGAGACCGGCTCCGACGGCCAGCCCTACTCAACCTGGTGAGCGCAAAGGACGGTTATGCATCCACGCACGGCATTTCGCTCTCTTCTCTTTCTGCTCTGCGCCATCGCGCTCTGCGTTTCTGCCTCTGCGCAGACGGCAACCACCATCACCATCCGCTTGCTGGACGGCAAGACCGGCAAGCTGATCGTGGCCTCGAATTTCCTGGTGCGCATCGATCACGACCAGACGGTTCATGCCAATTGGGTGGCGCAGAATGATGACGGTTCCAACAAGCTGACCTTGCCCAAGAACGCGACGCTGCTTACCTTCCAAGCCACCTACGACAGCGCGGAGCAGATCTATATCAGTTGCGATGCATCCGCCGAAAAGAACAAAGTCGGCGACCACTGGTATGACGTGGCCACCATTCTGAGCACCGGCATTGCGGCTCCCGACGAATGCGTCAAGCCCCGCGAAGTTGCCAAGTTCAAGATTGTTGTCAAGCCGGGAGAGTTGGTTTTTTTTGTGCGTAGAAGAACTCTTATCGAGCAGGCGCGGGAAGATTTTTCGGACCGCTAGCTTCGCGGCTTCCCTCTGATGCAATGGAGATCTTTTTTGGCTGTTGCTCCCATCGATGCCAAAGCCTTTGCCCTTGAGGTGGAGCGCTTCTACGCCTGCCTGATCTCTTTCGCCCTGACAAAACAAAGGGTGCCCCAGGTCCCGCTTTTGGGACCTGGGATCCATGCCGTGGAGTCAGCCTTTTCTCAAGTCCAAGAACCCGGCCTCGGCGGCAGACTTCTCTACGCGGGAGAACTCGACGCCGAAGCCCGCGCGCTCGTGGTTGCCGCCAACATCGCCGGGGCGGCCACGCTCACCGCATCTGCGGATGCGCTAGCGCGCAAACAGGCCATGCGTGAAGGCGTGGTGGACTTTTTGGTGAGCACACTCGACGAGGCATTGCGCATCCTGAAGAACGAACTCCGCAAGCAGGAGACGGTTGCTGTTTGCGTGGCTCAAGAGCCGCAGGTTGTCGAGCGAGAGATGCGGGAACGCGGCGTTTTGCCTGATCTTCTGCGCCCTCTGCAACGCGATGCGCCCGATGAGAATCAATCAATCCTCACCTGGAGAATCGCATCCTCGCCATCACTCTGGTTGCCGAAGATCGACGCCATTGTTCTCGCTTGCCTGGAAGAAAATGTGGACGCCCCAGCTCTCGATCTTGAGGCCTTGGAATCCGAATCCACGCGCCGATGGTTGCGACTCTCACCGCGTTATCTGGGCCGCATGGCGCAGGGCGTGCGTGTGCTGCGTTGCGATGAGAGAAGGGCCAAAGCCCTTTTGCAACGAGTAAGAGAAGCAGTGGAGAGCGGAGCGATCCGCGCAACTGTAGAGGTTCAACTGACAAGCAAGGGGCTAAGAGAACAGCACACTTTGAGGTGCTCAGTCAATTAAAATACTCTTACAATGTATGTAATAGTTACATTACTAACATTGTAATCTCTTAATATTGGGCACTTTCTTGGCTTCTTGATCTTCCAAGCTCAATTCAGCTCACCGCAGGCCGCGTCAATCCGCGCCCACAAATCCTTTACGCCGACGCCTGTCTTGGCTGAGATGGGCAGTATCGCATCCAGTTCCAAGCCCTTTTTCAGCGCCAGAAGACTGCGCGTGCGCTCGTTGCCGCTGAGCCGGTCAACCTTGGTGGCCACAACAATGAAGTCACGCCGCTCGGCGCGCAGCCAGTCGATCAACTGCCGGTCGCTCTGCTGCATGGGCACATTGGAATCCACCAGGCAGACGCACAGCTTAAGCGTTGAGCGCATGGCCAGATAAGGCTCGATAAAGGCCGGCCAGCCTTCGGAGATAGACTTGGAAATCTTGGCGTAGCCGTAGCCAGGCAAGTCGGCAAAGATCATCTTCTCTCTTTGGCTCTGATCGAGAAGGGCAAAGAAGTTGATCGTCCTTGTGCGCCCCGGCGTAGAGGAGACTTTGGCGGATTTCTCGCCGGTGAGGGTGTTCAGCAGGCTTGATTTGCCCACATTCGAGCGGCCCAGAAAGGCGATCTCCGGCGCGCCCAGAGTTGGGAACTGCTCCGCCGCCATCGCCGATAAAAGGAATCGTGTTGTATAGCGCATCATTCTTGAGGATACAGGACGGCACTACAGTGAAGATCTTCCGCGACTGTGCGCGCGCAAATTTCTGGTGACAGTTGGATCATCTCTTCTGTATAGTGACCCCATCGGTAACCCATTCCCCACACCGAGGTGCTACCCCATGCCAGAAAATCCAAGCCGCATCAATGCAATTCTCGCCACAACCCAAAGTCTGTTTACTGTCCTGCGAGATGTTTTTCTTGTGATACTGTTTGTCGTCTTGCTCTGCTTTCCGGCCCAGTTGAACTCGACGCTCAGCAAAGCGGGAATCTCGCAACTGAATGGCGGCATCTTCACTTGGCAGAAGCAGGCGCAGCAGGCCACTGCGCAGAGCACTGACGCCGCCCAATCCAACACCTCAGCCTCAGACACATTGGAGGAGATCAAGTCCACGCTCGATGATATTGCCAGCCAGAGCGGAGATCCCAATATCAAGCAGCGAGCCAGCGACGCCTCCAACCAAGCGGCCACTTCGATTGCATCTCTAGACAATGCGAACAGCTCTCTTGCTCACTCTGTGCTGACTCTGCAAGACGCGGCGCAGAGCACGCAGGTTGCGCTACCCACGCCACCCGCTGAAGGCTGGGTTCTTCTGGGCAATGCAGATCCCGCTCACCAGCAATGGACCCACTCGACCAAGTCGAAGATCGGCGATGCGTCGCCAGCCGTGGGCATTGGACAGACTGTCACTTTTGCTGACAATGTATTTTTGCGCTCCGATGCGGTGCAAAATCAAAAGCCTGGCGAAGCCGCCATCACGGGAGCCGCACGGGCAGGAAGCAGCGCCGCGATCTTGGCGGTAAACTTTATTCCGAACAAAAAAGGGAACGTTCGTGTATGGGTCAAAGTCAAGATCAAAAGCAATTAACCTTGGTGGCTTGCAGTTCATTGCGGGCGAACAGACCTCAGAGCGTAAGATGAAAACCATGAAAATATCTGCGGGTTTGATCGCAATCACATTGCTCATGTTTGTCAGCGCGGCTCAGTCTGCTCGCGGTCAGCAATGTCCAAAGGACGATCCAAACGGACCCGGCGAGCCATCCGAATCAAGAACGCTTGAGGGCAAGCTTGTCTTTCACGATGGAATGCGCAAGTGGTTTGAGTTGAAGCTGGATAGGCCTGAATGCGGCCAGGAATCCATTGAGTTGTTGCCGGGGCGCAGTGTGTTTTCTCCCGGTAATTTATCTGGACTGGAAACATTCCAAGGTTGCCGCGTCCGCACAGAAGGATCTCTTGCCGGTCCCGCCTCCGGCTACTACACTCTCGATGTCAATCAGAGCGTAGCAGAGATTGAAACTATCGGTGCGTGTACCAGACAGCCGCCGTTCGCGGACTATTCCAAAGCAGAACCGGATCATTCGATACGCAGTTATCGTGTGGAGATGACGATCAATTACGAGCAGGCCGACCGTCCCATCTTCTTCCGCGTGACCAGCAAGGGCAAAGAGTTGCAGCCTTGGCAGGCGTACGCAACTTATGAGCTTACGGGCGGCTACGTCCTTTATGGGAGTTGCGCGAAGGGCTTTATGGTTGACAGGGTCTTCGGCGACCGAGTGGCTGGCCCACAGCACCTGGAAGGGCGCGGCGACCCATATGATTCAGCAATGTTTGACCCCCCGGAGGGCCCGGCAGGCGAAAGATACAAGAAGCAGTTGCATGTGGGCTTCACTTGTATGCGCAATCCGTAACAGATGCGCACAAGTGTATCGACCAACTGATTTTAAATCATTGACAGGCGCGGGCGGGGACGCCCGCACTACAGCCGGTCTGGAGACCGGCGCTACAATTTACGGATAAGTTGCAAATATGCGCGGACGAGGACGTCCGCGCCACAGCCGGCCGGGAGGCCGACGCTACAGTTCAGTAAACCAAGAATCAAACTGTTACAGGAATAAGCTTTTCCCGTTCAGCTAACAACTCTTCCGCCGGCGAAGGGCTCCCGCAACTCCGGCCAAACCGGTGAATACCAGCACCAAACTC
Organism: uncultured Occallatibacter sp.; assembly: GCA_964645305.1. Taxonomy (GTDB): domain Bacteria; phylum Acidobacteriota; class Terriglobia; order Terriglobales; family Acidobacteriaceae; genus Telmatobacter. The sequence continues at coordinate 3,335 of CAZYCV010000063.1, read as the reverse complement.
GACGGCTCCGGGGTTAGAATTGCGCTTTGATCGCTTTCAACGGTGATGGTGAAGTTCTCGTCCCCCAGCAGATCATAGGCATCTTCGCTGCTTCCGCCCAGCAGTTGGAAGTCGCCCGCATATGTGCCATCGGCGGTTCCGAGGGGGACCGTTACGTCGAACAACGCACCCGTATAGGAATCGCCCGGATCTCCAGCAGGACTCAATGGCCAGGGAATATTCCAGAACGCGGTGTCATCCAAGGTCAGCGGCAGGTCGAGCGAAGCAACATTATCGCCGTTCAGAAATAGATCGTTGGATGGATCAAGGTTGACGATAATCGCATCAAACTCGACGACATCCCCGGCAACGGCAATTTGATTCGGCGCGGTCAAAGTGATTGAATACGAGTCCGCCATTGCGACCGGTCCGCTCAGCATCAGACTCGCGCCGGCGAGCAAAAACAACAAGAAATATTTCATGCACTTCATAAATTCCCCCAAATATATGTCAGGAGCAATTGAGATGATCCTTTTTTTACGGCAGTTTCGCACGAATACTTGTCGAGAAAGTACCTCCGGTATAACTACCTGAAATCTTCTCCACAACCGTGGTTCCATCCGCTCCCGCGCTGGCCGGGAAGTTCACAGTAGCGGAGGCAGAACCGCCCCCGGCGGCGATAGTTCCCAGCGCCAGCGGCAGAGTTATGCCGGTGGCGGAGCCCAACGCGGCCCCCGTCAGTGTCACGTTCAAGGCTGCTCCGGTGCCGCTGTTTGTTACCGTTACGGATGCGGTATAACCAGTGGCGGCAGAGCCCGAGAGCGTGGCCGATGTCGACAACACAATGGTGGGTGCGGCAACCACGTAAAGCGTTCCTGGAACAAAGCTAAGCGCGTAGTTGGCGGCTGTCAACGTGCCCGGAGTAACCGTGATGGGATACGTTCCGATCGGGCTGGTAACAGTTGCAGTGGTGGTGAAGGCAGGCGCTCCGGCCAGGAAGTTGGAATTTTCTCCATTGACGAAGCCGCTGTAACTGGCGGAGAAGGCGGGATTCGCCGTTCCCACGATCTTGCTGATGTTATTGGCTGACACCGTCAGCGGCGCGCGGGAGACCGTCAGGTTTACCGATCCTGAGGCTGTGTTGTAGTCGATCCCATCCGTGGGTGTGAAGGTGACCGAAACCGTATTTGATCCAGCGTTGGGCACCGTGCCCGCAGAAGGTGAATAGGCAAAGCTGCCGGCCACGGTTGAAGTGGCATTGAGTTGCGCTGCGCTCAGCGGCGTGCCGTAGGAAATCGACGCCGGTGTGGGCCAGGTAATCGATGGCGTTGTCTTGTTCACTGTGACTGTCAGAGGTGTGCTGGTGGTCCGACCATAGGCATTGGTGGAGTTCAAGGTATAGGTTTGGGTTGAGGTTGGCGTGATCGTCAAGCTACCGCTACCAGCCGCGATCGGGCCGATGGTGTCGATGAAGTCGTAGGAGTCTCCGGTTACATTGTAACTGAAAGTGACAGGCGTTCGCGGATTGACGTTTGAGGCCGATACTGTGAAAGTGTTGATGACCGGCAAGTCACCAGTGGGCGCGGTGACGGCATCGTAACCGGGAAATTCCGGAGTCGCTTGCACCACCTCAAAATTCGACGAGGCGACGTTCTTCAAATTATCCAGATCACTGTCGCTCCAGCGCGGATCAGAGATGCCCTGGAAGTAAAAGTATCCGCCATTATCAGCCAGAATCATACCGTACTGCTTCATTGCGGTCAGAATGATCTGGTTGACCGGAGAGAAGCTGGAGATGTCGAAGTCGGCCTTCAATCGGATACGCATTCCCATCACGTTATTCGTTCCCCAGTTGTTGCCCGCAGCGTGCGAGGCCGGGTAGACGAAGTATCCGCTGTTGTTGTCGTTCTTGGTTTGCTCCAATGTGAAGCGGAGCGCGTGGTTGATTGCACCGGAGGCAATTTCGTCGTAACGCACCAGACCGGGGAAGATGGGCAATCCGGCGGCATCGGCCGATGTCCAACCCCAGGGGCGAGTCTCGTAATTGTTCATGTCCCAGATTGTCTCGCTCGATGCATCGTAGAGCCCATTGCATCGATTGATGTTGAAGGTCTCATAGAGAAAGCATTTGGCGCGGTCCAGCACCAGCACATGCGCATCACCATTATATGTATCTGGCCAGCCAGAGCAATCTGCCGGGTTGCCTTCGATCGGCGCATTAAGAGGAAATGGCGCAACCACAATATCGCTCTCCGATGCGGAATCGATCACATTGATCGACACCGATGGCGTGATCGTCGAGTCCACAATCACATACGGAAAACCGAAGTCACTCTCGGAGCCAAAATCCGGATGTAAGTGCAGCCCAGCAAAACCGGAAGCACTTGTGATTAAATCGGAGTTCGGATCAAGCGGAGCCGAAGCGATATTAGTGTTCCATACATTGTTTGCCGGGAACGGAATAAATCCATTCAGGCTCGCGGTGTTGCCCAGCGACATGCCGGAACAAGTCTGTGCCGCCGCAACGCCTGCGGCTTGCAGCACAAAAAACGCGATTGCCATCATAAGCAAACGAGTCAACTTTGGGGAAAGAAAAATACGTGTGGCTGTCATGCTCCTCCTTTGGAGAGTTCCGAGCGGTCACCAAGCTGCCGAAGGGAAAGTTAATTCATTTGTCTTGCTAGCACCATGGGTGCGAGACTTTCTATCAAAAATTCGATATCTACTCTTGTCTTGATGCCGTAGATATTTAGTCAAGCTCACGAGCTAAACGCCTCGAATTCCGCCGTAAAGAATTCGGAGTTCCAGATGGATGCGTTATTGCGGCGCGGGCAGATTCGCGGTTAATTCACCCCCCGGCTTGACGGCAGCCAGCAACTCGGTCTCAGGAGGCAGTGCAGTGGGCAGCGGGCCTTCGAGGGCAATCTTCAGCACCTCATCCATATTTTCTACAAAGTGCAACTTCATCGAGTTCTTGATATTCTCCGGCAGTTCGGCAATATCTTTATCATTAGCGCGGGGCAGGATCACTTCAAAGATGCCGGCGCGCAAGGCGGCCAGCAGTTTCTCTTTCAATCCGCCGATGGCTAGCACCTTGCCGCGCAGCGTGATTTCGCCGGTCATGGCAATGTCGCGGCGCACGGGAATCTTGGCAAGCGCGCTGGCCAGAGCCGTGGCCATGGTGATGCCGGCCGAGGGGCCATCTTTGGGAATTGCGCCTTCGGGCACGTGCAAGTGCAAATCGACGTTGCGATAAAATTCGCGGCTGAGGCCGAGGGCCTGCGCGCGTCCGCGAATGTAACTGAGCGCGGCCTGCGCCGACTCCTGCATCACGTCGCCGAGCTGGCCGGTGATGG
>CAZYCV010000062.1:0-23010 GCA_964645305.1 uncultured Occallatibacter sp. | reverse complement strand
AAGTAAATGAGCAATCCGAAGAGCAGCCAGCCGATCATGACCTCCCAGGTAATGCGCGGCAGGCGGGTCATCAGGTAGAAGGCTGAACCGATGCCCAGGATCGGCACCAGCGGAACCAGTGGCGTTTTGAAAGGGCGCGGCAGCTCGGGATGACGGACACGCAGCACCCAAACGCCCGCGCAGACGATGGTGAAGGCCAGCAGCGTGCCGATATTCACCAGCTTGGAGAGCTGATCGATGGGCAGGAAGCCGGGCATGATGGCCACCACAGCACCCACCGTGATGCTGGAGATCCATGGGGTGCGGAATTTGGGATGAATGGCCGAGGCCCACTTGGGCAGCAGGCCGTCTTTGGACATGGAAAAGAATACGCGTGACTGGCCGAGCAGCATGACCAGCATCACGGTTCCCAGGCCGAAGACCGCGCCGATCGAGACCAGCATCTCTCCCCAGCCGATGCCGGTCACCTTGATGCCCAGCGCGACGGGAGCTTCCACGTTGAGCTGCTTGTAGTTGACCAGGCCGGTAAGGATTGTCGAGACAAGAATATAGAGAATGGTGCAGATGACCAGCGAACCGAGAATGCCGATCGGCATATCCCTCTGCGGATTCTTGGCCTCCTGCGCAGCGGTGGAGACAGCATCAAAGCCGATATAGGCAAAGAAGACGCTGGCCGCGCCGAGCGCGATTCCGTTCAAACCAAAGTTGCCGTGGCCGTCCGATGGCGGAATGAATGGGTGCCAATTGTGAAAGGCCAGCGAAGGATGGAGGATGAGAAAGTAACCGCCCAGCACGATGAAGATGCCCACAATGCCAAGCTTGACAATGACAATCGCCGAGTTCAGGTTGGCCGACTCCTTGATGCCGATCACAAGCACGGTGGTGATGAGCACAATGGCTAGCATGGCCACCAGATTGAAAAGCCCCGTGGCGTGCTTCAGGTTGCTGGGGTCCACTCCAACAGGCAAAGAAGAGAGCCGCGTCCATTGGTCTTGATAAAAGACCATCACCGTTCCCGGCGTGGCCGTAAGCTGTGGCGGAATATAGATGTGCAACTGCTGCAAGAGGCTGTTGAAGTAGCCCGACCATCCAGAGGCCACCGTGGCCGCGCCAAAGCCGTACTCCAGCCCCAGATCCCAGCCGATGATCCAGGCCACGAACTCACCGAGAGTGGCGTAGCCGTAGGTGTATGCCGAACCCGCGATGGGGATGATGGAGGCAAACTCGGCGTAGCAGAGGCCGGCGAAGGCGCAGGTGATGCCCGCCAGCACAAAGCTCAACGAGACGGCAGGCCCAGCGTTATTTGCCGCGGCTGTGCCCGTGAGCACAAAGATGCCAGCGCCGATGATGGCGCCGATGCCCAGCGTGATCAGGTTCAGCGCGCCCAGCGAGCGCTTCAGCGTGTGTTCGCCCTCTTCACCGGCTTCGGCAGTCAGCATCGACATCGGTTTAATGCGCAGCAATCTGGACATGAATAAAAGATTCCCTCCGCTGGGGTTGTGATCGCATTGAAATCTTGACTCTATTAAAATGCTGGGAGCCCCATCCATCGCGCCCTTGGCGATGAGTGGGATACTATGAACTCCGTGCCCTATTCTTCGCCCGCCGCGACCAGAATAGATAAACCGGAATACCCAGCAGAACCAGCACCAGCCCCGGCCACGTGTACTGAGGCTTATATCGCAATAATACGATACAGATCCACCCGGCCATCCCGATATAGAGCGCGGGGAGCAGCGGATAGCCCCACGCTTTGTAAGGGCGCGACGCGTCCGGCTGCTTGAAGCGCAGCACAAACAGCCCCACAATTGTGAGAATGTAAAAGACCAGCACGGCGAAGATGATATAGTCCAGCAACTGGCCGTATGAGCCGCTGACGCACAGCACCACGGCCCACGCAGCTTGTACCAGCAAGCCCGCCACGGGCGTCTTGTAACGCGGATGCAGCTTGCCCACTGATTTGAAAAACAGCCCGTCCTGGCTCATCGCATAGTAAACGCGCGCCCCGGCCAGCGTCATTCCATTGGCGCAGCCAAAGGTCGATATCAGAATCGCTCCAGCCATCAGGTACGCGCCGCCAGAGTGGAAGATCTGCTCCAGCACCGCCGTCGCCACGCGGTCTTCCGTGGCGTGTTGAATACCGCGCGCCAGAACGGTTGCGCCCGTTGTGTCGCCGTGCATCGGTAGCACCAGAAGATAGCCGAGCGAAACCAGAAAATAAACCGTCAACACAAAGCCCGTGCCCAGAACCAGCGAAAGCGGAATGTTGCGCTTGGGATTCTTCACCTCGCCGGCAGTGAAGGTGATGTTGTTCCACGCATCTGCCGAGAAGAGCGAACCCACCTGCACCACGGCCAGAATCACCAGCAGATTCACCCACACCGTCGGCCCGCCCACGCCCACCTGCACTGGATGCAACGAGCTCCATCCGGCATTGCGCCAGAACTCGCTCCAGCCCGTGCCAAAGTTGGCCTGTATCGCAGTGGTGTTTCGTCCTACCGTAAAGGCCAGCAGAACCAGCGCCGCCAGCGAGAGCGCCTTGGCCGTCGTAAAGACGTTCTGCACCAGCGCGCCCAACCGGACGCCGAAGATATTCAGCACCGCCAGAAAGACCACCACGGCGATGCCGGTCAGGTTGGCCGTGTTGACGCCGATCTCCATATTGCCGAGCACCATCGGCCCTACCGCAAGCGCCGGAACGTGCGCAATGTGCCAAAGCCAGTGCGTCGTCGAAACAGCCGGGAAAAAGACGCCAAGAAACTTACCAAAGGCCACGGCGACCGCAGCGATAGTACCCGTCTGAATCACCAGAAAAAGCGTCCAGCCGTAAAGAAAGCCGGCCAGCGGGCCCAGCGACTCGCGCAGATAGACGTACTGCCCGCCGGCGCGCGGCATCATCGCCGCAAGCTCGCCGTAGCTGAGCGCGCCAATCATCGTCAGAATCGCCGTCACCACCCACGCGCCCAGCAGCAGCGCCGGCGAGTTGGTGCCGCGAGCAATGTCTGCATCGACAATGAAAACGCCCGAACCGACCATCGAACCAACCACCAGAGCGGTCGAGCTGAAAAGGCCAAGACTCTGCACCAGCCGAGGAGCACTCACCGGTGGTTGAGAGGCAGAAATGGAATTTGGATCGGAATTATTCACGTATAGATTGTTTTAACGGATTTGAGCGCAAATGTCTTTCAAATTCTGAAAAGTGTACGTACAGATGCACCCAGCGAAGTGACCGTATGTGCGCACCATAAACAGATTGTAGCGTCTGTCTCCAGACCGGCTGTAGCGCGGACGTCCTTGTCCGCGCCTAACTACCAATTCAAGCGGACTAAGCACTAATTGTGCTTGCCCTTCCACTCCGCATACGGCCCTTGGAAGTCTTCAATGCCGTCTTCCTTGAAGACCCACAGCCGCGTCGCCACTTCGTCGATCAGGTCGTGGTCATGAGTGACGAGCAGCACCGTGCCTTCGTAGCGTTGCAGGGCAATGTTCAGCGCGTTGATGGCTTCCAGGTCCAAGTGGTTGGTCGGCTCATCAAAGATCAGAATGTTGGGCTTGGTTAGGATCAGCTTGCAAAACGCCAGCCGCGCCTGTTCGCCGCCGCTCAGTGCCTTGGTTTGCTTTTCCCCCTCTTCGCCGCTGAAGAGCATCTGGCCCAAAATGCCGCGGATGTCTTCCACGTGCGCGTCGGGCTTCCAGCGGTGCAACCACTCGGCCACAGTGAGGCCATGCTCGATCGTCGCGCCCACGTCCTGCGGAAAGTAGCCGATCTGCGCTTCATGACCCCAGAAGACTGTGCCGTTGTCGAGGTCAAACTCCTTGTCCGCCAGGCCAGGATAGTTGTTCAGCAGACTCTTCAGCAACGTGGTTTTGCCCGCGCCATTGCGCCCCATCAGGCAGATGTGTTCGCCGCGCAGTATGTTGGCCGTGAAGCCGTCAAGAACAGTCTGCTCGCCATAGGTCTTGGTGATGTGCTTGAACTCCAGCACGTGTTTGCCGCTGGGGCGCACCTGGTCGAAGCGGATGTACGGGCGGGCGATGTTGGAGCGGGCCAGGTCGTTGGTTTGCAGTCGCTCAACCTCTTTGCGGCGGCTGGTCACCTGCGACGAGCGCGTGCCGGCGGCGAAGCGGGCAATAAAGTCATTCAGTTGGGCGATCTTCTTGTCGCGCTGCGCGTTCTGCGCTTCCAGTGTGGAGCGGATTTGCGTCTTGGCCATCACCATATCGTCGTAGCCGCCGGTGTAGGTAATGATGGTCTGGTAGTCGATGTCGGCGGTGTGCGTGGTCACCGAGTTCAGAAAGTGGCGATCGTGCGAGATGCAGATCAACGTGCCATCGTAGTTCTGCAAAAAATCCTGCAACCAGTGGATCGATTCCAGATCAAGGTAGTTGGTCGGCTCGTCCAGCAGCAGCGCTTCAGGATGCCCGAAGAGCGCCTGCGCCAGCAGAACGCGCATCTTCTGGCCGCCCTGGATCTCGCCCATCTTGCGCTCGTGAACATCTTCAGGGATGTCCAGCCCGTCCAGCAGAATGGCGGCGTCGGCCTCGGCCGTGTAGCCGTCCTCGTCGCCGATTGTGCCTTCCAGTTCGCCCAGACGCATACCGTCGGCGTCGGACAGTTCGGGCTTTTCGTAGATGCGGTCGCGCTCTTCGAGGGCCGCCCACAGCGGCTTGTTGCCCATGATGACGGTGTCAATGACGCGATAGGCGTCAAAGGCAAACTGATCCTGGCGCAGCACGCCGAGCTTGCGCGGGCGCACAACCGTGCCCTTCTGCGCATCCAACTCGCCGGTGAGAACCTTCATAAATGTGGACTTGCCGGAGCCGTTCGGTCCGGTCAATCCGTAGCGGCGGCCGGGGATAAAGGCGACACTGACATCCTCGAATAGCACCTTCGAGCCGTAGCGCATGGAGACATTGCTGACACTGATCATGGTTTTTCTTGGTTCCTTACGGAGGCGCGGCGGCATTCAGCCACGCGAGCGGAGATTTCCGGGAGATTTTGTCTGCTCTTCTAGTTTCTCACAAACGCAGGTACTATTCCTCGCGGAGAACTTCGAGCGGGCGCAATCCGAGAATGTGGTAGCTGGCGATCCAGCCAGTGGCGGTGGCGAGGAGGGCCGTGCCGAAGAGCGCAATCAGGGTGGCGCGCCATTCGATGTGGAAGCCGACTTCGAGCTTGCGCAGCAGGACGCTGGTGAGGATATTGGCGAAGAGGACGCCGACTGAGCCGGCAAGCAGGCCGAGGACGCTGAACTCGACGCTGAAGGTGCGGACGATGCGCATCCGGGTTGCGCCGAGGGTCTTAAGCACGACGGCCTCTCTCATGCGGCGGAAGCGCGTGCTGGCGATGCTGGAGGCCAGAATCATCAGACCGGCGAAGATGGAGAAGCCGGCCAGGAAGCGGACGACGAAGGTGATCTGATCGACAACGCTTTCGATGCGCTCCAGGACATCGGCGATGTTGATGACCGAGACGGTGGGAAAGGCCGTGAAGAGCGCGCGCTCCAGATTGGCGACTTGCCTGGGATCGACGTGCGCGCCGCCATACCAGGTTGCGGGCTGGTCTTTGAGCAGCGCGGAGGGCAACACAAATTCGACGCGCGCGCCAAGATGCTGGCCGTCGGAGCGAAAGATGGCGGAGACTTTCAGCGGATGGACGACGCCGCCAATCTCTACTTCGACCGTCGAGCCAACGCCAAGATGCAGCCGCTCCGCTACGCCTTGACCGATAGCGAACTCCTTCGAGCTCGAATCTGTCCACCACTTCCCTTGCGTGATCTTGTCTCCCGCGGGTGGCGCATCGGCCCAACTCAAGCTGGCATTCTCCAGCATACGGCGCGGAAAGTGCTGCTCTTTGATCTGGTCAAGAGTTTGGCCATTGAGCTTGATGAATCGCCCCTGCACGATGGGCATCAGTTCCAAGCTCTGGGTGACTCCGGGCTGGCGCGCAAAGAAGTCTTTGACGCCGGCGGTTTCGTCGGTGGTCACATCGATCAGAAAGACGTTGGGCAGGTTGGGCGCGGCGGTGGTGCGCAGATCGCGGAGCAGGGCCGACTGCATCAGATAGACGGCCAGGATCAGCATTACTCCGGTTCCCAGCGCGGCCATCACGGCGGCGGATTGATTGCCGGGGCGATAGAGATTGGCCAGTCCGTGGCGCAGAAACGACGGCAGGCGCAGGCGGACGCGGTTAAGCAGCATGCGCAGAACCCAGAGCGTGAGGGCGGCCATGATGAGCAGGACGATCAACGCGATGGAGAAGAGCACGGCGAACCATGTGCCGACTTTTGCCGAGTCGGAAAGCGCCCAGGCGATTGCACCCAGAGCAGCAACCACCAGTGCGGCGATGCCCAGTTGCAAGCGGCGCGCCCACCATTTTTGCAGCCAGCCAAAGAAGCCAATCGGCCCTTGCTCCACCAGGCGGCGCAGCACCAGCACCGGTCGCACGGCGCGCACATCCAAGAGCGGCGGCAGGCAAAAGAGCAGCGTGGTCAGCAGGCCGGTTCCCAGCCCAGCAGCGACCGAGCGCCAGGGAAATTCAAGCTGTGTGTGAACCGGCAGCAGTTGGCCGAAGACCGCAGGCAGCGCGGCCATCACGCCCACGCCCGCAGCCACACCGACGAGACCTCCGGCGAGGCCGAGGCCCAGCGTTTGCAGCAAAAAGATGCGCAGCAGATCGGTGGAGCTGGCACCGACGGCCTTCAGAATAGCCAGCATATCCATGCGCTGTTCAAGGTGGGCGTGCATGGCCATCGCCACGCCGATTGCGCCCAGGACCATGGCGACGAGGCAGATCAGGCTGAGGATCGCGGTGGCGTTCTCCAGACCCTGGCTCAGCGCCGGATTGCCTTCGCGGTAGTCCATCACCTGCGCGTCGGGCAGCGCGGCCTCGACCAGCTTACGCAGAGCCACGGGGTCGGCTTTGGGCGGCAGCTTCATCAACAGGCGCTGGCTGGATCGGCTGCCGGGCGCGATCAGTCCGGTGGAGGCGAGCGCGGCTTGCGAGATCATCACCCGCGGCCCCATGGCGGCCATCGAGTTCATGCGGTCCGGTTCCTGCTTGAGGACCGCTGCAATGCGGAAGTTGCGCCCACCGATACGGAGTGGCTGGCCTACGCGCGCATTCAGCCGAATGAGAAACTCCTCGGCTACGACCACTGAGTCGCCCGCCAACGCCTGCGGCAGGCTCATCGCCGGCTCCAGATCGGCAGTGCCGTAGAAGGGATAATCCGCCGGGTCAACGGCCTTCAGCGAGACGAGCAGCGGAACCGGATCGGGCGGAACGGAGGCCATCGAAACCGTCTCGGTGATCCAAGTCGTCCGCAGGCCGTTCTGCTGTGCAATGGCGGCAATCTTGGCGGTCTCCGCCTCGGTTGGCAGACGATAGATGCGGGCGCTCAGGTCGGCGGCCATCAGCGAGCGCGCCTCGGTTCCAAGGGTTTGCTTGAAGCTGTCGCTGAAGCCGCGCACGCCGACCAGCGCCGCCACACCCACGGCCACCGAGAGCACAACGAAGGCAAATTTGCCCGGAGCGGAGCGCAGATCGCGCCAGCCTATGGCTCCGGCCCGCTGCCAACTCAATGCGCGCTTAGCCATGCTGCTCCTGCAATGCGTACGGCAATGTATCTTCCACAATCAGTCCATCGCGCAACACGATTTTGCGGTCGGCGCGGCTGGCCACTTCAGGGTCATGCGTCACCAGCACCAGCGTCGTTCCGGCTCGCTTGTTTCGCTCCAGCAGCAGATCCAGCACCAGCTTCCCGTTGGCAGAGTCCAGATTGCCGGTCGGCTCGTCGGCCATTACAATCGGCGGCTCAACAACAAAAGCGCGGGCCAGCGCCACCCGTTGCTGCTCGCCACCGGAGAGCTGGATCGGGTAATGATCGACGCGCTCAGTCAGGCCCACCTCATCCAGCAGCCGCCGCGCCTGCGCAATGCCGCTGCCTTCCACATTCAATTCAAAGGGCAGCAGAACATTTTCCAGAGCCGTCAGCGTGGCAATCAACTGATAAGACTGAAAGACGAAGCCGATCTTTGCGCCGCGCACCGTGGCCAGTTCCGTCTCCGCCAAGTTATGGATCGGCACGCCGTCGAGCCAAATCTCACCGGAGCTGGGTGTGTCCAGGCCGGCCAGCAGGCCGAGCAACGTGCTTTTGCCGCTGCCGCTGGCGCCGACGATGGCGACGAATTGACCCGCAGGAATGGTCAGCGTGATCCCCTTGAGAATCTCCACGCGCCGCGCGCCGTTCTGAATCCACTTCTTCGCGTCCCGAACCTCGATCAAGCTGCCTCCCTGTATTTCCCTATCATTCTGACATGGGCTAATGCTCCACTCCAGTTTTCATCGTTATGACATTAAAGAATTATGCGGTCCCATCGAGAGATCGGAAGTTTTCCTGGTTACGCCCTCCCATCGTTGAAGCGCGAGGCGAGTAACCATTCCATCTACAGACTACCCCATCCTTCCCTGCCCTATGCGGCGCATCTCTCGTTCATGCGCGGGGAACTCAGACATCCATGCGCGCACCCAGCCAGTGGTCATCGCATCGTGCAGATTCACCGCAGGAAGGCCTCCGATGCGCCACTCCCAGAGGCAATCCACTCTCTCGATCTCGGTTTTAAGGAAGTGACCAAGTTACGCCGCCAAAACCCTGAAACCTCCGCCTCTGCTGATCCGTCTTGCTAAAGTGTTGCAGGGAGGCTTTTACGATGCACTTTGGAACGAAAATGCTCTGTAGTCTGGCAATTGCCGGTCTGGCGCTGGTATCTATCCCTTTGGCGCAAGCCGAATCAATCACCGCAAAGACCGCGCAAGGCAAGGTCGCCGGCAAAACCATCAACGACGGCAAGGTGAAGGCCTTTCTAGGCCTGCCTTATGCAGCTGCGCCGGTAGGCGAACTGCGCTGGAAGGCGCCTCAGCCGCCGCTCCCGTGGAAGGACACGCGCGACGCAACCAAATTCGGCGCGCATTGCGCCCAGCTTCACGTCTATGACGACATGGTCTTCCAGGATGGCGAAGGAAGCGAAGACTGCCTCTTCCTGAACGTCTATGCGCCCGCCGAAGCCAAATCCAACAGCAAACTTCCGGTCATGTTCTGGATTCACGGCGGCGGCTACTCAGGCGGGGCCAGTTCGGAGCCGCGCCACAACGGCGACTTTTTGCCTCTCAAGGGCGTGGTGCTGGTCACCATCAACTACCGGCTCGGCGTCTTTGGTTTTCTGGCCACGGCCGATCTGGCCAAGGAAGCCGATGGCGCGACGGGCAATTATGGATTGCGCGATCAGGTGGCCGCGCTCCAATGGGTCAAGGAAAACATCAAGCAATTCGGCGGCGATCCTGAGAATGTAACCATCTTCGGCGAGAGCGCCGGCTCCTTTGCCGTCAGCACACTGATGGCCGCTCCCTCGGCGCGCGGACTCTTCCATAAGGTGATTGGCGAAAGCGGCGCGGCATTCAGCGATCCTGCTCCAGCCGATGCTTTGGAAGCGCGCGAAAAAGCCGATGGCGCTTGGGCTGACTCGCTTGGCGTCAAGTCGCTGGCTGAGCTGCGGGCGCTTCCGGCAGACAAGATAATGGATGCCGTGAAAAACAAAAGGGCCAGCTTCTGGCCAGTGGTTGATGGCAAATTCCTGACCGAGCCCGTGCCTGACACCTTTGCCGCAGGCCGCCAGGCTCATGTGCCTCTGCTGGCTGGATGGAATCGCGACGAAGGCAGCTTCTTTGCCATGCGTCCCATTACCGTGGATCAATTCAAGGGCATGATTGGAGGCCTCTTCAAGGAGCGCGCCGAGGAGTTTCTCAAGCTCTACCCCGCTGAGACCGATGCCCAGGCCACGCGCTCGGCGGTCGACTACGGCAGCGACAACTTTATCGCCTTCAGCACCTGGAAGTGGATCGAGGCGCACAAGAAGACGGGAGACTCGCCCATCTACCGCTATCACTTTGAACTGGCCGCCACGCCCAGCAAATTTCACCCCGGCACATTCGCCTTCCACTCCGACGATATTGAGTACGTCTTCGGCACGCTGGACACTCGTCCCGGCGCAGAGTGGCGGCCAGAAGATCGCAAGCTGAGCGAAGAGGTGATGAGCTACTGGACCAACTTTGCCAAGACCGGTGACCCCAACGGAGCGGGACTTCCGGAATGGCCACGGTACGACAAGGACGCCAAGATCATTCACTTGGACAGCGCCATCACCTCCGGGCCGGACGCCGCGCTTCCGCGCTACGAGTTCCTGCTGAAGGGAATGCCTCAATTCCACTTCTAATACGGTTCCTCGGAGGAGATGGATTCCTGGATGCCCCACCCTTGCCGCGTTCTTTCGGCCAGGGTGGGACGGAAGCTACTCCGCTGGATCGGTAGCCGTGAAAGGCGAGCAGCAAGGTTTTTCCGTGGCGTGAAAGTTCATCAGTTCCAGGCGGATTCCATCCGGATCATACAGATTGAATTGTCCCTTGCCGTCCTTGCCGATCTGCGTATGCGCGTCATGTACGCCGGTCAGACGATTGCCATCTTCGAGCTTTTTGTAGGCGATCTCCACGGATCCCACGCCGATGGAGAGATGGTCGAGGACGCCTAGATCGTGTTGGGAGATATTGGCTGGAATACCAGCGCTTGCCGTATCGTGAACCAGCATATATTCCATCCAGTCGTGGCTGTCTGGAGTCTGCTGGCTGACCCAATCGATCCGGTCCTCCTTCATGCCTCCAAACCAGTAGGGCCGAAAACCGAGCAAATCTTTATAAAATGTGTCTTCAACGGCCCGGTTATGCACCATGATTCCGATGTGGATGATGTGGCGACCGATGAGATTCGGGGCGTTGATCTCCTCCGGCAGGCGAGGCGATTCCACAAACTCAACTTTGTTGCCCTCCGGGTCCAGCACCGTGAACCAGCGGCTTCCGTCTGCGCCTTGTTCCACTTTGGCCGGCGTCTTCCAGCTCTTGGCGGCCAAATATTTGCGCAGTCCCTCGGCGTTGCTGGTAATGTAGGCGGTATGGTCCAGCCGGTTGATGCCTTGACCGGCCGGCAGCGGCAGCACTTCAATGAACTGCGTCGCATTGATTGCGTAGCGCACTCCACGCGGGTCTTCCGGGTCAGGCATCTTGGCCGCGCCAATGATCTCGCGGTAGTAGTGTTCGGCGGCCGCTGGGTCCGAGGTATAGACCGCCAGGTGCGAGATACCGATGATTTTAGGCCGGACGGGCGTTGATTGTGCGTTTGCGGCGGCGGTAAGTGCGAGAAATGATGCAACCGCTAGAAGTTTGAAGTTCATTTTCCACCTCGGATGTGATTCATCCACAATAACTGTTTCTTTTGCTCCGCACAAGAGAATGAGTTTCTCCGGCATCTCCGGCGTGCTTCCCGGCAAGCTTTTGAGAATCAACGCCAAACGCTGGATCATTCCCTGCCTGCATCGCAATTCTTCCACGCAATTGGTGCGCGCCGCATCACCAAGCGGGACGCGAGGCGCTTCCGGCCACGTAGAATAGAGAAAGGCACGAAGTTCGAGAATATATTTTCTATGGAGGATCAGATGGCAACGGCCATACAAAATCTGGATAGGGGTCCAGGCAGCGGATTTATCAGCGAGGAAGCCAAACGTTTGACAGAGTTTGCGCGCGCCGAGCGGGAGCGCAAGAAACAGGCGCTGAATTTGCAGAGAAGCAATATCCTCTCGCAGAAAACTTCGAATCCATCGCGGCGCGCGGCATTGTTGGCGGCGCTCGAACAGATCGAAGGACAGATTCAGGCAATCAACTAGACGGGCCCGCGCACAGCGGGTTTTTTTTATGCCGGTTCACCGGCTTTTCCCCATCTGCATTCAGGATTCCCGGTGTACCAGCAGCGAGTTGGCCTGCTGCACCGGGGTCAACAACACTCGCGCGATATTCACGTGCGCAGGGCGGCTTGCTGCCCAAACGATTACGTCCGCCACGTCTTCCGGCGTCAGCGGCTTGATGCCCTTGTAAAAATTCGTGGCGCGCTCCGCGTCGCCGTGAAAGCGGACGATGCTGAACTCTGTCTCCACCATGCCAGGGTCCACCGTGGTGACGCGAATCGGCGTGCCGAGCAAGTCGATGCGCAGGCCGTCGTTGATGGCACGCTCGGCGGCTTTGCTGGCGCAGTAGACAGCGCCGCCGGGGTAGGTCATCTCGCCCGCCGTTGAACCCAGATTCACCACATGGCCGCTTCCCCGCTCCACCATCCCCGGCACCACGGCGCGAGTCACGTAGAGCAGCCCCTTGACGTTGGTGTCGAGCATCTCTTCCCAGTCTTCGATGCTGCCCTGAAAGAGCTTTTCCAGCCCACGGCTGAGGCCGGCATTGTTGACCAGAACGTCGATCGCAGCCCATTCGGCAGGCAACGCGGCAATGGCCTGCTCAACAGCCTTGCGGTCGCGCACATCCAGACTTACGGTATGGACAGCCTCGGCTCCGCGCTGGAGAGCTTCAGCGGCCACGGCGGCCAGCTTCTCCATGCGGCGAGCGGCCAGCAGCAGGCGCGCGCCTTCGGCGGCAAAGGCCAGCGCGGTAGCCGCTCCAATGCCCGACGAGGCACCGGTAACAAAGACGATCTTTCCCTTGAGAGTCATGATTTCATCCTATTATGTCTGCGTTGCCGAATGCTTGCATATTTGCGTCAAAGTTTACGGACGAATTGTCGAAGCAATTGAAATCGCAGGGCGTTCGATGGTGCCGCCCTTATAGGTGCGCAACCCGCAGCAGCAACCCGGCCAGCACCGCACCCAGCAACGGGCCGACGATGGGAATCGGCGCATAGCGCCAGTTCGAACCGCCTTTGCCGGGGATGGGTAGCAGCGCATGGGCGATGCGCGGCCCTAGATCGCGGGCCGGATTGATGGCGTAGCCAGTGGTGCCACCGAGCGAAAAGCCGATGCCCCAGACCAGACTGGAGACCAGCCAAGGCCCCACGCCCGCCGCCGGACCGGTGACCGAGACGCCCTTGGAGCCGATGGCCGCGGCCACCACGATCAGCACGGCCGTACCGATGACCTCGCTCAAAAGATTGAAGGCCGGATTGCGTACCGCGGCGTTGGTGGCAAAGACACCCAGCTTGTCCACCGGGCCGGGCGTCAGGCTCCAATGCGGACCGTAGTGCAGTGCCATGAGCGAAGCGCCTCCGATTGCACCCAACAACTGCGCCAGCCAGAGCCAGAGCACCTGAGAGTAGTCGCCGCTGACAATGGCGTTCGAGAGTGTGATGGCCGGATTCAGGTTAGCGCCGGGGCTGCCAAATGCCTGTGCCACCAGCACCCCGCAGAGCACCGCCAGCGCCCAGCCAGTGGCGACGACGATCCAGCCTCCGCCCGCGGCAAAGCTTTTGCGCAGGGTTACGCCGGCATTGGTGCCGCAGCCCAGCAGCACCAGCACCAGTGTGCCCATAAACTCGCCTATCCAGACAGAGTGCATCGAACTTCCCTCAATTCAAAAGGGTACGGCATGAGCCATACCCTTTCAAAGCAATTGAATTTCATTTTCTACTGCGCTGAAAAATCGGCATTACTTCGATGCAGGAGCTGAAGCAGGCGCGGCTTGACCGGAATTCTCCGCCGGAGTCACGACCTTCTTCTTCATATCCGTCATACGAGTTTTGTCGCCCGTGGTGGTGGCCTTCTTCTTTTTCTTTGCGGAGGTATCCCCAGCCAAACCCAACGGACCGGCCTGCGTCTGCTGATCAGCCACTTCGGCGGCATCCGGCGCAATCGGAGCCAAGGAGTCCGTCTTCGCGCCTTTGGCCTTGGCCTGTTTTTCCAGTCTCACCTGCTTGGCGCGGGCGCTGAAGCGAGTCTTGTCCGTCGGCTTGCTGCTTGCCTCCAAGGGATTGACAGGTTCAGGGCCAGCGACAGCGGCGTGATCCACTGCTCCGGCATCCTCGACGGCGGCCTCAGGCACCTGAGGCAATGTCTTGGTAGGTGCCTGACCCAGGCGGATCTTTTCCTTCTTGCCCGGCTTCATTGAGGCCACATCTGTGCCAGAGCCTTTTTTGCTCTTCGCGGCTGGCGCAACCTCAGAAGCAGCACCTGCAGCGGGAGTAGCGGCCTCGGGCGATTTCTGACGGAAGGCGCGTGTGTTCTCGCGGAAACGCGTGCGCTCCACCTTCTTCTTCTTTTTGGGCGCGGGCGGCGTGTAAGCGCCATAAACCAGTTTGGTCTGCTTGGCGCTGGCGCCGGTGTCAACGTAACCCGGCTTGACCTCAATGTACGCATCAATGCGCATCTTGGTCAGGTAATCGCGCATCGCCGGCTCCATCCGCTCCATGAAGAAGTTCTGCTCCACCTGCGAACGGACATCCTTGAAGGCCGGTACGCCACCTGGAACGTGCTGCACAACCTTGAGGATGACGAACCCCTGCTTGGTGCGAATGGGCTCAGTGAATTGGCCCGTCTTGAGCGAGAACGTCTGATCTTCCAGTACCTTGGCCAGTTCGCCGCGCTTGTACTGGCCCAGATCGCCACCCTCAGAGGCCGTTTGGCCATCGCTGAAGCTGCGCGCCAGTTGTGCAAAGTCACCGCCGGCTTTAAGCTTGGCTTCCAAGTCGTCAGCCTTCGCCTTGGCTGCGGCCAGCTTCTCAGGATCATCGGTCTGGACTGCGCCCGGATTAACCACCGATGGCGCAGGCGTACCGGTTGAAACCATGATCTCTGAGAGCGTGACGCTCTCTGGCTGCGCGTATTCCTGCTTGTGCTGCTCAAAGTACCGCTCAGCCTCGCCGGGAGTGAACTGGACCATCTTGCCCACTTCCTCGCGCATCACCTCTTGGGTGATGATGCCGTTGCGGATGTTGGCTTTGAAGTCTTCGAACGAAATACCCTGCTCTTTGGCGGCCTTTTCCAGGTCTTCCATTGAATCCATGTGGTATTGCTTGCGGATATCGTTCAGTTTGTTCACCAGTTCGGTCTCGCCGGTGATGCCCAACTCTTTGCCTTTGGAGAGCCAGAGTTGCTGATCGATGAGACTGCGCAAAAGATCCTTGTGGCCTGCCGAGATCTCTTGCATCGAGGCGCCATGCTGGCGCGCCTCGTCATCAAAATCCTTCATTGCGCGCTCATAATCTGAACGCGTAATGATCTGATCGTTGATCCGGGCGATGATCTCCGCGACCACCGTGCCGCCATAGGGGCTCTCGGGCGCTGCGGGATGCGTTTGCGCCAGGGTGAATGTTGCAAGCAGCACCGTCGAGAACACGAAAGCCGCGGGAGTGCGAAAGATTCGAAGATTCATAGGGTCTGGACACAGCAAGGCGACATACGTTTGCTCACCTGTTGCTTAGACGTCATTGTAAATGGCTGGGGAGCAGCAACGCCATTCCGCGCGCAATTCCCTGTAAATCGGCACTTCTTACAGCCCTGTTCTCCCGGCAGCAACGCGCGCGATATTTTTGCACGGCCCCCCAGCCGACTATAACGTGGGCCTCGCGGCCCACGTTACAATCGTTCGGCAGAAGGTTTTTCCAAGCCACGGACTTGGGAGCATCCGCTATTGCACGCTAAGGCTGATGGTGTTACTGGCTGACACACTGCCTGAGCTGGCCGTCACCGTGATGGAGTAATTTCCAGGCGTTGTGCCGGTGCTGCCCCCTCCGCCCGAACTACCTCCGCCGCAGGCAAGGAATCCGCCAGAGAGAAGCGCGAGCAGCGCCAACATTCCCAGCAAGGCGCGCCAACTGCGCCGCCGCGCCGGAATGCCGAAGAGCAGCAGGCAGGCCAGCGTTGCGCCGCCGGCTGCGTACCAGGGCTCTCCTGGAAGCTTCGGATGCGTCAGAGCACTGCTGGAGGCGGCTGTCGTGGTCACCGTCAG
This sequence comes from uncultured Occallatibacter sp., assembly GCA_964645305.1. Classification (GTDB taxonomy): domain Bacteria; phylum Acidobacteriota; class Terriglobia; order Terriglobales; family Acidobacteriaceae; genus Telmatobacter. Next base: position 7,187 of record CAZYCV010000062.1, on the reverse strand, counting down.
TGTGGATGTCGCAGCGCTCGTTCCGCTGATCGCAACCGAAGCCGGAGAGAAGCTGCACGTCGCTGGATAGTTGGCGGCTATAGGAGAGATGGAGCAACCAAGGTTGACCGGCCCTGTGAAGCCATTGGTGGGAGTCACCGTAATGGTTGAAGTGTTGCCTGTGGTTGCGCCGGGAGTGACTATCACCGCAGTGCCGGAGATGGTGAGGCCGGGTACCACGGCCGGGTCAACATACACCGATACGCTATTGTTGCCGAGTGCAAAATTCGAATCGCCGCTGTAGGAGGCAACCAGCAAATTGTAATCGAGGTTGAAGGAATTTGCCGGGATGGTGAAACTGGCGGATCCGCCGCTAAGTTTGACTGCCGAAGAGGTGTAACTTCCGCTCGAAAGGGTAACTGTCCCGGTCGCGGTTGCATAGCCTGTAGGTCCGGAGACTGAAACGGTCGTGTTCAAAGGCTGATTAATGGCAGTGCGCGGGTCGGATGGTGAAAAAGAAATGGTTGGGTCCATGAGAGTAGTTACTGTTCCCGTACCGCTTCCGACCGTGTAGTTCGAGTCTCCCTGATAACTTGCAGTTAACGTGCTTTGAATGCCATTCTGGCCAATTGTGAATGAAAAAGTTGCCGATCCGTTGGTTAACAACTGAGTAGGCGTAACCGTGTAAGCACTGGGATCGGTGCTAGTGAGCGTCACAAAACCGGTGGCCGTCGGATCCCCTTTGGAGCCGCTCACGCTGACCGTAATCGAAATCGGGTATGTCACTTTGGCTGTGGGCGCGATCACTGTCACGGTCGGATTGATGGTGCCGGCAGGATTCACGGTAACGTAGGACTGGTTTGAGTTTGCCAGAAAAACAGTGTCCCCGCTGTAGTTTGCCGTGATGGGATAAAATCCTCCCGGAAGAGCATTGGCGGGAATGGTGATGGTAGCCGTTCCGCTGACAAGATTCACGGCAGCAGTGGTGACATTGCCATAACTCAATGTCACGGAACCTGTCGGCACTGGAAGTCCGGGTACAGGATCTGGGGTAACCGTCACTTGCAGCGATTGATTGGTTTGAAGAATCGAGGAAGAGGTCGTCTCCTCGACGTATGTAAAGAGTTTTCCAATGACGAATGAATTCGCAGCCGATGTGCTCCCGGCATAGTTTCCATCGCCGGAGTAGACGGCGGTAACATTATAAGTTCCCGGCATCAGTGGAGCAGTGGTAAAACTGGCTGTGCCCGATGCAGGCATATAATTGGAAGACGCAGTGCCAACCAGTTGTGTCGATCCCAAAGAAGTCGAACCGTTCATGAAATTCACCGTGCCTGAAGGCGCCGCGCCAGCGCTATTGGCCGATAAATAGACGCCAAAAGTTACTTCATTGTCATAACTGAAAGAATAAGTCGGAACCGTCAATGCGGTAACCGATGGAATCACCTTGATAGCATACGGCGCGCTGGTGTTGGCCAGGAAGCTGGCGTCTCCGGGATATACCGCGGTGAGGCTGTTACTTCCGCCAGGAATCGCGACACTTTGTAACTCAGCAGTGCCTTCACTGGAGAGTGTTGCTGTTCCGAGTGTCGAAGTACCGCTCTTGAAGGTAATGGTTCCGGTGGCCTCGCCATTGGGATTTGTGGCGGAAGCGCTGTTGCCGTAGGGCTGGGCATCCAGCACAAAGACAAATCCGTAGTACGGGATGGTGGAGGGATTTCCGGTGCTCGGATCGTAGGCGGTTACCGTCAGGTTGGTGGAGCTGCTTTCCGCGGCGACGGTGACGGGGATGGCGTTGGAGTCGCTTTGAGCATCGGTGGTGTTGCCGCCGTAGTGCGCCGAGACGTTATAACTGCCGCCGGGGAGGAAGGTGGTGGTGCCGGAGACCGCTCCGCCCGAAAGCGTAAAGCTGGTGATACCTTGGCTGTTGGGCTGGGTCGCGGGGCTGATGCTGTCCACCAGCGCGATGTCGCCCGTGGGCGTGCCGGATGAACTGGTTACGCTTGCCGAGACGGCTACACTCGCACCGTGGGTGATCTTCAGTGCGCTGGTGGCACCGTTGAGTTGCAGAGTGCTGGTGGTTTTGGCGAAGGATGCGCTGGCCCAGTTACTGGCAAGCGCGCTCACGTCCACGCTGCCCCAGCCGCTGGCCAGATCGTATCCGGTGCCGGCGTCGTAGCCGGTCATGAAGTCATAGCCGAGCGCATTCGGCTTGCATCCGGAGGAGCCGTAATAGCAGTTGACCGAGATATCGCCCGTAGTGATGTCGTGGAAGACGGTAGAGTAATCGGATTGGGCCAAGTTATAGAGGACATAATTGGCCTGACCGAGGCGCGTGCCGACCTTCTGCTTCAACAGGGCTAACATACCTGCAAAGGCCGGCGCGGAGGCTGATGTGCCGCCCACACCAGTTAGGTTGAAATTATTCCCGGTCGTGGGCGAAGCGCAATCCGTGATCGGATCGCCGTAGTAATCCGTATCCAGGTCTGTGCACAGGCCCCACATTGCTCCGTAGAATCCATTGCCCGCCAAAAAAGATACGTCGGGGATGTTGCGGTAGTTGCCTGTGGCCACGCCAGATTGCCAGGTAGGCACGGGGTAAAGCGAACTGATGCCACCTGAACCGGCAACGATATTGTTGGTTGCACCATAGGCTGAGAGAGGCTTGTTTGCCGCAATATCCGTGTTGGGATAGGTGGAGTCATTCCACGGCTCTTCAGGAATGTACTTGAGCGCGCTGCGATGGTTTGCCAGGGTGTTTGTTGTATCGACGTATGTGGTGAACCTGTTCAGGAGAATGTCATAATCTGTGCCGCCCACCGCGATGTTGTAAGGCGTGGATGCATATCCACTTACGGCCAATCCCTGGTTGGCAACCTCTTCGGTATCAAAGTTGTCGCAGCCGGCCGAGCCGCCGTCGCCCGCCGAGACGGTCACGGAGATGCCCTGCGCCGCCGCCTGTTCCCAAAGATCCTGAATGAACTGGTTGGCGGAGGTTCCCAGACTCGATTCGCATTGGCCGAAGCTGACACTCAAGATGTCCACTTGGTTGTCATCCAGGGCGCGTTGGATGCCGAGGAATAATCCAGCCTGGTAGGTAGTGTCGGCGGCCGTGTAGAGAATCACATTGGCTGCGGGGGCAATGCCTCCAGAGACTTCGGTATCGAGATACGCCTCGATCGCATCGCCATTTTCACCCGGATCAGCGCCATCGACCACCACCGTGGTGGGGTTGGCGTCCAGTCCGAAGGTGGAGCGGTAGTTGGCGTTCTGGGTGATGTCAATGTTGGAGTCGCCGGCGATTCCGATGGTGACGCCGGAGCCGGTGTAGGTCGTGTAGGAAAGATTGGCATTGAGGCTGGTGGGCGTGTTATAGATGGTGGCCGCATCCGCTGGGCCAACGTAGATGTAATAACCGTTTGTAGCGTCTCCGTTGGTATACGTCGGAGTGATGGTGTGCTTTTGGGTATCAACCGCCCCGCTAGGGCCGCGGATGTACTGCGCCTTGGGCTTGAAGCTGTTCAATGAAGAGAGGCCGGTAATGACCGGAGAAAGGGCGCTCGGAATTTGCGGATCAGTGGCGTTGGCCCATTGCTGCTTTCCGTCCACCCGATAACTGTGAATCGAGGTATGAAAAGCCTCCTGCACCTGTCCCACCGTGCCGGAGAACTCGATCGCCATCCGTCCATTGGCCACCTTGTTCACGGTGAATCCGTGGCCAGTGAGCCAGTTTTGGATCGTCTGGAGATCGGCGTCACTGACCCCAAAGCTATTGCCGAAGGCCTCCGGAGTCAAAAACTTTTGAAAATTGGGCGAGTTCGCATCCTGCACGGATTGGAGATAGGTCTTCAGAGCCGCCTCCTGCTCGGTGCTGCGCGCCAGAACCAGAATAAGGCGGCTGGCAGGCATGGCCAGGGGTGCAGGGCCCAGGTCAAACTTTGATTGCGCCAAGGGGTGCGTGTTGCCCCGCAAGGTAACAAGCGACGACTCGTTAATCGCGTGAGTTATCCGCGGTTGAACGGCCGAACCCGCCAACCCCTGAATGTCAGCGGTCTCCGCTGCTGTGTTTTGTGCCGAAAGTGGCAGTGAAAGCAGGATGATCGAAAGCGCAAGAGTCTTGACGGGGGACTTGAACATGAAAATCGCACCTTTCCTGAGAACTACTCAGTCTAACGGATTCTATTCGATTTAGTCGCGTTTTGAAATAAATCTTTAACTTTCTGACTTGTCGGTTTGTACGCCGGCAGTTGCGCAAGAACGCAAAACCTGTGAGGTCCGCGCCCCTGTTTCCAGACCTCCGCTTTTCCCTTTCACATTCGCAAGCGCGCGGCAAGCCGTTCCAACGCAGAGCTTCTTGAATTCGGACAATTTCTGTCGTATATTTAGTGGAGACTATTTTAACCTGATATTGCCTCTTCCATCTTTCTCAAGCCCCGGTTGCCATTCGGGAACCGATTTCTGCACACTGGAGTGCCGTTGAAAAAATTCTATTGCGCCATTCTCACTTTTCTTTTCCTGGTCTGCACAACCTCCGTTCTCTTTGCGGATCCAATTCTCACAATCACTGGCGTTGTGCACGACGACAGTGGAGCGCGCATCGGGAATCTTTGAAACCGCCGCTCATGCTGAAACCCTGGATGACGATAAAGGCGCGCTACGTGTGGATTGGACGCATGGCAAGGGAACACTGACCGGCTACTACTTCCTCGATGGCTATTCGCTGGACAATCCATATCCAACAGGTACGGGCGGAGCCAGCGTTCCAGGCTTCGATGCAACCAGCAACGGCTTTTCGCAATTAGTCAGCGTGGGCCATACAATGACCTTCGGGCAATCCGCGCTCAACGAGTTCCACCTGAGTTATATGCGCAACGCAAACTCCGTCGGGCAGCCCAGGGGTGGCGTGGGACCGTCGCTGGCCGATCAAGGGTTTGTCACCTGCATTCCAACCGGCGCAGGCTCATGCAGCCAATCCCAGGGCATTGTTCCGCTCAAGCTCTCGACCGAAGGCATTGAGAACGTCGCCTTCAATGACTTTACTTTGGGCGTGGATACAACGGCGATTGTGCAGGCGGAAAACATCTACGAGATCAGCGACGCCTTCTCGCGCATTGCGGGCAAGCATGGCATCAAGGTGGGCGGCGAGATGCATTGGAACCAGATCAACACGCATCCTGACGTGATCTTCAACGGCAGTTTCGCCTTCAACGGCTCGGAGACAGGCTCGGACTTTGCCGACTTCCTGCTCGGCGTGGCCTCGAGTTATACGCAAGGGCAGGCGGGCAGCTTTTATAACCGCAATCTCTACGCGGCGGCCTTTGTGCAGGATAGTTGGAAGGCCACCAGCCAACTTACCTTGAATTACGGCGTGCGCTGGGATCGGATCCGTCCCTGGAGCGAGAAGTATAACCAACTGCAAACGCTGGTCAAGGGTCAGCAGTCGCAGGTCAATCCGGGCGCGCCGCTGGGACTGGTCTTCCCTGGCGATTCCGGCGTGCCTCGATCACTGGCTCCGGCGCGTAACGATTTTTCTCCGCGCATTGGCCTTGCCTATACGCCCACATTCGCCAGTCCATTGTTGAGCAAACTCGCCGGTCCCACTGGCCAAACCAGCATCCGCGCCGGCTACGGCCTTTTTTATACCGCGTATGAGGGACTGTCGGCGGGCATCATGAGCGCCAATCCGCCTTACGGCTTTACGTATACCAGCGCCGCGCCGCCGCTCTTTGCGCAGCCCTTCACCGTAGCCGCATCGGGAACGCCCATCTCCCAGCGCTTCCCGCTGCAAAAGGTGGCTTATGGCGCTTCTTCCACGAATCCGGACTCGAATGTCGATTGGAGCAACTTTGAGCCGCTGGTGGGCATTCCCGCCGTGGACCCGCGCGATGTAACTCCTTACGCCGAGCATTGGATGCTTAGCGTTGAGCGGCAATTTGGCGCGGGCACATTGGTTGATTTCAGTTACATCGGCGCGGAGTCGCACCACCTGCTGGTGCTGGAAGAGGCCAACCCCGCCGACCCCGCGCTCTGCCTGAGCCTTGGATCAGCGCTTTGCGGCCCCTTCAACGAGCAGGCCGCGCGCAGGCAATTCGGAGCGGCCTTCGGCAGCGTCGAGTTGCAGCGCACCATTGCCAACGCCAATTACAACGCCCTGGAAGCCACGCTGAATCATCGCACGCATGGGCTGGAAGTGTTGGCTAGTTACACCTTCTCAAAGTCCATCGACCAATCGGCAGGGCTGCCAGAGCCGGTCAATCCGGTCAACCCCGCTTTGAGCCGCGGGCTCTCGGCCTTTGATCTGCGCCACAATCTGGTGACCAGCTTCCACGATCAGTTGCCTGAAATGAAGGCATCAGGCCTGCTCCATGCAGTGGCTTCAGGATGGGCGATCAGCGGCATTGCGCGCTTTACATCTGGCCTGCCGGTAACGCTGCTGAACAACAACGACACCTCTCTGCTCGGCACCATTCCCAACGGCATCAATAATAACGGCGTGGACACGCCGGAGTGGAGTGGTAAATCGCTCAGCCTCAACCGCAATCCGCGCAATGGCGCGCTCGTCTTTGACGCGACTCAACTGACACTGCCAACGCTGGGAACGCTGGGCAACGCGCGGCGACGCTTCTTCTCCGGCCCCGGCATGGAGAATCTGGACGCCACGCTCAGCCGGACAGTTGCAATGCAGAAGAGCCAATCCCTTGAGATCCGTTTGGAGGCCTTCAACCTTTTGAATCACGCGCAGTTTTTTGGCGCGGCCAGTGTGCAGGGCAACGTATCCAGCAGCAACTTTGGCCAGGCAACCAGCGCCATGCCGCCGCGATTGATGCAATTGGCTTTGCGCTATCGGTTTTGAGAGTCGCCCATCTGTTCCTGAGAATGGCGAGATTGCACCATGGGATGCTTCCGCGGGAAGAGGCAAGGAATTCAGATTTCCGGAATTTCGTGCATCCACAGGAAAAAATTTATAATAGTGTAGCCATGACCAACGAAAATTCGGAAACGCAAGCCACTGTCGCCTCTTCCAACTTCCTGCGCGAGATCATCGCTGAGGATCTCCGCTCCAAAAAATACGGCGACGCCGTGATCCAGACCCGCTTTCCTCCCGAGCCGAACGGCTACCTGCACATCGGACACGCCAAGGCCATCTGCATCGACTTCGGCCTGGCTGACGAAGTGGGCGGCAAGACCAACCTGCGCTTCGACGACAC
>CAZYCV010000061.1:0-23101 GCA_964645305.1 uncultured Occallatibacter sp. | reverse complement strand
TCTACGGGCTTTGTTATCGCTTCACCGGGAACGCCGCCGATGCCGAGGATCTGACCCAGGATGTATTCCTGAAGATTTATTCAAACTTGAGCAGCTTTGATCTGGCGCGTGGCTCCTTGCAGGTGTGGATTACAACTATGACCCGCAATCTGCTGGTGGACAACTTCCGGCGGACGAAGAATCGGCGGGCGACCAGCTCGTTGGATGAGGGTTGGGAGTCAGCTGAAGAGCTCAAGCCGATTGATCGGCTGACAGCGCAGGGAGCATCGCCTCTGGAGTCGGCCGCCAAGGTGGAGCTGGCCAAGATGGTGCAGGATGCGCTGGCGCGGGTCTCGGTGGAGCTGCGCGAAGCGGTGATTTTGAGGGATTTGCAGGATCTGGATTACAGGGAGATCGCCCAGGTGCTGGGCATCCCCGAAGGGACGGTCAAGTCCCGTATCAGCCGGGGGCGCGCGGAACTGGCGAGGCTTCTGGAACGTACTAAACGGGAGGTGATGTAAATGGCAGAGCGCACATTCATTCCGAGTTCTCCGGCCTGCGGGCAGTGGGAGACACTTTTGGCGGAGGCGCTGGACGGGCTGCTGAAGCCCGCCGACGAGGTGACCTTTAGCGCTCACATGGCCGCCTGCCCGGCCTGCGCGGCGCTCTTTGAAGAGGCGCGCCGGGGTCGGGAGTGGCTGGAGTTTCTTTCACCCGAGCCGGAGGTTCCGGCCGGTTTGATGGACAAGATACTTGCCCGGACGGGTCCGGGGCAGGCAGCGGATTTGGGGTTGGCAACGGCGGGCGGCAACATTGTGCCGATGCTTCCGGCTTGGCAGCGTCCAGGCTTTATGGGCTTTGTTCGACGCTTTGCCGAGCCGCGGCTGATGATGACGGCGGCAATGGCCTTCTTTTCGATAGCCATGACGCTGAATTTGACCGGGGTTCACCTGCGCGATCTGCGGCCCAATGCGGTGCGCGCTTATATGGAACGGCGGCTGACCATGGCCTCGACGCCGATCATTCGGTACTACGACCATATGCGGCTGGTCTACGAGGTGCAATCAACCATGCGGGAGCTGCGCAAGTCGGGTGAGGGCGAAGGACAGGGAGAAGGCGAGGAAAACCGGAAGAAGCTGCAAGAGCAGACGCCGGGCGAATCCCAGCAGAATCCCGGGCACAAGGAGGGCGGCTCACGGGTGGACCCTCCGCAGCAGTCCATTAGCCCGATGCTCTACGACTCGGATTATCTGGAAAGCAGCTTGACCTTTCAGCAAGAGTCCGCACATTCCGGCGGCTCCCGCACCGAGATGCGGGAAAGGAGCACGATATGGACTGCGTAAATCACAATGGTAGGGTAGCGGTCTATTATTGCCAGAATTGTGGCAAGCCGCTCTGCCTGGAATGCACCGTCAGCGGCGCGCTCGGACATGGCGCCAAGGGTCAGGTTCTCTGCAAGGATTGCGGCGCGGCATGGCAGCAAAGCTACCAGCCCGCCACTCCGCCCTCCGTCAAGCCCGATTCTTCGTTCGCCGGAATACCAGTACCTTCCGGTCCGAGCAAGCCCAATCCGGTGGCCGCGGCTTTTTTGGGTTTGATTCCCGGCGTGGGCGCCATGTACAACGGCCAGTTCTTCAAGGGCTTCATTCATGTGGTGGTCTTTGCCGTGCTGATCAGCATTGCGGAGAGTTATCCGATCTTTGGAGTGTTTATTGCGGCGTGGATCTTTTATCAGGCCTTTGAGGCCTATCACACGGCGGCGGCGCTGCGCGACGGCCAGCCGGTTCCCGATCCCTTTGGCTTGAATGAGGTGGGTAACTGGCTCAACATTGGTTCGTATCTGCGCAATTCAAGCCAACGGGGCACAGGTCAGAACACTGGAGGGACGCCGGCTTCGGGCAATCCCCCCATAGTGGAAGGCCAGCCTCTGCCGCCCAATCAGCAACCGCCTCAGCCCGGGCCGTATTCAACGCCGGTTCAGTTTCTGCCCGTTGCTTGCTGGGGGAACAAAGCTCCGGTTGGGGCCATCGTACTGATCGTTTTGGGGCTGATGTTTCTGGTTGGAGAGGTGCGCTACACCTTCCCGCTGATTCTGATTGCGCTGGGTGTTTGGCTGATTGTGCGCCGTCTCGGTGACGGCCAAGGAGGAGACAGATGAATTCGTATATCATGATTCGCCGCTTGCGCGGACCTGCATTTCTTTTATTAGTTGGTGTACTTGCGCTGTTAAATCAAGCCAACATTCTCACCTGGGGCCAAAGCTGGCCATTCTTCCTGATTCTGGCCGGCGTGCTTCAGTTGGCTGAGCGGGCGATCCTTGCGGCCAACGGCGGGTATCCGCCAAACCCCAATCCCGGCGCGCAATATCCGGGTGCAGTTTACCCCAGCGCCACCACCGGCTATGGGCCTTATCCGGGGCAGCCGGAGGCGTATGTACCTCCCGTTCCCCAACCCGATGCCTCAAAGGACTTTGAAGGAGGAGAGATATGAGCACACCTCCGAATATGCCTCCGGGCGGCGGACAGCCTCCGATTCCACCTTACGATCCCAAGACGCAGTGGAAGGCCTACCGTGAGCAGCAGAAGGCCACCTGGCGGGCGCAGCGCGATGCATGGAAGGCCCAACGGTACGCCTGGAAGGCGGGTTTTGCCGGTCCGTATGTTCCGCGGGTTCCTTCGCTGGTGGGCCCTGCCATCCTGATTGCCGTGGGCGTGATCGCGTTGCTGGTGATGACCGGCCACATCGCAGCCGAGCAGTTCTGGGATTGGTCCTGGCACTGGTGGCCGATGCTGTTGATCGGCGCGGGCCTGCTGCTGCTGGGCGAGTGGGCGCTGGATCTGCGGCGCGGCGTTCCGGTGCGGCGCGGCGGCGGTTACATTGGACTGCTGATCTTTCTGGCCTTCCTGTTTTGCGCCGGGGCTGCCATCCACCATGCGCGCCCATGGCTTCAGCAGAACGGCAACAACGATTTCGGCTTCAACTTTGACGACAACTTTTTCAACTCGCTTGGGCAGCCGGAGCACGACCTTGACGCGCAACCGCTGACCGCGCAGATTCCGGCCAACGCTTCCATTGAAATCCAGAACCCGCGCGGCGACGTGAGCGTGGCGGCGGGCGATGGTTCGACCATCGAGGTGCAGGCGCACGAAGTGGCCTACTCCGGCTCGGACTCCGAAGCCAAAAAGATCTTTGACGCCGAGGCCGCGCATTTGACGGTGAGCGGTACAGCCGTGCTGGTCAAGTCAGAGAGCAACGACCATGGAAAGCTCAACCTGACCATCACCGTGCCCAAATCCGCGCACGTATCCATCAACTCCGGCAAGGGCGACTTGACGGCGGCGGGCCTTGGCGCGGGCCTCAGCTTTGTCGCTCACGGCGACGTTCACCTGAGCGAGATTGCCGGCTCGGTCGAGGCTCATTTTCCCAATGGCAAGCACGACTTTTCCGTGCATGACCTGCAGGGCAATCTGACGTTGGACGGCAATGTGGACGACGTCACCCTCTCTGAAATCAAGGGGAAGGTGATGCAGACGGGCGAGATTCTGGGCGATGTTCATATGGAAAATGTCGCCGGCGCCATTCACTTGCACACCAACGTGACCGATCTCCAGGTGGCGGAACTGCCCGGCGATTTGACGCTCGACTCCGACGATCTGCACGTCAACCAGGCCAAGGGGCAGGTACGCGTGGTGACGCACGCCAAGGATATTGATCTGAGCCAGATCTACGGCGACAGCTATATCGAAGACCGCGACGGCCATATCTCGGTTTCGCCGGCCGGCAACTATGCCGTGGATGCAAGGAACAGCAAGGGAGATGTGGAGGTGGCGCTGCCGCCGAACGCCTCGGCAACGATTGATGGCCGCACCCATAACGGCGAGATTCTCATCTCCGGCTTTGCCCTGAAAGTGAATGGCGAAGAGAGCAAGACGGTGAGCGGCAAAATCGGCTCCGGCGCGGCACGCATCACGCTGAGCACGGACGTGGGGGATTTGACGATCAAGCAAGGCGAGGGATTTGCGCCGCTTGCCAGCATACCCGCGGCCAATGTTCCACCGTATCCCAAGACGCCTGATCTCTCCAAAACGCCCAAGCTGAAATCCTCGAAGACACTGCCCGCGCAGCCGGTTGCGCAGTGATCATTGCTCAAGAATGGGTGCCCCAGGTCCGAACTTTCGGACCTGGGAAACTCAAACTCTCGCAAGAAATCACGGCTTATCTCCAACCCATAGTATTGAACCAGCCCCTCCAGATCAGAATCTCATTTTCCGGCATGATCCTTTTCCTTCTCTGCTTTTTTCCTCTGCTTTTTGGCGAGTTTGCGCAGTTCGTTCAGCGTCTCTTCGCACCAGCGCTGGTGCGCCTCCAGCTCCAATTGCCCAAAGCGCGCCGCCATCTTCCAATACGGAACGTCGGGATAAGGACGGCTCTTGGGAATTTCATCTTGCTCAATGCGCCGGAACTCGCGCAAGAAAGCACGCTCGCGCTTCATCATGCGCTCGACGTGCGCAATCGAAATCTCCGGCGAAGCCTGTGCTCCGAAAAACAGCTTCAACAGCAGTTCGTTGCGCGCAATCTCCGGCTGCGGATCGACTTCAAGCCACGCCGCCAGACGCTCCCGGCCCTTGGCGGTGATGGAATAGACGCGCTTGTCCGGCTTGCCGGTTTGCCGCTCCTTCTTCGCCGTGACGCACCCCTCGGCGGCCAGCCGCTTCAGGTTGGGATAGATCTGGCCGTAGCTTTCATTCCAAAAAAAGCCGACTGAGGTGCGAATCGTCTGCCCCAGGTCGTAGCCGGACATCGACTCGACGCTCAGCAGACCCAACAAAACTTCCATGCTTGAACTTGACCGCTTTGCCATATCACTATAAGATATATTTCTATTAGAACTATGTCAACGAATCTCTATTGAACTCATGGGTAAAAGGCGGAACTTTTATTCCGCCGCCAGCGTAGATTCAACACGAGAGGAAGATTTGATGAACCGCAGAACCTTTTTGGCATCCGGGGTAGCCGCGGCGGCCGTTCCCTCGCTGGCGCAGCTTCCAGCCGCGTCCGTCGCCGCGCCCGCAGCCGCGCCTGCCTCCCTCTTCACCGACCCGGACTTCGGCTATGCCGCGCTGAACGCCTTGGGACAAACCTACTATCACGCCGGCAATCCCGGAAAGCTGTTGGCGATTCTCTCCCACATCAAGGCCGGAGACTATGAGTCCGCCTGGGCCGCGTTCCATCAGGCCGGAACGGAAGCGCGCACACTGGCCGAGTCAGCCGCGGCTACGCGCCACAACGTAAGCGCGCGCGAGGCTTATCTGTGGGCGGCAAGTTGCTTCAGCATCGCGCTGCGCTTTGGTGACGGCACGGAGAATCCTGAACGAATGCTCCCCTGCTGGCAGCAATACGCCGACTGCTGGTCCGCCGCCGCCGCGCTTTTTGATCCGCCCATCGAGCGCCTGGAAATCCCCTACGAAGGCGGCAGCTTGACGGGATGGTTCTTGAGCGCGGATAAATCACGGCATCCCCGACCGCTCGTCATCGTGAACAACGGTGCCGACGGCATGGAGATCAGCAGTTATGTTTTGGGCGCTGCTGGAGCCTTGGCGCGCGGGTACAATTGCCTGATCTTCAACGGGCCAGGCCAAGGCGATTCGCTCTGGGCTCGCAAACTTTACTTCCGTCCGGATTGGGAGAAGGTGATGACGCCGGTGGTGGACGCCATGCTGCGCCGCCGCGAGGTCGATGTCAAGCGCATCGCGCTGATCGGTGTCAGCCAGGGCGGCTACTGGGTGCCGCGCGCGCTGGCCTTTGAACACCGCATCGCCGCCGCCGTCGCTGATCCGGGCGTGTGGGATGCGTCTGCTCCATGGCTGAGTCACTTGCCGCCAATTGTTCGCAACGCGCTGGACGGCAAGGACAAAGGCCAGTTTGACCAGTTCCTGCAAATGGGCGCCAACGCAAACCCAAGATCCAGAATGACGCTGCGCTTTCGGATGCGCCCGTATGGAATGACCTCCTATTACGACGCCTTTCAAGCCGTTCAGCAATACAATCTCGTTGAGGTCGCGGCACGCATTCAGACGCCGATGCTGATTACCGCTCCAGAGGGAGAACAGTTCTTTCCCGGCCAGTCGCAGAAACTGTACGATGCGCTCACCTGCCCCAAAACGCTGATCAAGTTCACAGGCGAGCAAGGCGCGAAAGAGCATTGCGAGGTTGCCGCGCCCGGGCTTCGAGATTTCTACATTTACAACTGGTTGGATGAAGTGCTGGCTTGAGTCTTGAATAGGCCTGAAGGATTGTCTGTCAGGCTGGACGGTTCACAGGTTCTACGCGCCCCGCACCGCTCCGCGTCCGCGAGCCTTCACGGCGTACATCCGCAGGTCGGCAGCGCCGATGAGAGAGTGAACCGTTTTGCCGTCAACGGGGCCGGTCGCCACGCCCACGCTGAGGCTCACCTGTAACTCCTGCCCACTCTTCATGCGGAAACAGGTTGCCAACAGCGCGCGGTGCAGCTCACAGATGTGCTTCAGCGCCACATCTTCTCCGGTCTCCGGCATCAGGATAACGAACTCGTCGCCGCCGTAACGAAAGCACCAGTCCTGCTTGCGGCTCAATTCGCGGAGACGCGCGCCCACGCGGGCCAGCAGTTCGCTTCCCACCAGATGACCGTGCGCGTCGTTCACCAGCTTGAAGTGGTCCAGGTCAAGAAACGCCAAGCTCACCGACGGCCCAGGATTGCCCGATCGCTTCAGCTCCCAACCCAGCACCTCATAGAGATGACGAACATTGTAAAGACCGGTGCAGTCGTCGGTGATGGTCAACTGCTGGATGTGCGCCACGTCGCGCGAGTTTTCAATGGCGATGGCGGCATGGTCGGCCAGAATATGCAGGAAAGCGATGGTGTAATCGTCAAGTTGCTCGGCGCGGGGATTGAAGATCTCAATGACCCCGTGCGTGCCTTTACGGCCGCGCAAGGGCAGCGCGATCACCGAGCGGACCGCCCGCGATGGGTCTCCCAGCGCCGTCTTCAGCCGCGGATCGTTCTCGGTTTCGGGAACCAGCAGCGTCTCGCCATGCTCGGCCACCCATCCGGCAATGCCCTCGCCGACTTTAACGCGCAGATCACGCAGCACGCCATCCTCTTCGCCCTTGGTGATGGCGTAGTAAAGCTCCTGGCGCTCCTTGTCCAGCATCAGCAGCGTCCACAGATCGGCATCAATAAAGCGCTCCATGTGTTCAATGATGGTGCGCAGTATGGTGTCCAGATCGAAGCTGGAGGTCAATGAGCGCGCAACCTGATGGAAGACGAGAAGATCGTCGAGCGGAATGCGGCGTTCTCTATGAGTAGTCATCTTGGGGCCCGGAGAGAGGATTCTCTTTGCCATTCTTTCACACTGCCTGACGCAGGGAACAGGAAGCAGGGATTTGGTAACAGAATGGCCTGCTGGTTGAGGTTAGAGGCTGTTAGGAAATGCAAAGCTGGTGCAATCCGCCTCCGGCGAATGGATTCCTTCCGATCACTGATTTGGTCCAAGCGCTCAATCCGCGCATAGAGTTCGTGATCTCCCAGGTTTCTAAAACAGAACCTGGGATATCCGGCAAGGTCACAAACGCACTATCCGCTAATCCGTCAGCGAGTTGGCCATGCAGATGCTCTATCCGGCGGTCATCAAAGACAAAAATGCCCAGAGATCGCGCTCTGGGCATTTTCAAGTTGGCAAAAATTGCAATCCAACTACGCGGCTGCTTCCGCAGCCTTGGTGGTGGCGATGGTCCAGTCGGGCGCACCCACCTTGAAGCGGGCAAAGCGCCGCACGGTGATGTTCTCGCCCAGCTTGCCCACCTTCTGACCGATCAGTTCCTTGATGGTGACGGCCTGGTCCTTGATAAAAGGCTGCTCAATCAAGCAAACCTCTTCGTAGAACTTGGCCATCTTGCCCTCGACGATCTTCTCGATCACCGCGGGAGGCTTGCCGGTGGCGGCAGCCTGGGCGCGGAAGATATCCTTCTCGCGTTCGAGGTCGGCAGCGGTTACGTCTTCCGAGCGCACATAGCGCGGATCACTGGCCGCAATGTGCATCGCAATATCCTTCATCAGCTCGGAGAAGTCCTCTGTGCGGGCCACAAAGTCGCTCTCGCAGTTCAGCTCCAGCAGCACGCCGATCTTGCCGCCGGCATGAATATACGTTCCCACCGCGCCCTCATTGGTGGTACGGGCAGCCTTCTTCTGCGCCGAGGCCATGCCCCGCTTGCGCAGCACAACAAAGGCATCCTCGATGTTTCCCTTGGTCTCCTGCAAGGCTTTCAGGCAGTCGCCCATCGGCGCGCCGGACTTCTCGCGCAGCTCTTTTACCAACTTGGCATCAATCTTTTCGCTCACAGTTTTTCTCTCTTTTCTTCTCAGTTCATAGTTCTCAGTTCACAGTTCTCAGTCGTTGATCATTTGCAGCCATCCGCTCAGAGCGACAGCCTCACAAATATGGTTCGTTGTCGAGGCAAGCTGACAACTGAGAACTGAAAACTGTGAACTGTTCAGATTAAAGAGCGCCCTCGGCCACATCGGCTTCGTCCAGCAGCGCGGCCACAACAGCCGGCGCCTTGCGAATACCGCCGCCCAAGGCCGATTCCAGATCCAGCTCTTCAACCGGCGCGGCTTCAGCGGCTGCTTCAGGCTCCTCTGCGAGGAAGGCCTTGTCGCCCACCAGGTTCACGCCCTCAGCCGCCGAATCGGCGATCTTCGAGGTGAACAGGCGAATGGCGCGCAGCGCGTCGTCGTTGCCGGGAATCACGTAATCGACCACCGTCGGATCGCAGTTCGTGTCCACCACGGCCACCACCGGAATGCCCAGCTTGCGGGCTTCCTTCACGGCAATCGCTTCGTTGTTCGAGTCCACGATGAAGAGCGCGTCAGGCAACCGCTTCATCGTCTTGATGCCGGCCAGGTTCGCCTGCAGGTGCTTGCGCTCCCGCTCCAGGCGGATGACTTCCTTTTTGGTCAACAGCTCATAACGGCCATCGGTGGCCATTTCGTCAATCTCTTGAAGGCGCTTCACAGACTTCTGCACCGTTACCCAGTTGGTCAGCAGGCCGCCCAGCCAGCGCTGGTTGATGTACGGCATTCCCGCGCGGTTGGCCTCCTCGGCCACGGCATCCTGCGCCTGGCGCTTGGTGCCGACAAAGAGAATCGTCTTGCCGCTGGCGCACAGCTCGGTGACAAACTTGGACGCTTCCTTGAAGAGCTTGAGCGTCTTCTGCAGGTCGATGATGTAAATACCGTTGCGCTCGCCGAAGATGTATTCCTTCATCTTGGGATTCCAGCGCTTGGTCTGATGCCCGAAGTGAACTCCAGCTTCGAGCAGCTCCTTCATTGTGATCGTGGCCATTGGCCTCCTTCGTGAGTTGCATCCGGGTGGTCGATGCCAGCGCCCGGATTGAACCCGCTTTTGCGGGAGTTGGTGGTGCTAGGGGTCAGGGTTCAGGTGTCAGGGTTCAGAAAAACCACCTGATCCCTGACACCTGAACCCTGATCCCTGTAAGCGCTTTAGCGCTTGCTGAACTGGAAGCGCGCACGAGCGCCCTTCTGTCCGTACTTCTTGCGTTCCTTCATGCGCGAGTCGCGGGTCAGCAGGCCTTCGGCCTTGAGCGCCTTGCGCAATTCGGGATTGAACTGAACCAACGCGCGGGCCACGCCCAGCTTGACGGCATCGGCCTGCGCGGCCACGCCGCCGCTCTTGACGGTGGTTACCACGTCAAAGCTACCTGCCAGTTCGACCAGCGCCAAGGTCCTCTTGGCGGAGACGCGCTGCTGCTCGGTGACAAAGTAGACATCGAATGCCTTGCCGTTAACCTTCCACTCGCCCGTGCCGGGACGCAGGAAGACGCGGGCAATCGCCGACTTGCGCCGCCCTGTCCCGTAATACTGAACCAAATCTGCCATTCTTAACTCTCTCCGCCAGACAATCTCAGTCCGGCTTTTCCTGATCCCTGATCTCTGAACCCTGAACCCTGTTTCTACGCGATTTCCAGCGCCACCGGCATCTGCGCCTCGTGGGGGTGCTTGTCGCCGCGATAGACCTTGAGCTTGGTGGCCATCTGACGGCCCATCTTGCTCTTGGGCAGCATACCCTTGATCGCCTGCTCCAGAATCAACTCCGGTTTGCGTTGCAACAGGCGCGTGTACGACTCTTCGCGCAACCCGCCCGGAAAGCCGGTGTAGCGGCGATAAAGCTTGCTCTGCGACTTCAGGCCGGTCAGGCGGACCTTCTCCGCGTTGATCACAATCACGTGGTCGCCCACATCGATGTACGGCACGTACTGGGGATTCAGCTTGCCGCTCAACACGTCGGCGGCTTTGGTCGCCAGACGGCCCAGCGTCTTGCCGCTTGCATCCACTACAAACCACTTGCGGGCAACGTCCTTGCCGCTCGGAATAAAGGTGCTCATCGCTCTCCTGCCTTCAAATCACTATCCAAAAAACTTGTCCAACCAAAAATCTGCGGGTGCCCCACCCTCGGCGCGCTTTTGTCTTTGCGCCTAGGGTGGGAACCCTTAACCCTAAAACCAGCACAAAACCTTCTTGCCCGCGCCAAAACACGCACGAGCCAGATTCTACCCACTACCAAACAAATCTGTTCGGGTGAGGAGTGCGAGAGTTGGCCCTCGAAGGGACTTTGGCCCTGCCGGACTCGCCCTCGAAACGGCGAAAAACTTGAATCCAGCCGCCAACAGCCTGTTCCAGCCAACCCTTGAGGACTTCAGCCCAAGCCGTCAACCAGCCGAGTCCGGGTGAATACAATCACCCCATCGACATAGACCTGTCGCTGGGGGCCCCGATACACACAGACTCCAGGCGCAACACCGCGCAAGGATTTCAGAATACCCGAATCAGGCCCCGGAGTCAACGATTTCACTCAACTTGCACCGGAAATTAGGCGTCCTCCGCAATTGCACGGAGAGTCGAGCGGTTTCTTTCGGGTCAAAGATCGCAAAATCCTGCGTTTCCGCTTCATCGCGCTGGATTCCTGCGCCAATCTGCGATACACTTAGAACTTGCCGTCAAGGCGAAGATTTTTCTTGAAGAAAACAGGAGCGCATTTCTATGCCTAAGCGCACATTTCAGCCCAATCGCCGCAAGCGCGTGAAGACACATGGCTTCCGCGCGCGCATGAAGACCAAGGCCGGCGCAGCCGTGCTCAGCCGCCGCCGCGCCATCGGACGCAAGCGCGTTGCCGTCAGCGCCGGCTTCCGCGACTAATCCGCCCACCGTTTCGCCCTCGCCTCTTTGCCCTCGTCCTTTATGGGTGCCGGAATGGATGATTTTTTCAACCACGTTCCGGCCAACACCCTCCGTGGCGTTGCGATGACAATTCCTTCCAGTTCTGACGAACGCCCGCTTCTCCGGCAGTCGCTCACAGGCTTGCGTCTGCGCAAGCACGCCGACTATCAGCGATCCTACGCCGCCAGCCGCAAGCGCCAATCCGCGTCGATGAGCTGGTTTCTCGCTCCGCAGCAGCCCGCCTACACCGGCGCTGAACTGCCCGAAGCACCGCGCGTTGGACTCACCGCCGGCAAAGTGATCGGCAAAGCCCACGAGCGCAACCGCCTCAAGCGGCGCATGAGAGAGGTGCTGCGCCGCCACACGGATCTGCTCCCTGCCGGCTGCGACTTGATCTTCCATCCCCGCCGCGCCGTCCTGACCATCGATTTCACGAAACTTGAGGCCGAGGTTGTGCGTATCCTTCATCAGGCAAAGACTGAGGCCGCCCGCCTGACTCCGAAGCCGGCCCAACCCAAGCCTGTGCTATGACCCGCATCTTGCTCGCCCTTCTCGCCGCTTACCGTCGCTGGCTCTCGCCGGCGCTGCACGCGCTTTCGCCCGGCGGCTGCAAATTCCTGCCCACCTGCTCGGAGTACGCATCCCAGGCGATAGCCATCCACGGCCCTGCGCGCGGCATTTATCTGGCCACGCGACGGCTGCTGCGCTGCCATCCATTCACGCCCGGCGGACTTGATCCGGTTCCTCCACCTTTACCTTTACGCCAAATTCACCGCAAACCATTACCATAGAAAGAGCGGCAGCCTGACGGCGCGCCCTCCAACGAATAGGAAGTTCACCTTGGCAGAAATTTCGAATCCCAATCTTCAAGGGCCCGGCTCCGGTCCCGGCGGCGGCGGCAGCAACAACAGCCTGACCATCTTCGCCCTCTTGTTTCTTATCGTCCTGCTTGGCTACCAGTTTTTCTTCAAGCCGCAGCAGCCGCCTTCGCCTCCGCCCGTCGCGCAGAGTCAGAGCCAGAGCCAGTCTCCGGTCCAGCCGCAGGCTTCCGCGCAGAACTCTGCATCAAGCGCTCCCCAGGCGCAGTTGGCCCCACCGCAGGTGGCTGCTTCCAGCGAAACCACCACCACGGTCGAGAACGCCAACTACCGCATTACCTTCTCCAATCGCGGCGCGCAGGTGACCAGTTGGCTGCTCAAGAACTACTACGACAGCGGCGGCAAAGCCGGCGGCAAGCTGCTCGACCTGGTGCAGCCTCAGGCTGCCGAGAAGTTCGGCTACCCGCTCTCCCTCTTCACCTATGACCCGGCCCTCAATGAGCAGTTGAACAAAGCGGCGCTCTATCAGCTTTCTGTCACCGGCGCGCAGCCCACCGCCGGCGGTCACGTGGATGTGCCCGCCACCAGCGCGATAACCTTCCGCTACAGCGCCAACGGCGTCGATGTCGTGAAGACCTTCCGCTTTGATGCGAGCTACGTGGTCGGCGTCGAGACCACGGTTACACGCAACGGCTCGCCTATCCGCGCGCTGGTTGCATGGCCCTCCGGCCTGGGCGACATGGAGGAGTTCCTTCCAAAATCCTCCACCCGCTCCCAGATTCGCGCCTCCGCGCTCTCCACCATCGCCTGGTCGCTCAACGGCAAGCAGGACACCACCGCCGCGCCCAAGGTCAGCGGTTACAACACCGAGACCTTGCCCTATGAGTACGACTCCGTCACCGATGTTTACTTTACCGCGGCCTTCCTGCCTGATGCTCCAGAGCGCGCAACCGCCGTCACGCTGCACAACGTCATCAATCTGCCGCGCGACCTGGAAGATCCCAACAGCGAAAAGACGCCGGCGCACGTTCTTGGCCTGGCCGTGGGCGACACCAGCGGCACCACCAGCCTGCGTGTCTTTGCCGGTCCCAAGGCGATGGAGTTGCTCAACTCGATTCACGCCATTGGCTCAACCGGCAAGCCTGACGGTCCGTCGCTCGCCCCACTCATTCATTACGGATGGATGGGCATCGTCGCCAAGCCGCTCTATTATGTGCTGCGCTTCCTGCGTGGCCTTCTTGGCCCTGGCGACTTCACCTGGGGCTGGGCGATCATCCTCTTCACCGCCGCCTTCACCATGCTCATGCTGCCCACCCGCTACATGATGCTGAAGTCTTCGCTGAAGATGATGCGCATTCAGCACAAAGTGGACGCAATCAAAAAGAAGTACGCCCACGTAAAATCCACCGACCCCAAGCGCGCTGACATGAACGCCGAGATGATGGAGCTGTACAAGGTCGAGGGCGTCAATATGTACGGCAGTTGCCTGCCCATGCTGGTGCAGATGCCGCTCTTCATTGCCTACTTTGAGCTGCTCTCGAACGCCATCGAGCTACGTCAGGCGCACTGGTTCTGGCTCACCGATCTCTCCACGCCCGACCCGCTGCACATCTTTCCCATCCTGATTATCGTCACCATGTTTGTGACGCAGATCATTACTCCCGCGCCGGGGATGGACCAGTCGCAACGCCGCATGATGGCCATTATGATGCCGGTGCTGATGGGCAGCTTCCTCTGGCGTTACGGCTCCGGTCTGGCACTCTATTGGGGAACCAGCAACGTCATCAATCTGGCCCTCCAGATCGCCATCAACAACTCGCACATCGGCAAGGAGATGGCCGCCATTCAGGCCAAGCGTGCCGCCAAAAAATCCGGCAATTCCGGCTCCAGTCCCATCACCATCAAGGGCAAGCGCTAGCGTTTTCTCAACCTTCCAGCAACTCTGGGTGCCCCAGGTCCGGATTTTCGGACCTGGGATATCAACCTGCTTGGGCACCTCACCTTAACGGCGCACTTGTTGTTGCCGCCAGGAGGGGAATCCACACAGTTCAATCCAGTCCGAAGAGCACTTTTTTACGAGGTTCAAGAGCCTCCGTAAGGGGAGTATTCAGCGCAGTGACCAACGGCGAAGCCAGCCGAAAATGGCGAATGATCTCGGCGGCAAAGCCGGGATCAAGAGCAGCCGTCGAGGGTAGCGTGGCGCTCAAGCCCCACTGGCGGCATTGAATCAGATCGAGCGCTGGATGCTCTTTGGGAAAGCCCTTCGGAGGGCGGACCAGCGGATTGCCTTCAAACTCCGAAAATACTTTGCGGATCGCCGGCTTCCGCAAGAGCTTTCTGAACTCCTCGTGGTGCTCAAGGAACCAATGGCGGATGGCGGCCAACTGATCCTTCTCCGGCATATACGCTCCGGCGGCGAGGATGACTTCCTTGGCATCCACGTGAAAGTAAAAGCCGGCCCCGCTAGTCTTCTCCATTCCCTGATGCGCCCACCAAGCGGCGACGTGCGTCTTGTAGGGCTTTTTGTCGGCGCTGAAGCGGGTGTCGCGATAGATGCGAAAGAGGCACTTCTCCGCTGGACGAACGAAGTTGGGCGCAAAGCTCTCCATTGCCTCATTGACCTTGCGGATAATGGCCAGCATCGGTTCTTTCAGTTCGGCTTCAAAAACGGCTTTGCGCGGTGTGAACCAATCGCGATCGTTATGACGAGCAAGATTGCGCAGGAAGGCAAGGCCTTCAGGACGAAGGCAGGCGGCGGGAGCAAGAGCGGGTTTGGCGACCATAATAGATGCAGTGTAGCGCAGAACCCGCGATGAATCCCGAATCCCGGCCTGGCGCACAGGCGGCGATGGAACGGCTCAACCGATTGGAAGTTGAGTTGCCAGCATTCGCGCAGGGCAATTTCTTGTAGAAGACCGTGCAAGAGGGCTTGTCAACGCCTGCGAAGTTGATAAAATGTTCTCGGATTTTCAACTTGATAGGGAGATTTCTCTGCAATGAAGACCTTTCAAAGCCATCGACTTCGCCTTAACCTCACCAACTTATTTATCGTCTTGCTGCTCGGATTCGCGGCGCTGGTCGCTTCCGTCCCAGGCCTCTGCGCCCCAATCCACGATGCCGCCCGATCGGGCGACCTGGCCAAGGTTCAAGCGCTGGTCAAAGCCGATCCAGGATTGGTTTCAAGCCCGGATGAAAAATACGGGCAGACCCCTCTCCATATTGCCGCATTCAACGGCCACAAGGATGTGGCGGAGTTCCTCCTCACCAACAAGGCGGACGTCAACGCCAAGGCCAAGAACGGCTCGACGCCGCTCCATCTTGCGGCAGCCAGGGGCAACCAGGAGATTGTCGAACTGCTGCTGGCCTTCAAGGCGGATATCAATGCCGTGGACAATGAAGGCTGGTCGCCTCTGCACTCCGCCTTGGTCTGGGAGCATAAGGAGATTCAGGATCTGCTGATCGCCAAGGGAGCGACGGATCTGCCCGCGCCCAAAAAGCCTGCCGCGGCCACTCCGGCCGAGAAAGCGCCGCCCAAGGAGACCAGCAAAGACGGCCAATTTACTAGCTACGATGATGGAACCGTGCTGGACACCAAGAGCAAGTTGATGTGGATGAGCCGGGATAATGGAATGGGCGTAAGCTGGCCCGATGCCAAAAAGTATGCGCAGGAGTTTCGCGGCGCCGGCTACTCGGACTGGCGGCTGCCGACGCCGGCGGAGGTTTCGTCGCTCTTCGACAAGGCCAAGACGCGCAGAACGTATTGTCAATCTGCCGTCGATGAGCTGGGCGCAAGCGCAGATGAGGTTCATCTGACGGATTCGATTCACTTGACCGGCACACGCCTGTGGACCTCGCAAGAGCGCAGCGACAAGCCTGGCTGGGCGACCGTCTTCGACCTGCACTCCGGCAGCGATACCGCGCGTCCGGCCAAAAAAGAGTTCATTGACAACGCAAGCCGCGTGCTGGTGGTGCGCGAGGTGAAATAAACAAGCTCGACGCAAGGCAGTTTCATAGAAAAGAACGGCCGGATCAATTAGCTCCGGCCGTTCCTTTTTAAAGGAGGCCGCAGCGGAATCGCCTCCGATAAATCAGTTGCCGCCGATCTCGGCGGGCAAGCCGAAGAATGCAAAGGGATTCAAAAATTGCCTTTGCCAGAAAAACAGCCGATCCGTTTCTGTGAGATGCGCTTCATCACAAACTTCGTTCCAGTGATCGCGAATGGATCGAACCTGATGCTTGATGATCTCCGTGGCTCTTTTGGTGTCCAGCAGAAAGTTCGGCGCGGCCTCCAGGCAAACGGTCAACTGGCTCATCTTGTTGCCGCCGTGAATCAGCATGGCCTGGCTTGCCTCCTGTCCCGTTCGTGGCTGGGGGCAGATATCGTATGCGGGCGTAAGGGTGAGGTTCTTCCCATCCCAGAAAGCCGCATGGTTGCGCGCATGATCGTCGGTATTTCCGCACAGAATGTTGAATACCATGCGCCCGTAGAGTTCACGCAATGCCCTGGCTGGATCAGGAAAGCGCAGACGAATGATTTCTGCCAAATCTTGATAGCTGCTGGCAAAGGGGGCCATCATTTCATCCATGCCGAACAGAGTCAGCGCCGAGACTATCGCTTTCCTGCGCCATCCCTGCGGTGCTTTTTCGCGATCAAAGCGCTCAATCAGCAAGACATCTTTGCCGAGTGCCCTGGTCAGTTTTACGTTGGCAACATCGAGGCCGACCAACTTGGCCAACCGCATGGCAATGAATTCCGCTTTGACAACGTTGTACAGGTCGCCGCTCGTGGAGAATTTGGCAATACACTTATTGTGGTTGGAACTAATCAAAGCCTTGGGTCTTGCGCCGCCCAGCGATGACCCATGCTGAAGAGCTAAATCCAAATCCGGCTGGAGCGGAATTCCTTTTTCCACTCGTTCGGCGGACTGCATCAATTCCTCCAGCGATGCCTGATCGGAAATTCGCGGAATATATTTTGTTGCTGACAACTGGAAATCCAAAGCGCCAATCCGGTCCGAGCCTGATTCCAGCAGATAAGTCAGTTCACCCAGATTCATATCTGGTGCATTCGCGCCTTTCTGGCCTAACAAGCGATGAATAAGCACCCGGCGCCCCCACGCGTCCGGCGATGCATCCCGAATACAACTCGGCATGGATAGGCCATCCAACAAGGGGAGTTCGCCGGCTTGAAGTGGTAATTCAGGATCGTAGATCGAGATTGCGTTCTTCCGTCGCAGATAGCTTTTGCCATAGTTGAAAAGCAGTTCCTTGCCAACTTTGGTTAACAGACCCGCGACCACCGGCGCTGTTTCATCCGGTAGCCAAATCCAGAGATAGGCTTCGGTATACAAGCTGTCAGAAGTCATCTTTGATGGTCCTTCCAGATTTACGAGCCATCTTGGGCAGCAATCGCAGCACCTCTCCGACAGAGGAGCGATGAACAGCCAGACGGATTTTGTCTCTTTCAGAATGAGGATCCGAATCAAAGAGGGGTATGCCGATGATTGCGGCAGCCTCAAAGACCGTTCCGACACCACAGCCAGGATCGCCCTTTTCAATGCGCTCGATGAGCGCCCGGGAAACACCCATTCGGCTGGCAATCTCCGATATGGTAATCTTGCGCTCAATTCTTCCGGCGCGAATCATCTGCCCCAGCAAGGCAATCGCTTCCAAACTGTAGCGGGAATAGGCGCGACTCAGGGGCTTGGTCATTGATATGTGCTCCATCAATAGATCATATTGGCATCTCGTGCTCTTCTTATGAATCATATTTGCGCACTCCTGGCACTTTGTCAAGTGAATAATGAATCATAAATAGATCAAGATATTGGAATATGACTTATTAATAGATCATAGCCTACCAAACACGCGCGCGAATTCCTCTTTGTCGGTCTTGCGGGCGCAAGACGATTCCCGCCCCATGTGCGAAAGTAAAAGAGGAATGGAAATTAAACACAGGGTCACCTCCCGGCTCACATTTTTAGGGTACGCCGCTTGTTTTGCCGCCAGTTGCCTATGGGGCACGGGCTTTTATTTCAGCCGACTGGCGCTCAATGAGATGAGCGTCGATTACATGGTGCTCTACCGCATCCTTTTTGCCTGCCTGGGCGTGCTGCCGGTGGCGCTGGTATGCCGGGTGCGCTTCAGTGGGGCTGAGTGGCGCACGCTGTTGATTTCGGCGGCCTTCGGCATTCCCATCAGTTGTATGCTCCAGTTCGGCGGGCTGGCGCTGACCACGGTGAGCCATGCCTCGCTGATGGTGGGCGCGATGCCGGTGATGCTGGCCGCCTCAGCCGCGCTCTTTGCCCCCAAAGGCTCCCGCGATGAGCGGTTGGGCCGTCTCGGTTGGCTGGCTCTTTTTGTTTCGACGGCAGGCGCGGCGGTGATTACGCTCGGCGCCGGCCACGGCAACGCCATGCACGGCCAGCCCTCGCTCACTGGTGACGTAATGGTGCTGGTCTCGCTCTTCGCTGGCGTGGCCTGGATTCTGCTCAGCAAAAAGCTGATGCGCTCGCACAGTCCCTCCGCCGTCTCGGCCTATACGATTCTGGTGGGCGGCGCGATGCTGCTGGCCTGGGTCTTGGCTCCGTGGATGATCAGCCCGCTCACGCACGCGCACGTTGCGCCGCCGCCTATCGCGCAGGTGAGTTGGACGGCGTGGGGCGCGCTGGCCTTTGCCGGCCTGCTGTGCACAGCCACAACCACACTGCTATGGAACTGGGGGATTCATCACGTGCCCGCCTCGCGCGCCGGGGTCTTTTTGAATCTGGAACCGATGCTGGGTTCTTTTCTGGGGGTTCAACTTCTGGGTGAGCATCTGGGCCCATACGCCTGGATCGGCGGCGGACTGATCCTATCGGCGGCTCTGACTCTGACCACGCAGAGCCATCAGCCGGAGCCGAATATCCTTCTTGAATAAACTCTTTACGCATCACTTAGGTCACGTCTACCGGCAAATTACCGGTCATGCTTCCACTTTGATCTCCGATAGTTCCAACAGAGATGAATGGAGGCTCATGTGGCGCTTTTAACTTCGACCTACGCCTGCACCGTGGGCGTGCGAGCTATGGATGACCAGCACGGCATCTTGATGGATACATTGAACGAACTTCGCCTGGCCGCAGTCCGCGGTTCCGGTCGCGAACAGATCAGCGAGGTGCTGGACCGGCTGATCGAATTCACCCGCATGCACTTTTGGAGCGAAGAACAGTTGCTGGCGCAGTACGAATATCCCGCTATTGCCAGTCATCGCTCCGAACACCAGCGGATGTTGGCGCAGATTCTTGAGTCCTCTCATCGCGTACAGCACGGCGACAAGATGCAGATGCGCCCATTGCTTTGCTTTCTGCGCGAGGCCTATTCCGAGCACATCGAGGGCATGGACTGCGAGTACGGCCCATGGCTGAATGAGCGCGGCGTTGACTGAGTCTGCGCAAGTAACTGAAAAACTTCATAACAGAGCCGCCTTGTATCAGGGCATAACTTTACTGGCTACCGAAAAAGTCAACTGTTAAAGCTATGTCATCAGGCACGGTTCTATCCACGGAGTAATTTTCTTCTTGGATCTCTTTCAAATTCAAACCTTCTCCGCAGTTTGTGCGATCAAATCCAGATTCATTTCTCGAAGATGAGGTTCATCTCATGATCCTGGATGCACCTTAAACTTTCTGCCCATCGCAGACGATGATTACGGTAGGAAGTAAGCTGGAGGAAGGAAGTGTCATGGGCCTGATTAATTGGAGTGCCAAATATTCGGTCGGCGTAAAGAATCTGGACGAACAGCACAAGGTACTCATCGATATGTTGAACGAACTACACGCCGCAATGTTGAAGGGCCAGGCGCAGAATCTGGCCGGCACGCTGCTCCCCAAAGTTCAGCGCCATGCGCGCGACCACTTTTCAACAGAAGAGCGCCTGATGGAAAGCACGAAGTTTCCCGGCCTTGCCGAACATCGCGCCGAGCACAGCGCCTTGCTTGCCCGCGCCGATGAGTATGCCGCGCGGCACAAGCGGGGCGATATTTCTGTTTATCTGGAACTGCTCACCTTCATGCGGGATTGGCTTACCAACCATATGCAAAAAGTGGACCAGAAGTACACCATCTGGTTCAATGAGCACGGCATCCGCTGACGCTTGTAAACGCCACCGGCCTCAGTTTCTTTGTGCCGAAACTTAATCTGCCTTGCACAGAGTCTCGTGAATAATCATTTTCAGGTAGGTCTGATAACGCAAGTCGCGCTAGGCCGCTTGGGCGCGATCCTTGGCGGTGTCCTCGGAATCGAGGCGGATGCTACTGGAAAGCAAGTCGGCGCGCTTGGCAACCGTGCCAATGCCAAGTCGTCCCTCGGCCTCGGCTTTCTTGAATTCTTCGAGCAATTCGTCCTCGTGGGATTCCCACCACGCGGCTTCCTCCGCCTCACTTGCGAAGCTCATCTGTTTCAGTTCTTCCAACATTGCCATTCCTCTTCAGCGACAAGAACCAACGCCGATAGTTTTTGTTTGCGGGCCAAGCCGTAACGAACCGGACTTTCTTGCCAATCATTGCCGTAACGACCACCAGAATTCGTCCGGCATCCGTTTCACCGATCTGGGAAACTCGCTCTTCACCGTTGCGAAACTCAGACTCAAGATCGACCGGGCGGTTATGTACTACCTGTTCCGCTTCTGCTGGAGAAATTTGATGAAGCGCCAAGTGACCAATGTTCTGATCGTCCCAATCAAATTGAATGGTCGCCATAGCCTTTCTGGCCGCCTTTTCTTACCTACAGGTAATCGTAGCTACGCCGTTACTATTTTGCAAGCACCTGCGATGCGGCCAGACGCTCGCTCTTCGCTCGCATGGGGTTCGTTGTCTCCTTGGTCCCAAAGGCGGGACATGTGGCATCCGGCACCAGCCCGGGACTTTGAAAAGTGACAAGAGTACATTTAATATAGTTTTGTATGAAAACGTAGGAGGTACTAGGAAATGGCGACAATCAGCGCATCCCTAAAAGGCAGCACCGCCAAAGCAGAAAAGTTCGCCCGTGCGGGAGCCGGTTCTTCCAAGAAGATGCAGGAACGCAAGGAAATCGCCGTCAATGTTCGGCTCCGGCCCGAAGAACTGAAAACCATTGATGCCCTTGTAGCTCGCCGTCTTGGGCGGCCCAAGCGCCATAGCTGGCTGCTCGAAGCCGTTCAGGAGAAGATCGAACGCGAATTGGATATGGAGGATATTCGCATGGCGGAAGAGCAGTTGCTGGCCATCCGTGAAGGCCGCAGCCATACCATCCCTCTAGAGGAAGTGATGAGACGCCATGGCAACTTGGACGATTGAAGTTTCTGCGCTTGCGGATCGGCAACTCGACAAGCTGGATTCTCCAATCGCCAGACGCATCGAGAAATTTCTCCACGAACGCGTTGCCAAGCTCGAAGACCCTCGCAGTATCGGCGAGGCGCTGCGCGGTTCAAGACTCGGCGAGTTTTGGAAGTACCGCGTGGGGGACTGGCGCATTATCTGCGAGATTCAAGACAAGAAACTCATCATCCTTGCCTTGCAAATCGGTCACCGCCGCGAGGTTTACTCCCGTTAGCTGGACAAGGAATGGAAAGCTGAGAGCGGAGATTCGCGGACTCTCGTCAGGGGTCAGTGGTCAGGGGTCAGTGGTCAAAAAAAGACGGCGGGTTGAGGTTCGTGGTTCCCAGATCCCAAAAGCGGGATCTGGGGCACCCGGCTCTATGCTGCGACTTCGTTGCTGTCAGATTCGGCATTGCTCAATGCTTCATGGATGATCATTTTGAGATACGTCTGGTAGCGCAGGCCGCGCTTTTCCGCCTGCACGCGAGCCTTGGCGATGTCTTCCGGGTCGAGGCGGATCGTGGTGGTAGGAGTGGGCGCGGAAGGCTTTGGCTCAGGGAAGGGAATGCCCTTCTCGGCAAAGAGACGGCGGACGCCGCCACGCTTGAGGCGTCCCTCTGCTGCGGCTTTTTCGAATTCATTAGCAATCAACTCCTGATTGTCGAACCACCACTTAGCTTCTTCATCCTCATTGGCAAACTTTGGAAGCTTGAAATCACTCATCTTTGTTCCACCTTTGATCGCAGATAGATCAGTTTGAATCGCCGAATTGGTTCAAACGCCGTGACAACTCTGAATCTTTCGCCGCGCGTGGTAATAATGACCTGAAGAAATCGGCCCGGAGTCGTTTCGCCGATGTAGGTCCACCGGCCTTCACCTTCTTCGCTCCACTCAAAGTCCATCTCCAACGGATCACCGAGCATTGCCTCTTCGGCTTCTTCAGGGGTCACGTCATGCTCGGCAATATGGCCGATGTTCGCATCGTCCCAATCGAAGAGCGCGTCGTTCATGCCCTCTCAACTTTCCAGGCCAGCAAAACCAGTGTAGCTACATCGTAGCTATTTTGCAAGCACCTGCGGTGCGGCCAAGCGCTCACTCTTCGCTCGCATGGGGTTCGTGGTCTTCCAGATCCCAAAGGCGGGACTTGGGGCTTCCTATTCTATGAGCGGTCTAGATTACGCTTTTTCGGGTCGTATATTTCTCTATGGACGCCAAGCCGATCTCCACCCTGCCAGATAGGGATGTACGACTCGGTCTTCCTCTTAATAACTGCACCGAGCGGCGCATCTGGCTCTTTCTTGAAAATCTTCCTTTTCCCATGAAGTACAGCACTCTGAACCTCAAACTCCACATGATTTGCCGAATCTTCATCGACTAGCAGTTCAGTATTCAACAGAGGTCGCTTAGCGGCACTACGTAGAGCCTGCTGGCTCGATTGCTTGCCACGCGGAATCGATTTCCTGGTCGCCTTGTCATTGTCTCCGAAAACATTACGTCGGTCCAAGGCAAGGCTTGCAAGCTTCTTCTGCTGCGGATTTTTCAATCTGCTCATGGCGTTCATCCTAGTCACTACAGTCATTTACCAAATCATTGTGATGGATTTGCAATTATCCTGCAACTACTGCCTCAACTCCACCAGCGTTGCGCCTTGCCCGCCTTCGTTTTGCGGGGCTTCGGCGATGGTGGCTACGTGGGGGT
>CAZYCV010000060.1:0-24142 GCA_964645305.1 uncultured Occallatibacter sp. | reverse complement strand
AGGAAAGCTGCGTAAGCCTGCCCTTCGGCGACGCATTAACTTGCACGCAAAATTCAGCACTAACCACCTCCGACGACGCCACCGAACACCACTTTACCGGCAAAGAACGCGATACCGAATCCGGCAATGACTACTTCTCTGCGCGCTACTATGCGTCTTCGATGGGAAGGTTCATGTCGCCTGATCCATTGCCGTGGCTGGGTTGGCAGAATCCTTCCGAAAGCGCCTCGGAGGAAGCGAAAGATGAGGCCCATGAGAAGTTTGAGAATTGGATTTCAAATCCCCAGAACTTCAACATGTACGCCTATGTGAACAACAACCCGCTGAACCATACCGATCCAACCGGAATGGCGGGATGCAAGGCGGGTGATAAGACGTTCACCACTTGCACGATCACAGTCACTTACGATCCCAAAACGTCGAAGGGTACGCTCACTGTTACGGGGCAGAACAAAGGCGACAAGGAAGCAACGACGCTTCTAACCGCGAGCGTCGTAGTCGGCGGCAACGGCCACGTGACGCCAACCGGAACTTTCCATGCGACCATTTGGGAAAAGGACCACGTTTCGCAAAAGTATGGAAGTGCCGCAAACGTGCCGTGGAGCAAGACCCTGCTCGGCGGGAACGCCTTTGGTCCATATCAGCTTCATATCGGGGAACTGGAGGGCAGGGGCATCTACATCCATGGAACGATGGGGCCAGGATGGAGTCCTACTACTTTTGGCAATAGCATCTTCCTAAGCCCGACTTCTCACGGGTGCGTGCGCATGTGCAATCGAGACGACGAGGCTCTACATACCCTGATGCCAACCCCAAGCGGCAACAAGGTCATCATCCGGACCCAGTGAAGGATAACGCCATGAAGAAACACATAGTGCTCTCTGTTTTCCTCGTCGTGCAGTTCGTCGGCTTAGCCTGCATGGGGAGCTGGCAGCACGTTCCCTCCTCTCTGGGGATAGTCATGTGGGGAACGGCGCTGATCGTGATGTTCCCCGGAAACTTCTTGGGGGGATGGCTGATCGAGACGCTGTTTTGGCAGGGTCATCTGTCGCTGGTCAGCATCGGTCTGCTTTCGGCAGTTGCCGCTGTTGTTATCAACGGGATTATCTGGTTCGCCGTAGTAAAGGTGTTCCGACTCATTTTCGGTCGCCGCTCTGTTGGTAGAACTTCCGGGACGACCGCAGCCTAGCTCGGAAATGCCAATGACCGCAAGCCGTCCTTCGGGGCGGCTTGCTGCTTCTGGGGCTTCCGTCGGCAGCATGGGTGCGGCGAGCAGAGAAGCGCCATGCTCCGCATGGGCAGGGGCAGGACACATCACCCCAGAAAGGGAGCTGCACAGTAACCTTCGGTTACCGCGCCGAGAACCATAATGGAATCAGGCAGCTAAAAGGAAAACTCTCTAAAAATAAGGCGTTTACAGGTTACTGAGCGCGAACCATAAGAAAACAAGCGACTAAAAGAAAAACTCTCTCTTTTCTGCTTTCACAGGAAAGCAAAAAGTTACTGCGCGGTAATCTGTTGAAAATAAAGAGTTGAGACTTGATGGGCCTTTTTCGCGCTCACGCGCCGTACCCTTCGCTCCGGCATCCGTAAAGGCTCTCCGCTTCGCTCCGCCCGCTGCGGCGGCGCTGGCGCGGCCTTGACTGATGCCTCCGCTGCGGGTGTTTTTCAGCTATGAAAAGAATGTCTTCTTTTCATGTTCCACATGACCAGGGCGACGGCTCCCGGCCATCGGCGGCGGGTGGCCCCGGTCTCGATTTTGAGACCGGGGAGACCACGAACCCCGACAGTCCAGTTTCCCTGGTCTGAAAATCCAGACCAGGGGCACCCATCGTTCGTGGTTGATTCGTATGGGCGGGTGGCCCCGGTCCCATAACCAAAAACTGAGGGTGGCCCCGGTCCCTCGCCTTTGGGGACCGGGGAGGGAAGCCACGCCAACCACAGTTGGCGTATGCTCGTGTATGTGAAAGGCGAGCGCATTCGTTATCAACAGACGGGGGAGTTTCATTTCCTGACCTTCAGTTGTTTTCATCGTAGACTTTATCTGTCCACAGTCGCGGCGATGGAGCTTTTTGAAGACGCTCTGGAACGGGTTCGACAGCGCTACCTTTTCGTGGTTGGCGGTTATGTCGTGATGCCGGAGCACGTGCATTTGTTGGTCAACGAGCCTCAGCGCGGGCTATTATCGAGAGCCGTACAAGCATTTAAGCTGTCGGTTTCGTTGCGCAGCCGCGAAAGGCCTTTCTGGCAGGCGCACTATTATGATTTCAACATTTCGAGCCACGAGAAGTTCGTAGAGAAGTTGCGCTATATTCATCGTAACCCGGTGCGCCGAGGGCTAGTGGCAAAGCCAGAGGATTGGAAATGGTCGAGCTTTCGCCACTATCAAACAGGTGTGCGCGGAATCGTGGAGATTGAATCCGAGTGGACTGCTCGCGATAGAGGCTGGCAACTGCCCGAGTGGATGCGCACCCGGCAGGTTGGTTCCTCCTCCCCGGTCCCCAAAAGCGAGGGACCGGGGGCACCCTCAACTTGATAGAATCTTTCATGAGACCGGGGCCACCCGCCAAATTCTGATGAGCCTGTTCAAGAAATGGACCAAGCTGACGAAGACACTACACAAATCTTCATCAGCACCGATGATCCGGCATTGGCCCTAGCTTTTTTTGGACGTCAATCTGTTGATGATTGGATTTTCGACTTTGGCGATAGAGTATACGTCACGGGCCAGTTTTCTCACAATCTCAACAAATACCATGATGCAAACAATGAAGTTCAGCAGGGTGAGTTGGAGTATTGCGCGAGGTATGGTTTCTCGTGCAATTGACGAGACCCATTCTACGGAGGACAACTATATGCGATCTTCGATGACAAAGTTCTGCATTCTGTTAGTGTGTGTATTTTTATGTAGTCGTGGAATGAATGCCCAATCCCAAAGCCTGAAGGTCCTCGTTCTGGATGCATTGGATGGAAAGCCTCAAGCGAATGTGAAAGTTGAGTATTTTTGCATGGGGCCTCCACTTAATTCGGCACCCAAAATAGCCGTCACAGACAAAGAGGGATCTGCGGAGATTTCAGACTTTTGTAGTGACAAACAGGAGATTGACATTTCGATATATCCACCCAACAAAAAAGAGCAATGTGGGGTTGGACCGATCACATTGAAAGACATTTTATCCGTTGGTGCTGTTGCACACCTGGATGCGGATGGCGGAATCTGGTGCCCAACCAAAGTAAGCAAGAAGCTCAAACCTGTACCTGGACAAGTAATATTGTTCATCAAGGAGCCTACTTGGTGGCAGTCTCACGTTGCGGGTTGAAGTTCGATTCAACATTTATACTTATAACGATCTCAGGGCAGGTGGCCCGGTCATCAAATAACCGAGAACCGCTGTGCCCCATTCAACCACCGTTTTATCGTGGTTGAGTGGGAGGCCACGAACCTCAACCGGCTTCCCGCGGTTCTCATGCCCCCCGCCTCCACGGTGAGTTATACTACCGGCAGCAATCAGGTCTCCAGCGTGAATGGCGGCGCGGGGCTGGTTTACGATGCGGCGGGCGATGTGACCTACGACGGCATCAACTCGTACCTCTATGACGGGGTGGGACGCCGAGGGGCGCATCTGCACGGTCAAAAACTCCAACGCCAGCCTCACCGGATACATCTACGGCGCGGCCGGCACGCGCGTTGCCCATGTCCCCATCCTGACAAATGACCTATGACTGGGTGCCCCAGGTCCGGATTTTCGGACCTGGGATACGACGAATCCCATCGGTCAACTACTTCGTCGCGCAGTTGACCACGTGCGACGCTCGGCGCGCAGCACGTGGATGGTGAAAAGCAGACGGCGTGCGTGTACTTAGCTTGCGAGTTGGGGCGGAGTTGATTTCATCCCGCACGTACAGCCGGGCGCGGGCGTCACGTGCAGGGAGACGTGCAGGACGTGCGGCGCTGGAGAGGCCGGACGGAATGAGCCTGAGCCGGTTTTTCTTTTCCATTGCAATGCAGGTATCGGAGCGTTAGCAGGCCGCCGGGGTTGGCGGATTTTTCTTGTCCGGCGTGCTTGGGATTTTGCATCGGCGTGAGATGCGCTTTTTTACGGCGTGCCACCGAGCGGGGAGAAGCCGAAACCGCTGGCCGGAGTCCGCCCGTTTCGTCCAGTCCGTCCCAGCAGCCGGAGAAGGGCGTTCTACTTTAGGGGGACCGGCGAGGCGGGCGAGCCGGGCCGAGCGGTCAAAGCTGGCAGACAGAGGGCGAATTAGGCCGGGCTGGTCATTTGACGGGCAGGCGAAACCGGACCGGGCGGCGCGGGGCGGAGAAGGCAGAATAAACATCATCAAAATATTGGCTTATCTGTATTATTTTCTGGCAAATGCGGGCAGTTAAAAACAGTTGTTTCTAGTGGTATTTCAGTATCAAGTGAAGGGGCTTCAATCCTTCGGCTCGAAGCGCGTGCCCCCCGCCTACGGCAGAGCAGAAACCGCTTGGGGCGGTTTTCTCCGGCGGGTCCCCAGACGCGCGGGGCGAGAAGGGGAGTAACCAGAACTTGTGACGGATGCAAAGACACCTCGCCTACGAGATGAAATCCAGACTTTGCTCCAATAGAGTTCTAAAATCGTCCTCCAGCGCCGGCTCCCCCGCACACGCGGGGAGAGACCCCGTCTTTATCAGATCACCAAAGCGTTGGCCACGGCTCCCCCGCACACGCGGGGATAGACCCCAACCCGCACAGTATCCCCGGAAGTGGCGAAGGGTTCCCTCCGCGCCCCGTGTCTCGGTATCGGCAGTTTTGCAGAACCAGCTGGCAGATGTGACCATGCGCCAGAGTTATAGAAACGAAGAGTCAGTCAACATGGAGGCGGTAGCTATATCGTCCGCCCTTGCTTCTTCAGCGAACGCTCAACCCGCTTCAGTATATCGGATGGTGAAATCGTCAGCGCGCCAGCCAGATTGAACAGCGTCCGCAACGAAGGACTCTTCTCACCCCGCTCCAAAATCCCAATGTAGTTCCGGTGGTATCCGCTGACGTGGGCTAGCTCCTCCTGGCTCATGCCTCGGCCAAGCCTGAGGGTTCGGAGGATTCCACCGAACGTACCCTCGATGCTTGATGATGAATTCGCGGATGTGGACTGTTTCGGCGACACAGTCTACATCTTTGCCCTTGCACACTATAGACGCCAGCCACTATAGTGTGCGTAGTTTGGATTCTCAGATCCGACTCTGCTCAAACCGGTTTGGAAGTTCAGTGAGCGCCATGCCCAGCCGAGTTGCATTGCTGATCGGCTTCGATCTGCCGTCCACATGATCCCAGATAAATCAGCCACAAGGAACTTGAATCAATGCCTCTCTCTTTTGACTTAAATGGCTTCCGCACACGACAGGAACATATTTCCGTTCAACTGGAAACTCTTGCGCGAGTCGCACGTGAACTAAATATTGAGAGCCTTGTTGCGGAATTGTTCAAGACTCAGCGCGAAATGATGGAAGACACTTTTCGCTTCGTTGTCGTCGGCGAGTTTAATCGCGGCAAGTCCACGGTGATCAATACTCTATTGAGGGATCGAATTCTTCCTTCAGCTTTGGAGCCAACAACCACTGTGCTGACGAAAGTGAAAGAAGGAAGCACTACATCGTTCAAATTGTTCTATCGGGATGAACGCATCGACCAGGAGATTACATTTGAGCAGTTCCGCGAAATTGTCGCACCACCAGAACCAAACCGAAACAACAGAGATCAATGCCAGCGATACGAAGAGAGGTTGATAGAACTTCGCAATCTCTCCATGGTTGAAATCACCTGCACTGCACCGATTTGCCAACAGGGGGTTGAGATTATCGACACCCCAGGCACGAATGACCTAGATCCTCTTCGAGAGCAGATCACATACGATGTCATTCCTCAAGCTGATGCCATTATTTTTCTTCTTTCGGCCATGAATGCACTTACGCAATCCGAGGCATTATTTTTGATAAATCGTGTTCTAAAGGCCGATATAGATCGAATCTTCTTTCTGCTCAACTTCGCTGATACTTTGCAGCCAAGCGATCTCGAAACTGTCAGACAAAAATGTCTAAGTGACTTGTCTGCGATTATCAAGCAACCGCGCTTGTTTCCTATTTCTGCCAAGAAAGCACTCAGTTCCAGATTGCTTTCAACGAATAGTTCATTGCCACTCTCTGATGATGGAGGATTCTCGAAACTTGAAAGCGCTCTCGCACTATTCCTGCAATCTGATCGCGCCGATGCAAAACTCAGCAGGCCTATTCGGCGGGGGATTCGCTTATGTGACGAATTGCTCACCGGACCGCTGATGTTCTCCAGAGCGAGCATAGGCCTGGAGATTCCTGAAATTGAAAGAAGAATCGAGGAACTCACACCGAGACTTCAACAGCTACAGCATCGCCGCGATTCAGTCATATCATCTCTTCAACTGCGCCTCAACAACAAGAAATGCGAAATGCGGGATATTTATCAGAAAGGCCTCTACGGAGTTGCTGAGGTTGCGCTGGCAGCCGTTGATACCTACACCGGGCCTCTCCAGGCAGAGGATATTGGGAGATATATCGAGGGGCGAGTTGCTCCGCCACAGTCAAATTTGCAATCCTCGTTCAAGGTCAGTGCGGCTGAAGCGTTCGCAGATGAATTCCGCAAGTCGCAGCAAGATCTGGAAGGTATTCAAGCCAAAATCAGTACACTATTTCATTCGACCTTCGATGCTCCATGGACCCCGCTTCAATTGCCCACGAGTACCGCAGTACCGGGAAATAGGGGAGGTATCCTCCAGGCTGGAGGCGCTGGCGTTGGCTTACTATTTCTTCCATTTTTTGCCCCACTTGCATTGCTTGTAGGATGGCTAGGGGGGATATTCGCATCCGGCTTTTTTGAGTCGTCTGCCAGACAGAATGAACTGGGAAAGATCAGACTCTCTGTAGATAAACGTTATCGAGGAATAATTCCAAATGCTGTCCAGCAGTTCGAAGATGCTTGGGGCAAATCAGCTCAGGACGCACTCAAAGAACTTGATGATTCATTCGAGCGACGCTGCTTCGAGGTGACAAATGCATTGCAGAACGCGCTGGAAAAGCTGAAGAACGCCACGCACAGTGCAAAGGAAATGAAAGAACATCTGGACAGCGTGGAAAGATGCTTGTTTGATGTAAAACGAAACCTGATGAATGAGGGCTTGTCCGAATGAATTATGCCGAATTGAAGAATGCGTTACGAGATACCGCGAACGACTTATCTCCTCTGTTGAGCAGCTTAAGTAGCCAGAGTCTAAACTCTGACTTTGCTGATTGGTGTGCTGATCTGGACACGGATCTGTTCAGTGTGGTCGTAGTCGGCGAATTCAACCAGGGAAAGAGTACATTGCTGAATGCGCTCTTTGGGCAAAACATTCTTCCTGTCGGAGTAACGCCAACAACCGCAACAGTTACTATTCTACGTTTTTCTGACGTTGAACAGATCGAGGTCCATTTTGTTGACGGACGTATTGAGAAGCTTGAGTATACTCATGATGCCTTGTCTACATTTGTTTCATCGCTTCATTCACCCTCGAAAGAAGTCGATTACGTAGAAGTTGGGCTTCCCCACCCACTGCTAGAAGCAGGCATTGTATACGTTGACACACCAGGTGTTGCCGACCTCAATCGTGATCGAGTTGAGGTCACATATCGTTATGTCCCGCGTGCCGATGTTGTCATATTTGTACTAAACTCGATGCACGCCGTTACTGCCTCTGAAATTGACTTTCTCCAATCGACAATCCTAAACAAAGGGATAGAGCGCCTTCTGTTCGTATCCAACTTTGCAGATCTTCTGGACGAGGAGCAGAAAGCGTCAGCATCGTTAAAAGCGCAGAACAAACTCGCAAAGGCTTTGGATAGAGACGATCTTCCTGTTCTCGTTTTGTCTGCAAAGGATGCATTTTCAGAAACACAACGAAGCAAATCAGGCATAGTCGATCTGGAGAAACACCTTCGTTCAATCAATGCTGACGGAGCAATCCGCCAAGAGAAAATCACTC
This sequence comes from uncultured Occallatibacter sp., assembly GCA_964645305.1. Taxonomy (GTDB): domain Bacteria; phylum Acidobacteriota; class Terriglobia; order Terriglobales; family Acidobacteriaceae; genus Telmatobacter. The sequence continues at coordinate 16,114 of CAZYCV010000060.1, read as the reverse complement.
ATCTAAACGATCGGCTACTGGAAATCGTGCGCAGTGCCAAGAAAGATGTGGAGCACAAGATTTCATCTGTCCGGCTTGAAGCAGATGCATTTAGCCGACAGATTGTTGAAGTGGATAAGCAATGGCACCAGCGAGAGGAAAAGATCTCGCGTATCGGATTTTGGGTTCGTGATCGTCAGGCCGAGATCCTTGCGATGACCCAGAAATCCATGGAGAAGTTCTTCGATGCATTACACGAAGATCTTCGAGACCAGATTGCGGCCTACAGCGGTCTGGACTTTAAGGGCTTTGTCGAAACTCATATTCCCTTGATGATCAAGAAGCAGTGCAAGATGTGGGTTGATGGACATGGTGATGCACTCCGCACTTTGCTGATGAATCTGTCTGCGGAACTGACTGGAGCGTTCGGAAGGGAATTTAATACCTCACTTCCGATGCTTGAACCAAGGTTCGTTTCTGCCGGAATCGCCGTTGAGAATGTCCGGCTCGATTCTCCAGAGGCACCGAACGGTCGCCTGTACGCTGGTCTAATTCTTGGCGGGGCAAGTACTCTGCTAATGCTGACCGGAGTTGGATTGTTTTTACCAATGCTTAGCTTTGCTGCGTTTCCATGGCTAACAGGTAAAATGGAAAAAACCGGTCTTGAGAAAGCCAAGCTACGGTTGATGCCTGAATTTGATGAGGCTCTGTTCAAAGCTGCTAAGTCAATGAGAGATCGGGTTCTTAAATACTTAGCAGAAGAGATCAATGGTCTGCAGGAATCCGCAGAACTCAAGTACAGCCAACTCATACAAGCAGTTCGAAATGAACTGCAAGAAGAATCGTCCCTGCGTGATCAGCCTGCTACAGTCATCCAAAGCCGCTTGAATGCTCTTGACGACTTGCTACTGAACCTCAATGGAATCGATAATCGACTTTCATCGCTACTTATTCACGAATTACAAGGAGATTCAATATGATCGGTCATTTTGCTGATTTGAACCAGACACATAGCATCGGCGGCATGTCGGATCACTCCGTAAACGGAGACATGGTCTCGACAGGTGTCAAGAATGCATTCTCCCAAGACATTGCCAGGACAGATGGAACTCATGAATGGGTTGTTCAAAACGCCCAAGGAGGCCATGACGTTTATCATGGATCTACCCTGTTTGAGAAGACCATCCCCACTGGCCACGGTTCGCACGGTGTCTATGACTCTCAAATGCAGTTGAAAGCAACGATTCACCCAAATATGCAGCACGGTCATGATGTGCTGCATGGAGGGACTCTTATCGAAAGTAGTATGCCACTTGGTCACGGAGCCTCAACCGTCATGCACTACAGCGATCCACTTATTCATCTTAGTGAATACTCAATGACAAAGCTCGTTCTCGGATAAGTGCCATGCCTAAAACGGACACAAACGACACAGAGCAGCTTTTTCAATTAGTCGAAATGCTTTCCGTGGCGGCAACTGAATTGTCGCGCTACCCTGCTTTAGAGCGCCATGCTGCTGAGTTTTATGCAGCAACCCATCATCTGCGCCTTCCGCCTTTTGTCGTAGTAATGGGATCATTCAATTCTGGCAAGTCAACACTTCTGAATGCAATGCTTGGTCAAAAACTCCTTAGCATGAACGTCTTGCCAGAAACCGCAACAGTGACTATGCTAAGGAAGGGAAAAAAAGGCAAGGTCTTTGAACATAATGAAGGGCAACCGGTTCGTAAATGGCCAGTTTCCAAATTGGCGTCCCTGTCTGCCGAGACAGTCCGAGATTCAGCTGTCCTTAGCGAGTCCATTTCATTTCTAGAAGTCCCATTTGACATCCCATTGCTCGAAAAAGTCACACTGGTTGATACGCCCGGCGTCAATTCGACATATGCCACACACGAAGCAGCCACGAAAAAGTTTTTACATAAAGCTGAATCTGTCTTATGGGTCGTTTCATGCTGGCAAACATTGAATAGCGTAGAAGCAGCCTGGATTAAGGAGTTGCACCCAGACGTGAGGGTGCTGGTCGTTATCAATCGGATTGACGATATAAACTTTGATCAGGACGCTATATCACGGCTATCTGAGAAAATTATCAATAACCTGAAACAGCCTAACATTTCAGTCACCGCTGTATCAGCCAAGCTTGCCCTTGAAGGAATTATTGCCAAGAACAAGGACACCTTCAACGCGAGTTTGTGGCCGTTATTTATGCAGGACTGCGAGCGAGATGTGTTTCAGTTTGACCCGAGGAAAAGGACTGAGCGCGCATTCAGGAATGCGAGTAGCCTAATTTTATCACTTCATGAAGACATAAGGAGGCATTTGCACGCTGCAAACCAATGCCGAGTCAAGGCAAAGGGTGGCCAAGAGTTATTCGACAGCCTCAAAGAAAAGAAGAAAATGCTCACTGACGCTAAATTAGCATTGCATAAGTACAAGGATGCAGGCAGCGCAGTTTTGTTGTTGAAGATTGAACCATCGTGGCCGGGATCGCAAGAATTGAATATCAAGAGGCAGTCTTTAGCAAGCGCTTTCTTAGCCATAAATGAAGAGCAGATCGAAATAAATCGCGCCATAGGAATATTTAACGAGAAGTTCTATCAGGTAAAAGCTGATATAGATGAATTTAACGTGGACTGGGAAAATTACATGAAATCTGGTTTTTTGGGGGGAGAACCCAAAATATTTACCGGCGAAAAGAAGAAGTTGTTAGCTCGCAAGAGCGTACTAGATAGGCGGCAATCGGTACTAAATGAAGGCCGTAAGGATTTTTTGAACAAGCAGCAGGAACTTCGGGCTGTTCGCGAAAGAACAATTGCTGACTGTGATGCCTTTATCCAGGAAGTAGAAAATGCCATTAGCAATGCCATTGATTCTACAGTAATGGAGTCGAAAAGCTCTGTAGACAATCAGCGCAAGGCCGCGAAAGAACTCAAAGAGTACGAATGGTTATCCGATTACGCCTCCAAGGTTATAAATGGAAAGCTGTTACCATCTGTGAAGATGATAACAAATGAGGATTTAACTATCGAATATGAGGGGGATTTGCATTCTTGTTTTCAGAGTTTTTATAAAACAATGAAAGGCATTTCTGATATGGATTGGAATGTTTCTATTCCAGAAATACTATCTGACAATAGAGTCAAATGGATAAACGAGTCTATCATCGAATTTGTGTCATCCTCGTTAACGATTGTAGCTAGATTGATCAGAATCGGTTACGCAATCACGAAAGAAATATGTCTTCTCCCATTCAAGATATTTTATACTTACGTGAAATTTGCGAGGAGGGCGCCTGTGCGCGCCATTATACTTGCCGTCATATGCTGGTTTAGTGTGTCTAAGATATGGACATGGAAACAAACGTTTATTTCGTCGCAGAATATTTCCCATTCATCTACAACCGAGTTATCTGCTTCAACTTCGACCGAGTTGCCAACTTTAACAGTGAAAGAAGCTGCTGACGACTATATAGCTATTCGGAACGCTTTGTCTTCTGACGGATTTGTCGCCGACGGACAAATCTTGGATGTCCCCGAAACGCTTGGTGGTGAGACCCTCCATGTTCAAAAGGTGACTTGCGCCGACTTGGCACAAGCGTGTCGAAAACTACTTGTCTTTAGTGGACGAGAATCAGTTTGGAGTGAGGATATTGCAGACTATACTTCCGTTTCTCCTTTTTCCAGTGGAGAGCCTGGGAAGTTTAGCGCTCGTCTCAGCCAGCAACTACCGGATGGAACGGAGTCTGCTTCTACAGTGCTGTACGCATGGGACGGGGCACATCTCATCCGCACGCCCGATCTAGTGACTCCTGGATCTCCGACAAATGAAGAGACCGCGAGTCAAGGTCAACCTCCAAGCGATGCTGTCTCATCGGCGATCAATAGAAGATCGTCTGCATCTGGAAACCCAAGCGCTGAAAAGCAGGCTCATCAATTGCAGAATAACTCCCAAGGAGAGCCAAGTACTGCCGAAATTTACCAGCAGGCTGCCGACTTTTATAATCAGAAGCGCTACGTAGAGGCTAGTCCTCTTTTCTACAAGGCCTGCATTGGTGGTAGGGCAGATGCTTGTAGTGTTCTGGGAGGCATGTACAATCGTGGCTGGGGAGTTGAGCAGGATTATTCAAAATCCGCAGCTTTTCTTTTGAAGTCCTGCAATGGAGGCGATGCCTATGGCTGCAGCAGTCTTGGAAACTGTTATAGGCTTGGCCTTGGAGTTGAAAAGGACATCAATCAGGCTCGGGAACTCCTCACTAAGGGCTGTAACATGGACATCCAATGGAGCTGTGACCGACTGACAGAACTCCATGCTGAACTTGCTCAGGCGCATTCGGGAGTTTTGCATTACCATGGGCACCCTGTCGCTCTCGGTGGTAAGGTTGTCTTCGATAATCTGCCCAAAGGGCGATTGAAGTTCACATATGACAGTTCTGCCTGGGATCTGATCATCAAGCATAACCCAGACGGCACAAAATGGGTGACACTGATCTCCCTCAAGCATGGGAACCAGACGAGCTGCGACTTGGGCTGGGAGATTATCGAGTAGCTGGGCTTGGAGCAAGCCCAGCAGTTTGAATGAAATCGATTCCGTTTTCGCCGATTCCCTGCTTATGCGGATATTGAGCTGACACATGCCGCATCCTTTGCTGGTTTACGTGCAGCTCTTGCAGCAACGTGAATCGATGTGTGTTCACTACGCGCAACAAGTTGAAGGTGATCGGCGTTGCAGCATCCCCGATTGAAGCAAAGATGATGCACCTGACTTTTGGACGGAGTTACTGGAAAAGGTCCATTTTTTTCGGCCCATGCAACTCTGTGCGCACATTCAGTTCTGCCCGTACCGGGAATTGATACAAGGCCATAACCGTTTTTACTCCGACATTCTGTCCACTCCCAGCAGTCGGTAACAGGGTTGATTGTATATTTTTCGTTCAAGAGGGAGGCAACGGTAACAGTTGGTCTTATTGATGACATTCAATTTTCTTTCTTCCGGCAATAGGGTCGGACTTCTTGTCGTTCGCTGGCGATCTATGGTTTAGAGGTTGCTGAAGCTGAGGGCTAAGTTATGGATTTAGATACACGACCCCCTATAGAGCAGAGCAAGAATGGAGTGCTTGCTAAGGAGTGTCTGCTGATCCAGAGCAAAAGTATTCATCGTACAGGCATGATAAGAACTCGATTTCTTCTAGCGGTTGGGCATCGATGCTTCAGGCTATTCAGGCCGAAAAATTCAGGCTTATCTGATCTTGGCTTCTGGCCAAATTTACCCTGTCATCAGTCGACTCCTTACCAGGGAGTGACGCGGAGAGGGGGTGTAACTCTCCGGGCTTGCCTTGCTTTGCGCGATTCATGTTGTCGCGCCGCTAATGCTCCGTAAAGGCCATTAGCGCCGACACTACCCATCTGATCGTTGAATAGTGGCCGTGTTTAGTTCGAGTCTGCTTTTCACCCAGAATGGTACTGGATTCAAACCCCTGTGTACTTTCAGGGGAGGGAGTAGGCTGATGCCAACCTTTAATCTATTTGACTGTCGCGCCCATTCGAACTTATTAGCGCGCAAATCATTATTTTCATGCCGGATTCCCGGTCGTATTCATATAATCTAGGAACCTCGTCGCAGTCAAGATGTAACTTCATCTTTCATGCGAAAGGTCTACTTGTAACTAGTATATCACAATCTCTGTAAAGTACCAAAATCGAAGACCCCACGCGCAGCGTTCAATTCAATTATAATTATAGCACGAGATTCAAAAGTACCAAAGTCCTCCACATTTCAAGTTAAGCATACTGAGTGTCTCGTACCAAAACTATGGTGCCAGGGAGGCTTATCACCGCCCTGGCGGGTTTCATGCTCAGATATTACGCGGCCATTGGCACAAGCGGCGCAGTATCTTTCTTTACGACATGAAGCGCCATCTCCCCTCCTTCCTTCGGCGCTTTGCTTTCAGCATCGATCACGTCGCGGATCAGTTTGATCGCTTCGTGACGGTTCTCTGGTGAAAGGCCCTTAAGAAGCCGGGAAACAGTCTTATTGACCATCTCCGCAACAACTTGAGGGGTTATTTTCGGTTTTTCTTTCTTTCCCGATTGTGCGGATTTCGCACGCATAGCCTCAGCACCTCTCTCAGCTTCGAGAAGGTCATAGCCTGTTCGTCTTGGCAGATTAACCGCGCGACAAAATGCAGACCATTTCTTCAGCGGCAGGTAAAGGTCGTAATACCCCTTCACGATGCTTGCTTTTTCTGCTCGCTTGAGAAAGAGTTGCCCATCAACAGCCAGGAGTTTCGCACGAAGCTGCAACTCTTTTGCAGCCCGTTCTCCATCCAGGCCTTTAGCCAACTCCACCAGAGATGCCTCAACTGCCGCCGGATCAGTCTGCGAGAAATGGGGAATCTCCCGCACTCGCAGATGAGCAAGCTCTTCAGGCCAAGCATCCCAGTTTTCGCCGTTTGGACTCCGCTTCCTGTCGTTCATCACGAAGAGGCTTTCGCCTTTGAGGTCCAAGGGAAGCTTGCCAAGCTGCTTAAACCACGGAGCAACCTTCTGCTCTTTGCATTGACGAATGAGCGATTGCGCCCAACCCACATTCATGGAACGCACATCCTTTTTCCCGGTTTCGCCGCCCACGATCACCCAGTGAATCCCAGTCAGGTCAACTTTCCCAAGATCTTCAAGGAGAGGCTCACAGCTCAGGAACCGGCAGACAGCAGGAATCTCCCGAAGCGTGTCAATCCTCGGTAGCCCATTCGTCTTGTTTTCGACTGAAACACCAAGCCACACGTTCGGGTAGCCCTTGTCCCAGTCTTTGGGCAGGTACTTCTCGATGTTCGTGGCGCGCTTGGTCAGCAGAAGCCAGTCCAGATTCGGGGTTTGTTTGATCAATTCAAAGAGCTTCTCACGCACTCCCGCCGGAGCCTCATCATCAGCCCAGTCAGCGGTACTTGCACAGAAGACACGAGGCCGGACACCAGCTTTCGCTGCTTTCCGATCCCATGCCAAAGGCTGTTCCCAGTATTGGGCACTTTGTTGTTTGCGGGGAGCACCCTTTCCCCAATTGTTGATCTTTTCACGGAGACAACGCTTATTGATGGCCTCCGCATAGCAGTTCTTGCAGCCGGGGCTGCATTTTGTGCAGCCCTCCCACGGGTTAAAGGTGTGATCTGTCCAGTTGATGGCGGAATTTTGCATTAGGCCACCCCCAAGATTCCGGTTCCGATTGTCTGTTGCCGGAGCCACGCCGCTGTTGTTGCAGGATCAAAGCGGACAATGCTACCTACACGAATGTGGGGAATTCTGCCAGCTTTCGCCATTTCGTAAATTGCTGATTTCCCGACGTTTAGAAGGGATGTCAGATCCTTTACGGTGAGCGCCTGCTTCCGTTGTTCGAGTTGTTTGGAGATGGAACCACCAACTTCCTGGATGGAAGTTGTTCCCTTGTTTTTGCGGTCTATTTGTTTCAAGTTACTCTATCCTTTATCTTTAATTTGCCTCCAAGCCCGAAAAAGCCAGACTTGAAAACGATTTATATTTTGGCGCAACTGCGCCCTAAAAGCAAGCATTTTTTTGAAACGGGGCGTTTTTCTCAAATTATTTTTTGGGACGTGGAGTGGGCGGGTTGTTTATATCCAAATTCCGTTGTCATGCAGGATGCGTTTTGTCATGCAATATGGCATTACAGGGCACAATTGTCTGGAAAATACGGAAAGAGCGGACGTCATGGAATACTGTTAACATGCTTATTTACTATCGTTTATCAGTTGAATCAAAAAGATAGACAAAGAAATGGCGGAGAGACAGGGATTCGAACCCTGGGTACCCTTTCGAGTACACACGCTTTCCAAGCGTGCGCCTTAAACCACTCGGCCATCTCTCCACAAAATGGCGCAACTCCTTAAATGTAACACATCGCGGGGCCTGAATGCATCTTGTTGATAAGAAGTGCGATAAACAATCTATTGTCGGTCGAGTGGGATGGACAGCTAGAAACCTCGGCAAGGTGGATCAAGCCGCTCATTCAGTTCGCTTGCCGGCGACCTTTGCCACCACCACGGACTTTACCGCTCCCGGCTTGCGCAGTGGCACAAGCGCACCGGAAGTGGGCGCGACCGGCTGAAAGTGCGAAAGCATCTCGGTGCGCACGTACTCGACAAAGCTCTGCATCTGCCGGTTCATCTCCTCCATGCGCTCGCGCATCTGCAGGATGATGGCGATGCCGGCGATGTTCACGCCCAGGTCGCGCGCCAGGTTCAGGATAAACTCCAGCCGCTCCAGGTCTTCGTCGGTGTAGAGACGCGTGTTGCCCTCGGTGCGAGAAGGCAGCAAGAGGCCCTCGCGCTCATAGAGGCGCAGCGTTTGCGGATGTATCTCGTACATCTCGGCCACCGCCGAGATCATGTACGCGCCCTTTGATTTTCGTTTCGCGGCCATAAGATTCTTGATCTTCAAACAGTGAGAAGTCTTTCCCGCCACTTCTCGGTTGTCATTTTGAACGGCTCGAGGATTTTCTTTAGATCAACGCCTGCGTTTCGCACAAAATAATAACCATTTCTTTTCCATGAATCTGTCTTTTCATACCCCTTCTTTTCCAGAACTTGCAAGGCATCCTTGAAAGTCAATGCGTAAACATCGCTTTGCGCGGGAGTCTGAACATTCCAAACATACGTGATGAGAAGATGAGGGAATCGCTCATATTTCTTATCCAGCGAGAACGATTCATGCGAGGATGCTTTCAACTGAATCAAGCAGGGAACATAGTCCTTCGCATCAACTCCATCTTTATAAACAACTAGGTCGACACCTCGATCCCTCACGGGCTGAGCGACTTCAAAACCGGCGGCTACAAGGTGGGAGATAAGCAAGTTCTTTCCGAATACTTCAGTCAGTTGCGAATCGGGCTTGCTGGTTTCAAATGGATCGTCCTCGTCTGGGTCGTGGTCCAGAAGCGTAACGGTATGCCCATGCTGATACCGGTCAGCAAAGCGGCCTCGCGTAGCCCTTGAAAAATCAAATCTTGCGCGAATTTCAGTTTCATTCATGTCGATTACCGATTTCATACTCTCTCCTTTCCCAAGACTCTGCCTGTCTTGCACTAATGATTCGGACTTTGTCGCCACGAACTGTAAAGTTCACGAAAAGCAGGCGGTCCTGATCCGAGCGTCCAACACCAATGAATCGCAACTCCTCTTCGCTGTGCTCACGATCCGGCACTTCCAGCCTATTATTGTCCCCGAAGATCGTGGATGCCTCTTGAAACGAAACTTTGTGCTTTTTCAGATTGCTTTGCGCCTTCGGCGGATACCACTCGAAATCAATTCCACGGATGTCGATCCTGTCGTCGTGTTTGCGGCTCATCCGGCTCATCCTGTGCTGCAAGGCTGGGAACTCCAACGATAGCAGCAAATCACAGCTTATCAAAGAGCGCCACGCGGGGGTCCTGGTTGTTCAACTTGGCCAGCTCGCGCATGATCTCGCGGCTGCGCTCGTCGGCGAGGTTGGGTACTGTCACTTCGATGGTCACAATCTCGTCGCCACGCTGGCCGGGGTGCTGCGCGCTTTCCACGCCGCGCTCGCGCATCCGGAGCTTCTGCCCGCTCTGCGTTCCAGGCGGAATCTTCAGTTGCGCGCGGCCGTCAATTGTAGGCACATCAACCTTTGCGCCCAGCGAGGCCTCCGGCACGGTCACCGGAACCGTCAGATGAATGTCGTCGCCCAAGCGCGTGAAGACCGGATGCGTCCCGGTGCGGACGATCAGAAAAAGATCACCCGCCGCGCCGCCGTTCACTCCGGCGTTGCCCTTGCCTTGCAGGCGAATGCGCTGTCCGTCGCGCGTGCCGGCTTTGATGCGGAACTCGACGCCCTCGTCGCGGCTGACCGTTCCCTCGCCGCGGCAACTGGTGCAGACATTGGTAGTGCGCCCGGTTCCGTTGCAGCGGGGGCAGGCTATGTTGAACTTCATCCGCCCGCCCATCTGCGTCACTTGGCCCGAACCGTTGCACTCCGAGCACTGCGTTGGTCCGCCGGTTGAAGCCTGGCCGTGGCAGACCGGGCAGGTCTCCTGGCGATGCACATCCAGCCGCGCCAGACCGCCGCGAATCGCCGTCCAAAAGTCCACCGTGGCCTGATACTCCAAATCCGTCCCAGGCTGCGGACCGCGCGCCTGTGGCTGCTGCGCGCCGCTAAAGATGCCGGAGAAAATATCCTTGAAGCTGCCCCACGACTGCGAACCGGCCCCAGCCTGCGAGCCCGGATGCACCCCTGGCCCGCTCTGGAAGCCGGAAAAATCAAAGCCGCTGAAATCCACCGGAGCCTGACGCCCGCCGCTCTGCCGCGCATGGGCATAAGCCTCGGCCTGATCCGGGTCAATCTGGTCGGAATAGAAGCCCACCTGGTCATAGACCTTGCGCTTCTTCTCGTCGCTGAGCACGTCGTTGGCCTCGGAGATCTCCTTGAACTTCTCCTCGGCCCGCTTGTCGCCGGGGTTCACGTCGGGATGATAGCGCCGCGCGGCTTTGCGGAAGGCCTTGCGAATCTCCTCCGGTGTCGCGGTGTTCTTTACGCCAAGCGTACCGTAATAATCCTTGTTCGCTGTTGTGGGCATATTTCCTTTGGACTCGTTTCCTGTTTACGCGCTGATTGTTGCACTTCCAACTTCTAAAAACCGGGCGGTTTAGCTCTCGCTTTAAATGCCTGAGAACCAACGATTTCAATCACAACCAGTTCAAGCAACCACCCGTAACTCATCATTTTCTATCACCGCATGCATTGCTCGCGGCCGAATGGTCTGGTGAACCTCCGCTTCTTCCGCATCCGCCGCCGATTCCAAATCAAAATCCATCTGCAAGCGCATCCAGAACTCAGCCGACATATTGAAGTAGCGCGCCAGTCTCAGTGCTGTATCCGCTGAAATTCCCCGCCGCTCCCGCACAATCTCGGAGATTCGCGTTACCGGAACGCGCAACTCCATCGCCAGTGCATTCGCCGAGAGCCCAAGCGGCTTCATAAACTCCTCGCGCAGCATCTCACCCGGATGCAGCGCCGGCAGGCGCACTCCCTCATCCAACTCCGCACCGTCTAGCGCCGGTTCAGTGGTAGTCGACAATCTGGACCTCATAGGCATCTCCATCTCTCCACTCGAAGCAAATTCTCCACTGAAGATTCACACGCAAACTCCATTGTCCTACCCGGTCACCCAGCAGTGGCTCCAGCCGGTTGGCGGGCGGTTCATACAGTTCTTCCAGCCGCGAAACGCTGTGAATCTGCCGCAACTTGCGCAACGCAACCCGCTCGAACGCCGCAAACCGCCGACTGTGGCGGCGATGGAAGACCTGCTCCGTATCTGCATCGGCAAACGAACGAATCATGCTTAACGCTTATCGTAACACGGAAAACGCTCTACTTGTTGGCCGATCCACGCCGATTCCTCTTGGATTGAATCCCAATCAATTCGTCTTCCCTGCAACCATTCTGCCGGAGTCGTCCAAGAATCTTCGGCAAAGGCTCAGAAGCAGGCCGGCGCATTGACAACTGCTCAGAATTCAGACAGTTATGGATGGCTCGAATCTCCAGAGACGCTCCATCAACCGCCGAATCAGAATTCCGTAATCTTTAAAATCAACGGCTCCTGTTAACCTTTAACCAACCGCATGGACCTCTTGGCCAATTCGACCTTCTCACGGGTGACGGCGCTGGCCGAGTTGCGGACGGTTCACGCCGCTTTTGCATGGCTGCACGGCAACCCAAAGACCATCATGGACTTGCACGCGGAGTTGTCCGCCATTCCCGCGCCGCCCTTTGGCGAGCAGGCCCGCTCAGAGTGGATGGCGGCGCGCTTCCGCGAGGCAGGCCTCAGCGGTGTGGAGATCGACGAGATCGGCAATGTTTTCGGCTGGCTCTCTGCGGCCCGTCTCCCCGCAGAGAGCACCGGCCCGCTGGTCGTTCTCTCAGCGCATCTGGATACTGTCTTTCCCGCCGGGACGCCGCTTCATCCGCTAGTGGAGGGAGACCGGCTTGAGGTGCCGGGAGCAGGGGACAACTGCGCCGGAGTGGCGGGGATGCTGGCCATTGCGCATGCGCTGATCCAATCGCAAACGGAGCTGGCCGCGCCGCTTCTTTTTCTGGGCAATGTGGGCGAAGAGGGCGAAGGAGATCTGCGCGGTGTGCGCCACCTTTATCGGCAATCAGCGCTGGCCGGACGGATCGCGGCGCACATTGTTCTGGACGGTGCGGGCGCGGAATCAGCGGTGACGCAAGCCCTGGGCAGTCGACGGTTCCGGGTCACCGTGAATGGCCCCGGCGGCCACAGCTTCACAGATGCGGGCACGCCCAATCCGATCACAGCGCTGGCTTTGGCGCTCAGCGTTTTGGCCCGGACGCCGCTCCCGGAGGAGCCACGGACGACGCTGAATCTGGGCACCATTCACGGTGGAACCCGCGTGAACGCCATCCCGGAAAGCGCGCAGGCGGAGATTGACTTCCGCTCCACCCATGCGGAGCAACTGGTGCGACTGGAGGTTGCGCTGCATCGAGCCGCTGAAGATGCCGTGCAAGAGTGCAACGCACAGGCCAAGAGCATCGACAGAGACGCGCGCGGCTTGCTGTCCTTCACCATTGAATTGATTGGCGACCGTCCGGCCGCGCAACTGCCGAACAATTCGCCGCTGCTGGATGCGTTGCGCGCGGTGGATCGCCATCTGGGTCTGCGCACCGAGCAGCGGCTGGGCTCGACCGACGCCAACATTCCGCTCTCGTTGGGCGTTCCAGCGCTCTCGATGGGCGCGGGCGGCGAAACCGGCGGCGCACACACGCGGGCGGAGTGGTACTCGGCCAAGGACCGCGAGACCGGGCTGAAGCGCGTGCTTCTGCTGGTGCTGGCCATGACCGGATGGGCCGCTGCGCAGTAACTCTTTCGTCACAGGGGCAAGCGGTTGCGCACTGATCCGCGTCCTGTAAGTGCATAAGTAACTCAATCTATGACCAGGTTGAACCGATATGAGCTTCCGCTTTTTCCGCTCCATCCTTGCCGGCGTCATTCTGTGCGCGCTGCCGCTCTACGGGCAAGTTCAACATCGCCACTCCCGCTATCCCAACGCGCCCTCCAATGACCCGCAATTGCAGATTCCCACCGACCAGGCACAGTCCTGCTTTGTGCCGGAGGGGGGCGGAAGCTACCAGCAGTATCAGCAGTTCGACACCTACCCTCAGCCGGCCAGCAAGGGCTATCTGTGCATCGCCATTCCAGCGGGCAGAACCTTTGTCATCGACCACATCTTCGCCGAGGCCGATTATGACCGTGAACTGCCTTCCAGCGCCGAGTGGTATCTCGACACGGTGGTGGGAGACTATGAGTCGATGACCGGCTTTGCGGCTCTCCGGACAGGATCGGAGACCGCCAATCCGCATTATGTGCTTTCGCAACCCGTGCGCATTGCGGTGAATGGGGGGAGTAAAGTCACATTGATTATGCACAGCTACTACGTAAGCGCCAGCAACTCGATTACGGAGACGCCGGGAACCGCCAGCCTTTTGCTGATTGGGCATTGGGAACAGTAGGGCGGACTCGTGTTGCAGCAGATGGAATCATGGGGTGGCTTACGATCCTGCCCCAGGCGCACAACCAAAGACGCTCCGGGGCATCCGTCACTGCCTCGGCTGGCATAATTGATAAAGATGAAAGTGCGCGCCTACCTGCTGATGTTGTTTGTGGTTGCGGTGTGGGGATCGACCTTTGTGCTGGTGAAAGGAGCGCTGGCCGATGCCACTCCCGGAGCCTTCAACCTGGTTCGGATGACGCTGGCCTTTGCCGTGCTGAGCGTTGCCTATCGCCGCTACTGGCGCACCATCAAAGGCTGGCAGGTGGGAGCCGGGGCGCTGGTGGGATTGTGCTTGGCGATGGGCTATCAGTTTCAAACCACTGGACTGGCTCTCACCACGCCCTCGAAGTCGGCATTCATCACCGGGCTGATGGTGGTGATGGTGCCGCTGCTTTCGATCATTCCCGGCCTGCGCCCACCGGGAGCGCGGCGGCCACGCTGGAATGTCTTTCTGGGAGCGGCATTGGCCTTTACCGGGATCGTGCTGCTGACCGCGCCTGCCGTCGGTCCGGCCTCTGGTAATGCCTCCCTGATGGAAGGCGCGGCTCACCTGCTGCCCGACATGACTTCAATGAACCTGGGCGATGCGCTCACGTTGGCCGGAGCCCTGGGCTTCGCCTTTCACTGTCTGTCGCTGAGCCATCTTTCACCACGTATCGCTTACCAGCCGCTGGCGTTGCTGCAGGTGGGATTCTGTGCGGTCTTCATGGCGGTTAGTATGCCAATGATCGAAGATCCCAAGATAACTTGGACGCCGACGCTGGCCATGGCGTTGATCATTGCCGCCGTACTTGGCACCGCCGCCGCCTACTCCATTCAAAGCTGGGCGCAGTCCATTCTACCCTCCACCCATATTGCGCTGGTGTTGACGCTGGAGCCGGTCTTCGCCTGGATTACTTCGTTTCTGGTAACCGGAGAGCGGCTCGGGCTTCGCCCCGCGAGCGGCGCGCTGCTGATTCTGGCGGGAATTGCACTGACGGAATTGATGCCGCAACCTTATCTGGCTGCAGCGCATGAAGCGTAACAAAAGCAGGGAATTGGAAATACTCTCCCGTCAGTGCTTCCTATCCGCCGCGTATAAATCCAGCCCGTTGGTACTTCCGATCCGCCGCGTATAGATCCGACTCGCCGCGCATAGATCCGATCCGCCGCGCACAAAATTGTAGCGCCGGCCTCCTGGCCGGCTGTTGTGCGGACCTCCTGGTCCACACTTGTCTCTTCGCAACAGAAACCAGATGAGCCTACGCCGGACTACGCTCCGCCGCGGAATTGAATGATACGACGACGGTCGCGCTTGGAGGGCCGATGCTCAGGCAGCGGCGCGAACTCCTGCATGGCCTTGCGCTCGGCGGAGGCCTTGGCCCGCGCCGCAATGCTCGCTTCACTCTCGCGGAAGAGCGTCTGCGCCACCGCCGCAGGGCCGCGCATCTGGCTCAAACCCAGGACTTCAATCTGAAATTCGCCGCCCTCGTTTTTTACCACGAGCCGGTCGCCGATGCGCGCCTCGCGAGCCGGCTTGGCGGTAACGCCATTCGAGAGCACGCGCCCCATCTCGCAGGCCTTGGAGGCCAGCGCGCGTGTCTTGAAGAAGCGCGCCGCCCATAGCCACTTATCGATGCGAATTGAATCCATAGCCTCTTCCAGTCCCCCCAGTATATCCGGGTTGACTGTCCAAAGCGTTAATGCAAGCGGTTTACGGTCACACAAAATCAGCCCGTTAACGATTACTTTTTATGCGACAGATTATTGAAAAGTTACTTAATTGTAGAGCAATTCGCAGTGGATAAATTACCGTTTTTATTACTCAAGATTACTTGATTTGAAGATTAAAAAGGCCTAAATTCTCATCGTGGGCAGTTCTGGGGGAGGGCTGCTCTAGCGCCCGTGGTCCCAATGGGATCCGGGCGCTTTTGATTTGAGCGGTTCAATTTAGAACTCTTTTATTTTCACGTCAATATGGCTTCTCCTTCGATTCCTGCGTAGAACTCTCTCCGGCTTGCTATTGACGATCAAGTGGCGAATTGCGACTTTCCTCAAGGCTGACGCATCCCATAGTGGACAGGTAACCGTTACACTGGATGTGCGCAGTTGGCGCAAGGAGAAGATGATGGCTGGAGTGGGAGTTCTGGAAGTCAACGATGCAACGTTTGACCAGGAGGTACTCAAAAGCGAGTTGCCGGTGCTGGTGGATTTTTGGGCCGTATGGTGCGGCCCCTGCAAGGCCATTGCGCCGATCGTGGATAGCGTGGCGACGACTCATGCCGGCAAGCTGAAGGTAGCCAAGGTGAATGTGGACGAGAATGGCGCCACGCCTTCGCGCTTTGGTATTCGCGGAATTCCTGCTCTGCTGTTTTTCAAGGGCGGCAAAGTTGCCGATCAGGTGGTGGGCTTTGTTCCACAGGACGTGATTGAAGAGAAGATCAAGCGGCTGTTGGCGTAAAAACAGGGAACAGGGAACAGGGAACAGGGAACAGGGAACAGGGAACAGGGAACAGGGATCAGGGAACAGGGATCAGGGATCAGGGAACAGGGATCAGGGATCAGGGA